>JBIQHJ010000011.1:47843-49110 GCA_044508625.1 Alcaligenaceae bacterium
CGGCGATGAAGGGCAACCCGGTCCTGCGCTTCGTGGTCCTGGTGATCGGCTACGCCTTCCTGTACGTGCCGATCGCCTGCCTGATGGCGTTTTCCTTCAACGATTCCAGCCTCATGACCTCCTGGTCGGGATTCTCGCTGCGCTGGTACGTCGAGCTCTTTCAGGACAAGGCGCTGCTCGAGGCGGCCCGCCTGTCGCTCGTGATCGCCGCCCTGACGGCGACCACCGCCGTGGCGATCGGCACCTGGGCCGGCTACGTGCTGGCGCGCATGGGCCGCTTTCGCGGCTTCGGCCTGTACATCGGCATGCTGAGCGCGCCGCTGGTGATGCCCGAGGTCGTGCTGGGGATCTCGCTGCTGCTGATGTTCGTCGAGATGTCCAAGCTGCTCGGCTGGCCCGAGGGCAACGGCGTCTTCACCATCTGGGTCGGCCACGTCACGCTGTGCATGGCCTACGTGGCGGTCATCATCCAGTCGCGGGTGCGCGACCTGGACCGCTCGCTCGAGGAGGCGGCGCTCGACCTGGGCGCCTCGCCGCTCAAGGTGTTCTTCCTGATCACCGTGCCCCTGATCTCGCCCGCGCTGCTGGCCTCCTGGCTGCTGGCCTTCACCCTGTCGCTGGACGACGTCGTGGTGGCGTCCTTTCTCTCGGGGCCGGGCTACACCACCCTGCCGCTCGAGGTGTTCTCGCGCGTGCGGCTGGGCCTCAAGCCCGAGATCAACGCCCTGGCGACCCTGTTCATGCTGGTGGTCGGCATCGTGGTGGTCGCCGCCAACCGCGTCCAGGTGCGCCAGGCCCGCCGCGGCGCCTGAGTTGGTCGAAGCTGGATGGGGGACGGGTCCCGAGCCCCGTGCCATTGGCCTTGGCGTGCCGGATGGGCCGTCCGGCTCCGGCCGGGAGGGGCGGGGGGCCGCCGGCGCGGGCCGGGTACAATGGGCCCCCGCCCATCGCCGGAGCCGCGCGCCATCATGCCCACCCAAGACCAGCTCAAGCAACAGGCCGCCCAGGCGGCCATCGACCATGTCCTGCCCCAGCTCAGGCCGGAGGACGTCCTGGGCGTGGGCACCGGCTCGACCGTGGACCTGTTCATCGACCTGCTGGCCGCGCATCGGGGGGATTTCCGCGCGGCGGTGTCCAGTTCCGAGCGCAGCACGCGCCGCTTGCGGGCGGCGGGGATCGAGGTGCTGGACCTGAACGAGGTCCCGGCCATGCCCTGGTACGTCGACGGCGCCGACGAGATCACCGGCGCGCTCGACATGATCAAGGG
>JBIQHJ010000011.1:49120-68751 GCA_044508625.1 Alcaligenaceae bacterium
GAACGACGTGCTCGAAAGCGGCGATTCGATCCCCGTGTACGTCGACGGCGCCGACGAAATCGATGCGCGGCTGCGCATGATCAAGGGCGGCGGCGGCGCGCTCACGCGCGAAAAGATCGTCGCCTCGGTGGCGGACCGTTTCGCCTGCATCGTCGACGAGTCCAAGCTCGTCGACCGCCTGGGCCGCTTCCCCCTGCCCATCGAGGTGATCCCGCTCGCGCGCGAGGCGGTGGCGCGCGCCCTGCGGCAGCTCGGCGGGCGGCCGGTCCTGCGCGAGGGTTTCGTGACCGACAACGGCGGCCAGATCCTGGACGTCTCCGGGCTGTCGCTGGACGAGCCCGCGCAGTTCGAGGCGATGGTCAACAACATCCCGGGCGTGGTGTGCTGCGGCCTGTTCGCGATCTCGGGCGCGGACCTGGCGCTGGTCGCCGGCCCCGGGGGCGTGCGCGTCCTGCGCCGCGATTTGTGAGGGCTGCGGCCGCGCACGCACGAGCATGATGCCGCGATGAGCCGTTCGCGCCCGGGCTGCCCGCCTTGCGGCCCAGCCTCGATGCCGCCATGGGCCGACCGCGCCGGCATGCGGTCATGATGCCGTCATGATCAGCGCTTAAGCTATGCCCATGGCATCGAGCCGTCGGCGTGGCGCCGGGCCGCGGCCATGGCATCGAGCCGCCGGCGTGGCGCCGGGCCGCGGGCACCGCATCGGGTCGCGGGCGTGGCGCGGGGCCCCGGCCATGACAAGGCGTCGCCGGGGTGCTACGCTTTGCGGTCATGCGATTCCCAGATATTGAGGTCAGGACATGCTGGAGCACACCAACAAGCAATTCCATGCCGAACTCGAGACGACGCGCTCGATGTTCCTGCAGATGGGCGGCCTGGTCGAGTCCATGGTGCTCGACGGCATGCGGGCGCTGGCCGACGGCGAGCTCGAGCTGGTCGACAAGGTCCGCGAGCACGAGCGCCAGGTCAACCAGCTCGAGGTCAGCATCGACGAGCGCATCGGCCTGCTGATCGCGCGCAACCAGCCCACGGCGGTCGACCTGCGCCTGCTGCTGTCGATCTCCAAGATGCTGACCGACATGGAGCGCTGCGGCGACGAGGCGGTCAAGGTCGCCAAGGTCGCGCGCCGCCTCCACGAGGCCGACTCGTCCTACGAGCCGGTGGTCGAGCTGCGCCACATGGCCGACGCCGTGGCGGGCATGATCCGCGCCGCGCTCGACGCCTTCGCCCGCGAGGATCCCGTGGCCGCCGCCCAGGTGGTGCGCAGCGACAAGGAGGTCGACCGGGAATGGAAGGCCGCCCTGCGCCACATGATCACCTACATGATCGAGGATCCGCGCACGATCTCGCGCTCGATCGACCTGGTCTTCATCGCCCGCGCGCTCGAGCGCATCGGCGACCACGCCAAGAACATGGCCGAGCGGGTGATCTACATGGTGCGGGGCGACGACGTGCGCCACATGGGCGTGAGCAACACCGAGCGCATGGCGCGCGGCGAGGCCCCCGAGCTCAAGGAAAAGTGAATCAGGCCTCGGGGGGCACGTAGCCCCGGGCCTCGACGTCGCGGTCCTCGAACAGGAATTCCTGCATGCGGCCCGAGAGGAACTTGCGTGCGTCGGCGTCCGCCAGGCTGAGGTGGTTTTCGTTGACCAGGCGCGTCTGGATGTCCAGCCACTTGGCCCAGGCGTCCTTCGAGATTTCGCGCCAGATCCGCACGCCGAGATCGCCGGGGTAGGGCGGGTAGTCCAGCCCCTCGGCCTCGCGGTTCAGTTTGCGGCAATGGATCATGCGAGCCATGTGTATCGACCTCCAGGCGGCTGTGCTGTCGTCATCCGTGCAGCCCTCATTGTAGTCCCTCGGGGGCCCGTGCCAGCGCATCCAGCGTCCGTGCCAGGCCGATGCGCCAGTCGGGGGGCGGGCGGCCCAGCAGCGCCGCGAGTTTCGAGCCGTCGAGCCGGCTGTCGGCCGGCCGGGGCTCGGGCGAGGGCCAGTCGGCCGAGGCGATGGCGCGCAGCCGGGGCGGGTGCTCGAGCAGGCCGCGGGCGAGGGCCTCGTCGAGGATTTCCCGGGCGAAGCCATGCCGGCTCATCCAGGGTTCGCCGCCGAAATGATAGATGCCCCCCGGCGCGGCGGGCCGCATGGCGAGCTCGAGCAGGACCGCGGCCAGGTCCCCGGCCCAGGTGGGGCCGCCGAACTGGTCGTCGGCGACGTCCAGCGCCCCGCGCTCGCGCCCGAGCCGCAGCACGGTCTTGACGAAATTGCCCCCGTGGGCGCCGAACACCCAGCCCGTGCGCAGCACGATGCCGTCCGGCGCCCGGCGCAGCGCCTCCCGCTCGCCCTCGAGCTTGCTCAGGCCGTACGTGTTGATCGGATTCGGCGGGTCGTCCTCGACGTACGGGCGGCCGGCGCGGCCGTCGAACACATAGTCGGTGGAGACATGCAGCAGCCGCGCGCCGCGCCGCGCGCAGGCGCGCGCCAGCAAGCCGGGCGCCTCGGCGTTGACGGCCATGGCCAGCCCGCGCTCGGCGGCGGCCCGGTCGACGACCGTATAGGCGGCCGCATTGATGACGACGTCGGCGGGGTGCCGGTCCAGCCAGGCCTCGATGGCATCGGCGCGCGTCACGTCCAGCCTGGCCCGGTCGGCAAAGGTGAGGTCCGCCACGGCCGGGTCTGTACAGGCCGAGCCTGGCGCGGCCCGGCCGTCGGAGGCCGTCCCTTCCTGCACGGCCCCGTCCGCGCAGGCGGCGGGCGCCGGGGAGGTCGATCGGGCGATCCGGTCTCGCAGCGAGCGGCCCAGTTGCCCGCCGGCGCCCGTCACCAGGATGCGCAAGGAGGCCGACATCAGCGCGCGCCGGGCTCCGCGCCTCGCGCGGCCGCCGCGTCCCGATCGGCGCCGGCCTGCGCGGGCGCGATCCCCAGGCGCTCGCGCCGGTGGCCGCCGTCCTGGACGTTGCGGCACCAGTCCAGGTGGCCGAGATACCACTGGACGGTCTTGCGCAGCCCCGATTCGAAGGTCTCGCGGGGCGTCCAGCCCAGCTCGCGCTGGATCCGGCCGGCATCGATGGCGTAGCGGGCATCGTGGCCCGGCCGGTCGGCGACGTGGGTGATCCGCTCGGCATAGGGGCGCACGCCCCGGGCGGCGGCCGGGGCCAGTTCCTCGAGCAGCGCGCAGATCGCCCGGACCACGTCGATGTTGCGGCGTTCGTTGTGCCCGCCGATGTTGTAGGTGCGCCCCGGCTCGCCGCGCTCGACCACGCATTGCAGGGCCCGGGCGTGGTCCTCGACGTACAGCCAGTCGCGCACCTGCAGGCCCTCGCCGTAGACCGGCAGGGGCTTGTCCTCGAGCGCGTTGAGGATCGTCAGCGGGATGAGCTTTTCGGGAAAATGATAGGGGCCGTAGTTGTTCGAGCAATTGCTCACCAGCACCGGCAGGCCGTAGGTCCGGTGCCAGGCCCGCACCAGGTGGTCGGCCCCCGCCTTGCTGGCGGAATAGGGCGAGCTGGGGGCGTAGGGCGTGGATTCGGTGAACAGGCCGCCCGTCTCGCCGAGATCGCCGTAGACCTCGTCGGTCGAGACGTGGTGAAAGCGGAACGCCGCGCGCGCGGGCGCGTCCAGCGTGCCCCAGTACTGGCGCGCGGCCTCCAGCAGCGTGTAGGTGCCCACCACATTGGTCTGGATGAAGGCCGCGGGGCCGTCGATCGAGCGGTCCACGTGGGACTCCGCCGCCAAGTGCATCACCGCGTCCGGCCGGTAATGGGCAAAGACCCGCGCCATCGCCGCGGCGTCGCAGATGTCGAGGCGCTCGAACACGTGGCGCGGATCGTCGCCGATCGGCCGCAGGGATTCGAGGTTGCCGGCGTAGGTCAGCTTGTCGACGTTGACGACCGAATGGCCGGTGGCCAGGATCAGGTGGCGGACCAGGGCGGATCCGATGAATCCGGCGCCGCCGGTGACGAGGATCCTCATGTGCGCAGGCGCCGGTGGTGCAGGCGAAAGAGGGCGTTGTGGACGGCCTTGCGCAGGTTGTCGCGCAGCTTGAAGGCCTCGCGCCGCAGCCTGTCGTCCAGGCGGCGGGGCGCGCGCGCGCCCGGGCCCGTGATGTCGGACGCGGAATCGTCGTCGTGCGCCACGCAGGCGGGCCGCAGCTCGATCGATTCGACGCCGTGCTCGTAGAAGCGGATCATGGTGTCGTCCACCGGGTATATCCAGATCTCGCAGTGGCGCAGCAGCGCCTCGGCCCCGGCCGGCGTGATCAGGTAGGCGACGGTGCGGAAATGGCCCTTGAGCTTTTTGTGCAGCACGAAGGGGCCCGCGCGGTCGACGGCCACGCTTGGGTCCCGCCCGCCCTTGTCGTTGCCGTGCAGCCACACCAGGGGCCAGCGCCGCGCGATCTCGGGCGCCAGGGCGAGGAAATCCCCGAAATTGGACCGCAGGATGGCATCGTCCTCGACGACGATCAGCGGTGCGCCCGATTCCACGCATTCCCGCCACAGCAGGTAGTGGCTGGCAAAGCAGCCGAGCTGCGAGGGCTTGAGCGGATTGCCGCGGCCCTTGACGCGCTCTCGTGCCGCCGGGTCGTAGTGGCTGAACAGCGGATGGTCGGGCTGGCGGGCGCCGTGCACCGCGGGAAAGAAGCCGTAGGGATAATCGCCCAGCGGCGCCATCTGCGCGGCGAGGTGCTCGCGGCGGTCGGCGCGCGAGGGCAGGTTGACGATGCGGATCGGGATGCGGGCGTCGCTCATGGGTGCCGGCGGCCTTCTAGAGCCGCTTGATGAAGACCAGGCTGTTGCGCGAGCGGTTGTAGTGCGCCTGCTTTTCCTTGGGCAGGTCCGAGATCCCGCCCTGCACGAAGCCGCGCTTGATGAACCAGTGCGAGGTGCGCGTGGTCAGCACGAACAGCCGGCGCGCGCCCATGGCGCGGGCGCGCGACTCGGCGTGGCGCAGCAGCATCTCGCCGTCGCCCGCGCCCTGCCATTCCTGGTGGACGATCAGGCACGCCATCTCGACCATGCCTTCCTCCAGGTAGGGGATCAGCGCCACGCAGCCGTAGATCACCCCGTCGTGCTCGAGCACCGTGAAGCGCTCGACCTCGCGCTCGATGGTGGCGCGCCCGCGGGGCACCAGCGTGCCGTCGGCCTCGAGCGGCTCGATGAGCTGGACGATGGCCCCCACGTCGTCGGGGCCCGCCGGCCGCAGGTCCTCGAGGGTGTCCTCGACCACCATGGTGCCCACGCCGTCGTGGGTGAAGATCTCGAGCAGGATGCTGCCGTCGAGCGTGTAGGGCACCAGGTGCGCGCGCGCCACGCCGCGCTTGATCGCGAGCGAGGCGTGGCGCAGGAACGAGCTGGTGTCCTCGTCGAGCGCATTCTGGGCCAGGAGCTCGTCGGCATCCTTGCGGGCGAGCTCGGTGTCCACCGAGCCGTCCTGCTCGGTGATGGTGCGGTTCTGGGTCAGGAAGATGAGCTTTTCGGCGCGCAGGGCGACGGCCGCGCTGGTGGCCAGGTCCTCCATGGCAAGGTTGAAGGCCTCGCCGGTGGGCGAGAATCCCAGGGGCGAGAGCAGCACGATGGCGCCCTGGCCGATGATGCTGCGCATCGCGTCCACGTCGAGCTTGCGCACCGTCCCGGCGCGCAGGTAGTCGACGCCGTCGATGACGCCGACCGGCCGCGCGGTGACGAAATTGCCGGAGATCACGCGGATCTTGGCGTGCGACATCGGCGTGTTGGGCAATCCCTGGCTGAAGGCGGCCTCGATGTCGAGGCGGATCTCGCCCGCGGCCTCCTTGGCGCATTCGAGGGCCGCGGTGTCCGTGGGCTCGACCCCGCGGCCGAACTGGGTGGCCTGGCCCTTGAGCCGGAGCTGCTCGTTGACCTGCGGACGCGAGCCGTGGACCAGCACCAGCCGGATGCCCAGGGCCGACAGCAGCGACAGGTCGGCCACCAGGGGCTCGAGGGCGCCGTCGTTGATCAGCTCGCCGCCGAAGGCCACGACGAAGGTCTTGCCGCGGAAGTCGTGCACGTACGGCGCGACCTCGCGGAACCAGCGCACGAATTGCGCGGGGGCGAATTCGGGAGCGTCCTGGGCGGAATAGGTGTCGGTGTCGGGCGTCGTCATGGCGTCGGGTCGTGGCCGTGGAGGAGTCGAGCCAAAATTATAATGACCGATCATCTCATCCGGGTAACCATGGATTCATCCGAAAAGCCACACCGGCGCGCCACGGCGGCCGCACTCGCGGATCGGCCGCTGCCGGCCCTGAACTATCTCGAGGAACTGCCCGTCAGCGCCCGGCGGCAGGACATCGCGCGCGCGATCGCCGCCCACCAGGTGGTGATCGTCTGCGGCGAGACCGGCTCGGGCAAGACCACGCAGTTGCCCAAGATCTGCCTCGAGCTGGGCCGCGGCCGCCGGGGCATGATCGGCCACACCCAGCCCCGGCGGCTGGCGGCGACCTCGGTGGCGCAGCGCGTGGCCGAGGAACTGGGCACCGAGCTGGGCGACTGGGTGGGCTACCAGATCCGCTTCAGCGAGCGCGCGGGGCCGTCCACGGCCATCAAGCTCATGACCGACGGGATCCTGCTCGCCGAATCCCAGCGCGATCCGCTGCTGCGCCGCTACGACACCCTGATCATCGACGAGGCGCACGAGCGCAGCCTGAACATCGATTTCCTGCTGGGCTTCCTCAAGCGCCTCCTGGCCCGCCGCAAGGACCTGAAGCTGATCATCACCTCGGCGACGATCGACGCCGAGCGCTTCGCCCGGCACTTCGGCGAGGGCGGGCGGCCGGCGCCGGTGATCGAGGTCTCCGGCCGGCTCCATCCCGTCGAGATCCTGTACCGTCCGGTGATGGACCCCGCGGCGCGGGGGGCGGACGGCGCGCCGGCGCCGGCGCGCGACGAGGAGCGCGACCTGATCGACGCCGTGGTCGACGGCGTGGACGAGTGCGCGCGCCACGGGACGGGCGACGTGCTGGTGTTCCTGCCCGGCGAGCGCGAGATCCGCGAGTGCGCGGAGGCGCTGCGCAAGCGCCATCCCGCCGGCGCCGTCATCCTGCCCCTGTACGCGCGCCTGTCGCGCGCCGAGCAGGAAGGGATCTTCCGCCCCGGCGGCAACGCGCGCCGCATCGTGCTGGCCACGAACGTGGCCGAGACCTCGCTGACGGTGCCGGGGATCCGCTACGTGGTCGACAGCGGCCTGGCGCGCATCAAGCGCTATTCCTGGCGCAGCAAGGTCGAGCAGCTCCGCATCGAGCCCATCAGCCAGGCCTCGGCCAACCAGCGCGCCGGCCGCTGCGGGCGCGTGGGTCCGGGGGTCTGCCTGAGGCTTTACGCCGAGGACGATTTCAAGCGCAGGCCGCCCTTCACCGACCCCGAGATCCTGCGCTCGTCGCTCGCCTCGGTGATCCTGCGCATGAAGGCGCTGCGCCTGGACGACGTCGAGGCCTTTCCCTTCGTCGATCCGCCGACCGGCCGCGCCGTGGCCGACGGCTACCAGATCCTGCAAGAGCTGGGCGCCCTGGACGCGGGCAACCGCCTGACGCCGGTCGGCCAGTCGCTGGCCCGCCTGCCCGTGGATCCCCGGGTGGGCCGCATGATCCTCGCGGCGCGCGAGCAGCAATGCCTGGCCGAGATCCTGGTCATCGCCTCGGCCCTCTCGGTGCAGGATCCGCGCGACCGGCCCATGCAGGCGCGCGAGGCGGCCGAGGCCGCCCACGCCCGCTTCAACGACGGACGGTCCGAGTTCATGTCCTGGCTCAAGCTCTGGACCTGGTATGGCGAGCAGGTGGCGCACAAGGCCTCGCAGCGCAAGCTCGTCGAGCGGTTGCGCGCCGCCTTCCTCTCGCCCGTGCGGCTGCGGGAATGGCACGACATCCATGCGCAGCTCCTGGCGCTGGCGGGCGAGCAGGGCTGGCGCCTCAACCAGGCGCCGGCGACGATCGAGCAGATTCACATGGCCCTGCTGGCCGGGCTGCTGGGCAACATCGGCATGAAGGGCGACGGTGAGCTGTACCAGGGCGCGCGCGACATCCGCTTCGCCATCCACCCCGGCTCGCCCCTGCAAAAAAAGGCCGGGCGCTGGGTCCTGGCCGGCGAGCTGGTCGAGACCACGCGCCTGTACGCGCGCTGCGTGGCGCGCATCGAGCCGGCCTGGATCGAGCGCGCCGGCGCCCACCTGCTGCGGCGCGCCTGGTCGGATCCGCGCTGGGAGCGCAAGGCGGGCCAGGTGGTCGCCAACGAGCGCGGCACGGTCCACGGCCTGCCGGTGTACACGGGGCGGCGGGTGCACTACGGCCGGATCGATCCGGCGGCGGCGCGCGAGATCTTCATCCGCGACGCCCTGGTGCCCGGCGACATCGACACCACGCTGCCTTTCGTCGCCCACAACCGCAAGCTGATCGCCTCCATCGAGCGGCTCGAGCACCAGAGCCGCCGGCCGGACATCCTGGTCGACGACGCCCTGATCCAGGCCTTCTACGAGCGCCAGATTCCCGCCGACGTGTGCCAGACCGCGACCCTGGAAAAGTGGGCGGCCGGCCTGGACGCGGCCGCGGCGGCCCGGCTGATGCTGACGCGCGAGGACCTGATGCGCCACGACGCGGCCGGGGTGACCACCGACGTGTTCCCCCGGCGCCTGAAGCGCGCGGGCGTCGAGATGGCCGTGGACTATCACTTCGAGCCCGGCTCGCCGCGCGACGGCATGACCCTGACCGTCCCGCTGTTCGCCCTCAACCAGCTCGACGCGGCCGCCTGCGAGTGGCTGGTGCCGGGCATGCTCAAGGAAAAGGTCCACCTGCTGCTGAAGTCGCTGCCGCAGAAGCTCCGCCGCCACTGCGTGCCCCTGCCCGATTACGCGGCGGGCTTCCACGAGCGCTGGTTCGAGCGCGCCTCGGATCCCGACATCGGCCTGCTCGAGGCCCTGATCCAGGACATCTGGGCGCAGCGCAAGGTGCGCGTCCAGACCGCGGATTTCAAGCTCGAGACCCTGCCGGCGCATCTGTTCATGAACTTCAAGGTGGTCGACGAGCACGGCCGCATGCTCTCGGGCGGGCGCAACCTGGATCAACTGCGCGCCGAGCACGGCCGCCAGGCCCAGGCCTCCTTCCAGCAGGTGGCCGCCCATGACCGCGAGGTGGCGCAGGCGCTCGCCCACGAGGGCCTGACGGCCTGGACCTTCGGACCCCTGCCCGAGCTGCTCGAGATCCACCGCAAGGGCCAGTCCTTCATCGGCTATCCGGCCCTGCGCGACCGGGGCGAGTCCTGCGACCTGGACGTGTTCGACGATCCGCGCGAGGCGCGCCGCGAGCACCGCGCTGGCCTGCGCCGCCTGTTCCGGATCGCCCTGCGCGAGCAGGTCCGCTACCTGGAAAAGAACCCGCCCGAGCTGACCCGGATGGGGATGCTGTACATGGACCTCGGCACCCAGCAGGAGCTGCGCGACCAGATCATCGACTGCGCCCTGGACCAGGCCTGCCTGGCCGAGCCCTGGCCCGAGGACGCCGACGCCTTCGAGCAGCGCCGCGAGCAGGGCAAGGGGCGCCTCAACCTGCTCGCGCAGGAGATCGCCCGGCTGGCTGGACAGATCCTCGCCGAGCGGGCGGCCCTGCACAAGAAACTGCCCCAGGCCAGGCCCTGGTCCGAGGCCCACGAGGACTTGCGCGCCCAGGAGGCGGCCCTGGTGGGCAAGTGGTTCCTGCGCGACACGCCCTACGAGCAGTTGCGCCATTTCCCGCGCTATCTCAAGGCCGCCCAGGTGCGCATCGACAAGCTGCGCGAGGACCCGGCGCGCGACGCCCAGGCCATGGCCGGGATCGCCGCGCTCGAGGCCCCGTGGCGGCGCGCGCGCGCCGCCCTCAAGGGGGCGCCGGACCAGCGGCTGGACGACTTCCGCTGGCAGCTCGAGGAGCTGCGCGTGGCGCTCTACGCGCAGGCGCTGCGCACGCCCTATCCCGTCTCGGTCAAGCGCCTGCAGAAGGCCTGGGCCGCCATGCCGCGGTAGCGCCGCGCCGCGGGCCGCCGGATCCGCGGCGCGGAGGCTCGTCCCGGGCTTCCCTAGGTACAATCATCCGACCATGACCATGAACCCAGACACCCCCCTGTTCGTCCACCTGCGCGCCCACTCGGAATTCTCGGTGGTCGACGGCATCGCGCGCATCCCCGACCTGGTCGGGCGGGCGGTGGCCTTCGGGCAGCCCGCGCTGGCCCTGACGGACCTGGGCAATCTGTTCGGTCTCATCAAGTTCTACAAGGCCGCGCGCAAGGCCGGGATCAAGCCGATCGCCGGCTGCGATGCCTGGCTGCAGAATCCCGCCGATCGCGACAAGCCCCACCGGATCGTCCTGCTGGCGAGCGGCCATGGCGCCTACCTCGCCCTGTGCGAGCTGCTGAGCCGCGCCTGGACCGAGAACGGCTACCGCGGGCGGGCCGAGCTGCGGCGCGAGTGGCTTGACGGCGCCAGCGGCCTGATCGTCCTCTCGGGCGGCCGGGCGGGGGACGTGGGGCAGGCGCTCGAGGCCGGCCGCGCCGAGGAGGCCGCCCAGCTCGCCCGCCGCTGGGCGGCGGATTTTCCGGGCAGCTTTTTCATCGAGCTGCAGCGCGCGGGCTTCGACGGCGACGAGGCCTACGTGCAGGCCGCCGTGCGCCTGGCCGCGGCCGAGGGCCTGCCGGTCGTGGCCACGCATCCCATCCAGTTCATCGAGCGGGGCGACTTCCGCGCGCACGAGGCGCGCGTGTGCATCGCCGAGGGGGAACTGCTGGGCAATCCCCGACGGGTGCGGCGCTTCACCCCCGAGCAGTACATGCCCGACAGCATCGAGATGGCGCGGCGGTTTGCCGACGTGCCCTCGGCCCTGGCCAACACCGTGCAGATCGCCCGGCGCTGCAACCTCACGCTCGAGCTCGGCCACCCGCAGTTGCCGCGCTTCCCGACGCCCGACGGGGTGACGCTGGACGACTACCTGCACGAGCTCGCGCGCCAGGGGCTGGAGCGGCGCCTGGTGCAGCTCTATCCCGACGAGGACGAGCGCGCCCGGCGGGCGCCGGCCTACCGCGAGCGGCTTGAGCTCGAGTGCAAGACCATCATCGGCATGGGATTCCCGGGCTACTTCCTGATCGTGCAGGACTTCATCAACTGGGGCAAGAGCCACGGCGTGCCCGTGGGCCCCGGGCGCGGCTCGGGGGCGGGCTCGCTGGTCGCCTACAGCCTGGGCATCACCGACCTCGACCCCCTGCGCTACGACCTGCTGTTCGAGCGCTTCCTGAATCCGGAGCGGGTCTCGATGCCCGACTTCGACGTCGATTTCTGCCAGGACAACCGCGAGAGGGTGATCGACTACGTCAAGGAAAAATACGGCCGCGAGGCGGTGAGCCAGATCGCGACCTTCGGCACGCTGGGCGCCAAGGCCGTGGTGCGCGACGTGGGCCGGGTGCTCGAGATGCCCTACAGCGTCTGCGACAACCTGTCCAAGATGATCCCCTTCAATCCGGCGGATCCCTGGACGCTCGACCGCACGCTCGCGCAAGAGCCCGCCTTCAAAGAGCGCTACGACAGCGACGAGGAGATCCGCGCCCTGATCGACCTGGCGCGGCCCCTCGAGGGCCTGACGCGCAATATCGGCATGCACGCGGGCGGGGTGCTGATCGCCCCCGGCAAGCTGACCGATTTCTGCCCCCTCTACTGCCAGCCGGGCAGCGAATCCAGCGTCGTCTCGCAGTTCGACAAGGACGACGTCGAGGCGGCCGGGCTGGTGAAGTTCGACTTCCTGGGCCTGCGCAACCTGACGATCCTCGACTGGGCCGTGCGCTACGTGCGCCAGTTCAACCCCGGCAAGCGCGACTTCGACCTCATGAGCCTGCCGCTGGACGACCCGGCGACCTATGCGCTGCTGTCCGAGGCCAACACCACGGCGGTGTTCCAGCTCGAATCGCGCGGCATGAAGGAATTGCTCAAGGACATGCGGCCCAACACCTTCGAGGACGTGATCGCCCTGCTGGCGCTGTTCCGCCCGGGGCCGCTGGAATCCGGCATGGTGGTGGACTTCGTCAACCGCAAGCACGGGCGGGCGGAGGTCGATTATTTCCATCCCGATCTCGAACCCGTCCTCAAGAGCACCTACGGGGTCATCGTCTACCAGGAACAGGTGATGCTGATCTCGCAGATCATCGGCGGCTATTCCCTGGGCGGCGCCGACCTGCTGCGCCGCGCCATGGGCAAGAAGAAGCCCGAGGAAATGGCCAAGCACCGGGTCACCTTCCAGGAGGGCGCGGTCGCCAAGGGCTACGACGCCGAGCTCGCCGCCCATTTGTTCGATCTCATGGAAAAGTTCGCGGGCTATGGCTTCAACAAGAGCCACTCGGCCGCCTACGCCCTGATTTCCTACCAGACGGCCTGGCTCAAGGTCCATCATCCGGCCGAATTCCTCGCCGCGACCATGCTCTCGGACATGGACGACACCGACAAGGTGCAGGTGTTCTGGCGCGACGCCGTGGCCAACAAGGTGGCCGTGCTGCCGCCCGACATCAATGCCTCGGCGTATCGCTTCGAGCCGGTCGAGGACGAATGCACCGCGCGCGGCGAGCCGCCGCGCACCATCCGCTATGGGCTGGGGGCCGTCAAGGGCACGGGCCAGTCCGCGGTCGAGGAGATCCTGCGCGCCCGCGAGGCGGGCGGGCCGTTCGCGAGCCTCTTTGATTTCTGCGCGCGGGTCGACCGCCACACGGTCAACCGCCGCTGCATCGAGGCCCTGATCCGCGCGGGCGCCTTCGACACGCTCGAGCCCAACCGGGCGGCCCTGATCGAGACGCTGGGCAGCGCCATCGAGGCGGCCGAGCAGGCCGAGCGCAATGCCAACCAGGCGTCCCTGTTCGACGACGATGCCGGCCAGGTGGTGGCCGGCGAGCTCGCCCGCGTCGCGCCCTGGGACTTGCAGACCCGCCTGACCGAGGAAAAGACGGCCCTGGGCTTTTATTTCAGCGGACATTTGTTCGATGCCTGGCGCGACGAGGTCCGGCGCGTGGCGCCCACGCCGCTCGCCCGGCTGGCCCCCTCGCGCGGGCCCCAGTGGATCGCCGGGGTGCTGGCTTCGGTGCGCCCGCGCATGACGCGCCGCGGCCGCATGCTGTATGCGCTGCTCGACGACGGCACCGCGCAGGTCGAGGTGGCGATCTTCAACGAGCTCTACGAGCAGTACCGCCAGCGCCTCAAGGAGGACCGCCTGCTGGTGATCCACGGCCGGGTCAGCCACGACGATTATTCGGGCGGCCTGCGGGTCTCGGCCGACGATCTGTACGATTTGCAGCGCATCCGCGAATCGCGGGCGCAGTCGCTGCGCCTGGCCCTGCCGGAGGCGGCCGACGTGCGCATCCTGCGCGAGCTGCTCGAGCCCTGGCGCGCGCAGCCGGGCGAGGGCGTCCCGGTCGAGATCCGGCTGCGCCGGCCCGCGTTCTCGTGCGCATTGCGGCTTGGCGAGGACTGGCGCGTGCGCATGGACGACGAGCTGATCGCGGGGGCGCGCCGCTGGCTGTCCGCCGACAATGTGCAGGTGAACTACGGATGAGGCCCCTGCGCATCCTGCATGCCGAGGCGGCCACGGGGTTCGGCGGCCAGGAGCAATACATTTTTCGCCTGCTGCACGCCCTGCGGGCGCGCGGCCATCACGTGCAGGCCGTCTGCCAGCCGCATGCGCGCCTCGGGCCGGCCCTGCGCGAGGCCGGCTTCCAGGTGGACATCCTGGCCATGGACGGCGCCTGGAACCACCTCAAGGGTCTGCCGCGCCTGGTGCGCCTGCTGCGGCGCGGCGCCTTCGACGTGGTCAACACCCACAGCCGCCGCGATACCCTGCTGGTGGGGGCCGCGGCGCGCCTGGCCGGGGTGCCGCTGATCGTGCGCACCCGCCACCTGGCCAAGCCGGTGGGCTCCCTCCTGTCCTATACCCGCGTCCCCCGGCGCGTGATCGCGGCCAGCCAGTTCGTGCGCCGCCATCTCATCGAGCGCGGCGTGCCGCCGGGGCACGCGGCGGTGGTCTATCCGGCCGTCGATTTCCCGGATCCCATGCCCGCCCCCGTGCTGCGGGCCGAGCTCGGCCTGGGGCCGGAGGCGGTGGTGGTCGGCAGCGTGGGCGTGCTGCGCAAGGAAAAAGGGCACGCCGAGCTGATCGAGGCCATGCGGCCCTTGTTCGCGCGCCATCCCGGCCTGCGCCTGGTCATCGTCGGCGGCGGCTCGCCGGCCCTGGAGCGCCTGCGGGACGAGGTCCGCGGCCTGGGCCTGGAGGGGCGCGTCCACCTGCTCGGCCAGCGCGGCGACGTGCCGGCCCTGCTGCCGGATTTCGACATCTTCGCGCTCGCCACCCACATCGAGGCCTCGGGCACCGCCTTCGTCGAGGCGGGGGCGGCCGGCCTGCCGGTCGTGGGGACGCGCGTGGGCGGCGTGCCCGAGATGATGGAGGAGGGCGCCAGCGGCCTGCTGGTGCCGCTGTTCGACGTCCCGGCGCTGACCGGGGCGCTCGAGCGCCTGGTCGCCGATCCCGGCCTGCGCGCCCGCATGGGCGCGGCCGGGCGGCGTTATTGCCTCGACTCGGGCCGCTTCACCCGCGAAACCCTCGGCCGTGAGACCGAGGCCTGCTACCTGCGCTGGCTGGAGGAGCTCGCATGGCGTCCGTAGTCACCGTTCCCGTGCTCATGTACCACCACGTCCGCCCGGGCGGCGGCATGATCGCCACGACACCCGAGCATTTCGAGGACCAGCTCCGCTGGCTGGCCAGGCGCGGCTACACCGCCCTGGGGGCCGACGAGTTCGCGCGCCACCTGCGCGAGGGCGGCGCGCCGCGCCGCTCGGTGCTGATCACCTTCGACGACGGCTATCTCGACAACTGGGTGTACGCCGCGCCCCTGCTGCGCCGCTACGGGATGAAGGCGGTGGTGTTCATCGTCACCGGCTGGATCGGCGACGGGCCCGTGCGGCCCCGCATGGGCGAGGGCGCGTCCCCGCCCGAGGCGCCCGAGCACCGGGAATGCGAGCGGCGCATCGCCGAGGGCAAGGCCGACGAGGTGATGCTGCGCTGGTCCGAGATCGAGGCCATGCGCGCGCAGGGCCTGGTCGAATTCCACTCGCACACCCATACGCACACCCGCTGGGACCAGACCGATCCCGCGGGCAAGAACGCGCGCATGGCCGACGAGCTGGCCCAGTCCCGCGCCGCCCTGGCGCGGCGCCTGGGCGAGGCGTCGCCGCACCTGTGCTGGCCGCAAGGCTACTTCGACGCCGACTACGTGGACATCGCCCGGCGGGCGGGATTCCGCTACCTCTACACGACGCAGGCCTTCGGCCGCAACCTGCCGGGGGCCGATCCCCTGAACATCTACCGTTTCGCCGTCCGCGACACCACGGGCGCCTCGGTGGGGCGGCGCATCCAGGTGGCGGCCCATCCGCTGATCGGCCCCCTGTTCAACCGCTGGAAGCGCTGGAAGCGCCGCCTGCGCGCCTAGCGCCCCCCTCATGAGCACGCAGCCATGACCACGACGGCCTCGGACCCGCGCGGCACGCCATCCGGGGATGGCCCGCGCCTGTCGGTCATCGTCATCACCCGGAACGAGGAATCCCATATCGGCGATTGCCTCGATTCCGTGGCCTTCGCCGACGAGATCGTCGTCCTGGATTCCGGCAGCACCGACCGGACCCGCGACATCGCGCGCGCGCGCGGCGCCCGGGTCGAGGTGTCGGCGGACTGGCCGGGATTCGGCCCCCAGAAAAACCGTGCCCTGGACCTCGCGACGGGCGACTGGGTGCTGTCCATCGATGCCGACGAGCGCGTGCCGCCCGAGCTGGCGCAGGCGATCCAGCGGGCAATCGCGGCGCCCGAGGCCGACGCCTACCGGATCGCGCGCCTGTCGAATTTCTGCGGCCGCTGGATCCGCCACAGCGGCTGGTGGCCGGATTACGTCCTGCGGCTGTTCCGCCGCGGGGCGGGGCGTTTCAGCGACGCGGCCGTCCACGAGCGGGTCGAGACGGCCGGCCGCGTCGGCACGCTGCCCGGGCATTTCCTGCACTATCCCTACGCCAGCCTGGAAGTCTTCATCGACAAGATCAACCGCTATTCGACCGAGGCGGCGTGCGCGGCCCATGCGCGCGGGCGGCGCACCGGCATCCTCGGGCCCTTCGGGCACGGCGCCTGGACTTTCGTGCGCCACTACGTGTTGCGGCGCGGCTTCCTGGACGGCTGGCAGGGCCTGCTGCTGGCCGGGATGGCGGCCACGGGCAGCTTTTACCGCTACGCCAAGCTGTACCGGCTCGGCCGCGGGCCGCGCGCGTGATCGGGGCCGGCGGCCCCGATATAATCCGCCCATGATCCCCATCCTCATGTATCACCAGATCGGAGAACCCAGTCCGCGCGGCACGCCTTACCGGGGCCTGACCGTGCATCCGCGGGATTTCCGGCGCCAGATGCTGTGGTTGCGGCGGCTGGGCTACCGGGGCCTGTCGATGGCCCAGCTCATGCCCTACCTGCGCGGCGAAAAGCACGGCAAGGTCGTCGGCATCACCTTCGACGACGGCTATTGCAACGTGCTCGAGCACGCCGCGCCCATCCTCGAGGACTGCGGGTTCCATGCAACCAATTATTTCGTCGTCCGCCAGCTCGGCGGCTCGAACGTCTGGGACCGTGACGAGGGCGTGCCGCCTTCCCCGCTGATGGACGCCCAGGGCGTGCGGGCCTGGGTCGCCGCCGGCCACGAGGCCGGCTCCCACACCCTGAACCATCCCGTGCTGCCGCGCATCTCGCCCGAGCTGGCCGTCAACGAGATCCGCGATTCGCGCGACGCCCTCGAGCAGATCGCGGGCGCCCCCGTGGCCGCGTTCTGCTATCCCTACGGCAAGTTCACCCCGGCGCTCGCCGATTGCGTGCGCGAGAGCGGCTACGACAGCGCCACCACCACCGCGCGCGGGCTCGCCCGCCCGGACGACGACCTCTTTGCCCTGCCGCGCATCGCGGTGATGCGCTCCACGCTGCTGGTACGCTTTTTGCAGAAATGCCTGACCCGCCTCGAGGACGGCAAGCGTCTGCGTGCCGAGCGCGGCCTGCGGCCCGCGGCCGCCGACGGACCCCCATCATGACGGGACGCCCTGGCGGCCCCGCCCGCGCCCCGCGTGAACGCATGAAGATCCTCTATACCAACTTCCATCCCCGCGGCAGCGGCGGCCACGCCCCCTACATCATCAATCTGGTCCGGTCCTTCCATGGCGAGCACGAGATCGTCCTGGCGACCCCGGGCTCGAGCCGCCTGTTCGCCCTGGCCCGCCAGATTCCCGGCGTGCGCTGCGTGGACACGCCCTACAGCACCCGGCTGTGGCCGATGCTGGGCGAGGTCGGCCGGCTGCGGCGCCTGCTGCGCGAGGGCCGGTTCGACATCGTGCACGTCAACGGATCGGCGGATCACCGGCAGGCGATGCTGGCCCGCCTCGGGCTGCGCCATGCGCCCCGCATCGTCTGGACCAAGCACAACACCAAGCCGGTGGGCAGCCTCGGCAACCACATCCGCGCCCGGCTCGGCACGGACGGCGCCATCGGGGTGTGCGAGTTCGTCAGCCGCCAACTGCGCGCATCGCCTTACGGCCGCCGCCCCGTCCACACCATCCGCCTGGGGGTCGATACCGGCCATTTCGCGCCGCCATCGCCGCGGGCGGTGGCCTGTGCGCGCAGGGAATTGCTGGGCGAGCTCCCCGGCGACGCGCTGGTGCTGGGCAGCGTGGGCGGGACGGACCGCGACAAGGGCTGGCTCTTTCTCGTGCAGGCCGCGGCCCGCCTGCCCAGGGCCCAGCGTGCGCGCGTACGCATCCTGGTGGCGGGGGACCCGCCTCCGGAACCGCTGCGGCGCGAGGTCCGCGACCTGGGCATGGAGGACGCGGTGGTGCTCCCCGGGCAGGTGGCCGATGCGCGCCGGGTCCTGGCGGCCAGCCACGTGAGTTTCGTGCTGTCGCTGCACGAGGCGGGCTCCTACGCCGCCTGTGAGTCGCTGGCGATGGGCCTGCCGACCCTGGTTTCCGACGCCGGGGGGCTGCCCGAGCTCGTGCGCCACGGGGTGGACGGATGGATCGTGCCGCGGGGCGACGTCGACGCCATCCATGCCTGGCTGCTGGAGAGACTCGAGGCGCCGTACGGACCCGGCTTTCCCAAGGCGGCGCGCGCCCGCGCGCTGGCGCTCTTTTCGCTGCCGGACTTCGCGCGCAAGACGATGGATTTTTACCGCGAGGTCTGCGCGTGAGCGGACCCGGCCGATATAATCCGCCCATGAGCCCCATCCCCGCAGCCCTGGCGCAGGGCGCCTGAGCCCATGTCCGATCCCGAGCCTCCCGCCGCCGGCTCCCGGCCCCTGGCGATCGCCTTCGTCGTCGATCGCTTCGGCGCGCGCTTCGGCGGCGCCGAGGCCTATGGCGTGGCGCTGATGCGCGAGCTGGCCGCCGCCGGCCATCGGATCACCGTCTTCGCCCGCGAGTACGACGAGGCTTGCGGCCTGGCGCTGCCCTACGTGCCGATCGCCGTGGGCCGGCACTGGCCGAGCTGGATCCGGGTCCTGCTGTTCGCGCGGCGCGCGGCGCGCGCGACGCGCACGGGCTTCGACATCGTCCATTCCCACATGAACGGCTGGTGCGGCGATGTCGAGGTGGTGCACGTGACGCCGGTGCGCTACCGCTGGCGCGTCCAGCCCATGCCGGCCGTCAAGCGCGCGCTCTCGCGCCTCAGCCCCCGGGTGCGGGCCTACCTGGCCCTGGAATCGCGGCGGGTCGCCGTGCGCCCGGGCCACCGGGTGGTGGCGGTGTCCTCGCTCATCGCCCACCAGTTGCTGCAGGCCTACGGCGAGCGCCTGCGCGTGCCCGTGATCCCGCCCGGGGTCTCGCCTCCCGACGCGGGGATCCCCGACCGGCGCGCGGCGGTGCGCGACGAGCTGAAGCTCGCCGCGGACGCCCACGTCTGCCTGCTGGTCGCGCGCAATCCCATGCGCAAGGGCCTGCCCACCGTGCTCCAGGCGCTCGAGCGCCTGCCCGGCGAGGTCCATCTCGTGGTGGTAGGGGCGAACGCCGCCGCCCGCGACGAGGTCCGCGGCGCGCCCGAGCCGGTGCGCGCGCGCGTGCGGCTGGTGGGCGAGACCTCCGACGTGTCGCCCTATTACCAGGCCGCCGACTGCTACGTGCATCCCACCCTGAACGACAGCTTCGGGATGGCCCCGCTCGAGGCCATGTCGTTCGGCCTGCCGGTGGTGCTCAGCCCGGCCCCGTGGTGCGGGTTCGCCCAGTACGTGCGGGCGGGCGAGGACGCCCTGGTGATCTCGCATCCCGAGCGCGCCGACGAGCTGGCCGCGGCCATCGAGCGCCTGCGCACCGATGCCGCCCTGCGCCGCACGCTCGCCGAGGGCGCCGGGCGGCTGCTCGGGCGCCACGCCTGGCCGGAGGTGGCGCGCCAGTACCAGGACCTGTATGCGGCCATCCTGCGCGAGCGGGGGGCTCAGATCCAGCCGCGCACCCAGTAGACCAGCAGGCCGAGGTATTCCTTGACGATCGAGCGGCTGGCGTCGAGCGTGCGCATGTCGGGTTCCCAGAACGAAAAGTCCGGCTGCTCCGGCACCACGATCTGCGGCGGCGAGGGCGCG
>JBIQHJ010000011.1:68761-74451 GCA_044508625.1 Alcaligenaceae bacterium
AGGGCGCGGCGATGGGCGCGAGGCCCATTTTCTGGAAGCTGCCCATGGCGCGCGGCATGTGCAGGGCGGAGGTCACCAGCAGGAACCGGCCGATCCCGAGGCGGCGCAGCACCTCGGCGGTGTAGACGGCGTTCTCGCGCGTCGTGAAGCTGCGGCCCTCCTGGATGATCGCCCACGAGGGCACCCCCCTGCCGCGCAGGGCCATGGCCATCATGTGCGCCTCGCTCTGGCCGCCATCCAGGGCCGCCCCCGAGACGATGATCAGCGGCGCGCGGCCCGCCTCGTAGAGCTTGAGGGCCGTCTCGGTGCGCGACACGGCGGTCGCGCGGTCGTAGGGCTCGAACCAGTTGTCGCGGTTGTTGGCCGTGTTGCCGCCGAGGACCACGATCGCCTGCTCCACGGGCTGCTGCTCGGCCTGGACGTAGGGATAGCGCTGCTCGAGCAGGCCTCCCGCCCACAGGGAGGACGTGGGCAGCGACCAGAACACCGCCCAGCCGATGGCCGCCGCCGCGATCAGGGTCGCGCTCTTGCGCCAGCGCCCCATGAACAGGAGGGCCGCCAGCACCAGCAGCGTGACGGAAAGATTGAGGGGGACGATCAGATTGGCCAGCAGGCTGGGGACATTCATGCGGCTTTGGGGGGCTCCAGGATGGACAGTGCGGCGGACAGCACCTCGGGCGCGGAAGGCCAGGCGCCCGGCCCGCCGATCCGCAAGGCGTGCGGAGACCAGGGGCCGGTGCGCGCCGGATCGGTGACGCCGAACAGCGTGATCTGGCGCGCGCCGGCGGCGGCCGATATGTGCGAGACCCCCGAGTCGTTGCAGATCGACAGGGCGGCCAGGCGTGTCAGCACGGCGAAGGCGCCCAGCGGCATGGGCGGCAGGCATTGCGCCGTGGGCGCGGCGGCCAGCGCCGCGGCGCGCTCGGCCGGCGGCGGCGCCATCAGCACCGGGTAGCCGCGCGCCTGCAGCGATCGGGTCAGCGAGTCGAAGCCCGGCCAGACCTTGACCCGGCCCTTGTGCAGGCCGACCGCGGTGGGCGAGATCAGCACGAAGGGGGCGCCCGCCACGCCGGCCGCCTCGGCGGCCGCGTGCGCGCCCTGGATGTGGGCGCCGGCCGGCCGCCAGCCGAGCTCGGCCTCCGGGGCCTGGCGCTCGGGGCGCAGGCCCCAGCGCCCGAGGGCGTGCAGGGTCAGGTGGAACCAGGACTGCACGGCGTGCATGGGCGCGCGCGGCTTGGCCAGGGGCCAGCGCAGGATCAGGCTGCGGCCGTCGTCGCGGTATCCCGCGCTGGGCACGCCGGCGAAGCGGAACACCATGGCGCTCGACAGCGAGTCCGGCAGCAGCAGGCCGGCGGCGCGGGCATGGCGGGATTTCTTGCGCCAGGCGTGCACCGCGCCGCGGTCGGCGCGCCAGTTGCCCGCCATGGGCACGAAGCCGGCCAGCTCGTAGGCCGAGAGCAGGTCGCGCGCCCATGGGCGCGCGCAGGCCACCACCGGCACGCCCGTGGAGAGCACCGCGTCCAGGCTGGGCAGGCTCATGCACACGTCCCCCACCCAGTTGGGCAGGCGGACGTAGATGGCTTGGAGCGCGGGCGCGGCGGAGGCTGGCATGGGCGGTATCACTGAAGCCAACGGGTCGGCAGGCTAAAATGCATGATTCACAAGTATATAAGAGAGCGCACCGGGTGAAATCCGATAGAGTGCAAGCGGCCGAGGGCCATCCCCCGAAGTTCCTCCTGTGGCGGCGCATCTACGGCCGCCTGGGCAAGGACTGGAAGGCCGCCCTGCTGGCGCTGGTCCTCGTCACGATCGCCTCGGCCACCCAGCCGGTGCTGGCCGTCATCATGAAGCCCCTCCTCGATGACGGCTTCTCGGGGGCCAAGCCCTCCTACATCTGGTCGATCCCGCTGGCCGTCATCGGGCTGATGCTGCTGCGCGGCGTCTGCTCGTTCTTCAGCACCTATCTGCTGAGCTGGATCGCCAACAACATGCTGCTGGGCCTGCGGCGCGACATGTTCGAGCGCCTGCTGGGCCTGTCCGACGAGACCTACCGGCGCGGCGACCACGGCCGGCTGCTCAACCGCTTCACCATCGACGCCGGGACCGTCAGCGGGCTGGCGACCGAGGTGATCATGGTGATCGTGCGCGAGTCGCTCACCGTCGTCGCGCTGCTGGCCGTGCTGCTGTTCATGTCCTGGCAGCTCACCCTCATCGTGCTGGTGATGCTGCCCCTGTCGGTGGTGACGGCGCGGATATTCATCCGGCGCCTGCGGCGCATCAACCGCGACACCATCAACATGAACGCCGAGTTGACGCGCGTGGTCGGCGAGGGCATTTCGGGACAGCGGGTGATCAAGCTCTTCGACGGCTACGAGCGCGAGCGCGAGCGCTTCGACTACGTCAACGGGCGCCTGCGCCGCTTTGCCATGCGGGCGGTCAGCTCGGACGCGGCCATGTCGCCGATCTCGCAATTCTTCATCGCGCTGTCGGTCGCCGCCGTGGTGGCCATGGCGCTCTACCAGGCCAATCACCAGAGCCTGACGGTCGGCAGCTTCGCCGCCTTCATGGCGGCCCTGGGCCAGGTCTTCGATCCGATGAAGCGCCTGACCAACATCGCGGGCGCCATGCAGCGCATGCTGGTGGCCGCCGAGAGCGTCTTCACCCTGATCGACGAGCCGGCCGAGGCCGAGACCGGCACGCGCCGCATCGACGGGCGCACGCGGGGGCGGGTGGTCTTCCGCGGGGTGAGCCACCGCTTTCCCGATGCCGCGGCGGACACGCTCACCGACGTGTCCCTCGAGATCGAGCCGGGCCAGACCGTGGCCCTGGTGGGCCGCTCGGGCAGCGGCAAGACGACCCTGGTCAACATGCTGCCGCGCTTCGTGGTGCCGTCCGCCGGCTCCATCCAGATCGACGGCATCGAGATCACCGACCTGCAGCTACGCTCGCTGCGGGCGCAGCTTTCCCTCGTCAGCCAGGACGTGGTGCTGTTCGACGGCACGATCGCCGAGAACGTGGCCTACGGGGCGCTCAGCGAGGTCGACGAGGCCGGCATCCGCGCGGCCCTCGAGGCGGCCAACCTGCTGGATTTCGTCGACGGCCTGCCCGAGGGCCTGCACACGCCGGTGGGCAGCAACGCCAGCATGCTGTCGGGCGGCCAGCGCCAGCGCCTGGCGATCGCGCGCGCGCTGATCAAGGACGCGCCCATCCTCATCCTGGACGAGGCCACCTCGGCGCTGGACAACGAGTCCGAGCGCCAGGTGCAGGCCTCGCTCGAGCGGCTGATGGCGGGGCGCACCACGCTGGTGATCGCCCATCGCCTGAGCACCGTCCAGAAGGCCGACCGCATCGTGGTCCTCGACCGCGGCCGCATCGTCGAGCAGGGCACGCACGACGACCTGCTGGCGCGCGGCGGCCTGTACGCCTCCCTCTACCGCATGCAGTTCCAGGATGCCTAGAATGCCTTTCGACGAGAGTCGCCCCGCCGTCCGGCCGGGGCGGCGGTTCCCCGGCGCCGCGCCCGGCCGGTTCGCAGATACGGAGTCCCCATGAAAGCCCTGATTGCCCCGATCCTCCTCGCCATCCTCGCGGGCTGCGCGGCCCGGCCGGAAGCGCTGACGCTCGCCGAGCTCGAGACGCCCCGGTACATGGTGACCGAGCGGCGGCGCCTGCCGGCCGATTTCGCGCAGATCCAGCAGGCGCTGTTCAAGCACCAGGCCCTGTGCGGCGAGACCTTCGTGTTCGAGATGGAGCCCAACGCCTCGGCGTACGGGCGGGTGGTCTATCGGCCCACGCCCGACGCCGGCTGGGACCGCAGCGTGGTGATCAGCCTGGTCCTGCTGCACAACCGCAGCGTCAACGCCAAGGCGTACAGCTACTACGCCGGCCAGCTCGACACGGTCTACCGGATGTTCAGCGCCATGATGAAGCCCGAGGTCTGCGGTATCGCCGACGGCTGGGAAAACACCTTCAGCCATTGAGGGGCGCCCGCCGGCCGCCATGGCGCGGCGGTGCCGTGGCGGCCGTGAGCCTGTATCGCCCCGCTACAGCAGCACGATGTCGTAGTGCTCTTGCGTATACGAGGCCTCGACCTGCAGCGAGATCGGCTTGCCCACGAAATCCCCCAGCATCGCCAGGTGCTGGCTTTCCTCCTCGAGGAACAGGTCGATCACCGGCTGGGAGGCGACGACCCGGAATTCCTTGGGATTGAACTGCCGCGCCTCGCGCAGGATCTCGCGCAGGATCTCATAGCACAGGGTGCGCGGCGTGCGCACGCTCCCGCGCGAGGCGCAGGTAGGGCAGGGCTCGCAGAGCTGGTGGGCCAGCGAATCCCGCGTGCGCTTGCGCGTCATCTCGACCAGGCCGAGCTGGCTGAAGCCGCTCACGGTCACGCGCGTGCGGTCGCGGCTCAGCGCCTTGTTGAGCTCGTCGAGGACCGAGGCCTTGTGGCTCTCGTCGTCCATGTCGATGAAATCCAGGATGATGATCCCGCCCAGGTTGCGCAGCCGCAATTGCCGCGCGATGGCGACCGCGGCCTCGAGGTTGGTCTTGAAGATCGTGTCGTCGAAGTTCCGGCCGCCGACGTAGCCGCCGGTGTTCACGTCCACCGTGGTCAGGGCCTCGGTCTGGTCGATGATCAGGTAGCCGCCGGACTTCAGGTCGACGCGGCGCGACAGGGCGCGGGCGATCTCCTCGTCCACGTTGGCGGTGTCGAACAGCGGCCGGTTGCCGCCGTAGTGGTGGATGCGGTCGACGACGGAGGGGGTGTAGCGCCGCGCCCACTCGACCAGCTCCTGGGTGACGGCGCGCGAATCGACCGAGATGGAGGACGTCTCGGGCGAGGCCATGTCCCGCAGGACGCGCTGCGGCAGGGTCAGGTCGGTGTAGACGGTCGAGGGCGCCGGCTGGCGCTTGATCCGGGCCTGGATCTCGGCCCACAGGATGCGCAGGTACGCGATGTCGGCGGCCAGCTCCTCGTCGGAGGCGCCCTCGGCCTGGGTGCGGACGATGAATCCGCCGGCCTCGTCGGCCGGCCGCAGCGCCTGGACGCGGTCGCGCAGCGCATTGCGCTCCTCCTCGGGGCCGATGCGCTGGGACACGCCGATGTGGGGCTCGTGCGGCAGGTAGACCAGCATGCGCCCGGCGATGCTGATGTGCGTCGACAGCCTGGCCCCCTTGGTGCCCAGCGGATCCTTGATGACCTGGACCAGCAGGGACTGGCCCTCGAACAGGAGCTTTTCGATCGGGGTCGGCGCCAGGGGCTCCGCGCCCGCGCGGCTCTGGCGGTTCTGCCGCAGGTCCGAGACGTGGATGAAGGCGGCGCGTTCCTGGCCGATGTCCACGAACGCGCTCTGCATGCCCGGCAGCACCCGCGCGACGCGGCCCAGGTACAGATTGCCGACGTGCCCGCGCTGGATGCTGCGCTCGATGTGCAGTTCCTGGACGATGCCGTTGGCGGTGATGGCTACGCGGGTTTCGAAGGGGGTGACATTGATGAGGATGTCTTCGCTCATGATCTGGGATGTGCCTTTCTGGCGCCGGGGCGCCGGCCCGGGGGATTGCTGACGGCTTAGCAGCATATTATGGCCTCCCGGCGCGCGCGGCGCTTTTTCGCGATGCCATTTGCGCCTCTTTAGAAACCTGTGCTATAGTCTCGCTTCTTCGCGCTGCGGGCCCCGGGTTAACCCGGT
>JBIQHJ010000012.1:0-73161 GCA_044508625.1 Alcaligenaceae bacterium
CCTGGGCCATGGGGGCACCCTTGCATGAATGGGGAGATGCCCATCATGGCCGAGGTCGCTGTCTGAAAGATGATCAACTGGACCGAATGGATCCCTACGGGAAATACGAACGTCCGGATCAATCCGCCCATGGATCGATCAACTCGATGTCACAACCGACGAAGTCCTTGACGTTTCGGGTTGCCAGGCGAGCCCCTCGCGAACGGGTGATCGCGGCGATCATTGCATCAAACTGGCTGATCGGGATGCCCGCCGCCTTTCGCGCTGCGGCGATTTCTGAATAGGCATCGGCGGCTTCGCCATCGAAGCCCAGTACCTGTCCCTCCATGTCCACGTCGAAAATACGAAATACGGCGTCCAGCAGCCTGGTCTTGCGCTGGCTCTCGGGCAGCAAGCGTACCCTGTACAGCAATTCCGCCCGGGTGATCGCCGTCGTGAAAAGAGAAATGCGTGGCCTGCCTTCAAGCCACGCGAGCACCTTGGCGTCCGGCGCCGGCCGCAAGGTTTCCGACAACACATTGGTGTCCAGGATGATCATGCCGGCAGATCCGGCGGGGTGCGGATCGGCTCACGCTCGGGCAGCTCCAGGTCGATCCCGCCGAGGGGGGCAATACGTGTCCGGATGGCTTTGACCAGTGATCCACCGCGCGCGGGCTCCACTGAAAGAACGGCACGCAGGATGTCCCGCGCCTCGTCCTCCATCGAACGGCCATTCAGCGCCGCTTGCACCCGAAGCCGCGCCTTGAGTCGATCATCGATATTTCGGATGGTCATGGTTGCCATGGCTTGTCTCATCAGTCAATGAGTTAATTCTAATCATTGACTGCATATCAATCAATGAATGCAGGTAGACGGCAGGCAATATGGACGGCAGGCAGAGGGAATGAACAGATATCGATACCCCAACTGGTCGGTTGGCGCTGTGTTCAAGCATGAACAGTCTGCGGTTACCTGCCGCACAGATCCCGGCTGACCCGGCGGCTGGGCAGCCTGCGTCCACTCGCGCGAACGCGGTGGCGTGGCAGTCATCTGGCGATTTCCATGAGGGGGCGGATATCGAGCGCCCGACATCGCCTCTACGATCTTGTGCGGAGGTGACCGTGCGTTTGCGCCGCCCCGCCCATCGGGGCCGCGGGATGTGGTCCTATGGAGAACTCGGAATCTGCTTCTATGGAGAAATCAATCGCCAAAGACTTCATCCAAGGCCGTGGCATCGAGGATGTTCAGCGACCAAGTCTCGAGCTGCTCCAGGCTGGCCGAGGCCAGGCGCGAACGCACATCATCCGGCAGGACGCCGAACCTGCGTTCGAGCAGGCGTGAGAGCAAGGCCGCCTGGCCTTCTTGTTGGCCCTCCTGCCGGAACTTCAGCGTCCAATCACGCGAGTGCGGTACCGTGGTGGTCATTCTGGTGATCTCCGTGAGGTCCTCGCTGTCGGGTAGGGAGATGCTTTTGGGCCAGCCGCGCGGCAGCAGGACGTAGCGCACCCATTGCCCGAAGGCTCGATAGAGTTCGGCGTGCTCTGGTGCCCGGAGCCGCTTGCACAAAGTGTGCAGCAAGTGCCCCGCATGTTCAATCCCTTGGTTGTGTTCCAACTGGAACAGCAGGCTGGCGAGGTTTCCCTCGGGCAGCCGGCCGGCGCGCACCCACTCGCCTTCGTCGATCAGCATGTAGCGCATGCGGGGCTGGTAGGGCTGCAGTGAAGGCGGCACCGGGTCCAGCAGGTCGCTGACCTCGACCGGATGCGTCCAGCGGCGCGTGCCGCTGTACAGCACGATGGGCAGGATGGCCGGCAGCGCCTGGCCGGCGGGCACGAGCTTGCGGCGTACCAGGGTCTCGTAGCTCAAGGCCGTGTAGCTCAGGGTGCGCACGGACATGAGCCGGTCGCCGCGCGCCTGGTGCTCCAGCAGCAGCAAGACGTGCAGCGCCTGGCCGTCGCGGCGGCGTACCCTCCACAGCAGGTCGCCCTGGCGGGCCTGCTGCCTGTCGCCGAGGTGATCGGTGGGGATGGCCTGCAGGGAATCCAGGTCCAGCAGCGCCACCCATTCGGCGGGCAGCATGCCCTGCAGCAGGGCGCGCAGCATGTCTGGCTGGCCGAGCAGCCGCCGGTAGTGCGAGTCGTGGTGGAGCATATGGCGCAAGCCTTCCCGTTGACGAGTGCGATCCCGTCACTGTAGGAAAGCCGGCGTCGTGGCGGGGCATCGGATGCCGGGGATTGTCCATGCGGGCTTGTACGAAGATGATCGTTTGCTTGCGCCGCCCGGCTTCGCCGCCACGGCCGCCGCCGTGCCCGGGCTCACCCCCCAACAAAACCCACCCCCGCCACCAGCGCATGCAGCGCCCACCACGTGAACTCGTTCGAGATATCCCCGTGGCCCGGGATCCTTCCGTTGGCGCCGTCCAGGCCGTAGACGCGGACCTCCGGGTCGAGGACATAAGGCTCGCCCGGCGCCTGGATGGGGATCAGCCGCTCGCCCGCCCGGCGGGGCCCGTAGCCGCCCAAGGCCGCGTAGCGGCTGGGCACGGCGGCCACTGCGTCGAGGCCCATCAGCTCGCCCAGGTCCGCGTCCCGCCTCAGCGCCCAGTGAAACACGGTGTGCAGCGCAAAATCGTGCGGGCTGTACGTGGCGAGGATCGGCTGCTCGACCCGCTCCAGCGCCTGGCGGTATCCGCCGGGATGGCCCTTGCCCGGCACCTCGCCGGCGAAACACAAGTGTGAAACCGCCGGCTGCAGCAGCAGCGCCGAGCGGACCTTGCGCGGCGGCGACGCGATGCCGCACAGCGCGGACAAGAGCACCTTGGCGCCATAGGAATGTCCGATCAAATGGACGCGGGCACCCGTCCCGCGCAAGAGGGCCTCGAGCAGGGGACCGACGCCCTTGGCACCCACCACGCCCGCCCGGTCCTTCATGATGGCCACAGTCAGCATGCGGATCAGCCAGCGGGCGGCCAACAGGGGCGACAGCCCGTCCACCACGCCGGCCGGCACGGGCCCCGCATCCGGGCGCATCCCCGCCCGACCCATCTCCTCGGACATGGCCTCCCAACTGCGCAGCAGCCCCTCGGCCTCCGCCGGCTCGCCGGACTCGCGCTCCGCCTCGGAGTCCCTCAGGATGCCGGCGGCCAGCTCCGCCAGGCGGCGGGCCTGCTGGCCCGTGAGGACGGGTTCCTGCGCGAGCGCATGCAGCTCGGTGCGTTCCGCCTCCGTTTCCAGGAAATCCGCGATCTCGGCCAGCTCGCGCTGGTACTGCGCCTCGTCCTGGAAAGCGCCCTCGACATCGAGCCCCAGCGCCTGCGGCCCGACGCCCTGCTCGCCGAACGCCAAAGCGGCGCTGGGCCAGAAAATCCCGACCAGCAGGGGCCGATAGCCCTTCGGCGTGGGCAGGCCGCGCGCCTTGCGCATCCCCGCATAGCCCTTGAAAAAACCCCGATACCGCCCGAGCGCGTCCGACCACTCGTTGTTCCAGCCATGCGAGAACACGAACACATCCGAATAGCCCCCGGCTTCGGCCAGGAGGATCTCGCGGCTCTGCTCGTTCCGGCATTTCCCCCGTTCATCGAAACGGATGATATAGAGCGGAACCTGCTGCCCGTCCGCGCCCGCCAGGTATTCCCAAGGTCCGGGAACATGTCGATCCGCCATCACACCCCCCTTGCGCCGTCGCACGACGCCATGAGCCGCCCCGTTCACTCCGGCTGCGACAGCTCCTCGCGCAGCTTCTCGATCCGGGCCTTCTTTTCCAGGACCGAAATCTCGTGATCCAGGGTGGCCAGCTCCTCCTGCCGGATCCGCGCCGGCTCGCCCGCAGCCTGCTGCGCCCGCGCCTCGCGGGCCTCGGCGCGCAGCCGCGCCAGCTCGGCCACCGAGCCCGAGGCCTCGGACAAGCTGCCAGCCATGCGCTCGGCGCGCGACTGGGACGAGAAATCCAGCTTGCTCAGCGAACCATCCTCATTGAATTCCGCCGCCACCTCGTTCTTGTCGAAGCCCTCGTTCTCGAGCCACACCAGTCCCTTTACGCCGAACTGGGGCAGCTTCACCAGTTCCTGCGCCTCGATGCGCGACAGGCCGGGCTGCCTGGGGTCCTGAATCCACACCCGGCCATGGACCGGCGAGCGATACACCACGCCTCCGAGCCACCCAGTCGCCGGCTCGGGCGCGGTCCTGGAGGGCCCCGGCGCAGGCCGGGCAGAGGCCGCGAGCGGCGCCACGCACACCTCCATCGAAAACCGCGCATTCCCCGACACCCCGGCCATCGGGCTCAGGCCCTCGCGCCGCGCGAACGCATCCAGGAAATCCCTCTGGCTGGCGGTCACCGGCTCGCAGGCCTGCGCATCACGCCCCGCGGGCGACCACGCCGTCAGGCGCAGCGTCGCCGTGAGCGCCTTGCTCAGCGCCTCGAGCTCCGCCTCGAGGACGGCCGCATTCGCCGACCCCTTGGCCGCCGGAATGTCCGAAACCATCAGGCGGTTGCGCCGCGCGGCCTTCTGATTGATCGCCTGGCAGATCGGGGACGGCGGCACCGCCGCAGCCCACTGCGTCATCGCCGGCGCAGCCATGCCCGCGATGCTCGCCTTGTAGAGATTCAGCGCCGTGCCGACGACCGCACCCGCCACCTGCGCCGTCCGGTCCTCCACATGGGCATTGATGGATTTCAGCATCCCGTTGGGATGCAGCGTCACCCCCGCCGTCGTGGTCTTGAGCGCCGAATTCAGCCTTGAATAATCGAGACCATAGGTTTCATCGGGATCGGGCACGAAATAGGCCCGGATCGTGCCGCCGGCCAGCTCGTAGGCCAGCGGCCCCTCGGCCGCCGCGGTGGCCTTGCACGACACCACCAGCACCCGCGCCTCGACATCGAACGCCGCCATCGGCAGCGAATACAGGACCCCCCTGACGGGAAGCTCGTGGCCGGGCGGCACCCGGCGCGCGTCCAGCGCGGTGCCGCAGCCCGCCAGCGCCAGTGCGGCGACGGCCACCCCCAAAGGCAAGATTCCCCTCATGGCGTTCCCCCTGGTCCCCCGTCCAGCCTCGGCGGCGCGTGAAACGCCCGCCCGGCGGCTTGCGGTGGTTATGCCCTTATTGTGTCATTTCATGACAAGGGCAGAGAGAGGGACAAACCCTCAGAATCCGGTAGTGGTAATTCCCCAGGCGCTGAGGACCTCCGGCTTGGCGGTGCTGTCCCCTCCCCAAACCTGACCTCCACTCTCCACGTTTACCCTGATTTTCGGGCTTGGGCGCGATTAGTGCTTGTCCATCGTCGTCGATCGGATGTAATTTGTGCACAATCCAACAAAGATTGGGTACAAGTTTCGTCCGAACCACCACGACTTTGCGAGACTGATCATGGAGACTTTCAAGACAAGCCCTGCTTTCAGGAAGCCGCTGTCCATCGTTGCGTTTGTGGGCGCCCTGTTGTTCGCTGCCGCGGCGCCCGCGCCGGCGGCAAATCTCAAGATGGCCTCCGGCTACCCGGATGCCAACTATCTGACCATGATCGTCCGGGATTTCATCGCCGACGCCGGCAAGCGCAGCGGCGGTTCCCTGGACATCGAGCTGCACAATAACCAGACGCTGATCAAGCTGCCCGACATGATGCGGGCGGTGCAGACCAATCAGGTGGCCCTGAGCGACGTCCGGCTGGGCAACTACGGCAACCAGGATCCGGTGTACATCCTGGACGCCATTCCGTTTCTGGCGGGGGATTACGACAGCGCGCTGAGGCTGTGGCGGGCCTCCCGGACCTACCTGACGGAATCCTTTGCCCAGCGGGGGATGAAGGTTCTGTTTGCCATGTGGAATCCGCCGCAGGGCTTCTACACGCTCAAGCCGGTCTCCAAGGCCGAGGACCTGGCGGGCCTGAAGCTGCGGGTCTACAGCACCGAGACGCGCCGCATGGGAGAGCTGCTGAAGGCCGAGCCGCTGATCGTGCAGTTCGGCGAGATCCCGCAGGCTTTCTCCACCGGCCTGATCAATGCGATGTTCACTTCGCCGCAGACGGGCATCGACACCCAGGCCTGGGACTTCGTCAAGCACCTCACCATGGTGGGCGCGCTGTTCACCAAACAGGTGGTCGTCATCAATGCCGAGGTATTCGCGAAGCTCTCGAAGGCCGAGCAGGACGCGCTGGTCGAGGCGGGCAAGGCCGCCGAGCAGGCCGGCTTCGAGCGCATGAAGGCCCTGACCTCCGAGCAGCTCGCCCTCATGGCGAGCAAGGGCGTCGCGGTGTCGCAGGCCTCGCCGGCCTTCATCGAGCAGCTCAAGCGGGTGGGCGTGCAGATGGAGGAGGATTGGAAAGCCAAGGCCACGGCGGGGCAGCGCGCGGTCCTCGATGCGTACCTGGGCATGAAGTAGGGAGGCGGCCATGGATCGCCTGATTCGGTGCGCCGGGGCCTTGTCCGTGCTCTGCCTGTGCGGCATGGTGCTGGTCCTGGCCGCCACCCTGGTGCTGCGTCCCGCCGGAATCCTCGTGCCCTCGTCGGAAATCATCGCCACCTTCCTCATGGTGGGCATGGCCCTGTTCGGATTCGTCTACGCGTACGCCGAGGGCGTGCACGTCCGGGTGGACGCGCTGCACCAGCGGATGCCCGCGCCCGTCCGCCGCGGCGTGGACGTCCTCTGCCATGTCGGCGGGGCGCTGCTGTGCGGGGCCCTGGCGTTCCACTCCGGCGGACTGGCCTGGATGGCGTTCCGCTTCAATGACCTGAGCGACGGCCTGGTGGCCATTCCGATGTGGATCCCGCTGGGTACGGTTCCGCTGGGTTTCGGGCTGTTCGCGCTCGCACTGTTGCGCGACGGCCTGCGGCTGCTGCGCGGGCGCGAGGTGCGTTTTGGAGTCAGTGAAAAGGATGGTGCGGTGGCGCTGGCATCCACTGCTCGGGAGGACGCGCCATGACCGGCACTTTTCTCGTTCTCGTCGCCTTGCTGGCGGTGCTGCTCGCCCTCGGGTTCTGGGTGGGGCTGTCGCTGCTGGTGGTCGGCATCGTCGGCCTGCTCATGCTGGACGCCAGCAACGCCGGGGGCCTCGTCGCCTCGTCGGTGTTCTCGTCCCTGGATAGCTGGCCCCTGACGGCTCTGCCGCTGTTCCTGCTGATGGGCGAGCTGCTGTTCCAATCGAAGCTCTCCGAGAACATGTTCAAGGGCTTTGCGCCGCTGGTGCGCTGGCTGCCCGGCCGCCTCCTGCACGTGAATGTGCTGGGCTGCGGCGTACTGGCCGCCATCGTGGGTTCCAGCGGGGTGTGCTGCGCCACGATCGGCCGGATGTCGGTGCCCGAGCTGACGCGGCGCGGCTATCGGGAGAACATGATCATCGGCACCTTGACCGGATCGGGCACGCTCGGCTTGCTGATCCCGCCGTCGATCATGATGATCGTCTACGGCATCGTCAGCCAGACGTCCATCGCCCGCCTTTTCCTGGCGGGCGTGCTGCCCGGCCTGCTGCTGATGGCGCTGTTCATGGGCTACATCGTCGTCTGGTCCTTGCTGAACCGCCAGGGCGTGCCCGCGCAGTCCGAGGGCGATCAGGTGCGCTGGCGGGACGTGGGCCGCATCGTGCCGCCGATCGTGCTGGTATTGGTCGTGATCGGCAGCATCTACGGCGGCTGGGCGACTCCCACGGAATCGGCCGTCATCGGCGTGGCGGGCGCGATCGTGCTGGCGGGAATGGGTGGCTCCCTGTCCCGGACCATGCTGGGGAACGCCTTGACCGGCACGGTCAAGACCTCGACCCTGATCCTGCTGATCATCGCCGGGGCCTCGGTGCTGACGACCGCGCTGGATTTCTCGGGCATACCGAAATACGCGGCCGAGGCCGTGGTCGCCATGAACCTGGGGCAATACGAGCTGCTCGCCGCCCTGACCGTCCTCTACCTCGTCCTGGGCTGCTTCCTGGAGGGGGTGTCGATGATCGTGCTGACCGCCTCCATCGTCCTGCCCATGACGCAGGCGGTGGGCATCGATCCGGTCTGGCTCGGCATCTACCTGGTGGTGATGGTGGAGCTGGCGCAGATCACTCCGCCGGTGGGCTTCAACTTGTTCATCCTCCAGGCCCTGACCGGGCGGGACCTGCTGACGGTGGCGCGTGCGTCCATTCCGTTCTTCTTTTTGCTGATCGCCGCGATCGTGCTGTTCGCGGTGTTTCCCGAGATCGTGCTGTACCTGCCCAGGACGATGATTGGCCGTTGAGGAAAAACGATATGCGTGATTTGCTGGGTTATGGAAACCGGCCCCCCGCGGTGGCATGGCCGGACGGGGCGCGGGTCGCCGTCTCGTTCGTGCTGAATTTCGAGGAGGGGGCTGAATTCAGCATCGCTGACGGTGATGCGTTCAACGAATCCGTGTACGAAGTCATCGACCAGCAGGCGGTGCTGGATCCCTGCATCGACACTCATTTCGAGTACGGCACGCGGGTCGCCTACTGGCGGATCATGGACCTGGCCGAGCGCTACGGCATATCCATGACGGTCAGCGCCTGCGGACGCGCGGCCGGGCGCTCGCCCTGGCTGGTCCAGGATGCGGCTCGCCGGGGCCATGAGATCTCGGCGCATGGCTTCCGCTGGGAGACGCACGCCGGAATGCCGCTCGAGGACGAGCGCCGTGCCATCATCGCGACCGTCGAGGCCATCCGCGGGGCGGTCGGGCGTGCGCCCGTGGGCTGGCATACGCGCTCGGTCCGCACGGACAACACCCGTGCGCTGCTGCGCGAGCAGGGCTTTCTCTACGACAGCGATGCCTATAATGACGACACCCCGTATTTCGTGGACGTGGACGGCGCGCGGCACCTGGTGCTGCCTTATTCATTCGATACCAACGACATGCAGTTCCAGAACACCAACCGCTTCGACACGGCGGCCTCGTTTGCCACGTACGTCTGCGATGGATTCGACTGGCTGCATCGCGAGGGCGAGCATTTCCCCCGCATGCTGTCGATCGGCCTGCACCTTCGGATGATCGGCAGGCCGGCGCGCATGGGCGCCCTCGAGCGCATATTCCAGCATCTCGCGGGGCGCAAGGGCGCGTGGATCGCGACGCGCGAGCAGATCGCGCGGCATTGGATCGCCAATGCGCCCACGGACGCATAGCACGGGCGGGACGGGACATCGATGGCGGAACAGTTCGACGATCAGGCGATTTATTCGATTCTTTCCGAGGCACTGCTGTCCGGCCGGCTGATGGCGGGGGCCAAGCTCGGCGAGCAGCGGCTGGCCGCGGTGTTCGGCGTGACGCGCGAGCGCATCCGCAAGGTGCTGCTGCGCCTGGGCCACGAGCGCCTGATCGAGACCTTTCCCAACCGCGGCGCCTATGTGGTCAATCCCAGCATAGAGGATGCGCGCGAGATCTACGAGGCGCGGCGCATCGTCGAGGGAGGCATCGCCTGGCGGCTCGCCGAGTGCCTGAACGACGAGCAGAAAGCCTTGCTGCGCGCCCACTTCACGAGCGAGCGGCAGGCGCATCTCCACAACAGCCGCGCGGATTCGGTGCGCCTTTCGGGGGAATTCCACATCCTGCTGGCGCGCATGTCGGGAAATGAATTCGTGATCCGCACCATGCAGGAGCTGGTCGCCCGCACCTCCATGCTGGTGGCGTTCTTCGAGGACAGCAATGCGTCGGAGTGCGCGGTCGAGGAACACGAGGAAATCCTCCTCGCGCTGGAAAACCGCAATCCGGCGGGGGCGGCGCATGCCATGATGGTGCATTTGGCGTTGATCGAGACGCGGCTGCATCCGCGCGCCGCGCCGCCGGGCAAGGCCGACCTGCTGCCCGCCCTGAAGGAGGCCATCGACGCCTACCTCGCGCGGACGGCGGGCGCGGTTCGGGGCGCAAGGCCGCGGAGCGGCGGCCCGCGGCGCCGCAAGGCACCGGATTCCCCCTGACATGGCCATCCTGCTGCTGAATCCGAACACATCGGCCGACATGACCGCGCACATCGTCCGCGAGGCGGGCCGGCATTGCGGGGCGGATGTGGAACTGATCTCCGCCACGGCCCGCTTCGGCGGCGAGGTCATCGCGTCGCGCGCATCCTATGCGATCGCCGCCCATGCCGTGCTGGATACCTATGCACGGCATGCGGGGAAGGCCGATGCCGTCGTGATCGCATGTTTTGGCGATCCCGGCCTGGAGGCCCTGCGCGAGCTCGCCGCGATGCCGGTCGTGGGCTTGCTGGAATCGGCGATCTCCGCGGCGGCGGATGCCGGGCGCCCCTTCGGGATCGTCACCGCGGGGCCGGCCTGGGGGCCGATGCTCGAGGAACGCATCCGCGCGGGCGCCTGCGCGGGGCTTTCGCGGGGGGTGTTCGCCATCCGCGCGACGGGATTGGACCTTACCCGCGATCCCGCGCGCTTTGCCGGCGCCTTGCAGGAGGCCGTCGACGCGGCGGTGGCGGCGGGGGCCGGCGCCGTGATCCTGGGAGGATCCGCCCTGGCGGGCTTCGGGCCGCGCCTTTCCACGCACGTTCCGCTGATCGATCCCCTCGAGGCCGCGATGGCCGAGACCCGCCGGCTCCTGGACGCGCCTTTGTCCGCGCCCGCCGCGGCCGCAGCCGCGCCCACCGCGTCCACCGCGTCCACCGCGTCCACCGCGTCCACCGCGCCCACCGCGTCCACCGCGCCCGACACGTCCGACACGCCGCAGATCGCGTACCGCGGCGTGGCGCCGGAACTGGCCGCGTTGCTGGGGCAGCCGGCGTCGGTGTGACGAATTGGCCCAATTGCCTTGTGGCGGGCCGGCCCGTAAGCTGGTGGCTCGGTGGCTTAGGCCTCTATCCGCTATCCCCGCCCGTGCGGTTCCCCGGCCCCACGCGTTTCGGGTTGCTCAGCGCCAGTTTCAGGTTCAGCAGGGTGTCGATGAGGGCGCACAGGGCGGGTTGCTGCGCCTCGGAAAAGCTGCCGCGCTGGATGTCGGCGATGAGGCCGGACAGGGCGGGTGCGGGGGGTTCGAGTCCGAGGCTGCGGTAGAACGCCGCGATCGCCTGACCTTGTGCGGCGAGGATGGGTTCGCCGATTTCCAGTTCCCGCGCGGCGATGTCCATGGCGTTGGCGATCATGCGGGCGTCGTAGTGCCGCTCGGGCGGCAGGATGGGCAGTATCTCGCGCAGCAGCAGCGATCGGGCCGTCCGCAGCAGCGAGGATCCGTCCGGCAGGTCGGGCGGTATGCTCTCCGATACGACACCCCTGTGCTCGTCAATCCGAGGGGCGGATCCGCCAGCCGCCTCGGGAATGACGATCTCCATCGACGCCAGGAACGAGCGCAGGTGGCTCATCAGGTCTTGCTGGATTTCCGGCAGTATGCGTCCGGTCAGGGCGAGTTCCAGGGATTCCTGCTGGCCCGAGCGGTGGCGGTGGGATTGCTCCAGCGCCACGGTGGCCCATCGCACGCAGGCCATGAGTTCCCAGTAGGCGACCCGCCGCGGGTCGATGCGGCGGCCGGAGAGGCTTTCGTAGCCCGCGAACAGGTCGGCCTTGTCGCCGACGCCGCCGGCTTCGCGCTCGGGGTGTCCAAAGCGCCAGCATCGCGCGCACATCCAGCCCAGGTCCTCGTAGGGGTCGCTCCACGAGGCGAATTCCCAGTCCAGGATCGCCGTCAGTTCGCCATCGTCCACCAGGTAGTTTCCGGTACGGAAATCGCCGTGGCAGAGGACCCATGCCTGGTCCCGAGGGATGTGCCTGCCCAGGTGCCAGAGGCCCAGTTCGATGGCGGGATGGGACTCGCCGAGCCGCCGCAGGGTCTGGCCGCATTCCTGGATGCGCCGCTGGGCCGGGCACGTGCCGGGCTGCGGGAGGAAGGGCAGGGTGCCGGGGGAATGCTCGACCCGGTGCAGCAGGGCGAGGTTGCGGCCGAGCTGGAACATCAAGGATTTGCGCTGCTCGGCGCTGAGGGCGCCGTCCTTGACGAGACCGCGGGCCGCGGCGTTGCCGGGGACGCGGTCCATGACGTAGAACTCGCCGCCCAGCGGATTGGGGCCGGGGCAGAGCCAGAGAGGGCGCGGCGTGCGGACGCCGCTATGGTGCGCAATCCGCAGCACCTCGAATTCCTGCGCGCGGCCGAGGCTCGCGGACAGCGAGGCGGGCGCGTTGCAGCGCACGACGAAATGCCGTTCGCCGGCCATCGTGCCGCCCGCCATGCGCACGCTCAGGCCGTGGTTTTCCTGTACGGCGCCCCCCGAGAGCTGCCGGAAGTCCAGCGCCTCGATGGCGTGCGCGCCCGTCTGCGCCTGGATGAATCCCAGCAGGTAGCCGAGTTTCCGCGAATCCGGGGTTCCCTCGCCGTGCATGTGTCCTCCTTTCGTTCCCTTGCCCGCCATGTCCCGGCCTCGCCTCACAGGCTCGATTGCAGGTGGCCGCCGTCGACGACCAGGGTGCTGCCCGTCATGAAGGCGCTGTCGTCGCTCGCGAGCAGCAGCAGCGGCGCGCGCAGGTCCTGCGCCAGCCCGAGCCTGCGCATGGGGATCCGGCGCAGCATGGTCTTGCCGGCGTCAGACTCGAAGAACGCCGCGTTCAGCGGGGTGTTGATGTATCCGGGGGCGAGCGCGTTCACGCGGATGCCATGCCGGGCCCATTCGAGCGCGAGGCAGCGCGTCATCTGCTCGAGCCCCGCCTTGGCCACGGCGTAGGGCATGACGGCGCCCGCCACCCGGTGCCCGAGTATCGAGGTGATGTTGATGATGGCGCCGGGCTTGTTGGCCTCGATCAGGCGCCGCGCGGCCTCGCGGGCGACGAGCCAGCAGCCGGTGAGATTGGTGCCGATGACCTGGTTCCAGTCCTCCGGCGACACGTCCAGGGCCGCGCGGGTCAGCGCCACCCCGGCGTTGCAGACGATCACATCGGCCACTGCGCCGGATTGCCCGATCGCCTCGAAGCCGGCCCGCACGCTGGCGGGGTCCGACACGTCCATGGCCACGGCCCGCGCGGCGCCGCCTTTTTCCTCGATGCCGCGGACGAGGGCGTGCAGCGGCTCGCGGCGCCGCGCCGCCAGGATGACGGATGCGCCGCTTTCGGCCAGCATGCGGGCGAAGGCGGCCCCCAGGCCTCCCGAGGCCCCCGTCACCAGGGCGGTTTTTCCTTTCAGGTCGTATGTGCTCTGCATGGCGTTCCCCAGGCCCGCCGCGGAACCGGCGGGCGCGTTTTCAATCGGCGGGCGAGGTCAATGCTGCCTGGCTTCGACGGCGCGCTTGATCTTTCTCGCGAGGGACCACTTGTGGACCTCGGTGGGGCCATCGTATATCCGGAAGGCCCGGGTCTCGCGAAATATCTGCTCCACCACCGAGTCCCGGGAGAGGCCCATGCCGCCCATGGCCTGGACGCAGCGATCGGACACCCGGAACAGCGCGTCGGATACGGTCGCCTTGGTCATGGAGCTCTCGGTGATGGCCATGCTGCCCGTGTCCAGCTCGCGGGCGCACCAGTCGATCATCAGGGCCGCCTGCTGCAGGTCGATCTGGTTGTCGGCGAGCATGAAGCCCACGGCCTCGTGATCGATCAGCGCCTTGCCGAAGGCCCGGCGCGTCACCGCGTACCGGCAGGCGATCTCGTGGGCCCGGACGGCCGAGCCGAACCATCGCATGCAATGCGAGAGCCGCGCCGGCGAGAGCCTGACCTGGGCATAGCGGAATCCCTCGTTGACCTTGCCCAGCACGTTCTCGGCGGGCACGCGCAGGTCCTCGATCGTGACCGCCGCGTGGCCGCCCGGCATGGAGCTGTCGATGGTGTCGATCAGGTAGTCGATGCGGATCGCCGGATGGGGCAGGTCGACGAGGAACATCGTGGCCTGCACGGTGTCCGCCGCGCCGGTGCGGGCCATGATGATGCCGACCTCGGCGCCTTCGGCCCCGGTGATGAAGGCCTTGCGGCCGTTGATGACCCACTCGCCGCCCTCCTGCCTCGCGCTCGTCTGCAGCATCGAGGGGTCGGAGCCGGCGCCGCCCTCGTTCGCCGGCTCGGTCATGAAGAACGCCGAGCGGGCCTCGCCGGCCACGATCTTTTCCAGGAAATGCCGCTTTTGCTCGGGATTGGCGACCTTGCCCAGCAGGTACATATTGCCTTCGTCCGGCGCCATGGTGTTGAGGGCGACGGGCCCCAGGGTCGAGAGGCCCGAGCGCTTGAGGATGGCCGCCGTCTCGAGCTGGGTCATGTGCGTGCCGTCGGGCAGGATGTGCGGCGTCATCAGCCCCGCCTCGCGGGCCTTGCCGCGGAGCTCGGCGGTGAGGCTCTGGTCCGGACCGTGCCGGGTGCGGCGCAGGTCTTTCTCGTAGGGGATCACGACCTCGCGGACGAAGGCCTCGACGCGCTCGCCCACGGCTCGGCTGCGCTCGGACGGGTAGGGGGTGAACATGCTTGCTGCTTCCTTGTGAAGGGCCATGGGGAATTCAACTCTTGTAGCTGGCCGCCATGCCCGCGCGGACGTCCATCTGGATGCCGTAGCTGGGGAATGGATAGCGCAGGCCGTTCTGGGAAAGCGCGCGCATCCCGTTCAGGGCCGTGGAGATGTCCTGCGTGGTGAGCGCCATCAGCATCTCCTCGTCGAGCACGCCGCCGTAGCGCCGCTCCGCGAAACAGGGGATGGACAGGCTGGGCTCGCGGGTCTTGAGCGCCCGGCCCCAGGAGTCGGCACAGGACGATTCGCCCACCACGCCCCACTGGAAGTTGCGGTAGTTGCGCCATTGCAGGCCGTTGATGAAATAGATCATCGCGCCCGGGGTCGCATAGAACAGCGCGATGTCCGGCGTGCCCAGCGCCTCGTCGGGGTTTCCCGACCACTTGCGCAAGGGGGCGACGACCAGCGCCTGGTAGGTCCCGAGCGGAACCCGGTGCATGGCCGACTGGTGCCGGGTGGCGTCCTCGGTCGTCTCGAACCAGACGCCCTTCATGTGCTCGCCGGTGTGCCATTCGGGGTTGTCCTTGCCCAGGCCCACCACGAAGCGGCACTGGTCGCCGATGAGGTCGTCGGCCGTGACGCCCACGGTCCACCCCAGGCGGGTGGCCTGGCCCACGATCTGGTCCATGGTGTGGATGCTCTTTGGCCGCCGGACCCGCGGGATCGACTCCATGTCCTCCACGGACCTGAGCAGCTTCATGCCGATGGGGGGAACCTTCAGCTTGAGCATGCCCTCCAGTTCGGCGGCCAATTCCGCCAGCGTCCTCGTCTCGACTGCCTTCACCCCTGGTTTTTTGTCTGTCATGATGCGGATCCCTGTCGCTTGATTTGTACTACAATTTTGTAGTATAAAGTTTACGGATAATTCTGGCCGATGTGAAGTGCTCTCGGCAAAGATTGTTCGAAATGAACGAATAAAGCATCCAGGAGACAGACATGATTACTCTAGGCAAGGTGGTTCCGAGGAAATTCTGGTCGGTGCTGACGCTCGTGGCGGCGTCCTCGCTGGTCGCGATGCCCGCGCACAGCAAGACGGTGCTCAACGCGGCGTTCTACCAGCCGGCGGGCAACCCGATCGTCGAGCTCGCCCGCGACGCGCTCAACCAGATCGAAAAGGAAACCGAGGGGCGCGTGTCCTTCAAGGTGTTCCCGAGCTCGACGCTCGTGCCCACCAAGGAAATGGGCGCCGCCGTGGACGAGGGCACCGCCTTCATGGCGGTCTGGTACATGCCGTACCTGTCCAAGACCATCCCCGTGTTCGACATCGAGACAGTCCCCGTCTGGACGGCCGGCACCTGTGACGCCATCGTCAAGACCTACGAAAACGGCCTGAACGACCTCTACAGCAAGGCGCTCGCGCGCCAGAGCATGCCCAATGTCCGGGTCGCGGGCGTCTCGATGTGCCTGCCCCGCGTGCTGGGCACGACCAACAAGCAGGTCAAGGTGCCCGAGGACGTCAAGGGGCTGCGCATCCGCAGCGTGGCCGCCGAGGCCGACATGTTCAGCAGCATCGGCGCCAACCCCGTGAACATGACCAACGACCAGGTCTATGAGGCGCTGTCGCGCGGCATCATCGACGGGATGACGAACGCGTTCAACGTCATGGACGAGCGCCGCGACCTCGAGATGATCAAGTACGTCACCAACACGGACCTGACCTGGGTCCTGATGCACGTGATCTACAACGAAAAGATGCTGGAAAAGCTCGACCCCAAGGATCGCGAGACCGTCAGGGCCGGGATGAAGAAAGTCGCGGACCACGTGCGCAACGGCCTGCAAGAGCGCTCGGACAAGTCCGTGGCCGAGGCGCCGGGCAAGTACAACGTGACCATCTACCAGCCGACCGAGGCCGAGCGCAAGCTGTGGCTGCACGCGGCGGACAAGACGCGCCATGAGTTCGAGGCCAAGGCGGAAAAAGATCCCCTGATCAAGGAAGGCCTGTCCTACGTCCACAAGTACAACCCCTGAGGCGCGCGGGGCCCATCGTGGGGATGGGCGGCGCCGGCCGTGGGGCGGCCGGCGCGGGGTGAAACATGGAGACAATCATGCGGTCGGATTCTGCGGAAGAACACGTTTTTTTCAGATGGGTTGATAGAGTCGTTTCCCTGTTCGAGTATCTGGCCCTGCTGGCGCTGTGGGGGATGGCGTTCCTGCTGCTGTACGACATCGTCGTGCGCTACGTCTTCGATCGCTCGTCGGACTGGTCGCTCGACGTCGTCCAGCTCGTCCAGGTGACGCTCGCCTTCGCCGCCGCCACCCCGGTCCTCAGGGCCGGCGGGCACATCAATATGGAGGCCCTGCCGGCCGCCTTGAGTCCGCGCACCCGGCTCGGGCTCGAGATGGTCGCCAACGCCATCTGCGCCCTGGGCTGCCTGTGCATGGTGGTCGTCACGTGGCGGACCTTCGTCCGCAGCTACGAGATGTCCGAGCTCGCCTATGCGGTCGCGATTCCCCTGTCCCCCTGGAAATTGTTCATCGTGGTGAGCTTTTTCCTCCTGGCGCTGCAGTTCTTCAGGTCCTTCGTCGGCAACCTGAAGGACCGGGCCGCCTGAGCGGCGCCGTCCGCGTTTGTGAATCGCTCTCGAATTCCAGAGGAAACGACATGACACCCGACACGATAGGGCTGCTGATCTGCCTGGGCCTGATGCTTTCTTTCCTGGTCATCGGCATGCCGATCTTCATGGCGCTGCTGCTGGCGGGGATCGGCGGCATGCAGTATTTGATCGGCTTCGATGCCATGGCCAACATCGTCGGCAAGCTCACCTTCAACCAGCTCCTGGGCTATCCGCTGCTCGCGGTGCCGATGTTCATCTTCATGGGCAATCTGCTGACGACCCACAAGATGGGCGACGAGCTGTTCAACGGCCTGTACAAATGGTTCGGCGCGCTGCCGGGCGGTCTCGCCATTGGATCGACCGTGGTCTGCGCGATCTTCGGCTTCATGAGCGGCTCGAACACGGCCGCGGCGGCCACGATCGGCTCGGTCGCCATCCCCGCGATGGAGCAGCGCAATTACGCGCGCACGCTGAGCCTGGGAACCCTGGCGGTCGCCGGGACGCTGGCCGCGCTGATACCGCCCAGCACCATCATGCTGATCTATGGCGGCGCGGCCTCCAACGTCTCCATCGGCAAGGTCTTCGTGGGCGGCATCGTGCCCGGCATCCTCCTGACCTTCCTGATGTCGATCTACATCTGGATCTATGCGCGCCTCAATCCCACCCTGGCGCCCGCGGGGGCCAAGAGCTCGCTGTACGAAAAGATCATCGGCCTCAAAGAGCTCGCGCCGGCGGCCGTCCTGTTCATCGTGATCATCGGCGGCATGTTCGTCGGGCTGTTCACCGCCATCGAGGCGAGCGCGGCCAGCGTGTTCGCGACGCTGCTCCTGCTGGTCGCCTACCGGCGCCTCAGCATCCCGCGGGTCATGGAGGCGGCGCGCAGCACCATCAAGGTCTCGGGGATGATCTACATGATCATCATCGGGGCGTCCGTCCTCAGCCACGTGTTCTTCATCACCGGATTCAGCGATTTCGTCGCCGGCCTCATCACCGGGATGGAACTGCCGGGCTGGGCGACGATGATCGTGATCCTGCTCATCCTGACGGTGCTGGGCATGTTCCTGGACGTCATCGCCCTGATCATGATCGCGGTGCCGATCTTCCTGCCGATCGCCATCCACGCGGGCTACGACGGCGTGTGGTTCGGGGTGATCATGGTGATCGCCTCCGAAATGGCGCTGTGCACGCCGCCGGTCGGCGTCAACCTGTTCGTCATCCAGGGGATCGCCCCGCGCGGCACCTCGCTGATGACCGTGGCGCGCGGCGCGGCGCCCTTCATCGGGGTCATCTGGATCCTGCTGCTCATCCTGATTTTCTACCCCGAGGTGGTGACGTGGCTGCCCAGCAAGATGGCGTATTGACGGGGCGCGCCCAGGCGCCGGCCCATGGAATCGTGATTCTCGAAAGGACCTTGCGGCATGCGGTTCGATGACCTCGAGTTCGAGCAGCGGGACGGCATCGCCCGCGTGTGGATCGCCCGGCCCGAACGCAAGAACGCCCTGGGCGACCAGACGACGCGGCATTTGATCGAGGCCCTGGCGGCCATCGAGGCCGAACCGGCGGCCCGGGTTGTGTTCCTGGCCGGAAAGGGCGGGGATTTCACGGCGGGCGGGGATTTCAAGGACACCTTCGAGCGCGGCAGCGAGCGCACGGCGCCGCAGTGGGCCGAGCGCATCCGCCAGGGCCCCAACCGGCTCGCCGAATTGCTGCGGTCCCTGTCCAAGCCCGTCATCGCCGCCGTCGACGGGGTGGCCGTGGGCGGCGGCGCGACGATCGCGCTGGCATGCGACTTCCGGATCGCCTCGGAATCCGCGCGTTTCGCGTTCCCGTTTTCCAAGATCGGGCTGACGCCCGAGTTCGGATGCTCTTATCTGCTGCCGCGGGTGGTCGGGCTGGCGGCGTCGATCGAGCTGCTGTTGCTGGGCGATTTCATCGATGCGCGGGAGGCCCATCGGCTGGGGCTCGTGCACAGGGTGGTGGCGCGAGAGCGCCTCGACGAGGAGGCCGAGGACCTCGCCGCGCGGCTCGCGCGGCGATCGCCGGCGGCGCTGCGGTCGATCAAGCATCTGCTCCATCGCGCCCTGTCCTCCGACATGGCCTCGGCGCTGGAACGCGAGGCGCTGGCGCTGGGCGATGCCTTCGCCGGCCCCGACCATCGCCGGGCGGTGCAGGAATTCTTATCGCGCGGGCGCGGCTGACTATCGCGCAGGCGCGGCTGACCTTTGCCGCCGGGCCGCCCCGAGGCAAGGCGCCCCTTTCGGGGCGGCAAGCCGAAGGCGCAGCGCAGGGGGCACTTTTCGAGGGATGGATTCATGGATTTCAGCTTCACGACGGAACAGGATTTGCTCAGGGATTCGGTGCGCCGGTTCATGAAGGCCGAATGCACGCGGGACTACATCAGGCAATGCAGCGACAACGACCGCTTCCCGGAGGAGCTCTACCGGAAAATGGCCGCGCAGGGCTGGATGGCCATCCCCTTTCCCGAGGAATACGGGGGCCTGGGCCTGGGGCCGATGGAGCTCGCCATCTTTCTCGAGGAGGCCGGCTACGGCTGGTACGGCGCGGGCAGCTCCTATTTCACGAGCGTGGTCCTGGGCGGCTACAACATCCTGCTCTCGGGGACCGAGGAGCAAAAGAAAAAATACATCCCCGGGATCGCGGCCGGGGAGATCAAGTTCGCCTTCGGACTCAGCGAGCCGAACGTGGGGTCCGACGCGGCGTCGGTCGAGCTCTTTGCCGAGGACAAGGGCGATCATTTCGTCCTGAACGGCCAGAAGATGTTCACGACCAACGCCCACGTGGCCGATGTCATCGTGACGGTCACCCGCACGATCCGCAAGCCCGAGAAAAAGCATCACGGGATCACGCTCTTTCTCGTGGACGCCCGCAGCCCGGGCATCGAGATCCGCCCGCTCAAGCAGCTCGGCCGCACCGCGACCCATACCAACGAGGTGTTCTTTCGCGACGTCGTGGTGCCGCGCGAGCAGATGATGGGCACCTTGCACGGCGGCTGGAACGACCTGACCCGCGGCCTGGGGGTGGAGCGCCTGAGCGTGGCGATGATGTACGCGGGCACCTCCCAGGCCATCATCGACTACGTCATGCAGTACGCCAAGGAGCGCCGGCAGTTCGGCCAGCCGATCTCCAAGTTCCAGGCGGTGCAGCACAAGCTCGCGGACATGCAGATGCAGGCCCACATCGCGCGGCTGATGGGCTACCACGTGGCCTGGCACCTGGCCGAGGACAAGCCCTGCTTCAAGGAAATGTCCATGGCCAAGCTCTGGGCGTCCGAGTCGCTGTTCGACATCGCCAACAACGGCGTGCAGATCATGGGCGGCTATGGCGTGCTCAAGGACTACGACATGGAAATGTTCTTCCGCGATTCCCGGATCGGCATGATCGGCGCCGGCGCCTCCGAGATCCAGAAGACGATCATCGCCAAGCAGATGGGGCTGTGATGGACGTGGGGCAGCCGCAGGCGGGGAAGGACCGCGGTTTCATTCCCGCGGAGTTCTGGCCGTGGCCGCGCGAGGCCGGCGACACGCGGGACAGCCCGCAGGAAATTGCGGTCGGCGTCCCGGTCGAGATGGCCGAGGACGTCTTCCTGCTGCGCCTGCCCCTGCCGTTCGCCCTGAACCACATCAATGTCTACCTGATCCGCGAGGACGGGGGCTGGGCGCTGGTCGATTGCGGCGTCGATACGCCGCGCGCCCGCGGGATCTGGGAGGGGCTCCAGTCGTGGGTGTCCTCCCTCACGCGGATCATCGTGACGCATCACCACCCCGACCACATCGGACTCGCGGGCTGGCTGGCCGAGCGGTTTGGCGTCGGGGTCTGGATGACCGCCGGCGAGTACGCCGTGGCGGGCCGCTATTCGGATCCGGGCCGCGACATCGTCGCCGAGCGCTTTCCCCTGTGGCTCGAGCACGGCCTCTCGAAGGAAAGGTCGCGCGCGCTGCTCGAGCACATGCCGCGCTATGACGAGCAGGTCACGAGGCTGCCCGCGGACGGGGTCGGCTTCATCGACCCGGAGGAGGCGCTGCGCATCGGGCGGCGGCGCTGGCTGCCGATCATCGGCCGCGGCCATGCGCCTGAGCACCTGAGCCTGCTGGACGAGTCCGGCGAGCTGCTGGTCGGCGGCGACCAGGTCCTGCCGACGATCACCCCCAACATCGCCGTCTGGCCCGGCGGGGACCAGAATCCCCTGGAATCCTATTTCCAGTCCCTGGGGCGGTTCCTCGCGATGCCGGCGGAAACGCTGCTGCTGCCCTCGCACCAGCAGCCCCTGTACGGCGTAGCCGCCCGCGCCGGGCAGATCCTCGCGCATCACGACGAGCGCCTGCGCGCCCTCTGGCAGGCGTGCGCGGACTGGCGCAATGCCTGCGAGCTGCTGCCGGCCCTGTTCGGGCGCCCGCTGCGCGATGCCGAAATGGGTTTCGGGCTGGGCGAGGCCATCGCGCATCTGAATTATCTCGAGTGCCGGGGCCATCTGGAATCGGCCCTGGACGGGACCGGCGTGCGCGTCTTCCGGCGTTGCGCGGATTCTTCGATCGATCAAGGAAGCATGTCATGAGCTCTGCCGGCTTTCCGCGGCGCGAGGCTGCGGGTATCCACGGGATTGATGCCCTTTTCAATCCGTCTTCGATTGCGTTTCTCGGCGCGTCGGATCGTCCCAATACGCCGGCCTCGCGCGGCCTGCGCAATTGCCTGAGGCTGGGATTCAAGGGCGCCCTGTACCCGGTCAATCCCAAGTACGAGACGCTGTTCGGCGTCCGCTGCCATGGCGCGCTGGAGGACCTGCCCGAGGTGCCCGACCTGGTGATGATCGGCCTGGGCGCCGAAAAGACGCTCGATGCCGTGGCGGCCTGCGAGACGATGGGCGTCAGGACGGTCGTCATCTGCAGCGCCGGCTGGGAAGAACAGGGGGAGGAGGGCCGCGCCCGGGCGCGCGAACTGCAGACGATCATCCAGCGGGGCCGCCTGCGGGTGCTGGGGCCCAATTGCCTGGGCGCGGGCAATCCCGCGATCGGCATGTCCCTGGGCTACAACAGCTCGTTCGAATCCCTGCGGCACGAGCGGCGCGGGCGGATTGGGCTGGTGACGCAGAGCGGCGCCATGCTGGGCGGGCTCTTGCTGAACGCGGAGGATGCGGGCGCGGATGTCGCGCTCTATGCGCACATCGGCAACGGCATGGACATCGGCATGGAGGAACTCGCCGGCCACATGCTCGACGAGCCCGGCATCGGCGCGATCGCCCTCATGATCGAGGGCCTCAGGGACCCGGCCCGCTTCGTGGACGTTGCCCGGCGGGCGCAGGCGATGGGCAAGCCGATCGTGGCCTTCAAGGCGGGGCGCTCCGAGCGCGGCCGCGAGGCGGTCCTGTCCCACACCGGCGCGCTGGCGGGTTCGGACGAGGTGTTCTCCGCGATCTGCGAGGAGACCTCGGTCATCCGCGTCGACGAGTCCGAGGATCTGCTCACCTGCGCCGCCATGCTGGCCCGCTGGAAGGACAAGCGGGCCGTGGGCGGCAAGGGCCTGCTGGTGTTCACGCTGTCGGGAGGCGCGGCCTCCATCATCGCCGACGAATGCGCGGCCTCGGACCTGCCGCTGGCCGCGCTCTCGCCGGAAACGCGCGCCAGGCTCGAGGCGCTGCTGCCGTCCTACGTGAAAGCCGGCAATCCTTTCGACATCGGCGGGGCGGTGTTCAGCGATCCCGAGCTGCCGCGCGAGGCGATGGCGATCGCGCTGGCCGACGAGAACGTCGATTCGATCCTGTGGGTGGGCGTGGGCGCCCCGCGCGACGAGCGCTCCAGGCTCTGGCTGGAGCAGGCGCTGGACGTCCTGTCGGAAAGCGACAAGGCGGGGATGCTCGTGCCGGTCTCGGGCTATCCGCAAGAGCCGGGATTCGAGCGCGCCCGGAGCATGGGGGTGCCGGTGGCGCGCAGCATCCGCTCGGGGGTCGCCCTGCTGGCGCGCGCGCGCAAGGCCGGCGAGGCGCCCCTCCCGCGGGGCGCGCTGGACGGCGCCGAACTGCCGGCACTGCCCGTGGGCGCCGGGCTCGTCGACGAGGTCGAGTCCAAGCGGATATTGGGCCAGCTTGGCATCCGGGTGCCCGAGTCCAGGGTCCTGCGCTCCATCGACGAGCTGGCCGAGCAGGCCGATGCCCTGGCCTATCCGGTGGTGCTCAAGGGGCTGGTGGACGGGGTCATGCACAAGAGCGAGCTCGGCCTGGTCGCCCTGGGTCTCGGCTCACCCGACGCCGTCGTGGCGGCCGCCTGGGCCATGCGCGAGCGCAATCCGGAGGCTCGATTCACCGGTTTCCTGCTCGAGCGGATGGCGCCCAAGGGGCTCGAGGTCGTGATCGGGGTCAAGCGCGACGAATCCTTCGGCCCGATCCTCATGTTCGGCCTGGGCGGGATATTCGTCGAGATCTTCAAGGACGTGGCCTTCGGCGCCTGTCCGATGAGCCCGCAGCGGGCGCGCGCCCTGATCGACAAGACCCGGGCGGCGGTCCGCCTGCGGGGGTTTCGCGGCGAGCCCGTGGCCGACGAGGACGCGCTGGTGGACGCGATGGTGCGCGTGTCCCGCTACGCCGCCGCGCATGCCTCCCGGATCCGGGAAATGGACATCAACCCCCTCCTGGTCCTGCCCAGGGGGGAAGGCGTCATCGCCCTCGATGCGATGATCGTTCGGGACGGCGCGGCCTCCGCGGAGGATTGACGGCGCCGTGTTTCATTCCGGGGGCCGGGAGCGGCTCCTGAACCAATTCCAGGATGGATATCATGAAAGGCATGACTGATCTGGGCGCATACATGGATTTCGCCCGCGAGACCGGAGACCTGCTCGAGATCGACCGCGAGGTGGACACCTATCTCGAGGCGGCGTCGATCATCCGCGCGACGGACGGCGGGCCGGCCGTCCTGTTCAACAAGGTCAAAGGCCATCCGGGCCGGACCATCGTCGCCAACGTCTTTGGAAACCGGAGGCGCACCGCGCGGATGTTCGGCGTCGAGCCGGATTATCTGCCGCGCTTCCTGGCGGATGCGGCCCTCCGCCCGATTCCCTCTTTCGAGTCCGCCACGGCGCGCAGCCAGGAAAACGTGCTGACGGACGTGGACATATTCAAGGCGATCCCGGTCGGCCAGCAGACGCGCGATGACGCGGGCTACGTCATCACCGGCGGCATCGCCCTGGCGCGCGACCCCGAGACCGGGGCGTTCAACGGCTCGTACCACCGGATGCGCGTGCTCTCGGCCAACACCACCTGCCTGACGATCCAGGCCGGGCGCCACCTGCTGGAGATCGCGAGGAAGTACAAGCAGAAAGGCCTCGCGCAGGTGCCCATCACGGTGAACATCGGCGCGAGCCCCGCGGTGCTGCTGGCCTGCTCGGGCAGCACGCAGCAGACGCTGACGCCGATGGGCTATGACGAGCTCGCCTTCGCCGGCGCCCTCCAGGGCGAGGCGGTCGGGGTGGCGCCGAGCAAGACCCAGGAGGGCGCCTGGTCCATCGCCGACGCCGAGCTCGTGCTCGAGGGCTACATCGACACCAGCCAGCTCGTCTCGGAGGAGGACTCGGGCCAGGACGGCGTCAAGGGCATGATGCCGGAGGCCGGGGGCTACATGGGCCGCGCCTGGAAGGTCTGGACGTTCACGGTGACGGCCATCACGCATCGCAACGATTACCACTACTGGTTTCCGCTCGCGATCAACGCCGAGACGACCGACTTGATGGGCCTGCCCGCCGAGGCCTCGGTCTACGACGCATGCCGGCGCATCAGCCCGCGTGTCTTCGATACCTGCCAGGTTTTGCAGGGGATGCGCGGCTGCCTCGGCGTGGTCATACGGATCAATCGCAAGAGCTATCGGGACGAGGGCCTGCAGAATAACCTGGCTTTCGGCGCATTATCCGCGCATTCCGACCTGGGCTGGGTGGTGGCGGTCGACAGGGACATCGATATTGGAAATGCCGATGACGTCCTGTGGGCGATGATCTCGCGCGGCAGCCTGGCCGACCGGATGATGATATCGCCCTATGCCAAGGTCAGCGGCATGCTCGCCGAGGGCAGCGCGGCGGGGCTGGGGCACAAGATATATATCGACGCCACCGCGCCATTCAGCGATCGCGACCGGTATGTCCGCGGTGTTTTCGAATCGGTCGATCTGAATGAATGGATTTCCGGGGAGGACGCCGAGCGCGTCCGCGGGCAACAAAGTGATTATATCAAGTCGTTGCTTTCGAGAGGCTTCTGATCTATAGTTTTTTGATCTGTCCATTTTGTCAAGGAGACCATAATGGAAAAGGATACCGAGGTGAAATCGCCCGATGATGCGCCGATGGATGCGGCGGGCGGCGCATCGGCCGAGGCGGCGCGCGATCCCGCCGGGGCGCCCGCAAGGAAACCATTCCCCTGGGACAAGTTCCAGAAAAACATGGGCTATACCGACGAGCAGATGGCCGAGTTCAAGGCGGATCCGCATCGCCGCAAGGCCGCCGAGGTACTGGGCGAGGCCAATCGCCGCACGGTGGTGGCGCGCGTCGTGGCCAGCCATGGCTGTGCCGCGGGCTATCAGATCGGCGACACGATAGAGGTCAGCGCCGCCGGGCTGATCAAGGGCGGTTCGCGCCCGCACAACTGCATATACGCGGTCGCGCCCATGACCCTGCACGCGGTGATGGCCCACGACAGGATCGCCGACGGACGCGACCCCGGCGAGATGTGGTGGAATGCCTTCAGTTGCCAGGACAGCGGGTTCTGTGCGGGCGGCTGGGGGCAGGTGTCGTTCAAGATCGAGGTCGTCTGAGGAATATGCCCGCGATTTTGGCGGCGAATATCCGCTCTGCGGAACCGATTATCCAGTTTTGATTTATTTATTGACGGGAATCCATCCAGTGGGGCGCAAGCGCATCATCGTCGGCATTACCGGGGCATCGGGCGTGATATACGGCGTGCGCGCCGTCAGCGTATTATCCCAACAGCCCGACATCGAGGTCCACCTGATATTGACCGCCGCGGGAAAACGCACCCTGCTGGAGGAAACCGATTATAGCGTCAAGGACGTGGAAGCCCTCGCGCACGTCGTCCATAATCCCCAGGATATCGGCGCGCCCATTTCCAGCGGCTCGTTTCGCACCGCGGGGATGCTGGTGGCGCCCTGCTCGATCCGGTCCCTGTCCGCCATCGCCAACGGCTACGATGCCAACCTGATCACTCGCGCTGCCGACGTCTGCCTGAAGGAAAGGCGGCCGCTCGTCCTGCTGGTCCGCGAGACGCCGCTGCATCTGGGGCACCTGGAAACCATGGCCAGGGTGGCGAGCTATGGCGCGATCATCGCGCCGCCCGTGCCCGCCTTCTACAATCGCCCGGCCTCGATCGACGACCTGGTCGACCACACGGTCGGCCGGGCTTTCGACGTCATGGGCCTGGACCACGAACTGGTCGATCGCTGGAAGGAATGAGCCGGCCGCTGCGCCGGCGTCGATATCAGGCCTGGATCCGGGGGATGTCCCAGTAGCCGAAGGCGTTGCCCAGCTTGCGGGCGCAGGCCTCCATGCGCCGCGCCAGCTCGTCGCGGCCGAGGGTGCGGGCGTGGAACATCGGGCCGCCTCGCCAGGCCGGAAAGCCGTAGCCCTTGAGCCAGACCGTGTCGATGTCGCCGGGGCGCAAGGCGATGCCTTCCTCCAGGATGCGATGGCCTTCCATCATGAGCGGCAGCAGGCAGCGATCGAGGATCTCGTCCGCGCCGATGTCCGTGCGCCGCTGAATGCCGTGCTCGCGCGCCAGTGAGGCCATGATCCCGGGCAGTTCGGGGTCCTCCAGGCGCCGCCCGTCCTCGTAACGATAGAATCCCGCGCCGGTCTTCTGCCCATGGCGTCCCATCTCGTGCAGTTTCTGGACCACGACCCGGTAGGCGGGATCGGGGGGCGCATCGCCGGACGCCTTGCGCGAGAGCACCACCTTGGCGGCCACGTCCACGCCCGCGAGATCCAGCATCCGGCAAGGCCCCATGGCAAAGCCGAACGCCTCGAGCGTCTCGTCGATCAGTGCGGGGGTCGCGCCCTCCAGCAATAGGCCCTCGGTTTCGCGCAGGTATCCTTCCAGCATGCGATTGCCGATGAAGCCGAAGCACACCCCCGATACGACCGGGACCTTGGCGATCCGCCGGGCCAGGCGCATGACGGTCGCTAGCGCGTCGGGCGCGGTGTGTTTCCCGCGCACGACCTCCACCAGGCGCATGACGTGGGCGGGGCTGAAGAAATGCATGCCCAGCACGTCGGCCGGCCGGCCCGAGCACCGGGCCAGGTGATCGATGTCCAGCGACGAGGTGTTGCTGGCGAGGATGGCGGTGGGTTTCGCGATTTCCCCGAGGCGGCGAAAGATCGCCTCCTTGATGTCGAGCTGCTCGAAGGCCGCCTCCACGATCAGGTCGGTCCGGGCCAGCGGCGCCTCGTCCAGCGCCACCCGCACCAGGCCGCCGCGCCTTTCCGCCTCGGCGGCCGAGAGCCGGCCCTTTTCGGCCAGGCGCCGGTACGATGCCGTGATCGTGGCACTGGCCCGCGACAGGCTGCCGGCGTCCAGGTCGTGCAGGATGACGGGGATGCCGGCATTGGCGAAGCACATCGCGATGCCCACGCCCATTGTGCCCGCGCCCACCACGCCCACCTCGTCGATGGGCCGCAGCGGGATGTCCTTGGGCAGACCGGGCACGTGGGCGGCTTCGCGTTCCGCGAAGAAAGCGTGCCTCAGGGCCTGGGATTCGGTCGTGTCGCGGCATCGCAGGAAGGCCTCGCGCTCCAGCCGCAGCCCCTCCTCGAAGGGCCGTTCGACCTCGCGCAGCAACCGGGCGCAGGCGCGCGCGGCATGCCCGCCCCGATCGGCCGCCGGCAGCCCGTCCAGGCATTCCTGTATCGACTGACGGTCCCGCGCGTCCAGGCGGATCGTGCGTTGCGCCAGCGCGCGGCCCTGCGTCCCGGCGCGGCCGAGGCCCTTCGCGAACGCCAGGGCGCGCCCTTCGAGGTCGTCGTCGAACACGGCATCCACCAGGCCCATGTCGAGCGCGGCCGCGGCGGACACCGGCTTGCCGGTGACGATCATCCGCAAGGCCGGCGCCACGCCGACCAGGCGGGGGAGGCGCTGCGTCCCCCCGGATCCCGGGACGAGCCCCAGCGTCACCTCGGGCAGCCCCAGCGAGGCCGAGCGCAGCGCGACGCGATGGTGGCAGGCCAGGGCCAGCTCGAGTCCGCCCCCGAGGACGGTGCCAAAGAGCACCGCCACGACCGGCACGGGAAAGGATTCCAGCCGGGCGTGCACCTCGTTCGGATCGGGCTCGGGAATCGCCTCGCCGTCGAATTCGCGGATGTCCGCCCCCGCCATGAACGTGCGGCCCTTGCAGGTGACCAGGACGGCCGCGAGCGTCGGATTCCGTTCGAGCTCGGTCAGGGCGTCGACGAGGCCCCGCCTCACCGCCTGCGAGGACGCGTTGACGGGCGGATGGTCGATGGCAATGACGGCGATGTCTTGGATGAGCGTGTATTGGACGGGTTTTGGCATGGGGGCTTTGTGTGGGGATGCTTCGCGGTGGGATGCCTGTGCGTCGGGGTGCCTGTGCGTTGGGTGCTATGCGTCGGGATGCCTATGCGTGGATGGCCTGTGTGGCGCTGGCCTGCGTGGCACCGGCTTGCATGGGCGAGCGCGCCGCTGGCGTGTCCAGCGCCTGCCTGGATGGGCTCCGCGGGGGTGGCGTTTTCGGTGTCATGGCTGGAATATTTCAAAAAGGGCGGCCGCCCCCATGCCGCCGCCGACGCACATGCTGACGACGGCGTATTTCGCGCGGCGGCGGCGCCCCTCGAGGAGGATGTGTCCCGCCAGCCGGGCACCCGTCATGCCGTAAGGGTGTCCGATCGAGATCGCCCCGCCGTTCACGTTGAGGATCCCGGGATCGATGTCGAGAAAGTTCCGGCAGTACAGGGTCTGGCAGGCGAAGGCCTCGTTGATTTCCCAGAGGTCGATGTCGTCGAAGTCCAGGCCGTGCCGCTTCAGGAGTCTCGGGATCGCGTGGATCGGGCCGAGGCCCATTTCCTCCGGCGCGCAGCCGGCCACGACCGCGCCGCGGTAGGCGCCCAGCGGCTCGAGGCCACGCCGCTGCGCCAGGGTGCCTTCCATGACGACGCAGGCCGCTGCGCCGTCCGACAATTGGCTGGCATTGCCGGCCGTGATCGAGCCGCCTTCGACCACGGGCTTGAGCGCGGCCAGGCTTTCGAGCGAGGTTTCGGGCCGGTTGCCCTCGTCCTTCGACAGCAGCAGCTCGCGCAGCTCCACCCGTCCGCTTTCCTTGTCGATGCGCGCATGGGTCGTCTGGATGGGGACGATTTCCGCGTCGAACCGGCCGTCCTCTTGCGCCAGGCGGGTTCTTTGCTGGGAGGACAGGGCATAGGCGTCCTGCTCGTCCCTGCCGATGCCGTATTTCCGCGCCACGAACTCCGCGGTCTGCAGCATGGGCATGTAGGCGTGCTGCGCGCCGGCGATGACGTTCGGATCGGCTTCGCGCGCGATCCAGGGCAGATAGTCGTTCTGCACCAGGGAAACGCTGTCCTGCCCCCCGGCGACGGCGATCCGCATGTTGCCGACCATGATCTCGTGCGCGGCATTCGTGATGGCCATCAGGCCCGAGGCGCACTGGCGGTCCAGCGTCTGGCCCGCCACCGACACCGGCAGGCCGGCGGCCAGCGCCGCGTGCCGGGCGAGGTTTCCGCCCGCCGTCCCGGCCGACAGCACCGTTCCCATCACCACGTCGTCGATCTCGGCCGGATCGATCCCGGCGCGCTCGACCGCATGGCGGATCGCGTGGGCGGCCAGCGTCGGGGACTTGGTGTGGTTCAATGCGCCGCGAAAAGCCTTCCCGATGGGCGTGCGGGCCGTCGAGACGATGACAGCTTCTTTCATGGGTTTTTCGGTGTCGTCGTGAGTGTTGTCGTTCAGGAGGCCATCGGCCGTTCAGGATTTGGCGTCCGTGGGTTTGGCGCATGGCACGGCCGTCGCGAGCGACTCGGCCGGCACGCGATTCCCCGGCACGCGATTCCCTCTGGTACTGTATAATTGTAGGATGATAATATCATACAAAATGAGCCCCAAATTATCAAGCGCCGGCCCTCGTCCGTGGCGCGGGATGCGGCGCGTGGCCCCGCCGGGGGTGAGGCCTTGGCTTGCCTTTTCGTGTACAAGTGGATAGTTTGCGAAAATTGAGCCCATCGGATGATGGATGGTCGATGAGTCCATCGTATGGATCCGTGCCCGGGAATTTCCCGGACCTTGCACCACCCGTTTTCACCAATCACCGCTTCGGAGAACGACCCGCCATGATTTCATCGACAGATACCGCCGGCGAAAAGCCCAAATCGCCGGCTCAGATCAGCGCATCCGACAAGGTATTCTGGGGTATCGTGCGAGGGCTCGAGACGCAGCAGTTCGTCCCCGGACAGCGGCTGGTGGAGGCCGACCTGGCCGCGCGCTTCCACGTCGGCCGCAACGTCGTGCGCGAGGCCATGCAGCGCCTCGCCGCCGAGGGCCTGGTCGATTTGTCCCGGCACAAGAGCGTGTCCGTGCGCGTGCTCTCGCGCAGCGAGGCGTTCGACCTGCTCGATATCGCGGAAAGGATCTTCGGGCTGCTGACCCGCAGCGCGACGCGCGCCCACCAGGATCCGGGCCATGCGGACGAGCTGAGGGCGGTCATGGAGGCCCTGCGCGCGGCGGACGACCAGCGCGACCCCAAGGCGTTCGCCTCGGCCCGGCGGGGCTTTCACCGCACCCTGCTGAACATGGGCGGGAACCGCGACCTGAAGCGCCTCTTCACGACGATCCACCTCCCCATCCTCTACGCCCAGCAGCAGATCCCCTCCTTGCAGCAGATCCGCCTGGTCGATTATCAGCGGATCGTCACCGCCGTGCTCTCCGGGGACCCGGATGCCGCCGACGAAGCCGGCAAACACCACGTCCAGAACGTCCGCCGGGCATTGCAGGAACTGGAAGCCAGCATCGACCGCCGCGAACTCTGGCCCGCACAGGAACTCGAAGCCTCCGCGGATGCTCGGTGACTCCTTTGCGGAGGCCCGATGAATCCTTAGCGGATGCGCGGTGACTCCTTTGCGGATGTTTGATGGGTCTTTTGGGGATTCCCGACGAATCTTTCGCGGGTGACCGATGAATCGGCGGGGGCGGGGGCTTGCCATTGCGGGGTCAATGGCGGCGGATTGATGTTGGAAATTCAGGGTTGGAAGGGCGGTGCGGGAAATCGGGATCGAGGAATCGGGATCGAGGAATCAGTGTCGGGAGGAATGGATCGATATCGAGAAGAATGGCCCGATGCCTGATTTGGCGGTCTTCCACCGTCCGTCCGCTTCGATGATGTTCAGAGATCTTTCTCCGGCCAGCCGTCCGATTCGACGGCGCGGGCGGCGCCGATCGGATGGCGCGCCCGGTGCTCCCGGCGCCATCTGAGCGCCAGCCACCATGCGAAGGCGGCCAGCGCCGCCCCGGCCAGGTTGCCACCGATGTCGCCCAGGCTGAAATCCCGCGTCGCCGGTTGCAGCGCATGCTGCAGCCATTCCACCAGCGGCGCCGCGGCCGCCAGCGCCGGCCAGACCCCCCAGGCGCCACGGCGCCCATAGGCCGCCAGCGCGCCGCACAGGCCCAGGCCCAGGAAAGCCAGCACGTGCATCGCCTTGTCCGATTCATTGAACAGCTCGGGCGGCGATTCAGGCCGGAACACCCCATAGCAGAACACCGCCAGGCATGCGCAGAACAGCGCCAGCCGATGGCGCCAGACCAGCGCCGGCAAAATGTCGCGGAAAATGCTGCGGGTAGGGTCGTGTTGCACGGCCAGGCGATGGTCCGGATTCAGTGCGCGTCTTTGATGGGGCTACGCGTGAGCCGCTTTCTCGATGATACCGGAAACCCCTTGGTTCAGGCTTTCCCCGTGGGCTGCGGTATCGGCCTGCGAACAAAGCCGAGTGTAGCCTCCACACCCTGCGCAGGTATCGTCCCCAAGGGCGCGAATGTCACAGCGGATTTGCCGATCGTGTCCGCCGGCGCCCCGCTGGAATTCGACGGATCGGGCGCCCCCAGCCGCAGGGCGGGGATGGCGCTTGCACCCGCCTCCAGCAGCTCGGCAAGCGGCTGCCCTTCGGGCGTGAGCAGCGCATCGATCACCTCGGCCATGTCCCGGCCCGAAACCAGGCCGGCGCCTTGGCTCGCCTGCGCGTACAGGCGGCCGTCCTCGTCCAGCCACCAGTGCGTGACCGGCCCATAGGGCCGCCCCGTGTGGGTCCTCAGCAGCAAACCGCCCCGCGCGTCGCGGTCCGTGCGCAGAATCCACGGCGCCCCGTCCAGCCGCACGTACACCCGCTGCGGCCCATTCTGGAAATACCAGCGACCCCGATCGTCCCCCGCATAATTGCGGCCGATGAAATCGATGATCTGTGGATTGGTGATGGCCTCGCCGGGATCCGCGGCACTGTCGTCCGTCTCTGCCCCCGCCTCGGTGTCAGCCTCTGTATCGGCCTGGCCGCCAGGTCCCGCGCCAAGCCCTTCGCCGGCTCCGCCGCCGGTCCTCGCTTCGGCCTCGCCGCTGGCTCCGCCGGTGCCGCGGCCGGCATCCGGCGTATCGGCACCCTCCGCGTCCGCCGCATGCGCACCGCCCACGGTCCATCCGCGCCCCTGCGGATGCAGGCGCCATACGCCCTGGCGTGACAGCGACAGCCAGCCGTGGACATCCGGCACATCCGGCCAGCGCGCCATGGCGGCGATGACTTGTGGATCCATGGCTTGAAATTCTACGCCTTGCGCTGTGGGAATGACTCGTCAAACGTCAGCGCGGCGGCGGGTCATCGATTTCGATGCAATCGTAGATTTCGTCGCGATCTGGAATGCTTCGGGCGTCCAGGAAAGCCGCCTCATCTGGAGGCTCGGAGCCTCGGCATTGGTCCCTTTTCTAGATCGAATCCTGTGCCTTCATGCCGCCTCGCGCCAGCCTGATCCCGTTTCCTCGAAAACGATTTTGCCGAAGTCCTTTTTATCGAGATCGATCAGGCGGTCGATCATCTCTCGCATCTTGACGTTCCCGTCCAGCGATTCCAGGTAGATGACACGAACGAGCCGATCATGCGCCTTGGGCATTCGCCGGCCGCGCTCCCACAGCGATACGGTTTGCTCCGTCGATCCGAGCAGGTCGGCGAGCCGCTTTTGGGACAGGCCTATTTCCTTTCTCAGGAATCTCAACTCGGCGCCGGTCAAATCACTGCTGCAATCCATTCGCCAGCCTCGTCACGGTGCAGGGCAGCGGCCACACGCACCTCATCCCCCGCCCAGCGATACTGCAACGTACATTTCCATGAGCCATCGATATCCTGATGCGCGGGCTCGTGGATGGAACCCAGGCGCAAGCATGTCAAGACTTGCTTGATCGTGATTTTTCTTTGGTTCATCCGCTTTCTGGCGTGGGTCCTGATGTAGACATTGCATGAATCCTGTGGACGCAAAAAAAACCCGCAAAGCCTATGCCGCTGCGGGTTTCATCGAAAAGCCAAACCTGGAGGCGCAAGCCGGAATCGAACCGACGTACACGGATTTGCAGTCCGCTGCATCACCACTCTGCCATTGCGCCGGTGTGCGTGTGGCCCGTAGGGGGCACGACACCAGAAAGCCTGCCATTATACGGGATTCCGCGACTGCGTGCCGAGGTAGGTGCCGACCATGACCGCGGCGAGGCCCACCAGGTGGTTCCAGCCCAGGCGTTCGCCGAGCAGGAGGGCTGCGAAGACCGCGCCGAAGACCGGCACCCAGTACAGGAACATGGCGGCGCGGGCGACGCCGATGCGGGCGATGGCGTTGTTCCAGATGAGGTTGACGATGGCGGTCGAGACGGCGCCCGAGAATACGATGAGGAACCAGAGCCAGGCGCTGCCCGGCAGGGCGCCGCCGTATCCGGGGCCCCAGAGGCCGGCGTGGACGATCAGCATCAGCGCGCCCATGATGTAGATGATGCCGCTGATCGACAGGGCGTCGAGGCGGCGGGCGATGCCCTGGATGAGGGCGCCGCCGCAAGAGAAGCTGAACACGCCGGCCACCACGAGGAGGTCGCCGACTCCCATCACGGCGAGCTGGGCCCCGCTGTGGCCGAGGATGATGATGGCCACCCCGCCAAAGCCCAGCAGCACGCCGAACAGGCGCAGGGGCCCCAGCCGCTCGCGGAAGGCGAGGGCGGCGAGGATGGCCGAGACCAGCGGGCCGAGCGCCATGATGAGGGCGCCGTTGGTGGCGCTGGTGCGCACCATGCCTTCGGTGAAGAGGATCTGGTTCATGTAGACCATGAGGAAGGCGCAGGCGGCGAGGCCGAGCCACTGGCGGCGGTCGAGGCGGGCCAGGGCGGGGCGCCGGGCGAACCAGATGGCGATGAGCGTCGTGCTGGCGACCAGCATGCGCAGCATGGCGATGGTGGTCGGGTCGAGGCTGCCGGTGAGCTGCTTGACGATGGTGACGTTCAGCCCCCAGATCGCCATGGAGGCGAGCAGGATGGCCTGGACGGCGATCGGGCCCCGCATGCTGATCATGGCGCGGCGTCCTCACGCGATGCATGCGCCTGGAAGCGCCGGCCGGCGACGAGGGACAGTATCAGCAGCCCCGTGCCGGAGGCGGCGAAGATCAGGGTGTCCTGGAGGTGGTCGGCGATCCAGGAGGCCGCCAGCACGCCCACCGACTGGCCGAGGAACAGGACGCAGGCGAACAGCGCCATGGCGGCGCCGCGCGCCGCGGGCGCCATCTGGGTGGCGTTGGTCTGGAGGGTGTTGTGCAGGCAATAGAAGCCGAAGCCCGAGAGCGCACAGGCCACCGGGGTCCAGGCGAGCGCGGGGACGTAGGCGAAGGACACGAGCCCCAGGCACAGCAGGGCGCCTCCGAGGCGCGCCAGCCCCGATTCGCCGATGCGGCGCAGCAGGCGCCCGGCCACCCGCGTGTAGAGGAATCCGCCGGCCCCGTAGAATGCCGCGATGCCGCCGGCCATCGAGAGCGAGACCGTGTGGTGGCGCTGGAGCAGGCTGGGCATGAAGGCGAGGGCGCCGAAGGCGAACGCCCCCTCGATGGCGGTGACGGCGAGGATCCAGCGGGCGGTGGGCAGCGCCAGGATCCCGAGCAGCGCGGGGCGCCCCTTGCGGGCGGCCGGGGCGGGGGGCGCGTCGCCCCGGGCGGCGCGCAGCAGCAGGCCGCCGGCCACGAGGAACAGCGCCGCGATCAGGGCGAAGGCCGGCCGCCAGCCGACCCATTCGGCGATCAGCCCGCTCAGCCATTGTCCGGCGAGCATGCCCGTGACCCCCGAACTGACCAGCCGCGCCAGGGCCACCTGGCGCTCGCCGTAGGACACGTTGTCGCCCACCCAGGCCATGGCCACGGGAAAGATCCCCGCCGCGAAGGCGCCCGAGACGATGCGCGCCGCCACCAGCCAGTCCAGGCTGGGGGAGAAAAAGGCGATGCCGTTGCCGATCACGCAGGCGAGCGCGCACAGGGCGATGACGCGCAGCTTGCCGTAGCGGTCGCCCAGGGGGCCGAAGCAGAGCTGGAACACGCCGTAGGCGACCGCGAAGACGAAGATCACCCGGGCGGCCTGGCCCACCGTGACCGAGAATTCGTCGGCGAGGGCGGGCAAGAGGGTGTCGCAGGCCCGCATCGAGCCGATGCTGGCGAAACAGCAGGCCCCCAGCAGCCAGGCGATGGATGCCTGGGATCCGGGGGCCGCGGAGGGGCGGTCGGCTGGGGTGTCGATGCTGTCTTTCCGGTAAACGCTGGGGCCTGTCACACTATATAAGAAAAAACGGCGGCCCAAACCGGCTGACCCCTAAAGGATCCTGCGCTCGCTCACGACGAAGGCGGTGATTTCCTCGAGGAAAGTCCTCGCATGCGCCATGGTCGTGCGCCCGGCCGGCGAGGCGAAAGCCTCTTGCAGCGTGCCGGTGTCCTCGAACCAGAGTTCGACGATACCATCGATCGGCAGTTCCGGGTAATCGCAGGGGCGGCCTTTCACGCGCTCGCGGGCCGTGACCACGTTCTGCCGGTAGCCGCCGATGCCGGGCATTTTCCGGACGTATTCGCCGTGGACGATCCATTCGCGGCGAAAGTCCTCCTCGCTCAGCCCGGGCAGGCGCTTGAGGGTCGAGAGGCGCTTGAGCAGGCGGGCGCGCGTGCCTGGCTCGGGGACCGGGACAACCACCCGCTGGCGCGCGGCGACGATGTGCAGCTCGCCGATGAAGCGCGCCTCGTCCTCGACCAGCGCCCGGGCCGGCGGACCGCCGCCGAAAACTTGCCCGGCCTGCGCCGCCTCGTCGAACCAGAGCTGCGAGATCCCATCGAAGTCCCAGGGGCCGCGCTTGAAGTCGATGCCGCGCTGCAGGCGGTCGGTGACGAGGTTCTGCCAGTATTCGCGCAGGCCCGGCAGGCGCGCGGCCAGCGGGCCGTGGGTGTCCAGCCAGTGGCTGTCGAAGGCTTCGAGGCTCAGCGCCGGGTTCCGGCGGAACAGGCCCATGCGGACGTCGCTCATGAGGTCTCCTGTGGGGTGGGTGCGGGCCGGCCCGCCTGGGCGGCGCGCGCCGCGGCGAGGCCGGGCGCGCGCTTGGCGAGCCAGATGCCGTGGCGCTTGGGCCAGCGCGCGAAGACCGGGTCGATGCCGAGCTCGGCGGCGGCGTGGTGGGGCCAGTAGGGGTCGTACAGCGCCTCGCGCCCGAGGGCGACGAGGTCGGCGCGGCCCTGGGCCAGGATGTCCTCGGCCTGGCGGGCGTCCACGATCATGCCCACGGCCTGCGTCCGCACGCCCGCGGCGCGGCGGATGCGTTCCGAGAACGGCACCTGGAAGCCCAGTCCGCGCGGCACGGGCAGTGCGCGCGTCTCCTCGGTGAGGCCGCCCGACGAGCAGTCGACGACGTCGACGCCGCGTTCGGCGAGCGCGCGTGCGAGCATCACCGAATCCTCGAGGCTCCAGCCGCCGACGGCGCCGTCGACCGCCGAGATCCGGCAGAACAGCGGCTTGTGGGCGGGCCAGGCGGCGCGCACGCCGGCGGCGACGTCCAGGGCGAGGCGCATGCGGTTTTCCAGCGAACCGCCCCAGGCGTCCTCGCGGCGGTTCGAGATCGGCGACAGGAAGCTCGCCACCAGGTAGCCGTGGCCGAAATGCAGCTCGAGGGCGTCGAAGCCCGCGCGCTCGGCGCGCAGGGCGGCCTCCACGTGGAGGCGGACGATGTCGGCGATCTCGGCGGCCGCCAGGGCGTGCGGCGTCGTCCATCCGGGGCCGGCGGGCCGCGCGCTCGGACCCAGGCGCTGGATGGGTTCGGCGGCGGCGGCCATCCCGGCCTCGCCCAGGGCGGCGCCGCCTTCCCACAGGGGCTGGCTGCCGGCCTTGCGGCCGGCATGCGCAAGCTGCACGCCGATGCGCCCGCCGTTCTCGTGGATGAAGTCCACCACCTCGCGCAGCGGCGCGACCTGGCTGTCCTTCCACAGGCCCAGGTCGGCGATGCCGATGCGGCCGCGCGGATCGACCGCCGTGCTTTCGGTGAAGATCAGCCCCGCGCCGCCCAGCGCGAACTTGCCCAGGTGGACGAGGTGCCAGGGCGTGGCGTGCCCGTCCCGCGCCGCGTGCTGGCACATGGGCGAGATGACGATGCGGTTGGGCAGGGTCAGTTCCCTGAGCCGCAGCGGCTGGAACAGCAGCGGGGAGGCGGATGTCATGCCCTGGATCCCCCTCAGCCTTCGAGGGCCTTCCACATGGCGACGTCGCGCTCGGCGGTCCAGATGCGCGGGTCGGGGTATTGGGTGAGCTCGTCGTAGCAGCGGGTGACGTCGAAGGGCATGCAATGGTCGAAGATCACCCAGTGGCCGTATTTCGGCTGCAGGCGGGCGTAGGTTTCCTTGTAGACGGTGTTGAGGTCCTTGCCGGCCTGCACGCCCTCGGACACGCAGCGGCGGACGTCGATGATGAAATCGCGCGTGCCCGCCAGGCCCTTGGCGACGTCCTCGGGCGTGAGCAGCGCGGCGCCGCGGCCGGGGACCAGGGCCTTGGGCTCGAGGGCCGCGAGATTGTCGAGGGTCTGCGGCCAGTCCTTGAAATAGGCGTCACCGGCGTAGGGCGTGGCATCGAACTCGACCAGGTCGCCCGAGAACAGGGTGCGCTCGCGCGGCAGCCAGACGACGGTGTCGCCCTTGGTATGGCCGCGTCCGAGCTGCAGGAGCTGGACCTCCAGGCCGCCCATCCAGAGGGTCATCCTGCCGGTGAAGGCCATGGTGGGCCAGGTCAGGCCGGGCGGCACGGTCTCCACCTTGCGGAACAGGCGCGGGAAGCGGCCGATCTCGCTCGCCTTGTCCTGCTCGCCGCGCTCGGCGATCAGCTCATGGGTGTCCTGGCTGGCGATGATCTCCTGCAGGCCCTCGCCGCGGTAGGCCGAGGCGCCCAGCACGCGCACCGCGTGGTAGTGGGTGAGCACCAGGTAGCGGATCGGCTTGTCGGTGATGGCGCGCACGCGGCGGATCACGTCGGCGGACATGGCCGGCGTGGCCTGCGCATCTGCGATCAGGACCGAGTCCTCGCCGATCACGATGCCGGTGTTCGGGTCGCCCTCGGCGGTGTAGGCCCAGGCGTGTTCCGAGATCTGGCTGAAGGTGACCTTCTTTTCCTCCAGGTCGGCCTGGCTGGCGAAGGTCTTGGTGCTGGCTTGTGTCATGGCGGATGTCCTTGCTTGAAAAAAAGGGTGGCGCGGCTAGTGCGAGCCGAGATAGGCTTCCCGGACCTTGGGGGCGTTCAGCAGTTCCCGCCCGGTGCCTTCCAGGGTGATGCGCCCGGTCTCGAGCACGTAGGCGCGGTCGGCGATGCCCAGGGCCTGCCGCGCCATCTGCTCGACCAGCAGGATGGTCAGGCCCGAGCGGCGCAGCTCGTGCAGGGCGTCGAAGATGTCGCGGATGATGAGGGGGGCCAGGCCCAGCGACGGCTCGTCGAGCAGCAGCAGGCGGGGATCGCTCATGAGCGAGCGCGAGATCGCCAGCATCTGCTGCTCGCCGCCCGAGAGCGTGCCCGAGAGCTGGTCCTGGCGTTCCTCCAGGCGCGGAAAGCGCTTGAATTCGCGCGCCAGGGCGGCCTGCACGGCGGCGGCGTCGCGGCGCCTCGAGTAGGCGCCCAGCATCAGGTTCTCGCGCACCGTCTGGTCGGCGAACACGCCGCGCCCCTCGGGCGACATGGCCACGCCGAGGCGGACGCGCTCGTGGGGCGGCATCTGCGTGCAGTCGCGCCCGCCGATGAGGATGCGGCCCTTGTTGGCGCGCTGCAGGCCGGCGCTGCTCTTGAGCAGCGTGCTCTTGCCCGCCCCGTTGGCGCCGATGATGGCGACGACCTCGCCCGGGGCGACCTCCAGGCTGACGCCTTTGACGGCGTGGATGGCGCCGTAGCAGACTTCGATCGAATCGAGTTTCAGCATTCGTGTCTTCCTTTCGTCCGGGCTCAGGCCGTCGCGGGCCGCGCCGCATCGTCGGCGTCGACGCCCAGGTAGGCCTCGATGACGCGCGGGTCGGCCTGCACCTCGGCGGGCCGGCCCTCGGCGATCTTGATGCCGTAGTCCAGGACGATGACGTGGTCCGAGATCGACATGACCAGGTCCATGTGGTGCTCGACCATGAAGATCGTCACCCCGCACTTCACGATGCGCAGCAGCAGCTCGCCCAGCTCCGCGGTCTCTTGCGGATTGAGGCCGGCGGCCGGCTCGTCGAGCAGCAGGAGCTGGGGCTCGCTCGCCAGGGCGCGCGCGAGCTCGACGCGGCGCTGCAAGCCGTAGGGCAGGCTGCCGGCGGGCTGGTGCGCGAGGGCGGCCAGGCCCACCAGGTCCAGGATCTGCAGCACGCGGTCGCGTGTGATCGCCTCCTGGCGCAGCGCGCCCGGCAGGCCCAGCAGCGACGGGAAAAAGCCGTTGCTCATGCGCGTGTGGCGGCCCAGCAGGACGTTGTCCAGCACCGAGAGCTCCGAGAACAGCCGCAGGTTCTGGAAGCTGCGTCCCATGCCCATGCGGCAGATCGCGTGCATGGGACGCGCCGAGACGTCCTGGCCGAGGAAGGTGATGCGGCCCGCGCTGGGCGCGATGACGCCGCTCAGCATGTTGATCATGGTGCTCTTGCCGGCGCCATTGGGGCCGATCAGCGCGTGGATGTGGCCGCGCTGCAGGACGAAGGACACGTCCTGGGCCGGCCTGACGCCGCCGAAGGACTTGTCCACGTGGCTGACCTCGAGCAGCTCGCCCTCGGCCTGGGGGCCGATCCGCCGCGGGGGCAGGCGCTGGGCGGAGGACTCGAGCGGGGCCGGCGCGCGCCGGAACCACTTGGCGAACAGGCCCGTGATCCCGCGCGGCATGGCGTACAGCGCAAAGAGCAGCAGGAACCCATACAGGAAATGCTGCACCGGCGGCCAGCGCGCGAGCAGGGCGTCGACCAGGGTCAGGATGACCGCGCCGACCAGGGGGCCGTAGGTCGAGCCGGCGCCGCCGAACAGCACCAGCAGCAGGATGAAGATCGAGAGCTGGAAATTGATGAAGTCCGAGTTGATGTACTGGTTCTGCTGGGCGACGAGCGCACCCGCGATGCCGCAGGTCACGGCGGCGACGACGAAGGCGATCACCTTGGCGCGGTAGACCCGCACGCCCACCGAGGAGGAGGCGATCTCGTCGGCCTGCAGCGAGAGCAGGGCGCGCCCGAAGCGCCCGTGCAGCAGGTTGCGCAGCAGGACGTGGGTGAGCGCGCACAGGACGATCGCGAACCAGACCCACTGCAGGGTGTCCAGCGGCGCGTCGTTGATGGTGAGCGGCCGGATGCCGAAGATCCCCTGCGCGCCGCCGAAGACCTCGATCCATTCGGCCACGAGCTTTTCGACGACGATGCCGAAGGCCAGGGTGACCATGGCGAGGTAGGGGCCGCGCACGCGCAGCGAGGGCAGGGCGATCAGCACCCCGCACAGGCCCGAGATCACGGCCGCGCAGGCCAGGGCCAGCCAGGGGCTCATGTCGCTGCGCGTGGTCAGCAGGGCGACGGCATAGGCGCCGGCGGCGAACAGCCCCGCCTGGCCCAGCGATTTCTGCCCCGCGTAGCCCACCAGCACGTTCATGCCGGCCGCGCACAGGTAATAGACGCACATCATGAAGACAATGCGCAGGTAGTAGTCGTTGTCCAGCAGCGAGGTGGCGCCGATCAGCGCGGCGCAGGTCAGGGCGACGAGGAGGATGTGCCGTGCGCGCGTCATACTTTCTCCACCAGCCGGGTGCCGAACAGGCCCGTCGGGCGGAAGGCCAGCACGAGGATCACCAGGCCGAAGATCGCCACGTCTCGCCATTGTGCATCCCAGAGATTGACCAGGGATTCGAGCACGCCCAGGGCGAAGCCGCCGATCACGCAGCCGCGCGGATTGCTCAGGCCGCCGATCATCGCGCCCGAGAATCCCTTCAGGCCCACGGCCAGGCCCATGAACAGCGAGGCCTGCGCGATGGGGGCGAGCAGGAAGCCCGAGAGGCCGGCCAGGGCCGAGCTGACCACGAAGGCACCGATCATCACGGCGTTGGTGTTGATGCCCATGAGGCTCGCGACGGGGCCGTTGGCCGCCACGGCGCGCATGGCCTTGCCGGCCATGCTGTGGTTCATGATGAAATCGAAGGCGAGCATGACCGCCACCGCCACGGCCAGCATCAGCAGCTCTTGCGGACGCACGCCGGCGCCCAGGATGCGGATGACCTCGTCGCCCACGGGCGAGGGCACGACCACGGGCTTGGGGCCCCAGATCGCCAGGCCGATGCTTTGCAGGATCACGCCGAAGCCCAGCGTGCTCATGACCCAGGCCATGCCGGCCTGGCCCGCGAAGGGCCGCACGCCCAGCACGTACAGCACCCAGCCCAGCGCGCCCATGATCGACAGGGCCGCGAGCAGGGCGAGCAACTGGGCGCCGGCGCCGGGCGCCGCGGTGCTGAAGGTGGTGGAGCTCAGCGGCAGCCCCAGCGCCAGGAACAGCGCGCTCATGCCGATGAACGCGCCGGCGGAGACGAATTCGCCGTGGGAAAAGTTCAGGGTCTTGGTGGTGGTGAACGTGATGCTGAACCCTAGGGCGACGAGGGCGTAGGCGCTGCCCACGGCCAGGCCGCTGATGACGGCCTGCAAGAGCGCTTGAGTCATGTGGACCTCCTGGGTGGCGTGGGGCGTCCCCGGGGCGCCCCGCGGTTCCTCATTGCTTGAAGTCTTCCGGCCGCAGCGACTCGATGATGGCGTCGCTGTAGGGATGCAGCTTGCCGTCCTTCCAGCGGATCCACACCAGGTCGGCGGCGGTCAGGGCCTCGTGGTTGTCGGCGCTGAAGGGATGGTCGTAGGTCTTGAGCAGGCCCTTGACCGGTTCCTTCAGGTCCTGGAGCGCCAGGCGCACGGCCGAGCCGTCGGTGTTCCCGGCCTGGCGCACCGCGGCCGCGTACAGCAGGATCGAGTCGTAGCCATGCAGGGCGAACGAGAAGGAGCTGGGCGCCTTGAGCTTGTCCTTGACGCGCTCGAACAGCTTGTCCTGCTCGGGCGTGTGCGTGTCGCTGACGGTGCGCATGAAGATCGGCTTTTCCGCGAGCTCCTTGCCGGCCGCATCGTAGAAAGTGATGTTGTCGGCGGCCCAGGAGGTCAGGGTCAGCGGGAAATAGTTGATCTTTTCCATGCTGCGCACGAGCTGGGCGATCGGCGTGCCCTGCGCCCAGACGACGATGGTGTCGACGCCCGCCTTGCTCATCTTGCCCAGTTGCGAGGTCATGTCGGTGTCGCCCACGCCGAAGCTCTCGGTCGCGGCGATGTCGATGCCCTGCAGCTTGGCGATCTCTTTCATGTCCTTCATGCCGCCCTGGCCGTAGCCCGTGGTCTCGGCCATCAGGCCCACGACCTTGGACTTTTCGTTCTTCTTGACGTAGGCCATCAGGGCGGCGACCTGCTCGCGGTCCACCATCGAGACGCGGAACATGTAGTTGTCGGCGCCCTTGCCCATGGGCTTGGTGATGTCGGTGCCCGAGCCCACGTTGCCGATGACCGGGATCTTTTTCTGGTTGGCGATGTGCTTCCAGGCCATGGCGTTGCCCGAGTTGGTCGGGCCGAACACCGCGGCGACCTTTTCATTGTCGATCAGGTCGACCATGTTCTGGATGGACTTGGGCGGGGCCGAGGCGTCGTCGCGCGTGACCAGCGTGATGGGGCGGCCGAGCAGGCCGCCGGCCGCGTTGATGTCGTCGATCGCGGCCTGCATGCCCAGGACCGCCGCCTGGCCGCTCTGGGCCGAGGGGGACGCCGAGAGGTCGCCGTTGTAGCCGACCTTGATGGGATCGGCGGCCAGGCTGGGCGCCGCGGCGGCCGCGAGGGCGGCCGAGAGGACGGCCGCGTAGAGGTGCTTGAGTGTCATGTCGTCTCCTGTGCTTCTGTGGTGGGCCGGCTGTTGCGCCGGGGTTCTCGGGATGCCCGCGGGCCGGGGGCCGGGGCGGGCGGTTGCGGGGTCCCGCGCGGCGGGCAAGGCTCAGACGGCGAGAAAACCTCCGTCCACGGGCAGGGTGGCCCCGGTCACGTAGCGCGACATGTCCGAGGCCAGGAAGATCACCGGCCCGACCAGGTCCTCGGGCTGGCCGACCCGGCCCATGGGGATCCGGGCCATGAACCCTTCCAGGCGCCGGGGATCGGCGCGCGTGGCCGCGGTCATCGGCGTCTCGATCACGCCGGGGGCCAGCGCATTGACGCGCACTCCGCTGGGCGCGAGCTCCTGCGCCAGGGACTGCGTGAACAGCCGGATCGCGGCCTTGGACGGCGAATAGCCGAGGCTCGCGCCCTGGCCCGCGTAGGCGGCGATCGAGGCGATGTTGACGATGCCGCCCCGCGACCGCTTGAGGGCGGGCAGCAGCGCGTGGGTCACGTTGAAGGTGCCGTTCACGTTGACGTCCATGGTCCTCGCCCAGTTGGCGGCCGCGTCGGGGCTGGACATGGGCTCGCGGATGATGATGCCGGCGTTGTTGACCAGCAGGTCGACCGTGCCGACGTCCCGGGCGATCCGCCCGGCGAGCGCGTGGCAGTCCGCGGGCGCGGTGACGTCCAGGACGAAGTCCCAGGCCTCGCCCCCGTCCCGGCGGACGAGCGCGGCCGTTTCCCGGACGCCGTCCGGATTCACGTCGGTGGCGATGATGCGGGCGCCGGCCTGGGCGAGCCCCAGGGCCAGGGCGCGGCCGTTGCCCTGGCCGGCGCCGGTGATCAACGCGAGGCGGCCTTCGAGCAGGCGGGGGGCGATGGTGGTGGAAAGCGGCATGGTCCGGCCTCCTCAGTGCGTGGCGGCCGCCAGCGGCGCGTCCGTGCCGGCGGCGGCCGGCGGCGGCGCGGCGTCCTGCCGCTGGGCGCCGCGGCCGGCGAGCTCGCAGCCCGCGATGTAGCCGAAGGTCACCGCGGGGCCGAGGGTGATGCCGGCGCCGGGATAGTTGCCGCCCATGATGCTGGCCGCGTCGTTGCCGACCGCGTACAGGCCGCCGATCGGCGCGCCCGCCCGGTCCAGCACCTGCGCGCGCTCGTTGGTGACCAGCCCGGCGAAGGTGCCGATGTCGCCGACGACCATCCGGATCGCGTAGTACGGGCCCTGCCGCAGGGGCGCGAGGCAGGGATTGGGCCGCACCAGCGCGTCGCCCTGGTAGCGGCTGTAGGCGTTGCCGCCCTTGTGAAAGAGCGGATCCTCGCCCGCCTGCGCGTGCCGGTTGAATTCCTCCACGGTGCGCTCGAGCGTGGCGGGGTCCACGCCGATGCGCCGGGCGAGCTCGCCCACGGTCGCGCCGCGCTTGAGGTAGCCGCTGCGCAGGTGCCGGCCGATCGGCAGCGGCGCGGGCGCGACGCAGCCCAGCCCGTAGTTGCGCAAGGCCTTGTGGTCGCAGACCAGCCAGGCCGAGACCTCGGGCTCGTCCCGGCAGGCGGCGACCATCGCCTGCACGAAATCGTGGTACGAGACGCCCTCGTTGATGAAGCGCCTGCCCTTGGGGGTGACGGCGATGACGCCGGGCTTGGCGCGGTCGATGAAGTGCGGCATCACGCCCTGGCTGCCGTCCTTGCGCGTGGTGACCGAGACCGGGACCCAGGCCGCCGCGTTCGGGATCGTGCCGTCGACGCGCCCGCCGGCCGATTCCGCCAGGCGCAGGCCGTCGCCCGTGTTGGCGGCGGGCGAGGGGGAGTAATGCTCTTTGCCCGTGGGCGCGTGCGGAAAGAGCTGGGCCCGGCGCGCCAGGTCGTGGGGAAAGCCGCCGCAGGCGAGCACCACGCCCCGGGTGGCGCGGATGCGGACGCTGCGGCCCTCGTGCCGGGCCACCGCGCCGACGACCGTCCCCTGCTCGGTGAGCAGCTCGGTGACGCGGCACGACAGCCAGACGGGGATGCCCAGGTCCATGCCCGCCTTGGCCAGCCGTCCCGCCAGGGCGTTACCGTTGGTCAGCGTCATCCCGCGCCCGTGCGTGATCACGTCCCACAGGTGCCGCGCCAGGCGCCGGGTCACGTAGAGAAAGGATTCCGCCGACTTGAAGACGCGCATGAAGTGTTTGATCTCGGGACCCGAGCCCAGCATCATCCCGAAGACGGTGAGCTCGGGCAGGGGCGGGGCGAGGAGCTTGATGCGGGCGCCCAGCTCGCGGCCCTCGAAGGGCCGGGCCACCATCGAGCGCCCGCCCTGCAGGCCGCCCTCGGCCTCGGCGTGGTAGTCGGGGAACACGGCCGGCAGGTCGAAGCGCAGGCAGGTGTTGCGGGTGAAGAACTCGATCGCCTCGGGGCCGTGCTCGAGGAATGCGTCCACCCGCTTTTCGTCGAAATGGGTCGTGGCCTCGTGCCGGATGTAGGCCTTGGCGGCGCCCGGGGGCTCGTGGATGCCCAGCTCGCGCGCGAGGGGGTTGCCCGGGATCCAGAGCCAGCCGCCGGAGCGGGCCGTGGTGCCGCCGAAGCGGGGCTCTTTGTCCACCACCAGGACGTTCAGCCCGTGGTGGGCGGCGGTCACCGCGGTGGCCATGCCCGAGGCGCCCGTCCCGATGACCAGCACGTCGACGGTGATGCTTTCCTGCGTCATCTGCTCTCTCCGTTGCGGTTTTATTTGAATTCTAAAGAGCATATCTGAAAATTGTCAATGCATCTGATATGATCGAATAAAAGATTTCTGATGGATGTATTTGTTAATTTCTGGAAAACCCTTATGGCTACAATGAGCGCTCCTGATTTCACGGTGAGCAGAAATGCCATGGAAAAGAACAGGCGGGGAATCCAGTCGGTGGAGATCGGCAGTGCCCTGTTGATAGAGCTCGCCCGCCAGATGAGGCCCGTCGCCCTCAAGGACCTGGCGCGCGCCGCCCGGATGACCACCAGCAAGGCGCACCCCTACATGGTCAGTTTCCTCAAGGTCGGTTTCGTGAGCCAGACCGAGGCGGGCCATTACGAGCTGGGGCCGCTCGCCCTGCACCTGGGGCTCGCCCGCCTGCAGCGCATGGATCCGATCAAGGAGGCCTCCTGCGTCATCGAAGGCCTGGCCGCCGAGACCGGCCACAGCGTCGCCGTCGTCATCTGGGGCAATCTCGGGCCCACCATCGTGCGCATGGAGGAACCCATCGAGCCGCTGCACGTCAACCTGCGCGCCGGCACCGTGATGGCGCTGTCGAATACGGCCACCGGGCGCCTGTTCGCCGCCTACATGCCGCGCAAGGTCATCGAGCACTGGCTGCAGCGCGAGCGCGACCGCTACGTGAGCGGCATCGAGCGCTACGAGCCCATGGATCCGGACACCTTCGAGGCCTACCTGGCCGAGATCCGCAAGCACGGGCTGTCGCGCACCCTCGGGCATCCGATCCCGGGGATCGACGCCCTGTGCGCGCCGGTGTTCGACGCCGCCGGGCACATCGTGCTGGGCCTGCTGGTGATGGGCACGGCGGCCGCCTTCGACAGCGCCTGGGACGGCAAGGTCGCCGCCGCCCTCAGGCGCGCCGCGGCCGAGATCGAGTACCGGGTGGGCGGCGGCGCCCGCGAGCTCAGCGCTCCGCGGCTCGCAGCACGATCAGGGTAATCTCCGAGGGGCGCCCCAGGCGGATGGGCAGCCCGTTCCACAGTCCGGTGCCGTTGCTGAGGTACAGCGTCATCGCGCCGACTTCGTACAGGCCCGAGACGTAGCCGCCGTTGGCCCATTGGGTGAGCACGTGCGCCCCCAGGATCTGGCCGCCGTGCGTATGCCCGGACAATTGCAGGGCGACGCCCGCCTGTGCGGCCAGGGGCGCGTTGGCGGGTCGGTGGTCCAGCAGGATGGTGGCCGTCCCCGGCGGAATGCCCGCGAGCGCCGCTTGCAGGTCGGGCCCGGGCTGGCCGAATGCGCCCGCCTGGCGGTCGGTGATGCCGGCCACGGCGAGCGCGGCGTCGCCGCGCCGCAGGATCACGTGCTCGTTTTCCAGCATGCGCAGCCCGAGCTCGCGCAGCACCGCCATCCAGCGCCGGTAGTCGGCGTAGTACTCGTGGTTGCCGGGGATGGCGAGCACGCCGTCGCGCGCATGCAGCAGGCCCAGGGGTCGCACGTCGGCGGCGCGCGCCTCGGGGGTGCCGTCCTGCAGGTCGCCGGTGAGGACCATCAGGTCGGGGTCCAGGGCCTTGGCCTTGTCGACGACGGCGGCGGTCCAGGCCTCGGGCAGCAGGCGGCTGATGTGCAGGTCGGTGAGCTGCACGATCCGGTAGCCGTCGAAGGCGCGTGGCAGGCCGGGCAGGGCGATTTCCAGGGTCTTGACGCCGGGCACGCGCACCGCCTGCCAGACCCCGATCGCCGACAGCGCCACGGCGAGCGCCCCGAGCGCCTGCGGCAGCGCGCCGCCGCCCAGGATGGCGCGCCCCGCGCCCGGCGCGGCGAGGAACACCAGCATGCCGAGCGCATCGCGCAGCAGGAGCAGCATGGCGAGCAGCAGTACGGCGCCGAAGGCCCAGCCCAGGCCGATGAGCGCCTCCTGCGGAATCTCGGGCGAGGCCATGGAGCCGAAGTAGCGGCGCGTGATCTGGTGATGATGGGACACCAGCAGCAGCGCGAGCGCCAGGCCGATCCGGCCCGCGAGCCCCCAGGGCAGGGACCAGACGAAGCGCCACGATACGTACAGCCAGATGGCGCCGGTGATGAAAGGCAGCATGTTTCCTTGGGAATGGCGGGTCGCAAAGCGTGCGAGGAACCTCGTATCTTAGCAAGCGAGCGCGGTCCCGCCTCATTCCCCGGCGCCGGTCCTCCGCCTGTGGGTCGCCATGGCCTCCGCGAGGATGCGGGAGAATTCGCGCGTGCGGCGCAGGTCGGACTTGCGGCGCAGCCGCGGGGGCAGGTAGGGGTCGATGCGCAGCAGGCCGGCGAGCCAGCGCTCCACCCGCTCCAGCGCCTCGACCACGGGCTCGGAGCGCACGCGCGCCAGATAATGGGCCAGCAGGCGCTCGCCCAGCGCGTGGTCGCCGTCCAGGTGGTCGATCATGGAATTGAAGGCCAGCAGCACGTCGTAGGCCTGCGCGAGCTCGAGCGGCAGGGCCGCGCCGATGTTCTCCTCGAAGTCGATACGGTATATCGCCCCGTCCTTGAGGGTGAGGTTGCGCAGTTGCGCGCCGCCGTGCCAGTGGCCCTCCCGGTGGAAGCCGGCCAGGTCGTCGGCCACCGACCATAGCAGCAGGACGCGCTCGCGCGGCGGCAGGGCGCCCAGCAGGCCCTCGACCGTCTCGCCGCAATCCTCGAGCACCAGGCACTCGTCGGCCACGAGATGGACCCGGGGGACGCGCACGCCGCGCTCGCGCAGGTCCCGCAGGCGCCGGGCCTCGTCGCGGATGCCGTTGGCGAGCAATTGGCTGGGGGCCGGGAACCTGCCGCAGAGCGCCCCGCACAAGGCGGCGCCCGCCCAGGCGAGGCTGCGCGGGCGGGAATCGGGCCGGGCGAACTTCATGACGTAGCGCCGGCCGTCGAGCTCGAAACTGTGGACGTCGGCCCTGCGGATGGCGACGGTGCGTTCCGCGTACGCGGCCAGCGGTCCGGGACGGTCCCCGGATCGGCGTGCGGGGAGGGTGGCCGCCTGCGGCCCTCTTGCGGAGCGGGCGGCGCCGGCCGGTGCCGGAAGGAGGCCCGGGCCCCATTCCGCATGGGGCCTGTCGTGATGTAGGGATTTCGGCGTCGTGGCACCTCGCGAGTTCGACTGGCAATCGCTCCAATTTTAGGAAGCCGGCCCCGCGCGGAGGTCAGCATTGGTTACCAGTGACTTGCGATGGTTTCCGCCGGCGTCCGGAGCCGCCGCGCGCCGCGCCCCCGGCGGCACACGTCCCGGCCTTAACCCAGGCTTAACGCATGGCGACAAAAAGTGAGTCGGCAAGCCGCTTTCACTGCCCGATAATCAAAAAATGATTTTGATTCCATGAAGGCAAGTATCGACATGAATAGCAATCGCACGCTGGGCCTGGCCGTCGCCCAGATGGGGCCGGTGAATCTCGCGGATACGCGCGAGGACGTGGTCGGCAGGCTGATCGAGATGTTGCGCGAGGCCAAGAGCCGCGGCTCCGAGGTGGTCGTGTTCCCCGAACTCGCCCTGACCACTTTCTTTCCCCGCTATTGGATGGAGGACGAGGAGGAGCTGGACAGGTTCTATGAAAAGGCCATGCCCAATCCGCGCGTCCAGCCGCTGTTCGACGAGGCGAGGAAGCTCGGGATGGGCTTCTATCTCGGCTACGCCGAACTCACGCCGGAAGGCCGACGCTTCAACACGTCCATCCTCGTCGACAAGGCCGGCAACATCGTCGGCAAGTACAGGAAGATCCACCTGCCCGGCCATTCCGACCACAAGCTGGAGGCGCCGTTCCAGCACCTCGAGAAAAAGTATTTCGAGGTCGGCGACCTGGGCTTCCGCGTGTTCGACATGGACGATACGCGCGTCGGCATGTGCCTGTGCAACGACAGGCGCTGGCCCGAGACCTACCGGGTCCTGTCCCTGCAGAGCGCCGAGGTCGTCGTCCTGGGCTACAACACCCCCTCGATCAACATCTACTGGAACGAGCCCATCCACCTGCGCACGTCCACTCACCTGATCTCGCTGCAGGCCAATGCCTACCAGAATGCGGTGTGGGTCGCCGCGGCGGCCAAGTGCGGATCCGAGGACGGGTTCCACATGATCGGCAGCTCGGTCATCGTCGCGCCCACGGGCGAGATCGTGGCCCGCGCGCTGTCGGAGGAGGACGAGGTGATCGCGGTCAAGGCCGACCTGCGGATCGGCGAGAATTTCCGCGAGCACGTCTTCAATTTCGCCAAGCACCGCAGCCCCGAACACTATCGCCTCATCGTCGAGCGCGTCGGCGCCGGCGAGCCGCTGGCATGACGGCCTGCGGGGACAAGGCCATGAACGGGGACTTCGAGCTGACCATCCGCCACGGGCGCATCGTGACCGGCGATGCGATCATCGAGGGCGACGTGGGGATCCGCGGCGGCCGCATCGCCGCGATCGGGCCGGGACTGCCCGCGGGCGCGCGCGACATCGACGCCGCCGGCCGCTGGGTGCTGCCGGGCGGCATCGACAGCCACTGCCACGTCGAGCAGTTGTCCGGCATGGGGGTGATGGGCGCCGACGACTTCTATTCGGCGACGGTGTCCGCCGCCTTCGGCGGCACCACCACCATCATTCCCTTCGCCGCGCAGCACCGCGGCACCTCCGTGCCCGAGGTCGTGCGCGACTACGCCGAGCGCGCGCGGACCAAGGCGGTCATCGACTACGGCTTCCATCTCATCCTCGCCAACCCCGACGACCGGACGATGGCCCGCGACCTGCCCGAGGCCATCCGCGGCGGGATCTCGTCGCTGAAGGTCTACATGACCTACGACAGCATGAAGCTGGACGACTACCAGATCCTGGACGTGCTCGAGCTGGCCCGCGAGCACGGCGCGCTGGTGATGGTTCACGCGGAAAACAACGACATCATCAAGTGGCTGGCCAAGCGCCTGATCGAGCGCGGCCACACCGCGCCCAAGTTCCATGCGGTGGCGCACGACCCGCTGGCGGAGGCGGAGGCGACGAACCGCGCCATCGCGCTCTCGCGCCTCGTCGATACGCCGATCCTCATCGTCCACGTGGCCGGCGGCAGCACCGTCGAGGTGATCCGCGCCGCCCAGAACCTCGGCGCGCATGTGCTCGCCGAGAGCTGCCCCCAGTACCTGTTCCTCACCGCCGAGGATCTCGATCGCGCAGGGCTGGAAGGCGCCAAGTACTGCTGCTCGCCGCCGCCGCGCGATGCCGGCTCGCAGGAGGCGGTCTGGCAGGGATTCGCGGACGGCACGCTGCTGACCTATTCGTCCGATCACGCGCCGTACCGCTTCGACGAAACCGGCAAGCTGCCCAAGGGCGAGCGCACCACCTTCAAGGAGATGGCCAACGGCGTGCCGGGGCTGGAGCTGCGCATGCCGCTGCTGTTCAGCGAAGGCGTGCTCAAGGGCCGGATGGACATCCACCAGTTCGTCAGGCTCACCGCCTCGAACCACGCGGACCTGTACGGGCTCGGCCCCCGCAAGGGGCGGATAGCGGTCGGCGCCGACGCCGACCTCGCCCTCTGGAACCCGGACCGCGAGACCCGCATCGCCTACGAAAACCTGCACGACCAGGTGGGGTACACGCCCTATGAGGGCCGGGTCATCAGGGGCTGGCCGGAGGTCGTCGTCTCGCGCGGGCGGGTGATCGTCGAGGACGGCCGACTGCATGCCGAGCGCGGCAGCGGCCAGTATCTGCGCCGCGAGGCGCCCACGCTCGCGTGGCCGCCGCGGCAGCCGGGCGCGTCCCGCGGGCCGGCCGGACCGATCGCGCGGGCGCTCGCCGGCGCCGCGGACGGCTGACGGGCATGGCGGTCTACCTGAGCGACGCGGAGGTCGCGAGCCTGCTGCCCATGGCGCGGGCCGTCGACTGCGTGGAGGCGGCGTTCCGCGGCCTGGCGCGCGGCGAGGCCGTGAACGCCGTCCGGGTGCGCATGGCCGCCGATTCCGCCGTCATGAACGTCATGTGGGCCTGCGCGCCCTCGGTCGGCATGATGGGCGTCAAGAGCTACGTGACGGCGCAGCGCGGGGTGACCAAGGGGACCGCCCTGGCGCTCACGCTCTACGCCATGGACACCGGCGAAATGGTCGCGCTGCTGGAGGCGAACCGCCTGGGCCAGATCCGCACGGGCGCGGCGACGGCGGTCGCGACGCGGGCGATGGCGAACGAGGGGCCGGCGGCGCTGTCCATCTACGGGACGGGCTTCCAGGCCGAATACCAGCTCAGGGCCTTGCTCGCCACCCAGCCGACGATCGCCGAGGTCCGCGTGGTGGGCCGTGACGCGGATCGGCGGGATGCATTCATCGAAGGGATGGCGCGCGAGTTCCCCGCGGCGCGCTTCCTGCCGGCCGATGCGGAAACGGCGGCCTCGTCCGCCGACGTCATCGTCACGGCGACCAATTCGGCGGAACCCCTGTTCGACGCCGAATGGCTGCGGCCCGGCACGCACGTCAACGCCATCGGGTCCAACGACCCGCGCAAGCGGGAAATCGGCAGGGAGGTGCTCGAGCGGGCCGCCCTGGTCCTGGTGGACGACCTGGAGGTCGCGCGCCGGGAATGCGGCGACCTGCTCGCGAACCACTGGGACATGGCGCGCGTCGGGACCCTGGGCGAGCTGCTCGTGGGCGCCCGGCCGGGGCGGAGGCGCGGCGACGAGATCACCCTGTTCGAGTCCCAGGGGCTGGCCGTGCAGGACGTGGTGTGCGGCGCGGCCGTGGTGGCCCTGGCGCGCGAGCGGGGATTGGGAATCCGACTGCCCGGCTGAGAGACGGCGGGGCGGTGGAGCGGCATTCCACCGCATTCGACCAAGGTGGTTTTTCAACTTCAAAACTAGGAGACGGCATCATGGCGACGATGAAAACACATGAGGATCTGGGACGCAGGATGAGGCTCGCGGCGGCGGGCATCGCGGCGGTGGTGGGGCTGGCATGCCCCGTCGCCAGCAGCGTGGCCGCCGACGCCAAGAACCCGGAAAGCATCACCATCGGCACGATCCTGCCGCTGACCGGAGCCACCGCGCAGAACGGCGAGAATTCGCTGCGCGGCATCCAGCTCGCGGTGGAGGAAATCAACGCGGCGGGCGGCATCAAGTCGATGGGCGGCGCGAAACTCAAGCTCACGGTGGCCGACGCCACGAGCAATCCGGCCAAGGCGGCCTCCGCGGCCATCAATTTCCTGTCCAAGGACGACAAGCCCCTGGCCATGGTGGGCGCCTATGCCAGCGGCCTCACCGAGACGATCGCGCGCGTCACCGAGCGGGCGCGGATCCCGCTGCTCAGCACCTCGTTCGCCGACACGCTGACCCAGCAGGGCTACAAGTTCTTCTTCCAGTTGCCCGCCGCGGCCTCCAAGATGGGCACGGCCCAGTTCCGCTACGCCTCCGAGGTCGCCAAGGCCAACGGCAGCCCGCTCTCGAACGTGGCCATCGTGTACGCGAACAACGCCTACGGCGCGAGCCAGGCGGAATCCCTCAAGAAGCAGGCCGAGCAGAGCGGGACCAAGGTGGTGCTGTTCGAAGGCTACTCGCCCGAGATCACCGACGCCAACCCCATCGTCGCCAAGATCCAGGCCTCGAAGGCCGATGCCGTCTTTTCGATCGCCTATGTCACCGACGGCGTGCTGCTGATGCGCGCCCTGAAGTCGGCCGGCAGCACCGTGCCGATGTTCGGCGGCACCGGCGGGTACGTGACGCCGGACTTCCTCAAGGTGCTGGGACCCGCGGTCAACGGCGTCTTCAGCGTGACCACTTCCAACCCGGACGGCTACGGCGCCATCGGCGAGGCCTACCAGAAGAAGTACGGCCAGTTCATGCCGCAGGAGGCGCATGACAACGCCGCCGCCGTGTACGTCATCGCGCAGGCACTGGAGGAGCATCCGACGACCGACCCGGCCGCGCTGGCCCAGGCCATCCACCAGGGCAAGTTCACGCGCGGCGCCGCGGGATCCATGCCCGGGGGCGTGGTCGAGTTCAACGAGGCCGGCGTGAACGTCCATGCGGCGCCCCTGATGGTGCAGTGGCAGGACAGCAAGCTCGTCGGCGTCTGGCCCGCGGACCTGGTCAAGGGCAAGCCCCAGTGGCCGGCGGCCGGCAAGTAAGCGCGAAGGAACGCAGGACCGGCCGCGCGCCGCGCATCGCCAGGCGCGGCGCGCCCGGTTCCCGTCGACACAGTCCCGATCGCCCGCAATGGAATCCATTGCCGGCGTCCGGCGACGCAATCATGGATGACCACACGATATGCTGCAATTGATACTGCAGTCGGTTGCGAACGGGGTGCTCATAGGCAGCGTCTATGGGCTCATCTCGGTCGGATTGACGCTCATATTCGGCGTCATGAACATCGTCAATTTCGCCCAGGGCGAATTGCTGATGATCGGCATGATGGCCGCGTACTTCCTGAGCGGCGCCCTGCAGCTCGACCCCCTCCTCATCGCCCCGCTCGTCGGCGTCGGCGGCTTCCTGTTCGGCATGCTCACCGAGCGCCTGGTGATCGAGCCCATCATCAAGGCGCCGCAGTCCGCCCAGATCATCGCGACCGTGGGCCTGAGCCTGATACTGGCCAACGGCGTCGCCCTCCTGACCGGAAACAACTTCTTCAGCGTCACCACGGCCTACCAGGACCAGTCCTTCGACGTGCTGGGCCTCTCGTTCCCCGCGAGCTTCGTGTACGCGGCCGCCTGCGCGCTCGTGATGGCGATCCTCCTGGGCCTGTTCCTGAACAAGACCCGCTACGGCAAGGCCATGCGCGCCACCTCGCAGAACCGGTACGCGGTGCAGCTCATGGGCATCGATCCGCGCTGGATGTACATGCTCGCCTTCGGCATAGGCTCGGCGCTGACCATGGTGGCGGGCGCGGTGATATTGCCGTACACGCTGACCTATCCCTACATCGGCCAGCACTTCATCCTCATCATGTTCACCGTCGTGGTGCTGGGCGGCCTGGGCTCGGTCAGGGGCGCCATCATCGCCGGCCTGGTGGTGGGGGTGGTGCAGTCGATGTCGACCCTGGTGCTGCCGATCGAAATCCAGAACCTCCCGGTGTTCGTGGTGTTCTTCTTTGCGCTGGTGCTCATACCCGGGGGCGGATTCCAGCGCATTTTCCGCCGGAGGCCGAACTGATGGCTACGCATACGACTTCCCGCGCCGTGAAGCCGCGCACATCGGCGGCCATCGGATGGCTCGTCTTTCTCGTGGCGGTGTTCACCGCGCCGCTGTACCTGGACAACCAGTACGACCTCCGGCTCGCCATCCTCGTCTGCCTGCTCGGCGGCGCATCGATCGGCTGGAACCTGCTAGGCGGCTACGCCAACCAGATCTCGCTCGGCCACATCACGTTCTTCGGGATCGGCATGTACACGGTGGCGATCTTCCAGTCCTCGCTGCACCTGAGCCCCTGGCTCGCCATCCCGGTGGCCGTGATCCTGTCGCTCGCCGTGGCGGCCCTGATCGGCTGGCCGAGCTTTCGCCTGTCGGGCCATTATTTCGCGCTGGCCACGCTGGCGCTCCTGCCGGTGTCCGAGCTGGTCGCCAGCGGCTGGGAGAGCCTGACCGGCGGCGCCCGCGGCCTGTCCGTGCCGATCCTGCCCTCGGGACTGGCGACGCTGCAGTTCGACAGGCCCGAGCCGTTCTTCTACGTGGCCGCGGCCTTTCTCGTGATCGTGCTGGCGATCGCGCGGGTGGTGCGCTTCTCCACCCTCGGCATGCGGCTTTCCGCCATACGGTCCAACCCGGAGGCCGCCACCCTGGCGGGCGTGGACCAGTTCCGCGCAAAGATGACGACGCTGCTGATCAGCGCCGCCATCGTCGCCGTCGCCGGCTCGCTGTACGGCGCCTTCCTCCAGTACGTGGATCCGCGCACGGCGTTTTCCTGGGACACCACGCTGAACCTCGTGCTGTTCGCGATCGTGGGCGGGCTGCAGTTCTGGTGGGGCCCGCTGCTGGGCGCCGCCATCCTGGTCCCGGTCAATGAATACGCCTCCATGCAGCTCAGCGGCAACCTGGCGGCCCTGGGCCAGCTCGCCTACGGGGTCATCCTGCTGCTGCTGATCATCTTTCAACCTCGCGGCCTGGGCGGTCTGCTCCAGACCGTGTTCCAGCGGCTCGAAGGAGGGTCCAGGAAATGAGCCGGCCCATACTGAAAGTCGAAAACGTCGACCAGCGCTTCGCCGGCCTGCACGCCCTGAAGCACGTGAGCTTCGAGCTGATCGAGGGCGAGATCCTCGGCATCATCGGGCCGAACGGCGCGGGGAAATCGACGCTGTTCAACGCCATCGTGGGCACGGTGCCGCCGGTCTCCGGCGCCATCCGGTTCAAGGACAGGGACATCGTCGGGATGCCCACGCACCGGATCGCCGCGCTGGGCATCGCCAAGACCTCGCAGACCGTGCAGGTGTTCGACGAGATGACGGCGCTCGACAACGTGGCCGTGGCGGCGCTGCTGAGTTCCAAGTCCGTGGCCGCGGCGCGCGCCGCCGCCCGCGAGGAGCTCGAGTTCTGGGGGCTGGAGGGGCACGCCGACACGCTGGCCCAGGACCTGCCGCTCGCCCAGCGCTCGCTGCTCGAGCTCGCGCGGGCCATGATGCTGCGCCCGCAGGTGCTGCTGGTCGACGAGGTCATGGCTGGCCTGAACGAGGTCGAGGTGGACGACATCCTCGAGCGGCTCATGCGCGTCAACCGCGAGCGCGGCGTCACCCTCATGGTGATCGAGCACAACATGCGCGCGCTGATGAAGATCTCGTCGCGGATCCTCGCCCTGGATTATGGCGCGGTCCTCACCCTGGGCAAGCCCGAGGAGGTGAGCCGCCACAAGCAGGTGATCGAAGCTTACCTAGGAGTGGAATGAATGGGTCTCGAAATCAAAGGATTGCATGCCGGCTACGGCAAGATAGAGGCCCTGCACGGCGTGTCCCTGGAGGTCCCCGACGGCGACTACGTCGCGGTGGTGGGCGCCAACGGCGCGGGCAAGTCGACGCTGCTGAAAGCGGTCTCGGGCACCGTGCGGTGCTTCGGCGGGACCATCGCCTTCGACGGCCAGGAGCTCACCAGGATGTCCTCCCACCGCATCCCGGCGTGCCGGATCGCGCACGTGCCCGAGGGCCGGCAGATATTCCCCCGCCTGAGCGTCCTCGACAACCTCATGATGGGCGCCTGGCTGGTCAGGGACGACGGCCAGCGGTCGGAGCGCCTGCGCCTGGTCTATGACCTGTTCCCGCGGCTCAGGGAGCGCGCCGGCCAGATGGCGGGCACGCTGTCCGGCGGCGAGCAGCAGATGGTCGCCGTGGGCCGCGCCCTGATGCTGGGGCCCAAGCTGATCATGCTCGACGAGCCCTCGCAGGGCCTGGCCCCCAAGCTGGTCAACGAGATGTACGAGCAGCTCAGGCAGGTCCACCGGCTGGGCACCAGCGTGCTGCTGGTCGAGCAGAACACGACCTCGGCGCTGAAGTACGCCGCCAGGGCCTACGTGATGGAACGCGGCAGGATCATCCTGAGCGGAGCCTCCGATGAGCTCCGCGACAAGGACGAGATCCGCCGCGCCTATCTGGGAATCTGAAGGGGACGGACATGTCGGAGGCTTCACTGTTGGATCGCGCGGTCGGCATCGCGGCCGGCCTCAACCTGGCCCGCGTCCCGGCGGCCTCGCTCAGGCGCGCCGGGCACATCATCGCGGATACGGTCGGGGTGAGCTGCGCGGGCGCCCGCCAGGCGCAGATGGTCGCCCTGGCCGGCATCGAGCGCCGCGAGGGCCGGGTGGGCGAGGGCCCGCGGCACGGCGCCACCGTGTTCAGCGGCCCGCCGCTGCGGGCGGACCCCGAGCGCGCGGCCTTCCTCAATGCGACCGCGGGCAGCTTCGTCGAGCTGGACGAGGGCATGCGTCCCACCGGGCATCCGGGGATGCAGGTCGTGATTCCCGCGGTCGCGGTGGCCGAGGCGGAGAAAGCCCATGGGCAGTCGCTGCTGCGCGCGGTCATCGCCGGCTACGAGGTCACGGCGAGGCTGTTCACGGCGTACCGGCTGACGTATCCCACGCATCCGCACGGGCACTTCGGGGCGGTCGGCGGCGCGGTCGCCGTCGCCATGATCCTCGACCGGGATCCCGTCGAGGCCGCCCGCATCGCGGCGACCAGTCCCATCCTCTCGGTCTGGGACGCGTGCTTCGAAGGCGCGACGGCCCGGAACACCTGGATGGGCAGTGCCGCCGAGCTGGCGGTGCGCGCGTCCCGGCTCGCCGAGGCGGGCTTCACCGGCTCGCCGGCGGGCCTGGAATCCTCCTTCGGCAAGCTCGCCGGCACGCTGGCCGATCGGGATGCGCTGGCGGCCCCGCTGGACTACGAGAGCCTCGGGCTGACCCGCAACTATTTCAAGCTGCACAGCGCCTGTGCCCTGAGCCACGCCGCCGTCGACGCGGTCCGGCAGCTCCCGGCCATCGACCCCGCCCGCATCGAGCGGGTCGAGGTCGAGACCGTGAGCAACAACATGAAGCTCGCCCGCCAGGCGGAGCCCAATGCCCTGTCCGCGCGGTTTTCGCTGCCCTACGTGGTGGCGGCCGCCCTGCTGCGGCGCCCGCTGGACGCGGACGGCTTCCGCTTCGAGCCGGAAACCGCGCGGCTCGCCGCGCGCGTGGAGCTGCGCGTGGCCGAGGACCTGGAGGCGAAATGGCCGGATGCCTCGCCGGCCAGGGTCACCGTGCTGAGTTCCGATGGCCGGTCCTGCACCGCGCAGGTCGACAACCCCCACGGCCATTACCGCGATCCCCTGTCCGAGGACGAGATCGGGCGGAAATTCCGCGAGCTCGTGGGCGGCGGCGCGGCGGCGCAGGCCTGGTGGGGCCGGATGACGAATCTCTTTCACGTGCCGGATTGCTCGCGCCTGTTCCTCGGGGTCGACGACCATGCGAATTAGCCTCCTCGCCACCGGCGGCACGATCTCGACGCAGGCCGGCGCGGGCGGCGCGACGCCGGCGCTCGGGGCGCAGGCCCTCGCGGCCGCCGCGCGGAGCGGGGACGGGGACCTCGCCATCGTCACGCGCGACGTCGCGCGGGTGTCGAGCCGCAACGTCACGCCGGCCGCCATGTGGGAGCTCGCCGGCGCCGTCGCGGACGAGATCCGGGGCGGCTGCGACGGCGTCGTCGTCACCCATGGGACGGACACCCTCGAGGAGACGGCCTACGCGCTCTCGCTGCTCGTCCGCACGAGCGTCCCGGTCGTCGTGACGGGCGCCATGCGGGTGCCCGGCTCGCCGGGCGAGGACGGCCCCGCCAACCTCGCGGCCGCCATCGCGGTGGCCTCGACGCCGGGGTTCGCGGCCTACGGGCCCCTCGTCGTCCACCAGGACGAGATCCATCTCGCCCGGTGGGCCACCAAGGTCCACGGCACCCGCGTCGCCGCCTTCGGGTCGCCGGCCGCGGGCCCCGCCGGCATGGTCGTGGAGGGCAGGGCGGTGCCGTTCTTCGGGCCGCCCCCCTCGGAACGCCTGGTGCGCGCCGGCGCCCCGGACAAGCGCGTCGAGCTGGTCTGGGCCGCGGCCGGATCGGACGGCCTGGTGGTCGACGCGATCCGGGACCGGGTCGACGGCCTCGTGGTGGCGGCCCTGGGCGGCGGGCACGTCCCCGCCCCCATGGCCGACGCGCTGCTGCGGGCCGCCGCGCAGGGGGTCGCCGTCGTCCTGGCGAGCCGCTGCGCCAGTCCCCAGGTGCTGCGCAGCACCTATGGCGGCGCCGGCGGCGAGAGGCACCTGCTCGCCTCGGGGCTGGTGTCCGCGGGCGCCCTGTCGGCGCTCAAGGCGCGCCTGAGGCTGTTGTTCGGATTGTCGGCCGGGTTCACCGCGGCCGAGCTGTTTCCCATGGACCATTGATCATGAGCATGCACAGAGAAATTCGGAGGGATACCCATAGGCGCTACGCCTATTCCGCCATCGACGACCGGCCGACCTACGAGTGGCCCGGAGGCCGGCGCCTCGCGCTGCACCTCAGCCTGAACATCGAGCATTTCCGGTTCGGCGCGGGCATCGGCAACGACTACGCGGTGCCGCAGCCCGGCCTCAACGTCCGCAGCTACGGCTGGCGCGACTACGGCAACCGGGTCGGCGCGTACAGGCTGCTGGACCTGGCGGACGCCTACGATCTCCGCTACGGCCTGCTGGTGAATTCGGACGTGTATGCCTATTGCCCGGGGCTGATCGAGCGCTTTTCCGAGAGGGGGCACGAGATCGTCGGCCATGGCCGCACCAATTCCGAGCGGCAGATCGACATGTCCGAGGAGGAGGAGATCGCCTGCATCCGCGAGGCGACCGAGACCATCCGCGACCGCGAGGGCGCGCCGCCCCGCGGCTGGCTGGCGCCGTACATCTGCCAGACGAGCCGCTCGCTGGACCTGCTCGAGGAGCATGGCTACGAGTACATGATGGACTGGCCCATCGACGACCAGCCGATATGGTTCGCCACCCGGCATGGCCGCATCCTGTCCATCCCGTATTCCCACGACCTGAACGATTCCATCGAGTGCGTGTCGCGGCGCACGCCCTCGCAGACGTTCTGCGACAACCTCATCGACCAGTTCGACGAGATGCTCGAGGAATCGCGCAGGCGGCCGCTCGTCATGTGCATCGTCCTGCACAGCTTCATCCTGGGGCAGCCCTATCGCCTGAGGCAGTTCCGCGCGGTCATGGACCACATCGTCCGGCACCGCGACCAGATCTGGATGGCGACGCCCGGGCAGATCGCCGATCACGTCAAGACCCTGCCTCCCGGGACGGTGCCCGGGGACGGCGCCTGAGGCGGGACATGGGCGCGTCTTGCGGACACGAGCCCACCGTGGGCGTGCTCGGCGGCATGGGGCCGCTGGCCGGCGCCACGCTCGCGCTGCGCATCGTCGAATTGACCAGGGCCACGCGCGACCAGGAACACATTTCCGTCGTCCTGCTCAACGACCCCCATGTGCCCGACCGCTCGGCGGCGGGGACGGCGGGCGGCCAGAGCCCCCTGCCGGCCATGCTGCGCGGCGTGGGCACCCTGGTGCGCGCGGGCGTGGACTGCATCGTCGTGCCCTGCAACACGGCGCACCTGTGGTTCGATCGCTTGCAGGAGGCCTGCCCGAAACCCATCCTGCACATCGTCGACGCGGTCATCCACGACTTGCGGCGCCAGGGCGTCCCGGACGGCGCGGTGATCGGCGTCCTGGGCACGCCGGCGACGCTGCAGCTCGGCCTGTACCAGGACCGGCTGGTGTCCTCGGGCTACCGGCCCCTCGTCCCCGAGCCGGCCGAGATCCAGTCCCTGCTGGTTCCGGCCATCGCGGCCGTCAAGGCCAACCGGGTGGAGGACGCCCATCCGCTCGTCGTCCGGGCCATCGAGTCGCTCGGGCGCAGGGGCGCGCAGGCGATCGTGCTGGGGTGCACGGAACTGCCGCTGGCCGTTCCCCACGCGCGCAGGCCCGCGCTGGGCATCGTGCTGACGGACTCCATCGACGCGCTGGCGCTGCAGGCCATCGAGTGGGTGGGCCAGCACGCCGAGGCCTGCGGCGCCTGATCCGGCTCGGGCGCCGGCGGGCGGCTCGGTGCCGCGCTCGACCGGCATGCTCAGGCGTCCACGGCGGTTCGAGGCCGCGTTCGGCCCGTACGCTCAGGCGTCCACGGGCGGCTCGAGACCGCGCTCGGCCAGCACGCTGTTGAATTCCTTGACGAAGGAGGTCGCGGCGGGCGAGAGGGGCTCGGTGCGCAGGTACACGAGGTCGGCGACGATGTCGGGCGCGTCGGACACCGGGATGATGGCAAAGCCCGGCGCCGGCCAGGCCTGCAGCGAGAATTCGTCCACCAGCGCGATCCCCGCGCCCGCGTTGACCAGCGAGCAGGCGTTCTGCGGCGATCCGACCTCCATGGCGACCTTCAGGATTTCGTTCGACTTGGCGAACAGTTGCTCGATGCGCGCGCCGAAGGGCGTGTCGGGCGGATAGGTGATCAGCGGATAGGGGTGCAGGTCGCGGGGCGTGACGGATTCCCGCGGGGCCAGCGGATGCCGGCGCGGGCATATGCACAGCAGGCGGCCCTTGGCGATCGGCGTCGTGCTCAGGCTGGGATGGTCCACCGGCAGGATCGACACGCCCACCTGCGACTGGCGGCTGAGCAGGCGTTCCTTGAGAAGCTGGTAGCTCAGGCAGTGGAAGTGCACGCGCACGCTGGGATATCTTTCGTTGAAACGGGCGATGGCCAGCGGCACCAGCGTCTGCCCTATGCTGGGGCTGGTGACGATGCTGAGCATGCCGTGGCGCCGCTCGGCCAGCTCATGGGTCAGCCGGTCGATCCGCTGCACCCCGCGGTAGACCAGCTCGATCTCGTGGTGCAGGCGGCGGGCCTCCTCGGTGGGGTAGAGGCGGCCCTTGATCCGCTCGAACAGCGGAAAGTCGAGCCGGCTCTCGGCATGGGACAGCACACGGCTCACCGCGGGGGCCGAGACGTGCAGCAGGCGGGCCGCGTCGCTGACCGAGCCCGTGATCATGATGGCCCTGAAGACCTCGATCTGCCGCAGGTTCATTCATTTTCCATGGTCGCATGTCGATACGGCCATTATGGCTTGGAGCCGCCCCGCTTGCCCAGCCGGCGCTCGCCGTCCCCACGGGCTTGGCGCCCGCCGCGCGTGGCGGCCTTAGAGCAGGCCGCGCTCCTCCAGCACTTTCCGCGCGACGCGGAAGCACTCCAGCGCTTGCGGGACGCCGCAGTAGATGCCGACGGCGTGGATGATGGCCCGGATCTCCTCGACCGAGACGCCGTTGTTCAGGGCGCCGCGGCAGTGCAGCTCCCACTCGTGCATCTTGCCCAGCGCCCCGATCATGGCGAGGTTCATCATGCTGCGGGTCTTGGGGCCGATGGCGGGATCGGACCAGCCGAAGCCCCAGCACCAGGCGGTCATGGCCTCCTGGAAGGGGCGCGTGAAGTCGTCGGCCGCGGCCAGGTTCCTGTCGACGTATTCGGCGCCGAGCGTGCGCCGGCGCTGTTCGAGGCCGGCTTCGAAAAGTTTTTCATCCAGCATGGGGGATCTCCGGTTTCAGGGTTCTTCGATGCGGGCCGGCCGCGCCCGGCTGTTCGTGGCGGCGCGTCCGTGGCGGCGCGTCCGTGGCAGCGCGTCCGCCCGCCCGAGCCGGCGGCCTCCGGCTCGATGGCTCAGTCCACCCAGGCGCGGGCGTAGATCTCCATGATCTCATCCTTCGAGGCGAGCCGCGGGTTGTTGGCGGGCGTCCCCGACCGCAGGGCGAACTCGGCCATCGAGGCGCGGGCGTCGAAATACGTGTCCCGGTCGATGCCGAAGGCGGCCGGGGTCGGCACTTTCAGCGTCTCGTTGAGGCGCCAGAATCCCGCAATCAGCCTGTCGATGGCCTGGGCGTCGGAATCCCGCGCGGACGCCCAGCCCAGGGCCCGGGCCGCCATCGCGTAGGGCCCTGGCGCCGCCGAGACGGAGAATTCCGTGACCGCCGGCAGCAGCATGGCGTTGGAGAGCCCGTGCGGGACGTGAAAGAGCGAGCCGATCTGGCGGCTCATGCCGTGGACCAGCGCGGTCGAGGTGTTCGAGACCGCCAGGCCCGCGTGCGTGGCGCCCATCATCATGGCTTCGCGCGCGCTGCGGTTCCCCGGCTCGAGGCTGGCGGTCACGAGGTTCGCGCCGATCAATTGCAGCGCCGAGAGCGCGAGCGCGTCCGCGTAGGGATTGCGGTTGCGGTTGACCAGCGCCTCCAGGGCGTGGGTGAGGGCGTCCAGCCCGGTATCCGCCGTCACGCGGAAAGGGCAGCTCAGCGTCAGCTCGTAGTCGACGATGGCGGCGGCCGGCAGGCAGGCCATGCCCAGGATCAGCATCTTTTCGTGCGAGGACGAGTCGGTGATGACGCAGGCGCGCGTCACCTCGCTGCCGGTGCCGGCGGTCGTCGGGATGGCGACGACGGGCAGCGCCGCCTCGTCGACGATGCGCGGCACCATCAGCGACCGGACGGGCTCGCCCAGCGCCGCGACGACCGCCGCGGCCTTGGCCGTGTCGATCGCGCTGCCGCCGCCCATCCCGATGATGCCGTCGCGCCCCGAGGCGCGGATGGCCTCGACGGCGCGCTGGACGCTGGCATCGTCCGGATCCTCGACGACGTCCGTGAAGACCTGGAAATCGGCGCCGGCGTCCCGCAGGGCCTGGATGACCGGATCGGCGAGGCCGAGCCTGTGCAGGTTGGCGTCGACCACCAGGAGGGGCTTGCGGATCGCGAACTGCCGCAGGACGCCGGGCAGTTCGCCGATGCTGCCGCCGCCGATGACGATGCGGCGGGGGGTCAGGATCTGGTTAGGCATGTCGAATCCCTTATTTCACCCATTCCGCCTTTGCGGCCGCGATCTCGCCGGGATAGACCAGGACCGGACGGCCGTTCTGCCATTGCACCAGCATGACGGTCTCGCCGCGGCGCAGGCCCTTTTCATCGAAGGACACGCCGCCGGGGAACACGTGGCCCGACTCGGCTTCCGTCAGTGTCATGGAATGCATGGTCTCGCCCAGGGCGACGCGGTCGGCCTTGCCCGTGCGCTCGAGGGCTTCCTTCAGGATATACATTTCCGCGTAGGGAACGATGGTGTCCTGCGTCATGAAGGGCTCTTTGGTCTGCGCCATGAATTCCTTCTCGATCGCCTCGTGGCTCTTGTTGGGCCACGCGGCGACGGTGGTGATGAAGCCTTCCAGGGCCTGCGGGCCGACGGCGGCGAGCACCGCGGGATCGAGGACCGGGCCGCCATGGCCGAGCAGCGGCACCTTGATGTTGTATTCCTTGAGCTTGTCCAGCAGCAGCTTGTAGTCCTGCGGGTTGGTCGCGAGCAGGTAGAGCGCGTCCGGCCGCGCGCGGCGCAGGCGCTGGATGAGCGAGGAGGCGTCGGACAGCGGCGGCGTATAGACCTGGTCCAGGACCAGCTTCAGGCCCATCTGCGGCGCGACCTTGTCGCGTAGCTGGGTCATGAAGCCGCTGGGGTTGGGGGTGTTGTCGTAGATGGCGGCGATGTTCTCGAACCTGGCGCCGGCCGAGCGCGCGAGGTCGGCCGCGGTGGGGGCGGCCTTGTCGGCGAAGGTCGAGGCGCGGGGCGCGGTCTGGAAGACGTACTTGAAGCCGCGGTTGGTGATCTGGTCCGAGAACGAGAACGTCAGCCAGGGCAGCTTTTCCCGCTCGGTGACTTCGGTGATGGCCAGGGTGAAGGACGACAGCCACGCGCCGCTGCCGGCGATGAGGTCGGGGTGGCTGGCGATGAGCCCGCGCACGGCCGCGGCGGCCTTGTCGGCGCTGTCGCCCGCGTCGGCGACGACCAGCCGCATCTTGGCGCCGCCCAGCGCCTTGATGCCGCCGGCGTCGTTGATTTCCTTGATGGCGATTTCCGCGCCGGCGCGCATGAGCACGCCGGGCCGCGCCCAGGGCCCGGACAGCGGCGCGACCATGCCGATCTTGATTTCGCCGGCCTGCTGGGCGAGGGCGGGGGCGTTCACCCCGGCCAGGGAGGCCAGGAGCAGGGCCGCCGAGGACTGGATGAGGCGGCGCCGGGAGGAGTTGCGGACGGAGTTCATGAGAAGTCCTTTGTGCGTGAGATGGTGCTTGGGTTAGATGCCGAGATAGGCGGTGCGCAGCGCGCTTTCGCCCTTCATGAGGTCCTCGCGGGCGCCGACTTTCACGACGTGGCCCGATTCGAGGAGAACGCCCTGGTCGCAGGCCTCGAGCGCTTCGCCGACGCGTTGCTCGACCAGCAGGATCGTGAGGTTCCGTTCCTTGTGGATCTGGCCGATGCGGTCGAAGATCTCGTCGGCGACCACGGGGGCGAGGCCGAGCGAAGGCTCGTCGAGCAGCAGCAGGCGCGGCGCGGCGGCCAGGCCGCGGCCGATCGCCAGCATCTGCTGCTGGCCTCCGGACAGCGTGCCGGCCAGTTGCTGGCGCCGCTCGGCCAGGATGGGGAACATCTGGTAGATGAATTCGAGGGATTCCTTGAACACCTTGCGGCCGTTCATGGCGTGGGCGCCCAGCTCGAGGTTCTCGTAGACGGTCAGGGAGGAAAACACCTTGCGGCCTTCCGGGACGTGGGCGATGCCGAGGTGCGCGCGTTCGTGGGGCGGCACCCGCAGCAGGTCGATGTCGTCCAGGCGGACGCTGCCGCCGGCGGCCCGCACGGTCCCGGAGATGGCCTTGAACAGGGTGCTCTTGCCGGCGCCGTTGGCGCCCACGACCGCGACGAACTGGCCTTGCAGGACCTCGAACGAGACTTCCGACAGCGCCCTGAGCCCGCCGTAGTCGACCGTCAATTTATCAAGCAGCAGCATGTGTCAATCCTTCGGCGAAACGGCGGCCCAGGTAGGCCTCGAGCACGATGGGGTTGTGCATGACCTCGCGCGGCGTGCCGTCGGCGATGACGGTGCCGTGGTCCAGCACCAGGAAGCGGTCCGCGAGGCGCACCATGGCCTGCATCGTGTGCTCGATGATCACGATGGTGGTGCCGGCCTCGCGCAGTCTTTGCAGCGCGGCGACCATTTCCTCGACCTCGTCGGTGCTGAGACCCGCGAGGCATTCGTCCACGAGCAGCAGCTTGGGATGGAGCGCCGCCGCCCGGGCCAGTTCCATCAGGCGCAGGTCGCGGGCGGTGGCCTCGCTGCCCAGCACGCCGGCGCGTTCCCTCAGGCCGGCGAGGTCGATCGCCCGCCATGCGGCCTCCCGCCAGGTGCCATCGCGCGAGCCCGCGATGGCACCGACCGCGACGTTGCCGAACAGCGTCATCTTGGGAAAGACGCGGGCCACCTGGAAGGTGCGGCCTATCCCGATCGAGGCGATCCGGTGCACGGGCTGGCCGATGATCTCGGTGCCGTGGAGCTCGGCCGAGCCGCCGTCGGGCGGGATGAAGCCGTTGATGAGATTCATCAGGGTGGTCTTGCCGGCCCCGTTCGGGCCGATGATGCCGAGGATCTCGCCCTCGACGACATCGAAGCTCGCGTCGTCCACGGCCACCACGCCGCCAAAGGCCCGCCTCAGGCCACGCACGCGCAGCAGGACCTCGCGGCCGTCCGCCCGCGGGGCGAGGGCGGCGGGCGCCACGCCGCGCACCGCGGGCGCTCGCCGCGGGCGCTCGCCGGGGGAGGGGTCCTCGGCGGCCGTCTTGCCCATCATTTCCCGCAGGCGCCAGAACCGGCCCTGGGGCGCGAAGATGACGCTCGCGATCACGAGCACCCCCAAGATCACGCCGTTGATGCCCCGCAGGATGGCGCCGAACTCGTGCTTGAGCAGCTCGCTCATCGGCACCAGCAGGGCCGCGCCGATGACCGGCCCCCAGAGCGTCCCCACCCCGCCAAAGAGCGTGAGCACCAGCGCCTGCGCCGACACCGCGACCCCGAATACGCTCCAGGGCGTGATGACGAGCACGACTTCGGCATAGAGCGCCCCCGCCGCCGCGCCCACCGCGCCGCTGAGCGTCAGCGCGAGCAGCTTCCACCGGAAGCAATCGATCCCGAGCGCCGAGGCGGCCGCCTCGTTCTGCTTGATCGCCCGCAGCCACACGCCGAATCGCGAGCGCTCGATGCCGGCGCTGAGCGCCAGCGTCACGGCGAGCAGGCCCAGGGCCAGGAAAGCGTAGGCGCGCTGGCTCTCGAACTGCATGAACCACAGCGGCGTCTCGCGATGCATCGGCACGGTGACCTCCTGCAGGCCGATGTACTCGAACAGGTAGATCAGCGCCATGGGATAGCACAGCATCGCCAGCGCGAAGTAGACGCCCGACAGGCGCAGGGTGATGACGCCTATCAGGGCGCCGGCGGCGGCCCCGATGGCGATGGCCAGGGGCAGGCCGAGCCAGGGCGTCAGTTGCAGCTTGAGCTGCAGCAGCACGATGGCGTAGGCGCCCAGGCCGAAGAACACGGCGTGCCCGAAGGAGATCAGGGCGGCGTACCCGCTGATCATGTTCCAGGACAGCGCGAGCACCATCCAGAGGATGACCAGGACCAGCAGGTTCAGGTGGAACTCGGAGCCCAGGAACAGCGCGAGCGCCGCGCCGATGCCCAGGACCGCGATGATCGGCAGCCAGGGGCCGCGGGATTCGATAGGCGACGACATATCAGATTCTCTCGGAGACACGGCCGAACAGTCCTTGGGGCCGGATGAGCACGATCAGCAGGAAGGCGACGAAGACCACCATGTTCTGCAACTGTATGGGCAGGAACACCGTGGAGAGCTGCTGCATCATCCCGATGGTCATGCCGCCCCAGAACGCGCCGCTGATGCTGCCCAGCCCGCCCAGCACGACGGAAGCGAACATCAGGATCAGGAAATCCATCCCGATATAGGGCTGGAATGGGGTGTAGTTGGCGATCAGGGCGCCCGCCGCCGCGGTGATGGCGATGCCGATGGCAAAGCCCAGCCGGTGCACGAAGGTGACGTCGATGCCCATGTAGACGGCGGCCTCGGGGTTGTCCGCCGCCGCGCGCATCGACTTGCCCGTGCGGGTGCGGGTCATGAAGAGCTGGAGGATCACGGTGAGGGCGATGGCGACGCCGAAGGACAGCGCCTTGCCCTTGTTGAAGAACAGGAAATCCAGGGACCAGGCCTCCGACGAGAGGGGCGTCTGGATCGTGTGGGGATTCGCCCCGAACAGCAGCAGCGCGCCGTTCTGCAGGATCAGCGACAGGCCGAGGGTCATCATGACCTGGGCGTCCTGGCCGCCCTGGCTTTCGCTCAGGACCCGCGACATCAGACCGCGGTGGATCAGCCAGCCGAACAGGCCGACGGCCAGCGCGGCCACCAGCGCCGCCAGCAGGGGCGTCAGGAACGGCCCCGCGAAACCCATGCCGCCGACGAAGGTGATGCAGAAAAAGGCCCCGTACATGCCCAGCATCATGAAGTCGGGCTGCGCGAAGTTGATGACCTTCATGAGCCCGAAGATCAGCCCGAGGCCGACGGACATGAGGGCATAGACGCCGCCCATGAAGATCCCGGTGACCAGCGCCTGCGCCAGCAGCTCGAGCATGAAAGCAATATCGTTCCAGGTGTCGGGTGTCATCGCCTGCCTCAATCCTTGGAATATCGTACTAATACGATATTAATGTATTATGGTATACCAAAAAATAGGCGCCTGCCCGAATTCGATGGCTCAGGGATAACCCTTTGTCGGCAAGCGTGTTCCCGGGAGGGAATCCCCGGATCATTTCATGGCCTGGGCCTCGAGGCGTTCGGCGACGATCTGGGCCACGCGGCGCACGTGCGCCTCGGACGCCTCTTGCGCCTTTTGCGGGTCGCGGCGGCGCAGCGCGCTCATGATGCGCTCCATCTCGGCGGCCGCCTCGGTGCTGCGCCCGCTGGTGCTGATCGTCATCGCGCGCAGGCGGTTGATGCGCGCATTGAGCGACTGCACGATGCTCCAGGCCATGGTGAGGCCCGCCCCCTTGAACATGGCCTCGTAGAAGGCCGAGGTGCGGACCAGGACCTCCTGGAAGTCGCGCTGCGCGAAGGCCTCCTGCGTGCGGGCGTTGAGGGCGTCGAGCTGACGGATCACCTCGTCGCTGGCCTTTTCGGCGCAGATGCGCGCCGCATGGCCCTCGAGCAGGGCGCGGAGCTCGTAGATCTGGGCGGCCTTGTCGGCATCGAGCACCGCGACGACGGGGCCCTGGTGGGCGATCGTCTCGACCAGGCCTTCGGTCTCCAGGTGCCTGAGGACCTCGCGCACGACGGAGCGGCTGACGTCGAGCTGCTCGCACAGGCTGCGCTCGATCAGGCGCTCGCCCGGCTGGAAATGGCCGTTGAATATCGCGTCGCGCATCTTTTCGAGCGTGAGCTCCCGCAGGGTCTTGGTGGTGCGATCGACTTTCAGGGAACTGGAGGTCTGGGAGCTCATGAATCTGATCCTGGATGAGTGCCGTGCCGTAATGATAGGTCATGCTTCGTCATATTCCATCCGTGCGGGGCCCCGGCCTCTCACGAGTGAGCGACCGCCTCCGCCGCGCCGGGGCGCGCGGCGGGGAGCCTGCCGAGGAACGAGCGCAGCGCCTCGTTGACGGCCGCGGGCGTGGTGACGTTCATCATGTGCCGCGCCCCCGGGATGATCACCAGCTCGGAGCCCGGCGCGCGCTCGGCCATGGCGATGGACATGCCGGGCGCCGAGTTCGGATCGAGCTCGCCGGTCATGAACAGCGCCGGCATGCGCAGCGTGCCCAGCCTGTCCGCATGGACCGCGTCGCTTTGCGCAAAGAGCTGGTACGTGCGGGCGTAGCCGATCGGGTGCACGCGGCTCAGGATCCGGCCGATCATCTCGGCGACCTCGTGCAGGCCGGTGGGCACCTCGTCGCCGAACCAGCGGGACAGCGTGCTCTGGACGGTGGCGCGCACGCCGGCCGCCTTGAGCGCCCGGGCGCGGGCCATGATCGCGGCCTTCTGCTCGGGCGTGCGCATGAACACCGCGTTGAGCGCGGCCACCCGCAGCGTCCGCTCGGGGCGGCTCAGCGCGAATTCCAGCGCCACGAGCGCGCCCATCGAATGCCCGACGATGTTGGCCGCGGGGATCTCCAGTTCGTCCATCAAGGCCGCGAGCTGCGCCGCGTAATCGGGCAGCGTGACGCCTTCCTCGGGATCGCGGCTGTTGCCGTGGCCCAGCATGTCGTAGGTGACGACCTGATGGTCCCTGGCCAGCTCGTTGACTTGCGGGGCCCAGATGATCTGCTCCATCCCCACGCCGTGGATCAGCACGAGGGGCTCGCCGGCCCCGTGGATGCTGAACGCGGTGCCGCCGGCGAGGCCCACCACGGGTCGAGGCTCACGCGTCATTGCTGCCCAGCATTTCAAGGTCCTTGTACCGGTTCCCGATGCGGTGATGGGGCCGGCCCCCGATCGATGCGCCCAGGGCGACGACGATCTCGTCGGGGCCCGGGGCGTCATTGATGGCGAACTGCAGGGTCAGGTAATGAGAGCGCATGCCCTCGTCCAGCTTGTGCATCATCGGGATGGCGATCGCGCAGTTCGGGCCGGCGCGCACATTGGTGAAACTGAGATAGCTGGTGGCGCCCACCGCCTTGCGGTAGTGGTTGCCAAAGCGCAGGGTGTGGATCAGCGCCGAGGCGTGCTCGACCTCGCCGTTCGTGCCCACCACCGCCGCCTTTCCGTAGGCCTCGACGGCGTCCCCCGTCCCCGCCATGGCCACGATCTTTTCCGTCAGCAGCTTGCCCAGCACCGGGGCGATGGCGAGGATTTCCGGATTCAGGTCCTCGACGAAGCCGCGGCCCGCCCAGGGGTTCCTCAGCACGGCCGCCGCGGCGAACATCTTGAGCGTGGGCTGCGCCGCCTTCTGGCCTTCGATCAGGGTTTCTTCGTGGAACAGGACGATCTTGCGGATTTCTGGATCTTTCATGGGTCTTCCATTGAGAGGGACGATGGGGGGCCGGCCGCCGCCGGCCGGCGCGCTGCGTGACGGTCAGCGCATGACGAAAGGGTCGGCGATGGGCTCGTCGGACGTGCGTATCCAGACCGATTTCGTGCGGGTGTATTCCAGGGCCGCGTCCAGGCCGCCTTCGCGCCCCTGTCCGCTCAGCCCGTAGCCGCCGAAGGGCACGATGGGCGAGACCGCGCGATAGGTGTTGACCCAGACGATGCCCGCGCGCAGGGCGCGCATCAGCCGGTGGGCGCGGGTCAGGTCGCGCGTGAAGACGCCCGAGGCCAGTCCGTACCCGGAATCATTGGCGAGCGCGATGGCCTCGGCCTCGGTATCGAAGACATTGACGCTCAGGACCGGCCCGAACAGCTCCTCGCGGACGCTGGGTATGCACGCATCGGGGCAATCCAGGATGGTCGGCAGGTAGTACTGGCCGCGCGCCGCGCCCTCGGGGCGGCGGCCGCCGCTCACCAGCGCGGCGCCGGCGGCGATGCTGTCCGCGACCACGCGCTCGATGTGCTCGAGCTGGCGCGGCGTCGCCAGCGGCCCCATTTCCGTCGCCGGGTCCAGGGGATCGCCGATGACGATGGCCTCGGCCTTGGCCTTGAGGCGCGCCAGCAGGGCCTGGTGCAGGCCCCGCTGCACCAGCAGCCGCGAGCCGGCCACGCAGCTCTGCCCCGAGGCGGCGAACACGCCGGCCACCACCGCATTGGCGGCGCTTTCGAGGTCGGCGTCGTCGAACACCAGGACGGGGGACTTGCCGCCCAGTTCGAGGCTGGTGCTGGCCAGGTTTTCCGCCGAGTTCCGCACGATCCGGCGCGCCGTGCCGGGCCCGCCGGTGAATGCGATGCGGGCGACCAGCGGGTGCGTCGTGAGCGCCTGGCCGCAATCCTCGCCAAAGCCGGTGATCACATTGACCACGCCGGGAGGAAAGCCGGCCTCGTGGACCAGCCTGGCGAATTCCAGCAGGGGGGCGGGACCGTCCTCGGAGGCCTTGAGCACCACGGTGCAGCCGGCCGCCAGCAGCGGGCCGAGCTTGACCGCCGAGAGAAAGAGCTGGGAATTCCACGGCACGATGGCGGCGACCACCCCGATGGGCTCGCGGCGCAGGACGACCTCCATGTCGGGCTTGTCGACCGGCAGGGCCGCGCCGTGGATCTTGTCCGCCAGCCCCGCGTAATAGCGGTAGTACTCGGCCACATAGCCGATCTGGCTGCGCGTCTCGCGGATGATCTTGCCGGTGTCGGCCGTCTCGAGCTCCGCCAGGCGCGGCGCGTGCGCGGCCACGAGGTCCGCGAGCTTGTGGAGGAGCCTGCCGCGCTGGCTGGCCGTCAGCCCGGCCCACCCGGGGGACAGGAAGGCCCGGTGCGCCGCCTGGACGGCGCGGTCGACGTCGTCCGCGCCGGCGCGCGGCATGAGCGCCCAGGTCTCGCCGCTGGCGGGGTTCCTGCTCTCGAAGGTGGCCGAGCCTTGCTCGAAGGCGCCGTCGATGTATTGCTCGAATCTCTGGATCATTCCGTGGTCTTTTCCCTTGCCGGCGCCCGTGCGGCGCCAAGCCTGCGTCTTGGTTTTTTCAATAATACCATAATATGGTATACCAAAAAAAGGAGCCTGGCGAGCTTGTGGAGATCCGCTTCGTGCGGATTGGTTTCGTGGAGAGCGGGTCGGTGTCGTGGAGACCGCGAGGCGGCGCTGCGCGTGGCCGACTACGGCTACGTGCTCGAGACGGGGGAACTGGTC
>JBIQHJ010000105.1:0-1632 GCA_044508625.1 Alcaligenaceae bacterium
GCTTTCGCCACTACCCCCTCAAGATAGCGTGTCTACCAATTCCACCACGACGGCTTGATGCCTCTCGGCAAAGAGCGGCATTCTAACACGATTCCTTATTTTGCGGGGACGCTCGGGACCGAGGGATCGGCCGGCGCGGCCCCCGCCGCGGGGGCGCCGGCCGGAGACCCGGCGCCCGCCGAAGGCGTGGCCGGGACGGACGGCACGGCGGCCGAGGACGACGACGCATCGCCCGAGGCCGCCGGGGCGGCGGGCGCGACGGAGGGCACGGCCGGGCCGGGAGGCGCGACGTCCTTGGCCGGGGCGGTGAACCCTTGCATCACGCCGCCGTCGATGGGCGAGCCGGAGGGATGGTGGGCGACCCAGGCCAGGCCGCCGGTGGTCACGAAGAAGACGATGGCGGCCCACTTGGTGGCGCGCGACAGGAAGTTGGCGGCGCCGGCCGAGCCGAACACGCTGCCGGCCGAGCCGCTGCCGAAGGCGGCGCCCATGTCGGCGCCCTTGCCTTGCTGGAGCAGGACCAGCACGATGATCAGGATCGAGGAAATGACCTGGAGGGTCAACAGGAGCGGGGACAACCATTGCATGATCAGGGGACTCCGGGCCTCAGGCGGCCGCTATGTTCAGGAATTCGTCGGCCGCGAGCGAGGCGCCGCCCACCAGCGCGCCGTCGATGTCGGGCTGGGCGAACAGGCTGGCGGCGTTGGCGGCCTTGACGCTGCCGCCGTACAGGATGCGGACCTGGCCGGCACCCTGCCCCGCCAGGGACCGGCGGATGAAGGCATGGATGGCCTGGGCCTGCTCGGGCGTGGCGGTGCGCCCGGTGCCGATCGCCCAGACCGGCTCGTAGGCGATGACCAGGCGCCCCAGGGACTCGGCCCCGAGGGACAGCACGGGATCGAGCTGGTCGCCGATGACGCATTCGGTTTCCCCGGCGTCGCGGTCGTCCAGGGTTTCGCCCACGCACACCACCGGGGTCAGGCCCGCGGCAAGGGCGGCGGCCGCCTTGGCGGCGACCTGCGCGCTGTTTTCGCCGTGCAGGGCGCGGCGCTCGGAGTGACCGCACAGCACCCAGGTGCAGCCGAAATCGGCCAGCATGCCGGCCGAGACCTCGCCGGTATAGGCGCCCTGCGCGTGCACGCTGACATCCTGGGCGCCCCAGGATATCGGGGTGCCCGCCAGGGCATCCCGCAACTGGGCCAGGTAGGGAAACGGCGCGCACACCGCGAGCTCGGCATCCCCGGCCCGTGCCGCGCCGGACACCAGGCCATCGAGCAGCGCGGCATTGGCGGCGAGGCTGCCGTGCATTTTCCAGTTGCCCATGACGAGGCGTTTACGGGTGGGGCTCATGTGTCGTCGATCCAGGGAAACGAAAATCCGCCGGGACCGATGGACCGATTCCGGCAGAATTGAGTAACCCTGTATTGTAGCGTGTTTGCTTCGATGGCGTCCCTGCCGGCGGGCGAGGCTCAGCGGCGGCGCCGGCGGCGGGCCCCGGACGGGCGAGTTCCGTCCGGCCGGGGCGATCCGCTCAGAATTCCGTCCATTCCTCGGTGGCGGGCGCCGGGGCGCGCAGAGCCGCGGGCGCGGGCTGCGCCTTGGCCGTCGCCCCCGCCGAGCGCGCACGCTGCG
>JBIQHJ010000080.1:0-11052 GCA_044508625.1 Alcaligenaceae bacterium
TACCTGATCGAGGTCTGCGCCTTCAGCTTCATGGCCTTGCTGATCGCGCGCGACGGCCTGTACGTGAGCGGCGGCCAGCAGATCCTCGCCAACCTGATCGCCCTGTGCTACATGCTGCCGATGTCGATCAGCCTGTCGACCGCCTCGCTGACCGCGCAGGCGATCGGCGCGCGCGATCCCGCGCGGGCCCGGGCGACGGGGCTGTCGGGCGTGCTGCTGGTCGCGCTGGGCGCGGCGGCCACGGCGGCCATCCTGGTGCTCGCGCAAGAGCCCATCGTGCGCGCCTACACCGACGAGGCCCGCGTGGCCCTGGTCGCCCTCGCCCTCCTGCAGGTGGCGCCGTGGTTCCATTTCTGCGATGCCATGCACTGCGCCAGCGCCTACCTGCTGCGCGCCTACAAGGTCGCGATGGTGCCGCTGGTCCTGCAGATCGTCGCCCTGACGGGCCTGGGCCTGGTCGGCGGCTGGTGGCTGGGATATGGCCCCGGCGCGGGCGGCCTGCGGCCCGTGGCCGAATGGCTGATGCCCGGCGCGCCGGTGGGCGCCGCCACGATGTGGATCATGGCGGCCGCCGGCCTGGGCCTGACCGCGATCCTGCTGTTCGGCTGGTACACGCGGGTGCTGCGGCGCGAGGAAGCCCGCATGGCGCGGGGCTGAGGGCCTCAGGCCGCGTCGCGCGCGGCGTCCTCGGGATGCTCGGCCCGCGTTGCCGCCGCGTCGGCCGCCGCCGGGGGGCTGACCAGCTCGACCACGCGGCTGCGCGACAGCACCCCCACGAACTCGTCGTCCTCGCCGGTGACCGCCAGGGGCTCGGGGCTGCTCAGCAGCCGGGCGAGGACCTCGTCGAGCCCGGCGCTGGCGGGCACGGAGGCCATGTCGCCCACGTAGCGCGCCACGTCCCGCGCGCCCTCGCGGATCGCGCGCTCGGCCTGCTCGCGGGTGAGCACGCCCGCCAGGCGCTTGCCGTCGAGCACGGCCGCGTACTCGTAGCCGCGCCCCGCCAGGCGGTCCAGGGCGTGCGCGGGATGCGTGCGCATGGTCAGGGTCAGCGGCCGCTCGTTGCAGGCGTGCGCGGCGTTGAGGACCTTGCCGCGATTGACGTCCTGCAGGAAGGACTGGACGTAGTCGTTGGCCGGCGCGAGGAGGATGTCCTCGGGCGTGCCTTCCTGCACCAGCTCGCCGTCCTTGAGGATCGCGATCCGGTTGCCCAGGCGCAGGGCCTCGTCCAGGTCGTGGGTGATGAACACGATGGTCTTGTTCAGGCGCGCCTGCAGGGCCAGCAACTGGTCCTGCATCTCGCGGCGGATCAGCGGGTCCAGCGCCGAGAACGCCTCGTCCATCAGCAGGATCTCGGCATCGGTGGCCAGGGCGCGGGCCAGGCCCACGCGCTGCTGCATGCCGCCCGAGAGCTGGTGCGGATACTGCGCCTCGAAGCCCGACAGGCCGACCTGCTCGAGCCAGTGCATGGCGCGTTCCTTGCGCGCGGCGCGGCCCACGCCCTGGACGGCGAGCCCGTAGGCGGCGTTGTCCAGGACGCTGCGGTGCGGCAGCAGGCCGAAGCGCTGGAACACCATGCTCATCTTGGACCGCCGGAAGCGCTCGAGCTCGCGCGGGCGCAGGCTCATGACGTCGACCCCGTCGACCAGGATCTGGCCGGCGCTGGGATCGATCAGGCGGTTGAAATGGCGGATCAGCGTGGACTTGCCCGAGCCCGACAGGCCCATGATCACGTGGATGTGGCCCTCCTCGACGGACAGGCTGATGTCGCGCAGGCCCAGGGTGTGGCCGCTGCGCTCGAGCAGCTCCTCTTTCGAGATGCCGCCGTGCACGGCCTCCATCCAGCGCTGCGGCCGGGGGCCGAACACCTTGTAGATGTGGCGGACTTCGATCTTGCTCATGGTCAGGCCCTCCGCCGCAACTGGCGGTTGCCGAACTGCTGGGTGATGCGGTCGAAAATGATCGCCAGGATCACGATGCCCAGGCCCGCCAGCAGCCCGCGCCCCACCTGCAGGCGATTGATGCCCTGCAGGACCTCGTAGCCCAGCCCGCGCACCCCGATCATGGAGGCGATGACCACCATGGCCAGCGCCATCATGGTGGTCTGGTTGATGCCGGCCATGATGTTGGGCAGCGCCAGCGGGAGCTGCACCCCGAAGAGCTGGCGCGTGCGGCTCGCGCCAAAGGCCCGCGAGGCCTCCAGCACCTCGCGGTCGACCAGGCGGATGCCCAGGTCGGTGAGCCGGATCACCGGCGGCACCGCGTAGATCACGGTGGCGAACAGCGCCGCGAGCTTGCCCAGGTTGAACAGCATCACCACGGGGATGAGATAGACGAAGCTGGGCATGGTCTGCATGACGTCCAGGACCGGCAGCATGGCCGCGCGCACCCATCGCACGCTGGCCATCAGGATCCCGACGGGGATCCCGATCGCCACCGAGAACACCACCGCCACCAGCATGAGCGACAGCGTCTGCATGGCCGCATCCCACAGGCCGATCGCCCCGACCAGGCACAGCAGCGCGCCCATGACGAGGCTGAAGGCGGGCTTGCGGCTGCCGGCCCAGGCGATCGCCACGACCGCGGCCACCACCAGCCACCAGGGGGCGTGCCGCAGGGTATGGTCGGACCAGACCAGCAGGTCCAGCAGCGGCCGGGTCAGCGCGCGCAGGGTGTCCGAGTACCGGCTGACGATCCCCGCGACGAAATCGTCGATCGGGCGCTGCAGCTCGCGCGCCTGGATGAGTTCCGGAAACATGGCGGCCTCCTCAGAGTGCCGCCTGCACCCGCTGCGCCACGTCCTCGGGCAACCACCGGGTCCAGACGTCCGGCTTGGATTTGAGGAACCACATGGCCGTGGGCTCGGCGTCGAGCTCGTTCTCGTCCATGTACGAGAGGGTCTCGTTCATGGACTCGAGCGGCACCTGGACCTTGGAGAGGAATCCGATCAGCTTGGGCGCCTTTTCCGAGAAGGCCGTATTGACCGCGGTGAACACCGGATTGTCGGGATAGGCGGTGGGCTGCGGATCGGGGCAGTCCACGTCGGTCAGGCAGAGCTGCTTTTCCTTGTCATAGGGCGGCAGCTCGAGCTGCACGAGATCCATGGCCCCCACGACGGAGGTCGGGAACCAGTAATAGAAGACGATGTTTTCCTTGCGCTGGTAGGCGGCCGTCAGGGCCGCCTTTTGCGTCGCGCCGGTGCCCGGCGAGAACAGCGTGAAGGTATCGCCCAGGCCCAGGGCCTTGAACAGGTTGCCGTTCACCACCTCGCAGGCCCAGCCCGCCGGGCAGCCGTAGAAGCGGCCCTTGCCGGGTTCCTCGGGGTCCTTGAAGGCGTCCTTGAACTTGGGCAGGTCGGCGGCCTTTTTCAGCTCGGGGAAACGCTCGGCCGTGTAGCGGGGGATGAACCAGGCCTCGCCGCCCATGTAGAGGTCGCCGATGCGCTTGACCTTGCCGGTGGCCTCGGCCTTGTTCCAGGGCTCGAGCGTGCTGTTCAGCCACAGCTCGGTATTGATGTCCAGGTCGCCGCGCTCGAGGGCCGCGAGGGCCGGCAGGGTCTCGGTCGGCAGGACCTCGGACTCGCAGCCGTAGCCGTGCTTGACGATGAAGCGCTCGACCTCGACGAGCACCAGGTTGGATTCCCAGTTCATGCCGCCGAAGCGCATGGGCCGGTCGAGCTCGCATCGGGGGGCGTCGGCCGCCTGGGCGGCCAGGGGCGCGCCGCATAGCAGGGCGGCGAAAGCCAGGCCTATCGCACGGGACGAGAGGCGCTTGCGGGAAGCCGCGGTACGCGGCGCGGGGGATTGGATGGACATGTCTGCCTCCTTTGGGTTACGGAGACGCGCGACACGTCCGAAAACGCGCTGCGCGCCATAGCTTAGGGGAGGGTGTGCGGAAGACGGGACCAGCCCGCCAATACATACCGGCACTAGCGCGGATGCCCGGGGGCATCCATTGACAGGTTTATGGGGCCGGCGCGCGCCGACCCGTCATACGCCAGAATTGAAAAACCAAGCCGCCCGGCCGGTCGCCAGAGACACTGGACCCAGGTGGCCGGGCCGCGGCGGAAACGTTATTTTACACACATGATGAAGTGAAATAAACCCTGATGGCTACGCGGCGGCGCCCGAGGGGGGCCGGTATATGTAGTCGCGGCGCCAGGGATAGCTGAGGTCGGCGGGGTAGTCGAGCTCGTCCTCGCGCCCGTGCGTGCGGGGCTGGACCAGGATCTGGTGCAGGGCGATCCAGCCATGCTCGAACCCCATCGCGCAGCCCGCCAGGTACATGCGGTAGGCCCGCAGCGAGCGGGCGCCCTGCTCGGTATCCAGGATGGCGCGGGCCTCGTCGAGCCTGGCCTCGAGGGCGTCGCTCCAGGCCCAGAGCGTGCGCGCATAGTGCGGCCTGAGGTTCTCGACGTCCACGTCCTCGAGGCCGGCCTCGGCGAGGGTGCGCATGACGTAGTTGATGTGCGAGAGCTCGCCGCCGGGAAAGATGAACTTTTCGATGAAGTCGCCCATCCCCGCGCCCAGCTCGGCGTTGTCCAGGCCGCCGGCGGTGATGCCGTGGTTCAGGATCAGGCCGCCCGGGCGGACCAGGCGGCGCAGCTTGGAGAAATACCCGGTCAACTGGGCGCGGCCCACGTGCTCGAACATGCCCACGGACGCGATCTTGTCGTAGGGCGTGGACTCGTCGAGCTTGCGGTAGTCCAGCAGGTCCATGCGCACGCGCCCGCCCAGGCCTTTTTCCTCGATCAGCCGGTTGACGTAGGCGTGCTGGTTGTGCGAGAGCGTGATCCCCGTGGCCTGCACCCCGTAGTGCTCGGCCGCCCACAGCAGCAGCCCGCCCCAGCCGGCGCCCACGTCCAGGAAGCGCTCGCCGGGCTTGAGGGCCAGCTTGCGGCAGATGTGGTCGAGCTTGGCCTCCTGCGCCTGGGCCAGCGTCATGCCGGGCTCGCGGAAATAGGCGCAGGAATAGACCCTGCGGGGATCCAGCCACAAGGCATAGAAATCGTCGGACAGATCGTAGTGGAATTCGATCTGCCGGGCGTCGCGCTCGATCGAGTGGCGCCAGACCGACATCAGGCGGCGCACGATCTCGGTCAGCCAGCCCGAGCGGGCGGCGTCGACGGGGGACTGCGGCAGGATACCGGCCGCCAGGCGCATCAGGTCGCGCATGGCGCCCTCGAAACTGAACTTGCCCTCGACGTAATCCTCGCCCAGGACGCCCACCTCGCCCGCCGCGAAATGCGACAGGACGGAGTGGTCCTTGACCCGCAGGCGGATCACCGCGTCGGCGGCGCCGGCCAACTGCCCGTCGGGCAGCTCGAGGGACACGGGAACGGGCAATGCGGCAAGCTTGGCTTCTATGATGGACTGGATGGAGCTCAACACAACCTCCCTAGTGGACACTCAGGACCTTGCTATAGTAGCGCCAAACAGACCGAGCTCAAGCCCTCCATGCCACCCCGCACGACACTGGAAAACCTGCCTCCCTGGCTCATCCTCATGGGCTCGCTGGCGGCCATCGGGCCGCTCGCGGTCGACATGTACCTGCCCTCGTTCCCGGCGATCGCCGCCGACCTGGGCGTCGCCCAGGGCCTGGTCGAGCAGACCCTGGCGAGCTACCTGCTGGGCCTGGCGCTGGCGCAGCTCTGCTACGGGCCGCTCGCCGACCGCTACGGACGCAAGTTCCCGCTGCTGGGCGGCCTCACCCTGTTCGTGGTGGCCTCGCTGGGCTGCGCCACCGCGGCCACCATCGACCAATTGGCGCTGTGGCGCATCGTCCAGGCCTTCGGCGGCGCCGCGGGCATGGTCATCCCGCGCGCCGTGATCCGCGACCACCTCGAGACGCGCGACGCGGCCAAGGCGCTCTCGCTGCTGATGCTGGTCATGGGGGTGATGCCGATCCTCGCCCCCCTGCTGGGCGCCCAGGCGCTGCTGCTCGGCTCTTGGCGGACGATCTTCCACATCATGGCCGCGGTCGGCATCCTGCAATGGCTGGCGGTCGCGGTCTCGATGCGCGAATCGCTGGACCCCGAGCACGCCGCGGCGCTGACGCCCCGCGTCATCGCGGCCAACTACGCCGACCTGCTGCGCCACAAGGCCTTCATGGGCTACGCCCTGGCGGGCGGATTCGGATCGGCGGGCCTGTTCGCGTACATCTCGGGCTCGCCGCGGGTCTTCATCGTCATCTACGGGATCGAGCCGCAGTACTTCGGCCTGCTGTTCGGCCTGAACGCGGCCGCGCTGATCGCCGCCTCGCAGCTCGGCGCCCGGCTCCTCAACCGCCACACCCCCGCGACGCTGCTCGCGCGGGCCTTGCGCGGCATGGTGCTCGCGGCGCTCGCCGCCCTGCTGCTGACGGCGGCCGGCCTCATCACCCTGCCCCTGCTGATGCTGTGCCTGATGGGGTTCATGGCCAGCCTGGGGTTCGTGGGCCCCAACGCCGCGGCGCTGGCCCTGGCCGAGCAGGGCCGCCGGCTGGGGGTGGCCTCGGCGCTGATGGGCGGCCTGCAGATGCTCTGCGGCGCGGCCTCGGGCCTGGCCATCAGCGCCTGGCACACCGACACCCCCCTGCCGCTGGCGGGTATACTGGCGCTTTGCGCAACGATGGCGTGGCTGTCCGGCCATGCCGCGGCGCGCGCGGCCGCACATGCCGCTTGATCGGCCAGGCATTTTCAGTTTAGAATGCTTGGCTTTACTGATATCCAATCAACACAGAGGTGAGCCCATGGCACGCGTATGCCAAGTGACCGGCAAAGGCCCGATGGTGGGCAACAATGTCTCGCACGCCAACAACAAGACCAAGCGCCGCTTTCTGCCCAACCTGCAGTCCCGGCGTTTCTGGGTCGAGAGCGAAAACCGCTGGGTGCGCCTTCGCGTGTCCACCAAGGCCCTGCGCACCATCGACAAGAACGGCATCGACGCCGTGCTCGCCGACCTGCGCGCACGCGGCGAACTGGCCTGACCGGCCCTAGGAGCACACCATGGCAAAAGGCATCCGCGAAAAGATCAAGCTCGAGTCCACCGCTGGGACGGGTCATTTCTACACGACGACCAAGAACAAGCGCAACATGCCCGAGAAAATGCTGATCAAGAAATTCGATCCCGTCGCGCGCAAGCACGTCGACTACAAGGAAACCAAGCTGAAATGATCCAGGGCGCCCCGGCACGGGACGCCCCATCGGCTCAAGCAAGCATCCCGCCCGTGTTCCACGGGCGGTTTTTTTTTGCCGCCGGGCCGTCCCAAGGCAAAAACGCCCCCTTGGGGGGCAGCAAGCCGAAGGCGCAGCGTGGGGGCATTTTTTGCCGCCGGGCCGCCCCAAGGCATGTTGAAGTCCAACGGCAAGATCAAGCGGCCTGTGCGACCTGGTCTCACAGGCCGCCCGGCATCATTTCATGCTGCCTATCTCGCGGTCGGAGTCTCGGCCTGCCCATGCCGCGGGATGCACGCCTGCTCAGGATCGCGCTGGCAGCGTGTCCTGGGAGATCGGGCGGCAGCGGAGCCTCAATGTGCCGTGGGCCACGTGGAAAGCGCCTGCTCGGCAACGGCCTCCAGCATTTCGCGACTGAAGCCGGCCTTGGCCTGGACGGCCATCCCGTGGAGCACTGCGCACACATAGGCGGCCAGCACCGCGCAATTGGCTGTTTCCGGCAGATCTCCTTCCTGCCTTGCCCGTTCGAGGCGCTCGCGCAGCAAGGCCTCCCCTCGCGCACGCGCTTCGACCACGGTGCGCCGGACGGGTTCGGTCTCGTCCGAACCCACCAAAGCACCGTGAACCCCGAGGCACCCCGTGCGATCCGGGTAGCGTGTGTTCAGTTCGATCGCGCCGCGTAGGATGTACGCGGCCACCTCCCGTGAAGTCGGCTGCTCCATCCCGGCCGGAAAGAAATCCAGATAGCGATCGTAGTAGCGCTCAAGCGCCCGGCGGAAAAGCGCCTCCTTGTTGCCGAACGCGGAATAGAGGGCGGGCCTTTCCACGCCGGTCGCTTCCGTCAGATCGGCGTAGGAGGCACCCTCGTACCCCTTGCGCCAGAAGACGCACACGGCGGCGTCGAGCGCTTCATCCACATCAAATTCTCGATGGCGTCCCATCAGATCAACCCCGTCTCGTGCACCGCAATGGTCATTGAGGAAATCGCTTGATGATTATCATACCGCTCGTTATAGTAACGATCATTATGTTATTTTTACCGCCATCGCGGAAACGCTTGCGGCGGAAGGGGGCCGACCTAACCCAGGGCGAATTGTTTGCCGCAAGTACCAACGCAAGAAATTCACGACTTCACACACGCAAGGAAAAGAAATGAGCAAGCGCTTTGGTTCAAAATCGACTGCCGACGAGGTGCTCTCGGGCGTCGATCTCAAGGGAAAAAGATTTCTCGTCACGGGTGCATCATCGGGCATTGGTCTGGAAACCGCTCGCTCACTCGTTTCTCACGGGGCCAACGTCGTCGGCGCCGTGAGGAACCTCGCCAAAGCCGAGGGGGCCGTTGCACCGGTTCGTGCCGCTGCGTCGCAAGGCGGTGGAAGCCTGGAGCTGATCGAACTCGATCTTGCTTCCTTGAAGATCGTTCGCGCCTGCGCGGACAGGCTGCTGGCGGATGGTCGAAGGTTCGACGCGATCATTGCCAACGCGGGTGTCATGGCGACCCCATTTGGCCGGACAGTCGATGGTTATGAGACCCAGTTCGGAACCAACCATCTTGGTCATTTCGCCCTGGTCAATCGCATCGAGCCGCTGCTCGTCGACAATGGCCGCCTGGCAGTGCTGTCGTCCCAGGCGCACCGCGTCGCGGATGTTGATCTGGACGATCCGAACTTCGAGCGACGAGCATACGATCCGTTCCTTGCCTATGGCCGGTCGAAGACAGCCAACGCGCTCTTTGCAGTGGAGTTTGACCGACGGCATCGCGATCGCGGCATCCGCGCTGCGTCGGTGATGCCCGGGAACAGCCTCACCGATCTAGCGCGCCATTTTGCACAGGAAGACTTGCGGGGTCTTTTCGAGACTGTCGGCAAGGCGCGAGCCGAAGCAGGCCTTCCACCTGCGGAATTGAAGGAGATCCCGCAGGCGGCCGCAACGCCGGTTTGGGCCGCAGTCGTGGCGGACACAGACGAAATCGGAGGGCGCTATCTCGAAGATTGCGCAGTCGCGCCGATCAACGACACCCCCAACCCGTTTGCCGATGGCGCAAGGCTGTATGCGCTCGATGCCGGCAAGGCCAGGCAGCTTTGGGCAAAAAGCGATGAGTTGATCGACGCTGCGTCTTGAGTGTGCCTTTCACCGAGGATACGCGCGAGATGTTCGATATCGGCACGGCGTCGTGGTTCGCCAGCGCACGCCGCGCGACGACGGGTTGGCAAGCGGAGGTTCAGACCGGCAGCGCCCGGCGCAGCGTGTCGGCGAGTTCCTCGGCCGAGAACTTGGCGACGTAGCCGTCGGCGCCCACGCTGCGCACGTGCTCCTCGTTGGCGAAACCCGAAAGGGACGAGTGGATGATCACCGGCAGCGCCTTCAGGCGCGGATCCTGCTTGATGTTGCGCGTCAACGTGAAGCCGTCCATCTCGGGCATCTCGAGGTCGGTCAGCACCAGGCCGACCCGGCTGCGGATGGGCCGGCCCTCGGCCTCGCAGGCCTCGCGCAGTTGCCCGAGGCGGTCCCAGGCCTCCTTGCCCGTCTTGACCATCTCGAACGGCGCGTCCATCGCCTGCAGGGCCTTTTCCAGCATCGAGCGGGCGACGAAGGAATCGTCGGCCACCAGGATGACGGCGCCCGGCTCCAGGTCGAGGCCTCCCGGGCCGATCTTCCGCTCGTCGATCGCCTGCTCGACGTCCCGCGGCGAGATCATCTGCAGGATGGCCTCGACGTCCAGCACCTGGGCCAGTTGCGCGTCGTCGCCCTCTCCCATCCGGGCGATGCTGGTGATGAGGCCCTTGCCGGTGCCGCTGGCCTCGGCGGAGACGACCTGGTTCCAGTCCAGGCGGACGATGTCCTCGACCACGTCGACCATGAAGGCCTGGGTGGTGCGGGCGTATTCGGTCACGAGCATGAGCGCCGTGTCCAGGGCGGCCTTGTGGCCCATGATCGCCGGCAGGTCGAACACCGGCAGCACCTGGTCCCGCAGGCGCACGACGCCCAGCGAGTGCGGCGGCGTCCCGGCGATGGGCGTGATGGTCGGGGCCGTGACGATCTCGCGGACCTTGAGCACATTGATCCCGAACAGCTCGGACCGCTGCGACGCTTCATCGGACCCGAGGCGGAACAGCAGCAGCTCGAATTTATTGGATTTCGTGAGGCTGGTGCGCTCATCGATGTCTTGCTGCAGGGAATGCATGGGGGTCCCTCGCTCAAAAGCGCCGGATGGCGGGTGAAGGGCGAATTCTAGTGTCCCGCCCCATGCATGCGCAACCATGGGGGGATCGATGGATTTCCCGCATGGAACGGCGCCGGCGCACGCCGCGGCGCCCGGCCCCGGCCGCGACCCCGGCAGGATGGCTCCGGCGCCGGCCCCAGCGGGATGGGGCACGGTACAATGACGGGTTGCTTGACTCCAACCCCTCCACGACCCGAACCGATCCATGCAGGAACGCTACATCCCGACCCAAGTCGAAACCGACGCGCAAGAGCACTGGCGCGCGGGCGACGCCTACCGCGTCACCGAGGACGCCCGCGACGCCCGGGGCACGCCCAAGCCCAAGTTCTACGCCTGCTCGATGCTGCCCTACCCCAGCGGCAAGCTGCACATGGGCCACGTGCGCAACTACACCATCAACGACATGATGGCCCGGCAGTTGCGCATGCGCGGATACAACGTGCTGATGCCCATGGGCTGGGACGCGTTCGGAATGCCGGCCGAGAACGCCGCGATGAAGTCGCGCGTCCCCCCCGCCAAGTGGACCTACGACAACATCGCCTACATGAAAAAGCAGATGCAGGCGATGGGGCTGGCGATCGACTGGTCGCGCGAGATGTGCGCCTGCGACCCGAAATACTACAAGTGGAACCAGTGGCTGTTCCTCAAGATGCTGGAAAAGGGCATCGCCTACCGCAAG
>JBIQHJ010000106.1:0-1597 GCA_044508625.1 Alcaligenaceae bacterium
GCGTCAAGGAGACCGACCGCATCGAGGCCATGCACGCCGAGCTGGCGCGGCTGGGCGCGCGCGTCGAGTCGGACGCCGACAGCCTGCGGGTGCATCCCATGGCCGAGGGCCAGTGGCGCGCGGCCGAGATCCGCACCTACGACGACCATCGCATGGCGATGTGCTTTTCGCTGGCCGCCTTCGGACCCGTGCCCGTCACCATCCTGGACCCCGGCTGCGTCAGCAAGACCTATCCCGGATATTTCGAGGATTTCCGCAAGTTGATCCAGCCATGAGCCCGTCCTCCATTCCCGTCATCACCATCGACGGCCCGACCGCCTCGGGCAAAGGCACGATCGCGGCGCGCGTGGCCAAGGCCCTGGGCTGGCACGCCCTGGACAGCGGCGCGCTGTATCGCCTGACGGCGCTGGCGGTGGCGCGGGCGGGCGGCGACGGCGGCGACGAGGCGCAGGCGGCGGCCGCGGCGCGCGGGTTGGATGTGGCGTTCCGGGACGGCGGCATCTGGATGGACGGCGTCGAGGTCGGCGGCGAGATCCGCCAGGAGGCCATCGGCAACCTGGCCTCCCGCGTGGCCGCCTATCCCTCGGTGCGCGAGGCCCTGCTCGAGCGCCAGCGGGCCTTCCGCACGGCCCCGGGCCTGGTGGCCGACGGCCGCGACATGGGCACCGTGGTCTTTCCGGATGCGCCGCTCAAGGTCTTCCTGGACGCCGACGTCGAGGAGAGGGCGCGCAGGCGCCATAAACAGTTGAAGGAAAAAGGGTTTTCTGCTAAGCTATCCGACCTTTTGGAGGATCTGCGGTTACGCGATGCGCGTGATCGCGAAAGGGCGCACGCGCCGCTTTTGGCGGCCGCGGATGCCGTGATCGTCGATTCGTCCCGCATGGGGATCGATGAGACGGTCCGCCAGGTGCTCGACCTCTGGTCGGCACGGGGACTCGCAGGGTAGGGGGCATCGACGTCCGCCCCCCCTTTGCGGGATTTTTTTCACTCCGCCGGGCATCGTGCCTGGCGTGTCATTGATCGCCCGATGGGCGAATGGATTATCGTTCATGTCCACCCTTTCAACCGAAGCCGCGCTGGGCGGCGAAAGTTTTGCCGATCTGTTTGCTGCCAGCATCAAGGATCAGAACATGCGCTCCGGCGAGGTCATCTCCGCCGAGGTCGTGCGCGTCGACCATAATTTCGTCGTGGTCAACGCGGGTCTCAAGTCCGAGGCCCTGATCCCCCTCGAGGAATTCCTCAACGACCAGGGCGAGCTCGAAGTCCAGGACGGCGATTTCGTTTCGGTCGCCATCGATTCCCTGGAAAACGGCTACGGCGACACCATCCTGTCTCGCGACCGCGCCAAGCGCCTGTCGGCCTGGCTGCAACTCGAGCAGGCCCTCGAATCCGGCGAACTGGTCAACGGCACCATCACCGGCAAGGTCAAGGGCGGCCTGACGGTCATGACCAACGGCATCCGCGCCTTCCTGCCCGGCTCGCTGGTCGACCTGCGTCCCGTCAAGGACACCACCCCCTACGAGGGCAAGACGCTCGAATTCAAGGTCATCAAGCTCGACCGCAAGCGCAACAACGTCGTGCTGTCGCGCCGCGCCGT
>JBIQHJ010000013.1:0-69415 GCA_044508625.1 Alcaligenaceae bacterium
TCTGGCGGATGCGCTCGCGCGTCACGTCGAACTGCTTGCCGACCTCCTCGAGGGTCTGGTCGGTGCTCATCTCGATCCCGAAGCGCATGCGCAGCACCTTGGCCTCGCGCGGCGTGAGCGAGTCCAGGACCTCTTTCACCACGTCGCGCATGGAGCCGTGCAGGGCCGAGTCCGAGGGCGACACGGTGCCGGTGTCCTCGATGAAATCGCCCAGGTGGGAATCGTCGTCGTCGCCGATGGGGGTTTCCATCGAGATCGGCTCCTTGGCGATCTTGAGGATCTTGCGGACCTTGTCCTCGGGCATGTCCATCTTTTGCGCCAGGGTCGCGGGATCGGGCTCGGTGCCGGTTTCCTGCAGGATCTGGCGATTGATGCGATTCATCTTGTTGATGGTCTCGATCATGTGCACCGGGATGCGGATGGTGCGCGCCTGGTCGGCGATCGAGCGGGTGATCGCCTGGCGGATCCACCAGGTGGCGTAGGTCGAGAACTTGTAGCCGCGGCGGTACTCGAACTTGTCCACGGCCTTCATCAGGCCGATGTTGCCCTCTTGGATCAGGTCGAGGAACTGCAGGCCGCGATTGGTGTACTTTTTCGCGATGGAAATCACCAGGCGCAGGTTGGCCTCGGTCATCTCGCGCTTGGCCTTGCGGGCCTTGGCCTCGCCGGTGGCCATGCGCTTGTTGACGTCCTTGAGGTCCTTGAGGGGCAGCACGACCTTGCGCTGCAGCTCGATGAGCTTTTGCTGGATCTCTTGAATGGCCGGCACGTGGCGCTCGAGCGTCTCGGCGTAGTCGTGGCCGGCGGCGACCTCCTCGAGGACCCAGTCCAGGTTGGTCTCGTTGCCGGGGAAGGCCTTGATGAAATGCGCGCGCGGCATCCCGGCGCGCGTCACGCAGATGTGCATCGCGGCGCGCTCGTGCGTGCGCACCTCGGCGACCTGGGCGCGCAGGGTGTCGGCCAGGCGCTCGACCATCTTGGCGGTGAAGCGCACGCCCATGAGTTCGTCGAGGATGGCCTCGCGCGCGGCGATGTAGCTGGGCGACTTGTAGCCCTCGGTCTCGAAGGCCACGCGCATCTTGTCGAACCAGGTGGCGATCGTCTCGAACTTCTTGAGCGACTTGGCGCGCAGGTACTCGAGCTGCTTGCTGCTCATGCCGCCGGCCGGGCCGTCGTCGCCCTCGTCGTCGCTGCTGACGCCGGAGCCGGCGTAGTCCTCGCCCTCCTCGTCGATCAGGCCGTCGACGATCTCGTCGATCTGGGCCGTGCCCTCGCGCACGCGCTGGATGTGGTCGAGGATCTCGTTGACCGTGGTCGGGCAGGCGGCGATCGCCATCACCATGTGCTTGAGCCCGTCCTCGATGCGCTTGGCGATCTCGATCTCGCCCTCGCGGGTGAGGAGCTCGACCGTGCCCATCTCGCGCATGTACATGCGGACCGGGTCGGTGGTGCGGCCGAAGTCGGAATCCACGGTGGTCAGCGCGGCCTCGGCCTCGTCCTCGACGTCGTCGTCGCTGGATGCCATGGGCGCGTTGTCGCTCATCAGCAGGGTCTCGGCGTCGGGGGCCTGGTCGTAGACCGAGATCCCCATGTCGCTGAAGGTGCTGATGATGCCGTCGATCGCCTCGGCGTCGACCAGGTCGTCGGGCAGGTGATCGTTGATCTCGCCGTACGTGAGGTAGCCGCGGTCCTTGCCGAGCTTGATCAGGATCTTGAGGCGGTTGCGGCGGGCCTCTTGCTCCTCGGGCGTCATCTGGCCGCGCGAGGGCGCGTCCTTTTCGGCCTTGCCGCGCTTGCCGCGCTTGGGCAGGGGCTTGAGGTCGGGAATGACCTCGTCGTCGCCCGCGTCGTCGTCGACGAAATCGCCGGCGTCGTTGCTGGCGTTCTTGGCCGGGCGGCCGGGCTTGCGGCCCGAAGGCGCCTTGGCGGCGCGCCGGGCGCCCTTGGGCGCCTCGGCCTGCTCGTCGCCGGCCGCCGCGCGCGCGGGGGCCTTGGCGGCCGCCGTCTTGGCCGTCGTCGTCCTGGCCGCCTTCACCGCCGCCTCGAGCTCGGCGCTCGCCGCTTTGGTTTTCTTGGCTGCCGTTTTCTTGGCGGCCTGGGAGGTCTTGCCAGTTCCTTGGGTCATGAGTTCCTTTCCATAGATGCTCGCGGAAACGCTTGGGCCGCGCCCCGCCCGGCCGCCCTGGGCCGGGATTCGCATGCCCAGATTCGCATGCTCGAAGAATGGCGCAAGCCCCGTGCGCAAAGGCCCCTGGCCCGCACAACGACTGCGCACATTACTCATTGAAAACTATGTATTTTACTTCACCTGGATAGAAGATTCATCCTTGGCCCGATTTCAGCCTGGCCAGGCGGCGCGACAGGGCCTGGTAGCGCCGCTGGTCCTCCTCCGAGCGCAGGCCGCCCTCGATGAGCTGCCGGCACTGGTCCTGCACGGTCTGGAGCTCGATCTGCCGCAGCGCGTCGTTCCATTCGGCCTGCGGGTCGGGGAGATCCTGGCCGAGGAGCTCGCCGGAAAGGTCGAGCATGGCCTGCGCGAGATCCGAATCGGGCTCGGCCGCCTCGATCAGCGCGCCCGCATGGGTCGCGCCGCGCGTGCTCGCCAGCTCGATCAGGTCCCGTACGAGAACCAGATGGGGGCTGCGGGCCAGAAGTTCAAGCTGCTGGTCGCCCAGTTCGGCGACGAGCCGCGGGTGCGCGAGCAGCAGGCGCAGCAGGCGGCGGGCCATCGGCGTCACCATGCGCGAGCCCCGGCGCCCGGTGCGCGCGCGCGGCGCCGCCCGCGGCGCCTCGGGGTCGGCCTCGCGGCCCCAGGGGGCGGGCGCGGCGGCGAACGGCGCGTCCCCCGCCTCCGATTCCCAGGGGGGCGCGAACCGGCCCTCCCCCTCCCCGGCGCCCCCGGACGTGGAAAGCCCGCCGTCCGTGGCGGCATGCCCGGATGCGGGGAACCGGCCGGCCGAGGCGGATGGGTCGGCGGCGAACTGGCCAGGGGCGGGGAACCGGCCGGCGGCGGCGGACCGCCCCGGCCCAGCATGCCGGCCGGACGCGGCGGCCCCCTCGGCACCGGGGAACCGGCCGGATGCGCCGGCCCGGTCGAGTCCGGCGGACCGCCCGAAGGCGGCGGACTCGGCCACGGCGCGGCGCGCCTCGGCGAAGGCCTGGGCGAGTTCCTCGGGGGTCAGGCGCACCCGCCGGGCCAGCTCGCGCTCCATCTGCAGGCGAAAGCCGCCCTCGGGCATCTGCGCGAACAGCGGGCGCGCCTCGTGCATGCAGGCCGCCCGGCCCTCGGCCTCGTCCAGGTCGTGGCGGGCGGCGAGCTCGTCGAGCATGAAGCGCGACAGTGGAATGGCCTCGTCGAGCGTCGCGCGAAACGCCTCGACCCCGTAGGTCCGGACGTAGGAATCGGGGTCCTGGCCTTCGGGCAGGAACAGAAAGCGGATCGCCACGTCCTCGGCGACCCAGGGCAGGCAGGTGTTCAGCGCCCGCCAGGCCGCCTTGCGCCCCGCCGCGTCGCCGTCGAAGCCGAAGACGATCCGGTCGCTCGCGCGGCGCAATTTCTGGAGATGGCTGGGCGTGGTGGAGGTGCCCAGCGTGGCCACCGCATTGCGCAGGCCGTGCTGCGCGAGCGCGACCACGTCCATGTACCCCTCCACGACCAGGACGCAGCCCTCGGCATGGATGCCGGCGCGCGCCTCGTACAGGCCGTAGAGCTCGTTGCCCTTGGAGAACAGGCTGGTCTCGGGGGAATTGAGGTATTTGGGCTCGCCCGCCTCGATCAGGCGGCCGCCGAAGCCCACGATCGCGCCGCGCGCATTGCGGATGGGAAACATCACGCGGGCGCGGAAACGGTCGTGGCGGCGGCCGTCCTCGGATTCGATCACCAGCCCGGACTCGAGCAGTGCGGGATCCTCGTAGCGCTCGAAGACGGCGGCCAGGCCGCGGCGGTCGCGGCCCGCCCAGCCCAGGCCGAAATGGGCCGCGATCTCGCCGCTCAGCCCCCTGCGCTTGAGGTAGGCGATGGCTTCGGGCGAGTCCTTCAGGGCGCGCCGGTAATGCGCCTGGGCCTGGTCGAGGATCTGCTGCTGGCGCGAGGCCTCCTGGCGGCGCTGGCGGTCGGCCTCGCGCTGGCGGGGACTGCGGGGCTCCTCGGGCACGGTCATGCCCACGCTCGCGGCCAGGCTGCGGACGGCCTCGGGAAAGGAGGCGCCGGTGTGCTCGGTCAGGAAGCGGATGGCGCTGCCATGCGCGCCGCAACCGAAGCAGTGATAGAACTGCTTGGTGGGACTGACGGTGAAGGAAGGGGTCTTTTCGTTGTGAAAAGGGCACAAACCCAGCAGGTTGGCGCCCCCTTTGCGTAGCTGCACATAGCGTCCGACCACGTCGGCGATGTCGATGCGCGCCAGCAGCTCCTGGACGAAAGACTCAGGGATCAATCAATAGAGGCGCGGCGGCAGTTGCTGGCTGCGGATGCGCTTGTAGTGGCGCTTGACCGCGGCGGCGCGCTTGCGCTTGCGCTCGGCGGTGGGCTTTTCGTAGAACTCGCGCGAACGCAACTCGGTCAGAAGGCCGGTCTTTTCAATGGTGCGCTTGAAGCGGCGCAGCGCGGCCTCGAAAGGCTCGTTTTCTTTGAGGCGAACGATAGGCATGTAGTTCCTTGAAGCCCTTGGATGTGTTGGAAAAGGTTTGAGACAACACGGGATTCTAGCATAAATCATCATCCAAGAGCTTACCGCCTATTTCGGATGCGCCGTGCGCAGGCCCTTGCGGATCCACGATTCGAGCTGGTGCGGGCGCAGGCTGTCGTAGTCCTCGAAAGGCTGGTGGATCCAGGGATTGGTGGGCAATTGCTCGACGTAGTAGTCGGGCTGGATCCGGGCGTGGCCCTTCCACCAGAGCACGCCGGTGCGCAATTCGGTGATGCCCGGGAACTGCTCGAGCAGGTGGTCATGCACGCGGCTGAAGGTCAGGCCGGTGTCGACCATGTCGTCCAGCAGCAGGACCCGGCCGTCGAGGGTGCCGCGGGTGATCGTGATGAACTGGGCGATGTCGAGCTGGCCCTGGACGGTGCCGGCCGCCTCGCGATAGCTGCTGGTCGCGAGGATGCCCAGCGGCACGTCGAAAATGCGCGACAGCACGTCGCCCACCCGCACCCCGCCGCGCGCCAGGCAGAGGATCTTGTCGAAGGTCCAGCCCGATTCATGGACCTTCAGCGCCAGGCGCTCGATCAGGGCATGATATTGTTCCCAGCTCACCCACAGGTCGCGGTCGGTGCTCGGCGGCAGGTTCATGATGGATTCCGGTGTCGGGAACGGGGATCAGCCCTGGAACGGATGCCGCAGGACGATGGTTTCGAGGCGGTCGGGGCCGGTGGAGACCATGTCGATGGGCACGTCGCAGACCTCGGCGATGCGCTCGAGGTAGCGGCGCGCATTGACCGGCAGCTTGTCGTATTCCGTGATGCCGACCGTGGACTCGGACCAGCCCGCCATTTCCTCGAGCACGGGCTCGGCCTCGGCCGCGGCATGCGCCCCGTAGGGCAGCACGTCGAGGAACTTGCCCTTGTAGCGATAGCCCACGCCGATCTTGATGTGCTCGACGCCGTCGAGCACGTCGAGCTTGGTGATGCACAGACCGGTGAGGCCGTTGATCATCACCGAGCGCTTCATGGCCGCGCCGTCGAACCACCCGCAGCGGCGGGGACGGCCGGTGACCGAGCCGAATTCCTTGCCGACCGTCGCCAGCCGCAGGCCGGTGTCGTCGAGCAGCTCGGTGGGGAAAGGCCCCGAGCCCACGCGCGTGGTGTAGGCCTTGGCGATCCCCAGCACGTAGTCCAGGACCTGCGGCCCCATCCCCGCCCCGGCCGAGGCGGCGCCGGCCACGCAATTGCTGCTGGTGACGAAGGGATAGGTGCCGTGGTCGATGTCGAGCAGCGAGCCCTGCGCGCCCTCGAACAGCAGGCGATGGCCCGAGCGGTGCGCGGCGTGCAGGCTGCTGGAGACGTCGGCGACCATGGGCTCGAGCTCGGGCGCGAGCGCCATCACCCGGTCGCGGACCTCGGCGGCCGACAGCGCCTTGGCGCCCAGGTACTGCGTCAGCACGAAGTTGTGGTAGTCCAGCACCTCGGCGAGCTTTTCGTCGAAGATCGCGGGATCGTAGAGGTCCTGGATGCGCAGCGCGCGGCGCGCGACCTTGTCCTCGTAGGCGGGGCCGATGCCGCGGCCCGTGGTGCCGATCTTGCCCTCGCCCTTGCGGGCCTCGCGCGCCTGGTCCAGCGCCACGTGGTAGGGCAGGATCAGCGGGCAGGCGGCCGAGATCTGCAGGCGCGGGCGCACCTCGAGGCCGACGCCCTCGAGCTCTTTGATCTCGGAGAGCAGCGCCTCGGGCGACAGCACCACGCCGTTGCCGATGTAGCAGGTCACGTGCGAATGCATGATGCCCGAGGGGATCAGGCGCAGGATGGTCTTGCGGCCGTTGATCCACAGGGTGTGGCCGGCATTGTGCCCGCCCTGGAAGCGCACCACCCCCTGGGCGGACTCGGCGAGCCAGTCGACGATCTTGCCCTTGCCCTCGTCACCCCACTGGGTACCGATCACGACGATGTTCTTGCTCATATGCACCAATTCGATACGATAGGCGACGAAACATCGCCGCGGGAAACGAAGTAGTTTAAACCATTGGGCCGGTTCTTCAATGCGGGCCCCGGCCCGGGGCTTTCTCAGAGGTCCCGCAGGACCCAGGCATCGCCCTCGCGGACGAGCTCGCGGTCGACCAGGAATTCATCCAGGGGATGGGCCTGGCCGGCGGGCATCTGGATCACGATGGCGCCCTGCGCGCGCAGGGCCGCGACCGCCTCGACGAGCCCCTCGTCCTCGCCCCAGGGGGCGCGGACGGCCCGCGCGGGACGCGCCTCGGGCAGGCCCGACGAGAGCTTGCGCAGGTCGAGGCTGAAGCCCGTGGCCGGGCGGGCGCGGCCGAACTTGCGGCCGATCCCGTCGTAGCGTCCGCCGCGCACCAGGGCGTCGTGCCAGCCCTTGGCATAGATCGAGAACACCACGCCCGAGTGGTAGCCGTAGCTGCCGCCCATGTCGGCCAGGTCGATCGCCAGGGGCAGGCCGGGCAGCGCCGCGCACAGGCTGGCGAGATCGTCGAGCGCCGCCCGCACCGCCGGCAGCGGCGGCAGGCATTGCGCCGCGCGTTCGATCACCTCGATGTCGCCGTACAGCGTGGTCAGGGTCCGCAGCGCCTCCACGCTGCCGGGGCGCGCGCCGCATTCGGCGAGCAGCGCCTCGATGCCCGGCACGTCCTTGGCGCCGAGCAGGTCGTAGATCTGGTCGGCGGCCTCGGCGAGCGCGGGATCGTCGTCGACCAGCGCGCGGCCCACGCCGGGATGGTTGAGGTCCAGGCGCGCCTCGCGCACCCCGGCCCGGCGCACGGATTCCATGGCGAGCCGTATGGATTCGAGGTCGGCCTCGACCCCCGCGTGGCCGAAGATCTCGGCCCCGATCTGCAGCAGCTCGCGGTCCGAGAGCAGCCCCGAGGGACGCGCATGGATCACCGGCCCGCAGTAGCACAGGCGCGTGACGCCCTCGCGGTTGAGCAGGTGGGCGTCGATGCGCGAGACCTGCAGCGTCATGTCGGCGCGCACGCCCATCGTCAGGCCAGAGAGCTGGTCGACGAGCTTGCAGGTGCGCAGCCTCAGCGCCTCGTCGTTGGCGAGCATCAGCGAATCGAGGTACTCGACCATGGGCGGCGCCACGAGCTCGAAGCCGTAGGTGCGGTACAGGTCGAGCAGGCCGCGGCGCAGCTCCTCGATGCGGCGGGCCTCGGCGGGCAGGACGTCGGACAGGTTTTCCGGCAGCAGCCAGTTGGACTTCATGGCAATCGATCCGATATCGGCCTACCGGGCGGGCACGGCGTCCGGGGAGCCGCCGCGCGCGTCGTCCCAGAAGCGGAAGAACTCGGAATCGGGGCTGAGGACCAGCGTGTTGCCCTGGTCGGCGAAGGCCGAGCGGTAGGCCTCCAGGCTCTTGTAGAAGCTGTAGAAGTCCTCGTTGCGCCCATACGATTGCGCATAGATGGCCGCGGCCTTGGCGTCGCCGCCGCCGCGCGTCGCCTGCGCCTGGGCATAGGCCTTGGCGAGGATTTCCTGGCGCTTGCGGTCGGCCTCGGCGCGGATGCGCTCGCTGTCGGCGGCGCCGGTGGCGCGCAGGCGGTTGGCCTCCTGCTTGCGCTCGGCCTCCATGCGCCGGTAGACGGATTCCGAGATCTCGGGGGCGAAGTCGATGCGGCGCAGGCGCACGTCCACCACGTCCACGCCCAGGGGCGCGGCGCGGCGCGCCACGGCGGTCTGGATTTCCTTCATGATGGTGTCGCGGTCGCTGGAGACGACCTGCTTGACCGTGCGCACGTTGACCGCCGCGTTCAGCGCGTCGCGGATCTGCGCCTGCAGGCGCTCGACGGCGGCGGCGCTGTTGGCGCCGAAGGTCACGTAGTACTGGCGCGGATCCGAGATGCGCCACTTGACGAAGGAATCGATCAGCAGGTTTTTCTTTTCGGCGGTCTGGATGCGCTCGGGGTCGCGGGTCTCGATGGTCTGCAGGCGCTTGTCGAGATAGACGACATTCTCGAAGGGCGGCGGATACTTGAAGTACAGCCCGGGCTTGGTGATGGTCTCGCGCACCTCGCCCAGGGCGAACAGCAGCGCGGAATCCCGCTCGCGCACGATGAACATGCAGGAGGACAGCACCGCGATGACCACGAGGAGGCCGACCAGGACAGGGAAGAAACGTTGCATGGAAGGCTCCTAGCGCGAGTACGGACTGACCATCAGCGAATCCAGCCCCGACGGCGCGGCGCCCCGCCGCCCCGCCGATGCGTTCGCCGATCCGTTGGCGGCCTGGGCGCCCGCGGCGGCCTGCGTGGAGGCCGCCCCGGCGCTCGAGCTCGAGCCGCCCGCCGCGCCGGACGCCGGGGCGCCGGCGGCCTGCTTCATGATCTGGTCCAGCGGCAGGTACAGCATGTTGTTGCCCACTTCGGCGTCGATCATGACCTTGCTGCTGGCGACCATGATGTCCTTCATGGTCTCGAGGTAGAGGCGCTCGCGGGTGATCGACGGCGCCTTGGAGAATTCGGACTCGATGCTGTCGAAGCGCGCGGTGTCGCCCTGCGCCTGCCCGACGATGTGGGCGCTGTAGCCCTCGGCGTCCTGGATCATGCGCGAGGCCTGGCCTTCGGCCTCGGGGACGACCCGGCTGGCGTAGGCATTGCCCTCGTTGATCTGGCGCTCGCGGTCCTGGCCCGCCTTGACGGCGTCGTCGAACGCGGCCTGCACCTGCTCGGGCGGCTGCACGTTCTGGATCGCCACGGTGCTGATCTGGATGCCGGTCGCGTAGCGGTCGAGGATGCTCTGGGCCAGGGCGTGGACCTCGGAGGCGACCTCGGTACGGCCGGAATACAGCACGAAGTCCATGTGCTTGCGGCCGACGATCTCGCGCATGGCGGTTTCCGCCGCCTGGCGCACCGACTCGTCGGGCTGGCTGGTGTTGAACAGATAGGCCGGCGCCCCGTCGGGCAGCAGGCGGTACTGGACCACGAACTGCACGTCGACGATGTTCTCGTCATGGGTGAGCATCAGCGATTCCGGCAGCACCTTGTTGCGCGCCGATCCGCGAAAGCCCACCTCGAAGGTGCGCAACTGCGAGATGTTGACGTCCTGGGAATCCTCGATCGGATACGGCATGCGCCATTGCAGGCCGGGGTTGAGCGTGTGGGTGTACTTGCCGAAGCGCGTGACCACCGCGACCTGGCCTTCCTGGACGATCATGAAGCCGCTGGCCAGCCACAGCAGCAATGCCACCACGAACAGGCCCAGCAGGAACTTGGGCGAAGGGCCCGGGAGCTGGGGCAGGCCGCCGCCGCCCGAGGGCGGGCCGCCGCGCCGGGAGGAACGCTTGCCCAGCAGGCCGCTCAGGCGCTTGTTGAAATCGCGCCAGACTTCGTCGAGGTCGGGCGGGCCGCCGGACTGGCCGGGCTTGTTGCGCGAAGAATCAGGATCCTCATTGCCGCCCCGGCCCCAGCCCGGGTCATTCAGATTGAATAATTTCATTGACCGTATCGTTTCCCGTCATTCCCGCCGATTCGGCGATCGCCTGCCGCAAACCATCCAGTCCGCTGCGCTGCAGCGCACTGACGAAGACTCGCGCAATCGTACCATGTTCGTCCCGCTCGACCCGGGGTTCATATCCGGCCATATCGATTTTGTTATAGACCAGGATCTGGCGGATTTCGTCGGCTCCGATCTCGCGCAGCACCTTGTTGACCTCGGCCATCTGCTCGTCGCGCTGGGGACTGGAGGCGTCGATCACGTGCAGCAGGAGGTCGGCGTGCACGGTTTCCTCGAGGGTCGCCCGGAAGGCCGCGATCAGCGTGGTCGGCAGGTCGCGGATGAAGCCCACGGTGTCCGAGATCACCACCTGGCCCGCCCCCTCGATCCAGGTCCGCCGCGTGGTGGTGTCCAGGGTGGCAAAGAGCTGGTCGGCCGCATAGGTGTCGGCGCGCGTCAGGGCGTTGAACAGCGTGGACTTGCCGGCGTTGGTGTAGCCGACCAGGGACACGGACAGGGTCTGCCCGCGGGCGCGCGCCCGGCGCTGGGTGACGCGCTGGCGCTGGGCGCGGGCGAGGCGCTCGCGCAGGGCCTTGACGCGCACGCCGATCAGGCGGCGGTCGGTCTCGAGCTGCGATTCGCCGGGCCCGCGCACCCCGATGCCCCCGCGCTGGCGCTCGAGGTGGGTCCACATCCGCGTCAGGCGGGTCGAGAGGTGCTGGAGCTGGGCGAGCTCGACCTGCAGCTTGCCCTCGTGGCTCTTGGCGCGCAGGGCGAAGATGTCCAGGATGAGGGTCACCCGGTCGACCACCCGCACCTCGAGCTTGCGCTCGAGGTTGCGCTGCTGGGCCGGGGTCAGGGGCTGGTCGAACAGCACGACCTCGGCCCCCGTGGCCTTGACCAGGGCCGCCGCCTCCTCGATCTTGCCGCTGCCGATGAAGCCCGCGGCATCCGGCCGGTCGCGGCGCGCCGTCAGCACCTCGAGGACCTCCGCGCCCGCGCCGCGCGCGAGCATCAGGAATTCCTCGGCATGCGCCGCGTAGTCGGGCTCGCCGAGGTCGACGCTGATCACCAGAGATTTCATAATGAGAGAATTGGCCCCCGCGCCGCGCCTGCGGCTTGCTGCCCGCCCACCGCAAAAACAATGCCCGCCGACGCGGGCCGCGCGGCGGGCGTTGGGGTCTGGCGGGACGGGATGGGGTCAGTCCGCGGAGTCATCGACCTGGAAGGCGACCGGGCGGGCCGGCACGACGGTCGAGATGGCGTGCTTGTACACCATTTGCGTCACGGTGTTGCGCAGCAGGACGACGTACTGGTCGAAAGACTCGACCTGCCCTTGCAACTTGATGCCGTTGACCAGATAGATGGATACGGGCACGTGATCCTTGCGCAAGGCGTTGAGGAAGGGATCTTGTAGTATTTGCCCTTTGTTGCTCATGGATGAGGCTCCGGTTATTTAATTTATAGTCAAGGATGTCCACTGTACAGGGTTTTCCCGCATCCTGCATGCGCCGCGCGGCGCCCGCGCCGTCCCGACCATTTTAATGCGATTCGGACAGGATTTGAGCGAGCGCGCTGCACAGGCGCGCACATTCCGCGGGAGTGCCGACGGTGATCCGCAGGAACTGCTCGATCCGGGGCGCCTTGAAGTGGCGCACCAGGATGGCCCGCTCGCGCAGGGCCCGCTGGATCGCGGCGGCATCGTGCGCCGGATGGCGCGCAAACACGAAATTCGCCAGCGACGGCAGGACCTCGAAGCCCAGCGCGCGCAGGTCGCCGGCCAGGGTCTCGCGCGCGTCCATCACCGCCCGGCGGGTCTGGTCGAAATGCGCCTCGTCCTCGATGGCGGCCTGCGCCCCCGCGAGCGCCAGGCGGTCCATGGGATAGGAATTGAAGCTGTCCTTGATGCGCGAGAGCGCCTCGATGACCGGGACGTGCGCCAGGGCGTAGCCCACCCGCAGGCCCGCGAGGGACCGGGACTTGGACAGGGTATGGATGACCACGATGTTGTCGTGGCGATCCAGGAGCGCCGCGGCGGACTCGGCGCCGAAGTCCACGTAGGCCTCGTCCACCACCACGGCCGTGTCGGGGCGCGCCCGCGCGATGGCGGCGATCGCCTCCAGGGGCAGCGCGCTGCCGGTCGGGGCATTGGGATTGGCGAAGATGATGCCGGCCGGCTCGACCTCCATCGGCCCGGTGTAGTCCTCGGCCCGGATGGCGAATCCGTCGTCCAGGGGCACGAGCCGGTGGGGCACCTGGTAGAGCCGGCAGTACGTCCGGTAGAAACTGTAGGTGATGTCGGGCATCAGCAGGGGACGGCCCGCGCGCAGGAACAGCGCGTTGAACACGTGCGCGAGGATCTCGTCCGAGCCGTTGCCGAGGAACACCTGGCCGGCATCCAGCCCATGGCGCCGCGCGATCGCCTGGCGCAGGGCGAGCGCGCGGTAGTCGGGGTACAGGCGCAGATCGTCCCCCACCGCGGCCCGCATGGCCTCGAGCGCCCGGGGCGAGGGCCCGTAGGGGTTCTCGTTGGTGTTGAGCTTGAGCAGGTCGGGCATGCGCGCCTGCTCGCCCGGCACGTAGGGCACCAGTTCGGCGACGTGGTCGCTCCAGAGCTTGCTCACCTCATTCGTCCTTCAGGTAGGGGTTGCGGGAAGACTTGAACTCGATGGAGAGCGGCGTGCCGGCGAGCTTGAACGCGTCGCGGAACTGCCCCTCCAGGTAGCGCCGGTACGAGTCGGGCACGGCGTCCAGGGCGTTGCCGTGGATGATGATGCGCGGCGGGTTCTGGCCGCCCTGGTGGGCGTAGCGCATCTTGGGGCGGAAGATCCCCTTGCGCGGCGGCGGCTGCTGCTCGACGGCCGCGCGCAGCACCCGCGTGAGCCGGGGCGTGGAGAGCTTGGCGAACGCGGCGGCATGGGCGGCGTCGACGGCCCGCATCAGGGGCCCCAGGCCGCGCCCCTCGAGCGCCGAGAGGTTCAGCACCTGGGCGAAGGACAGGAAGCGCAGCTTGCGCTCGTACTCGCGCCGGATCCATTCGCGCCGCTCGGCGTCGATGGCGTCCCATTTGTTGAGCCCCACCACCAGCGCGCGGCCGGCCTCGACCGCGAAGCCCGCGATGTGGGCGTCCTGGTCGGAAATGCCCTCCTGGGCATCCAGCAGCAGCAGGACCACGTTGGCCGCCTCGATGGCCTGCAGGGTCTTGATGACGGAGAATTTTTCGACGGTCTCGAACACCTTGCCGCGGCGGCGCAGGCCCGCGGTGTCGATCAGGGTGTAGCGGCGCCCCCCGCGCTCGAACTCGATCTCGATGGCGTCTCGCGTCGTGCCCGGCAGGTCGTAGGCGATGACGCGCTCCTCGCCGACCAGGGCGTTGATGAGGGTGGACTTGCCGACATTGGGGCGCCCGGCGATGGCAAGCTTGATGCGATGGCCGGCCTCGTCCGGCGCGGCCTGCGCGGCATCGGTCTCGGCGGGCGGCGCGGGCCGCGCCGCGAGCACGGGCGCGAGGGCCCGCTCGACCAGCTCGGCCACGCCGTCGCCATGGGCGGCCGAGATCGGCAGCGGCTCGCCCAGGCCGAGTTCGTAGAACTGCGCCATGCCGGCGTGGTCGCGCATGCCCTCGGCCTTGTTGACGGCGAGCACCACGCGCTGGCCCGACTTGCGCAGCAGGCGGGCGATCTCGTGGTCGTGCGCGTTGAGACCCTCGCGGGCGTCCACGAGGAACACCACGACGTCGGCCTCGGCGATGGCCTGCTCGGTCTGCCGGGCCATCTCGACCAGGATGCCGCGGGTAGCCACGGGCTCGAAGCCGCCGGTGTCGACGACGATGAAGGGATGGTCGCCCACCCTGCCCTCGCCGTAATGGCGATCGCGCGTCAGCCCCGAGATATTGGCCACCAGGGCCGCGCGCGAGCGCGTCAGGCGGTTGAACAGCGTGGACTTGCCGACGTTCGTGCGGCCCACCAGGGCGACGACGGGCTTGAAGATCGTCTCAGTCACGCACGCCCACCAGCATCACGCTGCCCCCGCCGGTCTGCACGACCGCGCCCTGGCCGGTCGCCTGCGGCGCCGAGGTGACGGGCCCCCCGCCGACTTGCAGGCGGGCCATCAGGTGGCCGTCGGCGCGCGACAGGAAATGCAGGTAGCCCTCGTAGTCGCCCAGGACGATGGCCGGGCCGACGACGGCCGGCGCGCTCAGGCGGCGATTCAGCAGGGCGGATTGCTTCCAGGCCTCGGCGCCGCCCTGGACCTCGAGCGCGGTCACCACGTCGCGGTCGCCCGGGACGTAGATGCGCTGGCCGTCGCTGGCCATGCCGGTGGAGGTGGAGATCTTGCGGTCCCACAGCAGCCGTCCGCCCTGCGAGACGTCGAAGCACGCGACCCTGCCCTGGTAGCTCGCGCCGCACAGCAGCGGGCCCAGCGACAGGGGCGCGCCCACCACGTCGCTGATGCGCTCGAGGTCGGAGGCGCCGCGCGAGACCGACACCGAGCCCTCCCAGCGCACCACGCCGGAGGCCGCGTCGATGACCATCAGGCGCCCGCTGGGCATGCCGGTGATGAGGACGTTCTGCACCATCAGCATGCGCATGCTGGTGCGCAGCGCCAGGGCCGGGCCGGGACGCTGCACCTCCCAGCGCAGCTTGCCGGTGGCCGCGTCGAAGGCCTGCACGCGATAGTCGGTGCTGCGCACCACGACCACGCCGTTGCCGACGGCCGGGGGAATGTTGACCGCGCTCGCGGCCTGCGCGCGCCAGCGCTCGGCGCCCCGCGAAGCATCCAGGGCGATGACCTCGCCCGCCTCGCTGACCACCGCCACGGTCTGGCCGTCGCTGCCGGCGCCGGCGCTGAGCTTGCCGAGGCCGGCCTGCCAATGCACGCCGCCGGTGGAGAGCGCGAGCGCGGCCACCCCGCCCGAGGGCGTCGCCGCGTACACGGTGTCGCCGACCACCTGCGGCGCAAAGCCGTAGCCCCCGCCGCTGCCGATGGAGGCGCTCCAGCGGACGGCGACGGCCAGGTCGGGCGCGTATTCCGTGAGCGGCGCCGGGTCATAGCGCGCATCGCTTTGCGAGAACAGGCCGCAGCCCGACAGGACCGCCAGGCCGAGGCCGAGGGCGGCGATGCGAAACAGACGAGCGGGTGTGCGCATGGGGGTCAGGCTCCGTTCAGGGCGTCGATCTTCAACTGCACGATCTGGGTGGCGGGATCGGCGCCGAAGGCGCCGACCGCGGCGCGCCAGGCCTCGAGCGCCTCGGCGGTCTTGCCCTGCGCGGCCAGGATGTCGCCGCGCCGGTCGGCGTACAGGGCGGCGAAGCCCGCCGGCGCCTCGCCCTGGAGCTGCGCCAGGGCCTCGTCGTATTTCTTTTCCTGCAGCAGCACGCCGGCCAGGCGCAGGCGCGCGATCGGCGCCAGGGCGGGCGCGGTGGAGCCGGTGGCCAGCCACTGTAGCTGCTCGCGCGCGCCCTCGAGGTCGCCGCGCCGCTCGAGCGCCCAGGCGGCCACCAGGACGCCCCGGGCGGCATAGCCCGAGCTCGCGTACTCGCCGCGCAGCGTGGCGCTCGCGGCCTTGATGCGCGCCACCGCGTCATCGCCGTTCTGGCCCGCGGCGGACTCGAGCGCCTCGAAATAGCCCATGGCCTGGCCGGCCTGGTGCCCCTGGTACCACTGCCAGCCGCGCCAGCCCGCGAAGCTGGCGACCACGGCGAGCAGCAGCGCCATGCTGATCGTGCCGTAGCGGTCCCACCACGCCTTGAGCGCGTCCAGTTTTTCCTGTTCCTCGAGATCGTATGCCATGCCTTTCAAATCCTCGATTGCAATTCGGCGGCCAGCCGGTCGAAGGGGATCGACTCCTGCTGCCCGCCTTCGGGCGCGGCCTGGCGCAGCCATTTGACCGTCGCGCGGCCGCTGGCCAGCTCGTCGCCGCCGACGATGACCGCCACGGCCGCACCGCTGGCGTCGGCGCGGCGAAATTGTGATTTAAACCCACTCGAACCCGCGTGGACAAGTACCCGCAGCCCGGCATCGCGCAAGGCCTCGGCCAGGAGCGCCGCGCGGCGCTGGCCATCCTCGCCCTGGTGCGCCACGTAGACCTGGCATTCGGCCGGATGCGCGTGCTCGTCCTTGAGCGACCACAGGTCGAGCAGGCGTTCCATGCCGATGGCAAAGCCCACGGCCGGCGCGGGCTTGCCGCCCAGCAGCTCGATCAGGCCGTCGTAGCGGCCGCCGCCGCACACCGTCCCTTGGGCGCCCAGGCGGTCGGTCACCCATTCGAACACGGTCAGGTTGTAGTAATCCAGCCCGCGCACCAGGCGCGGATTGAGCGTGTGGGGGATGCCGGCGTCGTCGAGGCGCGCGCACAGGCCGCGGTAATGGGCCAGGGACTCCGCGCCGAGGAAATCGAACAGGCGCGGCGCGCTGTCGGCCATGTCCTGCATCGCCGGGTTCTTGGTGTCGAGCACGCGCAGCGGATTGGTGTGCATGCGCCGGCGCGCCTCCTCGTCGAGCACGTCGACGTGGCGCTGCAGGTGCTCGACCAGGGCGGCCCGATGGGCCGCGCGCTCGGGCGCCTGGCCCAGGGAATTGATCTCGAGGCGGATGTCGGTGAGCCCCAGCAGCCGCCACAGGCGCGCGAGCATGACGATGAGCTCGGCGTCCACGTCGGGGCCGGGGAAGCCCAGCGCCTCGACGTCGATCTGGTGGAACTGGCGATAGCGGCCGCGCTGGGGGCGCTCATGGCGGAACACCGGCCCCATGGCGTAGACGCGGCGCGGCCGCTCGTAGAGGAAATTGTGCTCGATGACGGCGCGCACCATGCCCGCGGTGAACTCGGGGCGCATGGTCAGGCGCTCGTCGTTGAGCGGATCGACGAAGGAATACATTTCCTTTTCGACGATGTCGGTGACCTCGCCGATGCCGCGCGCGAACAGGCGCGTGTGCTCGAGCACGGGCGTGCGCAGGTTCTGGTAGCCGTAGCCGGCCAGCCACTCGCGCACGATGTCCTCGAGCGCCTCCCACTGGGCGCTCTCGGGCGGCAGCGCGTCCTTCATGCCCGTCAGGGCACGGACTTTCTTGAAATCGGACATGCGGATCAATCCAGATGGCGCGCCACGACGCCCGGGCGGCGCGCGGGCTGCCCGCCCGCCTCCCGACCGAAGCGCCGGGCGACGTAATTTTCCACGATCGCCTTGAATTCCTCGGCGATGGTATCCCCCTTGAGGGTCACCGTGCGCTCGCCGTCGACGTAGACCGGCGCGGCCGGCACCTCGCCGGTGCCCGGCAGGCTGATGCCGATGTCGGCATGGCGGCTCTCGCCCGGGCCGTTGACCACGCAGCCCATGACGGCCACGTGCAGGTTTTCGACGCCGGGGTAGCGGGTCTTCCAGAGGGGCATCTGGTCGCGCAGGAATCCCTGGATGCTGGCCGCGAGCTCCTGGAACACGGTGCTGCTGGTGCGCCCGCATCCCGGGCACGCCACCACCATGGGCGTGAAGGCCCGCAGGCCCATGGTCTGGAGGATTTCCTGGGCGACGACGACCTCGCGGGCGCGGTCCCCGCCCGGCTCGGGCGTGAGCGAGATGCGGATGGTGTCGCCGATCCCGCGCTGCAGCAGGACGGCCAGGGCCGCCGTCGACGCGACGATGCCCTTGCTGCCCATGCCCGCCTCGGTCAGGCCCAGATGCAAGGGATAGTCGCAGCGCGCCGACAGGTCGGAATAGACGGCGATCAGGTCCTGCACGTGGCTGACCTTGCAGGACAGGATGATGGCGTCGCCCGGCAGGCCGAGCTCCTCGGCGCGGCGCGCGTTGCTGATGGCCGAGACGACCAGGGCCTCGCGCATCACGGCGTTGGCCGCCAGGGGCCGCGGTCGGGCGGCGTTCTCGTCCATCATCCGCGCGAGCAATTCATGGTCGAGGCTGCCCCAGTTGACGCCGATCCGGATCGGCTTGCCATGGCGGCAGGCGACCTCGATCATCTGCGCGAAATTGTCGTCGCGACGCTTGCCGCCGCCCATGTTGCCGGGATTGATGCGGTACTTGGACAGGGCCTGCGCGCAATCGGGGAACTGGGTGAGGAGCTTGTGCCCGTTGTAGTGGAAGTCGCCCACCAGCGGAACGGACACTCCCATGCGGTCCAGGGCGTTGCGCAGGTCCGCCACCCGGGCCGCGGCCTCGGGCGTATTGACCGTCACGCGCACGATCTCGGAACCGGCGCGCGCCAGGTGCGCGACCTGGCGCGCGGTGGCGTCCGGGTCGGCCGTGTCGGTGTTGGTCATGGACTGGACCACGACGGGGGCGCCGCCGCCGACCTGCACGGCATGGTCGCCCCAGCGCACGACGACCGCGCGCGTCGGGCGGCGCGGCGCGGCGGAAGGCTCGTCCGGTAGAGGGGAATTCATGGCTTGAGGGCCTTCAACCATTCGAAAATCAGCCATTCGTCGGGCACCCAGCCCCGATTGACGGCATACAGGCCGGCCACGCACAGCAGCACGAGGATCAGCAGCAGCCAGGTCCAGGTGCGGTGGGCCGGCTCGCCCTTGGTGGGCAGGTCGGAGCTGCGCAGGGTCTGGGCCGGGCCCAGCGAGGCGACCGTGGGGCGCGGCCGGGTCGGGCCCACCTCGTCGTCGAGCAGGCGCAGCATGGCCTCGACGTCGGCGTCGAGGAAGCGCGCGTAGTTGCGCACCAGCCCCCGCAGCGGCACCCCCTCGGGCAGGCGGCCCCATTCGCCGGTCTCGAGATAGCCGAGCTGCACGGCCGAGTACTTGATCCGCGCCGAGACCTCCGCAAGGGTGAACCCGCGGGCCTCGCGCATGCGCCTGAGGGCCTCGCCGATGGCCAGCGGCGCATCGTCCCCGGGGACCGGATCCTCCCGCACATCGGGCTGCATCGGGACTTGGTTCATCCATGCTCCTTTTTTCTGATGACGATGCGCGCCCGGTCGGGCAGGCGCTCGTCGATGCGCGTGCGGTCGCGAACCTCGCCGGCGAGCTGCCCGCAGGCCGCGTCGATGTCGTCGCCGCGCGTCTTGCGCACGGTCACGACCAGGCCGGCATCCGCCAGACGCTGGGAAAACAGGCGGATCCTGGCCGCCGGCGAGCGCCGCAACCCGGACTGCGGGAAGGGATTGAAAGGAATCAGATTGAACTTGCAGCGCACCTGCCGCGCGATGCCGATCAGCTCGCGCGCATGCTCGTCCGAATCGTTGACGCCGTCGAGCATAATGTACTCGAAGGTGATGAAATCGCGGGGGGCGTGCTCGAGGTAGCGGTTGCAGGCCGCCAGCAGCTCGGACAGGGGATGCTTGCGGTTGAGCGGCACCAGGCGGTCGCGCAGCTCGTCGTTGGGCGCATGCAGGGACACCGCCAGCGCCACCGGGCAGTCGCGCGCCAGGCGGTCGATCATGGGGACCACGCCCGAGGTCGACACCGTGACGCGGCGCCGCGACAGGCCGTAGGCATGGTCGTCGAGCATCAGGCGCAGCGCCCCCAGCACCTGGTCGTAGTTCAGCAGGGGCTCGCCCATGCCCATCATGACGACGTTGCTGACGGCGCGCGTGGCCTCGTCCGCCCCGCCCTCGAGGCGGGCCGCCGCCGGATCATCGCGCAGGGCGCGGTTGGCGTGCCAGAGCTGGCCGATGATCTCGGCCGTGGTGAGGTTGCGGCTGAAGCCCTGGTAGCCGGTCGAGCAGAACGGACAGGCGACGGTGCATCCGGCCTGGCTCGAGATGCACAGGGTGCCGCGGTCGTCCTCGGGGATGAAGACGGTCTCGATGGCATTGCCCTGCCCCATGTCGAACAGCCATTTGCGGGTGCCGTCGGCCGAGCGCTTTTCCAGGTTGACCGCCGGCCCGCCGATCGTGCAATGGGCCTCGAGGCGCGCGCGGAAATCGCGGGCCAGGTCGGTCATCGCCTCGAAGCGGTCCTCGCCGCGCTGGTGGATCCAGCGCGAGAGCTGGCGCGCGCGGAAGGGCTTGCCGCCCCATTGGGCGACCAGGCTGGAGAGGGCTTGGGGATCGAGCCCCAGAAGGTTGACGGCTTGGACGGCGGACATGCGGCGATCCGCGACACGGGGGCGCCCGGGGGACGGGCGCCCGCCCGCATCAGCGGCTGTGGATATTGCTCTCGGAGAAGAAGAACGCGATCTCGACGGCGGCGGTCTCGGGCGCGTCCGAGCCATGGACGGCGTTGGCGTCGATGCTCTCGGCGAAATCGGCGCGGATGGTGCCCGCGGCGGCCTTCTTGGGATCAGTGGCGCCCATCAGGTCGCGGTTTTTCGCGATCGCATCCTCGCCCTCGAGCACCTGCACGAACACCGGGCCCGAGACCATGAAATCGACCAGGTCCTTGTAGAAGGGGCGCTCTTTGTGGACGGCGTAGAAACGCTCGGCCTCGTCGCGCGAGAGCTGCTGCAGGCGAGCGGCGACGATCTTGAGGCCGGCCTGCTCGAAGCGGGCGACGATCTGGCCGATCGCGTTCTTGGCGACGGCATCGGGTTTGATGATGGAAAGGGTACGTTCAATGGCCATGAGGATTCGTAAATGATGGGTGGGACGGCGGGAAAATCGGTTTTCCCAATGAAAACAATCACTTTATTCAAGTTTATGTCAACCGCGCATTTTACCATGCCCCACCGCCCTTCCCAGCGCATAAAATGAGCATTTTTGCGTCCACCGCGCCCAGCGCACAGATCCCCCTCCGACATGACCGCCTCCGCCGAATCGCCCAGCCAGTTGCCCAAGAGTTTTGAACCGCAGGACATCGAGTCCCGCTGGTACGCGCACTGGGAGCGCCAAGGGCTGTTCGACGGCGGCCGGCACGTCCAGCCGCCCGAGGGGCGCGAGCCGGCCTCCTTCGCCATCCAGTTCCCGCCGCCCAACGTCACGGGGACCCTGCACATGGGCCACGCGTTCAACCAGACCATCATGGACGGCCTGGTCCGCTACCATCGCATGCGCGGCGACGATACCGTGTTCATCCCCGGCACCGATCACGCCGGCATCGCCACGCAGATCGTCGTCGAGCGCCAGCTCGACGCGGAAAAGATCTCGCGCCACGACCTCGGCCGCGAGAAATTCCTCGAGCGCGTCTGGGCCTGGAAGGAAAAATCCGGCAGCACCATCACCGGCCAGTTCCGCCGCCTGGGCTCGTCCTGCGACTGGTCGCGGGAATACTTCACCATGGACGAACGCCTGTCGCGCGGCGTGGTCGAGGTCTTCGTGCGGCTCTACGAACAGGGCCTGATCTACCGCGGCAAGCGCCTGGTGAACTGGGACCCGGTGCTGGGCACCGCGGTGTCCGACCTCGAGGTCGTCAGCACCGAGGAGGACGGCCACATGTGGGAGATCCGCTACCCGCTGACCCGGCCCGCCGGCGGGCTGGAGCACCTGGTGGTGGCCACCACGCGGCCCGAGACCATGCTGGGCGACGTGGCCGTCATGGTCCATCCCGAGGACGAGCGCTACGCCCACCTGATCGGCCAGACCGTGACCCTGCCCCTGGTCGGGCGCGAGATCCCGGTGATCGCCGACGGCTACGTCGACCGCGAATTCGGCACCGGCGTCGTCAAGGTCACGCCGGCGCACGATTTCAACGACTATGCCGTGGGCCAGCGCCACGGCCTGCCGATGATCGGCATCCTGACGCTGGACGCCCGCATCTCGGACGAGGCGCCCGAGGCCTACCGGGGCATGGACCGCTTCGAGGCGCGCAAGCGCGTCGTCGCCGACCTCGAGGCCCAGGGGCTGCTGCAGGCCGTGCGCGCGCACAAGCTGATGGTGCCGCGCGGCGACCGCAGCAACACCATCATCGAGCCCATGCTCACCGACCAATGGTTCGTGGCCATGAGCCGGCCGGCGCCCGAGGGCAGCCTGCATCCGGGCAAGAGCATCACCGAGGTGGCGCTCGAGGTGGTGGCCGACGGCCGCGTGCGCTTCGTGCCCGAGAACTGGACCACCACCTACGACCAGTGGCTCGAGAACATCCAGGACTGGTGCATCTCGCGCCAGCTCTGGTGGGGCCACCAGATCCCCGCCTGGCATGCGGCCGACGGCCGGTTCTTCGTCGCGCGCACGGCCGCGGAGGCCGAGCGCCAGGCGCGCGCGGCCGGCATCGAGGGCCCGCTCACGCGCGACCCCGACGTGCTCGACACCTGGTTCTCGTCGGCGCTGGTGCCCTTCACCGACCTGGGCTGGCCCGAGCAGACCCCCGACCTCGCGCGCTACCTGCCCTCGAGCGTGCTGGTGACCGGATTCGACATCATTTTCTTCTGGGTGGCCCGCATGATCATGATGAGCATGCACCACACCGGGCAGGTTCCCTTCCGCACCGTCTACGTCCACGGGCTGGTGTGCGACATGGAAGGCAAGAAAATGTCCAAGTCCAAGGGCAACACGATCGATCCGGTCGACCTGATCGACGGCATCGCCCTGGACGCCCTGCTCGAGAAACGCACCGCCGGCCTGATGAATCCCAAGCAGGCCGAGGCCATCCGCAAGCGCACGCGCAAGGACTATCCCGAGGGCATCCCCGCCTACGGGGCCGATGCGCTGCGCTTTACCATGGCGGCCTACGCGACGCTCGGGCGCAACATCAATTTCGACCTCAAGCGCTGCGAGGGCTACCGCAACTTCTGCAACAAGCTCTGGAACGCGACCCGCTTCGTGCTGATGAACGTCGAGGGCCACGACCTCGGCCGGCCCCAGCCGGGCGATCTGTCCTTCGCCGACCGCTGGATCATCGACGGCCTCCAGGGCCTGATCGACGAGGTCCACGCCGGTTTCGAGCAGTACCGCTTCGACCAGGTGGCCGACCGCCTCTACCATTTCATCTGGGACGAATACTGCGACTGGTACGTCGAGCTGGCCAAGGTGCGCCTGCAGGGCGGCGACGCCACGCAGTGCGCGGCCACGCGGCGCACCCTGATCCACGTGCTCGAGACCCTGCTGCGCCTGGTCCACCCCATCATGCCCTTCATCACCGAGGAGCTCTGGCAAAAGGTGTCGGCGGCCGCGGGCGTGCGCGCCGAGACGGCCGAGGCCAGCATCAGCATCCAGCCCTACCCGGTCTCGCGCGCCGACCTGCGCGACGCGGACGCCGCCGCGCGCATGGCCGGGTTCAAGTCGCTGACCGACGCCATCCGCGCCCTGCGCGGCGAGATGAACCTCGCCCCCGGCCAGCGCGTGCCCCTGCTGGTGCAGGGCGGCATCGCCGGCCTGGACGAGCTGCGCCCCTACCTGATGGCCCTGGCCCGCCTCGAGAGCGTCCAGGCCGTCGAGCGGCTGCCGGACCTGGGCGCGCCGGTGCAGGTCCTGGGCGCCGTCCAGCTCATGCTGCATGTAGAGATCGACGCGGCCGCGGAACGCGCGCGCCTCGACAAGGAAATCGACCGCCTCGAGAAAGAGATCGCCAAGGCGCGGGGCAAGCTCGGCAATGCGAGCTTCGTCGAGCGCGCGCCCGCCGCCGTGGTCGAGCAGGAAAAGGCCCGCCTCGCCCAGTTCGGCGACACCCTGGACAAGGTGCGCGCGCAGCGCGCGCGCGTGGGCGGGTAACAACAACGCGGGCGGCCGATGGCCGCCCGCCTTATTTCAGCGGGCAGGTCCGTATGCCCAGCAGGGCGTACAGCGGGCAGAAGCGAAACAGGCCCGTCGCCAGCGGGATCACGCCCAGCCACCCCCACCAGCCGACCGTGCCGGTCGCCGCGAGCGCGATGAGGACGATGCCGACGATGATCCGCAGGACGCGGTCGATGGTTCCGATATTGAATTTCATGATGACTCCTGTGACGTGACGGGGGGATCGGATGCCTCGCGGATCGAGGCGAAGGCCGCGCGCTGCCGGGCGCCCTCCTCGATCTGACGCAGGATGCTGCCGCAGACGAGGTCGCACAGGGCGCCGACGGACGGATCGGCAATCTGGTAGTACACGCTGTTGCCGCGCGCCTCGCGGGCGACCAGCCCGTGCTTTTTCAGCACCGACAGGTGGCGCGAGACGTTGGCCGTGGTGTAGCCGCACAGCTCGGCGAGCTCGCCGACGTTGTGCTCGCCCTGCCGCAGCAGGCTGAGGATGTGCAGGCGCGTGGGCTCGGACAAGGCGCGGAAATAGGCCGCGACCGGCTCGAGCACCTCAGGTGGTAGTAGACCCATGTCAATGACGTCGCAATGATACGAGCGCATAGTGTACGTCAGTTGTTCAACTTTGGGATTTATCAATTAATTGACTATTTACGTCATTAGTTAAATAATAGCACGCATTCCCTGGTTCGTTCCACATTTTTTTCAGCCCCCCAACTCATGAGAGCAGACGATCGCCCCGCCCTCCCGCCACGGACCGCCACCCGGCGGCCGGCCCTTCCGATCCCGCGTCCCGCCTGGGTGCTGGCCATCCTCCTCGGCTTCGGCGCGGGGGCCCAGGCCGCCGCCCCGGACACCGTTCCCGTGGAATCCGTTATGGCCGCCGACCGGGTGGAGCTCGACGGCACGGTCGAGGCGGTGCGCGACACCACGATCTCGGCGCAGGTCGCCGGCGAGGTCGTGGACGTCGGCGCGCGGGCCGGCCAGGCGGTGCGCGCCGGCCAGCTCCTGCTGCGCCTGGACGCCGAGAGCGCCCGACAGGCGCGGGCGGCGGCCGATTCGCAGGTGAGCGAGGCCGAGTCCGCCCTCGTCCTGGCCCAGGCCGACCTCAAGCGCCAGCGGGCGCTGCGCGAACAGCAATACATCAGCCAGGCCGCCTATGAGCAGGCCCGCGCCCGCTACCAGGCCGCGCAAGCGCGGGTCGCCGCGCAGCGGGCGCAGGCGCTGGCCGCCGGGGCCCAGGCCGGCCACTTCCTGATCCAGGCGCCCTACGACGGCGTCATCGCCTCCTTCGAGGCCCACCCCGGCGACATGGTGATGCCGGGCCGGCCGCTGGCGACGATGTTCGATCCCTCCGCGCTGCGGATCGAGGCGCAGGTGCCCCAGTACCTGCTCCACCGGCTGGCCGGCGCGGCCCGGATCCACTGGCCGTCCGGGCTCGCCCAGGGGCTGCCGGACACGCTGCCCATCGAGGTCCTGCCCACCCGCCAGGCCGCCAGCCTGACCGGCGCCATCCGCCTCGAGCTGCCCGCCGGCGCCGCGGGCCCGGTCCCGGGCATGCCCGTGCGCCTGTCCATCGAGATCCCGGACAGCCTGCGCGAGCGCCTGCGGATCCCCTCGGGCGCCGTGCTGCGCCGCGGCGAGCTGACCGGCGCCTACGTGCTGGACGGCCAGGGCGCCGCGCACCTGCGCCAGATCCGCACCGGGCCGGCGGACGGCCCATGGGTCGAGGTGCTCTCGGGCCTGCGGGCGTCCGAGCGCGTGCTGGCCGATCCGGCCCGCGTCCCGAGCGGAGGGTGAGGCCATGGCGACCAGGCTCGGCATCGCAGGCCGCATCACCGCCCTGTTCCAGGACAATCGCATCACCCCGCTGCTGGCGCTCGCGCTGCTGCTGATGGGCGTGTTCGCCCTGCTCGCCACCCCGCGCGAGGAGGAGCCCCAGATCGACGTCACGATGGCCACCGTGCTGGTCGCCTGGCCCGGCGCCTCGGCGGACGACGTCGAGCGGATCGTCGCCGGCCCGGCCGAGCGGATCCTCGCGCGCATCGACGGGATGGACCACGTGATGTCGATGTCGACGCCGGGCCTGGCGGTGCTGACCGCGCAGTTCCAGGTCGGGGTCCCGCGCACCGAGGCCCTCGTGCGGCTGCACGACACCCTGCGCACGCACGCCGACTGGCTGCCCATGGACCTGGGCGTCCTGCCGCCCGCGATCCGGCCCAAGGGGGTGGACGACGTGCCCATCGTCACGCTGACCCTGCACGCCGCGCAGGCGGATGGGCACGCCCTGCAGCGGGTCGCCCGCAGCATCGAATCCGACCTCAAGCGCATCCCTGGCACACGCGACATCTGGCTGATCGGCGGATCGCCCCATACCGTGCGCGTGGACCTGGACGCCGCGCGCATGGCCGCCGCCGGGATCGCCCCGGGCGATATCGCGCAGGCGCTGCGGGCCGCCAACCTCGGCGCGCACGCGGGCGAGCTGCTCGAGGGCAACCACAGCCTCGTCGTGGACGCGGGCCGGTTCCTGCGCCGCGGCGAGGAGGTCGCCGGCCTGATCGTGGGCCTGCGCGACGGACGCCCCGTCTACCTGCGCGAGCTGGCCCGCGTGAGCGAGGGCGCACCGCCGCCCGAGGACTACGTGAGCTACCGCGCCCGGGGGGACGCCGCGGGGCCGGCCCGGGCCGCCGTGACCCTGGCCATCACCAAGAAGCCCGGCGAGAACGCCATCGAGGTCGCCGACGCGGTGATGCGGCGGGTGTCCGAACTGCGCGGGCAGGTGATCCCGGACGGGATCGAGGTCGCCGAGACCCGCAACTACGGCGCCACCGCCGACGACAAGGCCCGCACCCTGATCCAGAAGCTGATCTTCGCCACCCTGTCGGTGGTGCTGCTGGTCATGCTGGCGCTGGGCCGGCGCGAGGCCCTGATCGTGGGCCTGGCGGTGGGCCTGACCCTGGCGGCCACCCTGTTCGCCTCCTGGGCCTGGGGCTTCACCCTGAACCGCGTCTCGCTGTTCGCCCTGATCTTCTCGATCGGCATCCTGGTCGACGACGCCATCGTCGTGGTCGAGAACATCCACCGCCACGGCGTCCTGCATCCCGAGGTGCCCCTGCTCCAGCGCATCCCGGCGGCGGTCGACGAGGTGGGCGGGCCGACCATCCTCGCGACCTTCACGGTGATCGCCGCCCTGCTGCCCATGGCCTTCGTCAGCGGGCTGATGGGCCCCTACATGAGCCCCATCCCCATCAACGCCAGCATGGGCATGCTCATCTCGCTGCTCATCGCGCTGACCCTGACCCCGTGGCTGGCGCTCCATTTCGAACGTCGCGGACGCCATGGCGCGGCCGCGCCCGGGCAGGCCGCGTCCGGGCGTGGCCGGGCCTGGTTCGGACGGATCTTCGGGCCCTTCCTGGACGGGCCGCGCGCGGCCTTCCACCGCCGCCTGATGGGGCTGGCGGTGCTGGGACTGATCGCCGCCTCGGCCCTGCTGCCGGTGGTGGGCTGGGTGGAACTCAAGATGCTGCCCTTCGACGACAAGTCGGAATTCCAGGTGGTGGTCGACATGCCGGCCGGCACCCCGGTCGAGCAGACCGAGGCCGTGCTGCAGGAGCTCGCGGACCACCTGCTGACCCTTCCCGAGGTGAGCAACGTCCAGGCCTACGCCGGCACGGCCTCGCCCATCAATTTCAACGGCCTGGTGCGCCAGTACGACCTGCGCCGGGATCCGGCCCTGGGCGACCTGCAGGTCAACCTGGCGGACAAGGGCGAGCGCAGCGCGCAGAGCCACGACATCGCCATGCGCGCGCGCCCCGCCCTCGCGGCCATCGCCGCGCGCCACGGGGCGACCCTCCAGGTGGTCGAGGTCCCGCCGGGGCCGCCGGTGCTCGCGCCGATCGTGGCCCAGGTCTACGGTCCCGAGGCCGAAGGCCGCCTGGCGCTGGCGCGCGCGGTGCGCGAGGTCTTCGAGCGGACCGAGGGCATGGTGGACGTCCACGACAGCACCATCGCCACGGCCCCGCGCCTGAGGCTGGAGGTCGATCGCGAGCGCGCGGCGCGCGCCGGCGTGCCGCAGGCGGCCATCGTCGAGGCGCTGCGCACCGGCCTGGGCGGCGCCGTGGCCGGCTACCTGCATGACGGCGCGACGCGGCCCACGCCCATCGTCCTGCGGCTGCCGCCCGAGCGGCACGGCGACCTGGGCGCGCTGCTGCAACTGCGGGTGCGCGGCGCCGGCGGCGAGGCGGTGCCCATCGGGGAATTGCTGCGCGAGGTCCGCGACACGCGCGAGCAGCCCGCGCACCACAAGGACCTGCTGCCCGTCCAGTACGTGACCGCCGACATGGCCGGCGCGGTGGACAGCCCCCTGTACGGCATGTTCGCCGCGCGCAAGGCGGTGCTCGCGCTGCCCACGCCCGACGGCAGGCCCCTGCGGGAGCACTTCATCGCCGCCCCCGAGAACCCCTACGCCGGCTACGCCATCAAATGGGACGGCGAATGGCAGATCACCTACGAGACCTTCCGCGACATGGGCCTGGCCTACGCGGTGGGCCTGCTGCTGATCTACCTGCTGGTGGTGGCCCATTTCGGCTCCTACCTGATCCCGCTGATCATCATGGCGCCCATCCCGCTGACCATCATCGGCGTGATGCCGGGCCACGCGCTGCTGGGCCGGCAATTCACCGCGACCAGCATGATCGGGATGATCGCCCTGGCCGGCATCATCGTGCGCAACTCCATCCTGCTGGTCGACTTCATCGCCCTGCGCCTGCGCGAGGGCTCGGCCTTCGGCGCGGCCGTGATCGAGTCGGCCGCCGCGCGCGCCCGGCCCATCGTCCTGACCGGGCTGGCGGCCATGCTGGGCGCCTTCTTCATCCTCGACGATCCGATCTTCAACGGGCTGGCGATCGCCCTGATCTTCGGCATCCTGGTTTCCACCGCGCTCACCCTCGTGGTCATCCCGCTGATGGTCTACAGCGCCTACCGCAAACGCCCGCAAGCCCTTTTTCATCAAGGAGACTGACATGACTTCCTGGCAACTCGTCCGCGTATTCGCGGGGTTCTTCATCCTGCTCTCGCTGCTCCTGGGCGCCCCCGCCAGCCCCTGGTTCGTCAGCCAGTGGTGGCTCGCGTTCACGGTCTTCGTCGGCCTGAACATCCTCCAGAGCGGCGTGACCCGCTGGTGCCTGCTCGAGCGCATCATGCGCCGCCTCGGGGCGCGGCAGGGCGACTGAACCGGCGAGGCCATGGTGAAACCCTTCGATTCCGCCGCCATGCGCCCGCGCGGGCCGGGGACGCGCCCGGGGCGCCGGCTCGGCCTCGCCCTGGGCCTCGGCCTTGGCCTGGGCCTGGCGGGCATCCTCGCGCTGGCCGCGCCCGCCCACGCCACGGACCTGCTGCAGGCCTGGCGGGCGGCGCAGGCCCACGATCCCGAGCTCGCCGCCGCGCAGCAGGCGCAGGCGGCGGGCGAGACCCGCGTCGAACAAGGCAGGAGCCTGTGGCGGCCGACCATCGAGGCGCGCGCCTCGGCCGGATACGGCACCCAGGAAAGCCGTACGCGCGGCGCAGAATTCGCCGCGCCCGGCTTCGGCAATGCGCGCGAGGCCGAGTTCAACACCTCGGTGCGCGGCGGCACCCAGACCGAGTACGGCATCCACCTGCGCCAGCCGCTGATCGATCCCGCGCGCCGGGCCGCGCAGCGGCAACTGGAGCATTCCGCGGCGCAGGCCCGGGCCGCCTGGGAGGCGGCCGCCCAGCAGGCCATGCTGCGCACGGCGCAGCGCTATTTCGAGGTGCTGCTGGCGCGCGACGGCCTGCAGGTCCTCGAGCGGCAGCACCGGACCGTCAGCGGCATGCTCGAGCGCGCGCAGGCCCGTTTCCGGCTCGGCGACAGCTCGATCCTCGACGTGCACGAGGCCCGCGCCCGGCTCGACCAGCTCGAGTCCCGGCGCCTGCTCGCGCAGGTCCGGCTCGAGCTCGCGCAGGCGGCGTTCCGGGACGTCACCGGGCTGCCGGGACAGGACCTCGTCCCCCTGCCGGCGGACGCCCCGCGACTGACCGCCGCGCCCGCGGAACCCTTGCGCGACTGGCTGGCGCGGGCCGAGAACGCCAGCCCCGAAATCCGCCAGAGCCAGGAGGCCGCCGCCATGGCGAGCGAGGAGGCCGACAAGCATCGCGCCATCGCGGCGCCCACGCTCGAGCTCATCGGCGGCGTCGGCCGCAGCCATCTCAGCGGCTCGGGCGAATTCGGCCCCGCCGCCAACACCGTGAGCCAATGGTCGGCCGGGGTGGAGTTGCGCATCCCCCTCTATACCGGGGGCATGCGCAGCGCCCGCTACCAGGAGGCCCTGGCGCTGCGCGACCAGGCCCGCTTCCAGTCGCAGGCCGTCGGCCAGCGCATCGCGCAGGGCGTGCGCGCGGCCTGGCTCGGCCTGGACACCGCCCAGGCCCGCATCCGGGCGCTGCGGCGGGCCTTCGAGGCCAATGCCGCGCGCCGCGACGCGACCCGCCTGGGCCTGGAGGTCGGCGAGCGCGGCACCCTGGACTGGCTGGACGCCGAGGACGCGGTGGCGCAGGCCGACCTGGCCCGCCGACAGGCGCTCGCCGACGTCGCCATGGACCGTCTGCGCCTGTCGGCCCTGGCCGGCCGCCTGGACGACGATGCCCTGAAATCCGTCAATTGCGCCCTCGAAGGCGCGCAATGCCCCTGACCCGCCGCGGGGCGGGCCGACAACCCACGAGGAGACTCGCGATGCCGACAGACCATCTCCCATCATTGCCCCGGACGCTCGAAGGCAGGCGGGCGTTCCTCGCCCGCTGCGCCGCCGGCGCCGGAATCGCGCTGCTGCCCGCGGCGCGCCCGCGGGCCGCCGAAAAAGTGCGCAGCCCGGCCCGCATCGTCATCGTCGGCGCGGGCGCCGCGGGGCTGACCTGCGCCTCGCTGCTGGCCGAGCGCCTGGAAGGCGCGCAGATCACCTTGGTCGACGCCCGCAAGGCGCATTACTACCAGCCGGGCTACACCCTCGTGGCGGGAGGCATCAAGCCCGCCCGCTATCCCGTCTCGACCACCGCCGAGCACATCGCCCCCGGCGTCCGCTGGGTGGACGAGGAGGCGGCCGAGATCGACCCCGAGGGGCGGCGCGTCCTCACGCGCGGCGGCCAGGCGCTTGCCTATGACTTCCTCATCGTCGCCTGCGGCCTGCGGCTGGACTACGCCGCGATCGAGGGCATGGACGAGTCCCTGATCGGCAGCAACGGCCTGGGCAGCCTCTACCTCGGCCCCGAGGCCGCCTACGCCACCTGGGGCGCGATGTCGGAATTCGCCGACCGCGGCGGGGTCGGCGTGTTCCTGCGTCCGGGGACCGAAATGAAATGCGCGGGCGCCCCGCTGAAATACGCCTTCATCACCGAGGACCACCTGGCGCGCAGGGGCAATCGCAAGAAAGCCGAGCTCATCTACAACTCCAACAACAAGGCCCTGTTCAGCGTCCCCATCGTGTCCGAGAAGGTCCGCATGCTGTTCCAGGAACGCGGCATCCGCGTCCACTACGACCGCATCCTGAAATCCATAGACCCGGGCAAGCGCATCGCCACCTTCGCCACGCCCGAAGGCAGCGTCGAGCTGGGCTACGATTTCATCAACGTGATCCCCCCGATGCGCGCCCCGGACGTGGTCCGGCGCAGTCCCCTGGCGTGGCGCGAGGGCCCCTTCGCGGCGGACGGCTGGATGGAGGTCGATCAAAAGACCCTGCGCCACGCGCGCTATCCGGAGATATTCGGCGTGGGGGACGTGGCCGGCGTCCCCAAGGGCAAGACCGCCGCCAGCGTCAAGTGGCAAGCGCCCGTGGCGGTCGATCACCTGGTCGCCGCCGTGCAGGGCAAGGAAAGCGGCATGATATACAACGGATATACATCATGCCCCTTGATCACCCGGCTGGGGCGCGCCATGCTCGTCGAATTCGACTACCAGAACAACCTGACGCCGTCCTTTCCCGGCGTGGTGGCTCCCCTCGAGGAGCTCTGGGTGACCTGGGTGATGAAGACCATGGCCCTGAAGCCCACCTACATCAGCATGCTGCACGGCCACACTTGAGAGGACACCGACATGGATACCATCGATCCCCTGACCCTCATCGCCATATTCCAGGAGATGCTGGGCGTATTCCTGTGGCCCCTGCTGGCCTTCGGCGTGCTGGCCCCGCTGCTGTTCATCGCGGCGGCATGGCGCGACCGCGGCCTGCGCGCCAGGCGCCTGGTCTGGTCCGAGGCCCTGGGGCTGGCCGGAGGCGCGCTGGCCCTCGGGCTGATGGCGCTGGTCTCGTCCTCGGGCTTCACCGACGCGGGCGGCCCCATCGACTGGCTGCTCATCGTGGCGATCTTCGTGCTCGGGATGCTGTGGACGGCCTTCGCCGCCTACGGGATCGCGACGATCGCCAGCCGCTGCCGGCACCGCGAGCCGGCGGGCGGCTGAGGGGCCGGACGGGCCGGCATCCCGCGGGGCCGGAAGGGCCGGCATCCCACGAGGCCGGCCGGCGAAGGCTTCTTTACGAGGGCTGGCGCCCCAGGCGGGCGGGCCGCGCGCGCATGCGCCGGCCCTGCGCCAGCCACACCAGCGCCAGGACCAGCAGGGTCGGGAGGTAGACCCAGAACTCGGAAGGCCGCGAGGGGTTGGGCACCAGCATCTCGCGGATCACCCAGCCCTGCTCCCATCCCGCCCGGCGGGCGGTGCTGCCAAAACGCACGTTGGCGATCTGGACCTGGCCGCCCATGTCCACCACCGTCAGCCCGCCCGCCGCCAGGCGCTGGCGCCCCGCCGCCTCGCCCTCCAGGCCGGCGTCCTCCGGCAAGGCCGGCAGCGTCACGGCGACGGTCTTGGCGAGCTCGTCGCCTTCGAGGTTCATGCCCTCGAGGACCGCGACGAGCCGGCCCTTGTCCGGCAGCCCGGCGGCGATGCCGAGCATCTGCGCCGCGGGCCGGACCTCGTGCCGGGGCGCCACGAAATCCATGAACCAGCCCGGCCGGAACAGCGCGAAGGTCACCAGCAGCAGCAACAGCACCTCGGCGAGATTGCAGCGGATGCGCAGCCAGAACATCGTCGCCGCCGCGAAGGTCATGGACGCGAGGGTGGCGCCCCCGGTGATCAGCAGCAGTTCGCCCCAGCCGTCCACGTCGATCAGCAGCAGCAGCGGGTTGAAGATGAACATGAAGGGCAGAACGGCGGTGCGCAGCGCGTACTTCACCCCCTGGATGCCGGTCTTGATCGGATCCTCGCCCGAGATCGCCGCCGCGGCGAAGGTCGCCAGCCCCACCGGCGGCGTGATGTCGGCCATGATCCCGTAATAGAAGACGAACATGTGGACCGCGATCAGCGGGATCACCATCCCGCTCTGCGCGCCCAGCTCGACCACGACCGGCGCCATCAGGGTGGCCATCAGGATGTAGTTGGCGGTCGTCGGCATCCCCAGCCCGAGGATCAGGCAGACGACGGCCGTGAACAGCAGCATCAGCAGCACGCTGCCCATGGACACCAGCTCGACGAAGGCCGTCATGCGCAGGCCCAGGCCGGTGAGCGTGATCGCCCCCACGATGAGGCCCGCCGTGCCGCAGGCGATGGCGATCCCCACCATGTTGCGCGCGCCCTCCTGCAGCCCGGTCAAGGCCTCGGACCAGCCCAGGCGCCAGGCGGCCGCCGCCGGCCGGCGCCTGAACCAGGCGATCAGCGGATGCTGGGTCACCATCTGGATCAGCATCGCGGCCACCGCCCAGAACGCCGACAGCCCGGCCGAGAACATCTCGACGGTCAGGCACCAGACCAGCACGCCGATGGGGATCAGGTAGTAGAGGCCGGCGCGCACCGTCGGCCAGATCGGCGGGCGCGTGGGATGCGTGACGTCGATGTCGGTAGGCAGGTCCGGATGGCGCGCCGCGATGCGCAGCAGCCACAGGTAGAGCAGGACCAGCATCGCCAGCAGGATCCAGATCGCCCAGGCGCCCGCCAGGTGCTGCACGCCCACGCCGATCCAGTACACCAGCCCCATCACCGCGATCGATCCCGACAGGCCCAGGCCCCAGCCGACGAGGCGCTGGACCGGGGTGCGCGGCTTGCCGCCCGAGAGCATGGGCTCGATCCCGAGCTGCAGGGCCTCGAGGTGCACGATGTAGAACAGCGCGATGTACGAGATCGTCGCCGGCAGGATGGCATGGCGGATGATGTCGGTATAGGGGATGCCCACGTACTCGATCATCAGGAAGGCGGCCGCCCCCATGACCGGCGGCATGATCTGGCCGTTGACCGATGAGGCGGTCTCGATGGCGCCGGCGCGGATGCCGCCATAGCCGGCGCGCTTCATCAGGGGGATGGTGAAGATGCCGCCGGTCACCACGTTGGCGACCGAGGAGGCCGACACGATGCCGTTGACCGCCGAGGACACGACCGCCACCTTGGCCGGGCCGCCCCGCAGGTGGCCCAGCATCGCGAAGGACACCTGCATCATGTAGTTGCCCGCCCCGCAGCGGTCGAGCAGCGAGCCCAGCAGCACGAAGATGAAGATGTACGAGACGGACACGCCCAGGGCCACGCCGTAGACGCCCTCGGTCGTCAGCCACATGTGCGACATCAGGCGCTCGATCGAGGCGCCCCGGTGCGACAGCACGTCCGGCAGCCACGGCCCCAGCAGCGCGTAGGCGACGAACACCGCCCCCAGCACCGCCATCGGCGCGCCCAGGGCGCGGCGCGTGGCCTCGAGGAGCAGCAGCAGCCCGACGGCCGCCACCACGACGTCGCGCATCAGCGGGATGCCGGGCCGCGCCGCCAGCTCTTTGTAGAAGATGAACAGATAGGCGCCGCAGAATCCCGCCGCCAGGGCGAAGACCCAGTCATGCGGTGGCACGCGGTCGCGCGGCGAGCCCTTGCGCGCGGGGAAGGCCAGGTAGCCCAGGAACATCGCGATGCCCAGGTGCACGGCGCGCGCCTCGGTATCGTTGAATATCCCCAGGCGCAGCGAGAACGGGATCGGCGAGGCGTACCAGAGCTGGAACAGCGTCCAGGCCAGGGCGGCGAGCAGCAGTATCGTGCCGGCCGGCCCATGCAGGTCCCGGCCGCCGCGGTCCACGTCGGCGACCAGTTGTTCCAGGCGGGCATTGTCCATCCGGGTCTCCTCCTCTCGCATCGGCGCTCTTGCGTGCCGCCGGCCCCTCCTTCACGATGGACGCCGGCGGGCGCGGGCTCCGCGGGAGCCCGCCTCCATCGATCACAGCATGCCTTTTTCCTTGAAGTACTTTTCCGCGCCCGGATGCAGGGGTGCGGACAGGCCGTTCTTGACCATGTCCTTGGCGACCAGGTGACCCAGCGCGGGGTGCAGCTTCTTGAAATCCTCGAAATTGTCGAAGACCGCCTTGACCACCTGGTAGACGGTTTCCTCGGGCACGTCGGCGGAGGTCACGAAGGTCGCCAGCACGCCATAGGTCTGGGTTTCCTGGGGATTGTTGGGATACAGGCCGGCCGGGATCGTGGCCTTGGCGTAGTAGGGATACTTGGCCACCAGGCCGTCGATCACCGGGCCGGTCAGCGAGACGAGCCGGGCGCCGCAGGTGGTGGTGGGATCCTGGATGTTGGCCGAGGGGTGGCCCACGCCGTAGAAGAAGCCGTCGATCTTGCCGTCGCACAGGGCCGGCCCGTGCTCGTCGGGGCGCAGCTCGGAGGCGAGCGAAAAGAAGCCCATGTCGCGGCCCATCGCCTGCAGCAGCATCTCCATCGAGGCGCGCGTGCCCGAGCCCGGGTTGCCGACGTTGAAGCGCTTGCCCTTGAAGTCGTCGAAGGACTTGATGCTGGCGTCCTTGTTGGCCACCACCGTGAAGGGCTCGGGATGGATGGAGAAGACCGAGCGCAGCTTGTCGAACTTGCCGGTCTCCTTGAACTGCCCGTCCCCGTTGTAGGCGTTGTAGCCCACGTCGGACTGCACGACCCCGAGGTCGAGCTCGCCCGCCTTGATGGTGTTCACGTTGAACACCGATCCCCCGGTGGACTCGACCGAGCACCGCAGGCCGTGCGCGGCGCGGTCCTTGTTGACCAGGCGGCAGATCGCGCCGCCCGCCGCGTAGTAGACCCCCGTGACCCCGCCGGTGCCGATGCTGACGAATTTCTGCTGTGCTGCGGCCGGCGCGGCCAGGCCCGCGCACAGGGCGGCCGCGGCGGCGGACAGGACCAAGCGCCGGCCGATTCCCTGGGAAGACATGAATGTATCGCGCATTGTGTTCTCCTTTTCAACCCGCGGTAAGCCCGCATTGAGCGAATGGACAGGATAAAACACTTGTTGCTGCGATGGCTATAAAAACCTCGACTGTTTCATTCGGGGTTTTTACCAATTCCGGGGATGTCTCCTCCGGGGAGGCTCACGCCCTGCGCCAGGCCCCCAGGCGCTGCGAGAGGCGGTCGGCCAGCTTGCGCATGGCCTGCCCCGCGCGCTCCTCGAGGGCCTCGTCGACCTCGTCGGCGCGCATGCTCACCGCCACGCCGGCCACCGCCTCGGGATTGTGCGAATCGAAGACCGGCGCGCCGAAGCAGTACATCCCCTCGCGCACGCCCTCGCGATCGACGGAATAGCCCCGGCGGCGGACGCGGCGCAACTCCTCGACCAGGGCGTCGACGCCGCGCAGGCCGTTGGCCGTCAGCGGCCCCGGCCAGGCGCCGGGCCCTCCCATGAGCTTGCGCACCCCCGCCTCGGGCAGGGTGCTGAGCATGGCCAGGCCCGTGGCGGTATAGACCGAGGGCAGGCGCATGCCCGAGCGGAAGTCGAAGCCCAGCGGCCGCTTGCCGTTGCGGCAGGCGATGTAGATCACCTCGCGCCCGTCGCGCACGGACAGGGTGATGGTTTCCTCGGGCAGGACGCGCATGTCGTCCCAGGAGGCGAAGAATTCCTGGGTGATGTCGATGCGCGCGAGGAAGGCGTTGGCCCACATCATCACGTGGGGCCCGAGCGTCATCTGGCCGCTGTCCAGCCGGGTGATGAGGTTGAGCTGCTCCAGCGTCGCGCACAGGCCATGCAGCGTGCTCTTGGGCATGCGCAGCGCCCGGGCCAGCTCGGCCAGGGACTGGGGCTCGCCCGCCGCCGCGATGTGGTCGAGGACGGCGGCGGCGCGCGCGACGGCGGGGGCGGCGGGTCGGTCCGGGGCCAAGGGGGCTCCTGGGATCGGCGGATCGGGGATCAGAACGTCGAGGCGCAATGCCCGCCGGTCGGGGCCTGCCCCGAGCCGGCCGCGATCAGCGGCGGCTCGGAGCGGACGTCGACGGCGGCGCTGTGCGCCCAGTCCCAGGCGAAAAAGCCCGTCAGCACCACCCAGAACAGCAGGATCGTCAAGGGATTCTTCATGGCGGCCTCCTGGTTCAGAATGCGAAGCGGCGGCGCACGCGCACGCCCAGCAGAGACCCCAGGAATGCCATGGGCACCCAGATCCAGCCGTGCAGGCTGCCGGTCGAGATGCCGCTGACCATGGCGCCGATGTTGCAGCCGAAGGCGAGCCGCGAGCTGTAGCCCAGCAGGAAGCCGGCCACGATGCCCACGATCCACTGGGTGCCGGTGAGAGGCTTGGCCGAGCCGCTGCCCGCGGGCTTGCCCGCCGCGATCCACAAGGCGCCGGCGAGGATCCCCAGGTTGGTGATCGAGGTGACGTCCAGGAACACGGACTGCCTGAGCGTCGCGGCGTTGACGGCCTCGCTCCAGAAGGGATTGGCGGCGGGATCGAAGGCCCCGGCCGCCGTCGCGAGCTTGGCCGCCCACAGGCCAAAGCCATAGACGATCCCCCAGGGCTGGCCCGCGATCACGAGGTTCAGCGCGGCCAGGGCGGCCAGCAGCAGCGCGCCGATCAGCAGCTTGCGGTCGAACAGGGGCGCCGAGCGCCCGGCCCAGCGCACCACCCCCAGGCCCACGGCCGCCAGCCCCGCCAGGGTGATGGCGAGCGCGGCCGGCGCGCCGAAATGCGCGACCAGTCCGTAAGGCGGGACGGCCCCCAGCGCCAGCCAGCGGTCCAGGGTCGCCGACCCCAGGAAGCTGCCGATCGCGAACAGCGGCAGGATCGCCATGTTGAGGGGGATGCCCAGGCCCGCCTTGTACAGCGTGCCCGAGCCGCAGCCGTCGGCCACCTGCATGCAGGCGCCAAACACGAAGGCGCCCACCAGCAGGCTGATGCTGGGCGGGCCCAGGGCCGCGCCCAGGTCCGTCGGATAGGCGGCGAGCAGGGGCATGGACACCGCGGCGGCCACGGCCAGCAGCAGCAATTGCGCCAGCACGCCGCTGGGATCGCGCCGCTCGATCAGCCGGCGCCAGCCGGTGGTGAAGCCGAAGCGGGCGCCGGCCAGGACCGCGCCCATGCCCACGCCGACGGCGAACAGCAGGGCCTGGCGCAGCGCCACGGACCAGGCGAGGAAGACTACGAAGGCGACCACCAGGATCGCGAGGGGACTGCGTTTCACGCGCTTTCCTTCTTTCCTTGCAAGTGGGGCCGGCCGGCCTCAGCCCATCAGGCCCTTGAGCTTGTCGAGGATCTGGGAGCCGCGGCCCGGCACGTTGTCCATCGGCAGCGCGGAATCATGCGACCACTCGGCGAGCGAGGCGGGATACAGGCGGACGTTCTTCTGGCCCACCACCTCCGAGAGCGCGAACCAGTCGGTGGCCGCCCAGTGCCCGGTATTGCAGAAGGAGATCGTCTCGTCGGCCGGCTCGGGCAGCGACTGCGCGGCGATCTTGCGGGCCTCGTCGGCCGACACGAAGATCGAGGTGCCCGGCTTGAACCACTTGCCGTTCTCGAGGTTGACGGCGCCCTTGATCGTGCCGGGGACCTGCGCGGTCGGCGCCTTGGTCTTGCCCAGGTAGAAGTCCAGCGGACGGGCGTCGAGCAGCCGAGTGCGGGGATTGCCGACCTGGGCCGCCACCTGCTCTTTGGTGGCGACCAGGCTTTCGTCCACCTGGGGCTGGAAGCCGCTGGCCGCGACCGTCACGGGCGCCTGGTCCTGCGGCAGCCTGGCATCGGCCCAGGCCTTGAGGCCGCCATTGAGGATGGAGAGTTCCTTGAGGCCGAGGTATTTCAGGGTCCAGTACACGCGGGCCGAGGCGCCGAAGTCGGTGGCGTCGGCCCCCGAGGACACCACGACCGCGTGCGTCCCGGTGTCCACGCCCAGGCCGCGCACGACCTCGGCCAGGCGCGAGACGGGCGGCAGCTCGCCCGGGTTGTCGGCCGGGCCGCGCCATTGCCCGTAGGGCGCCGACACCGCCCCCGGGATGTGGCCGGCCGCGTACGCGTCGGCGGGACGGATGTCGATCACGCGCACGGCGGGCTGCTGGCGGATCGCATCCAGCTCGGACGGCGTCAGCAGCGGCTGCGCGGCCCAGGCGGCCGAGGAGGCGCCCAGCGCCACGAGGACGGCGCCCAAGAGGGAATACAGGGATTTCATGATGATGACCTGAAGCAATAAGAAGGGGAGTTCTTATTTTCTCAAACTTTAAGGCCTCATGGACGCGGCGCCATAGATCGGCTGATTATTTGCTTCTAGCCGCCGCCCATAAGGCGCGACAGTCCGCGATCGGGCGGCGCGATCCGGCGGCGCAAGCCGGCGCGGCGCGGCGCGCAGGCGGGTGGCGGCGCGCAGGCGGGTGGCAGCGCGCGGGCGGGCGGCGTCGCGCCATCGGCACGGGCGCCCTATTCCCGCAGCGCGCCGGCCAGGTTGGCCGGCAGCACCCCGAGGACGCGGGCGGCACTGTCGGCCGCCTCGGACAAGGCGCGCGCGGGGTCGGCGCCCCGTGCCCACTCGTGCACGAAAGCCGAGGCGAAGGCGTCGCCAGCCCCCACGGTGGAGACGACCTCGACCGTCCGCGCGGAGCCGAAATGGGCGGCGCGGCCATCGTGGAACAGCGCGCCCCCCTCGCCCAGGGTGATGAGGACGCCCTGGCCCTCGCGTGCCAGGACGCGGCGGGCCAGGGCCTCGGCGCCCTCGAAGGAGAGTCCGGCGGCGTCCGCGGGCGGATCCTCGCCGCACAGGCGGGCGGCCTCGTAGGCGTTCATGCACAGCAGGTCGGCCTCGCGCCGCAGGATCCGGAGGGCCTCGGGATGCGCGAGCTGGCGCGCGCCCGGGGTCACCACCAGCCGGAACCCGCGCGCGCCCTTCCCCGACAGTGCGGCCCCCAGGTGCTCTTGCGACTCCAGCGAAAGGCCGGTGACGTAGGCGACGTCGCAATCGGGCAGGCCTGGAAAGCCCTGCGCGCCCACCCGGGCGCTCGCGCCGCGCTGCGCATAGGCGCGGGCGGCGCCTTGCTCGTCGACCATCACGACGGCCTTGCCGGTGGGATCCTCCGAGGCCTCGAACGCCGGACGCACGCCGTGCCGCGCCAGCAGACCGTCGAGCAGGCCGCCCTCGAGGTCTCGCCCCACGCAGGCCTGCACCGTCGCCCGCGCGCCGCGCGCCGCGAAGTTCAGGCCGGCGTTCACCGCGCCGCCGCCGGCGTACAGGCCGATGTGCGCCACGTCCTGCTTGGCGCCCCGCATGGGCAGGACGCGGGCCACCACGATGTCCATCACCGCCGCCCCGATCGTCAGGACCTTCATCGAAACCTCCAATCCGCGTCAGTGCAGGTCGCGCGTATAGACGAACTTGGGCATGCTCCAGCCGAAACGCAAGGCAAGCAGCCGCAAGGCGAGGCCGGCGGCCATCGCCGCGGCCATCACGGTCTCGTGATGCCATTGCAGCGCATGTCCGGCCACGTACAGGGCGCCGGTCGCCACGGAGACCGTGGCGTACAGCTCGGCGCGGAACAGCAGCGGGACCTCGTTGCACAGGACGTCGCGCAGCACGCCGCCCACGCAGCCCGTGATCATGCCCGAGGCGATGACGATGCCGAAGGGCAGGCCCAGGCCGATGGCCACGTTGCAGCCGATGACCGTGAACACCACCAGGCCCACGGCGTCCAGGAACAGGAACAGGCTTCGCAGTTGCGCCAGGTGGCGGGCAAAGGCGATGGTCGCGAGCGCGGCCACGCCCGTGACCACCAGGTAGGAAGGATGGGCGATCCAGCCCAGCGGATGATGATCCAGCAGGAGGTCGCGCACGGAGCCTCCACCCAGCGCCGTGACCCAGCCCAGGAGGCAGACGCCGACCCAGTCCATTTCACGCCGCCCCGCGGCCAGCGCCGCCGTCATCGCCTCGGCCGAGATGGCGACGAAATAGAGCATCGAGAGGAACAGGGCCGCCTGGGGGGTTTCGCTCACGGAAGTCCCTTGGAAAACACGAATTCCCTTAGAATTTAACGCATCCGCTCGATCACAATCCGTAACCCCTCCTTCCATTCCGAAAAAAGGAACCCGCATGAGACACTCGACGCTGCTGGCCGCCGGACTGCTTCTTTGCGCGCACGCCACCTGGGCGGCCGGACCCGCCCAATGGGGCTACGAGGGGGCGCAGGGCCCCGCGCACTGGGGCGGCCTCGATCCCGGCTTCGCCGCCTGCGCCGAGGGGCGCAACCAGTCGCCGGTCGACATCCGCTCGGCGGTCGAGGCCGGGCTGCCGCCACTGCGCACGCGCTATGCCGCGGGGCCCGCGACCATCGTCGACAACGGCCACACCATCCAGGTCGATTTCGCACCGGGCGGCGTCCTCGAGCTGGACGGCGACGCGTTCGAGCTCAAGCAGGTGCATTTCCACGCGCCCGGCGAAAACACGATCGACGGCCGCTCCTTTCCTTTCGAGGCCCATTTCGTGCATGCCGACGCCAAGGGCGCCCTGGCCGTGATCGGGGTCATGTACGAGACCGGCGCGGCCAGCGAGGCGCTCGCCCCGATCTGGGCCGAGCTGCCGCAGGGGCCCGGCCCCGCGCGGCCCCTGGCCCAGCCCGTCGACGCCGCCCGCCTGCTGCCCGCCTCGATGGACTACTACCGCTACAGCGGCTCCCTCACCACGCCGCCCTGCTCCGAGGGCGTGCGCTGGCTGGTGCTCAAGGCGCCGCTGACGGTCTCGGCCGAGCAGGTCGCGGCGTTCCAGCGCATCGTGGGAGGCCCCAACAACCGCCCGGTACAGCCCCTCAACGGGCGCCTGATCGTCCGCTAGGCCCCGTCTGTGCCGCACCGCCCATCCGCCTCGTCCGGCCGGCCCCGTCCGATGCCGCGCCGGCGCATCGTTGCGTTGGATGGGTTTCTCGCGGCGCTGCGCCGGCTCCCCGCAGTCCTCATCGTTTTCCTGCCGCTGCTGGGCGCCGCGTCGTGGCCGGCGCCGGCGCTGGCGGACGAGGGGGTGTCCTGCCATGGGATCCGTGACCTGGTCTTCGTCGCCCACATGGACGACGACCTGCTGTTCATGAACCCGGACATCGCGAACACCCTGGACGCGGGAGGCTGCCTGCAGGTCGTCTACCTGACCGCCAGCGACCGCGGCGAGGGCGCGCCGTACATGCTGGGCCGCGAGCGCGGCATCCAGGCGGCCTATGCCCGGGCGGCCGGCGCGCGCGATGCCTGGGTCGAGGACGTGCTCACGGCCGACGGCCGCCGCCTCGCGCGCCACACGCTGGCGGACGACCCGCGCGTCCGCCTGGTCCTGATGCGCATCCAGGACCCCTGGCTGGGCAAGGGCTGGGGCAGCCTCACGCCGCTCAGCCGGATGGAGTCCGAGCCCACCGCCGAGGCCGAGTCGATCGGCCCGCTGGTCGAGCGCTACGTCCGTTCCGGCATGGTGGACACCCTGGCGGCGCTGATCCGCGACTACGGGCCCACCACCGTCCGCTACATGGACGCCACCATCGCCACGCCCTATGCCGAGCTGTGCTGGCGCTGCGCCGGGAACGACCACCCCGACCACATCGCCAGCGCCCGGCTGGTGCGCGAGGCCATGGCCCGCGCCCCTGGCATCTATGCCGAGACCGGCTATCTGAACTACCCCAGCCAGGAACGCCCGGGCAACCTCGACCCGGCGCAGGCGGCGGCCAAGACCCAGGTGTTCCTGGCCTACATGCGCCACGACTATCGCTACTGCCGCGATCCGGCGCACTGCGACCGGCCGGCCGGCCCCGAGGCCTTGTGGGTGTCACGGATATACTATGTATCCAATGGGAACACTCCCGCCACCCTGCTCGCAAGACCGGGCGGCCCCGTCCTGCTGACGGTGGACGAGCACGCCAACACCGTGAACCTGCGCGCCGAGGGCGCGGGCCTGGCCTTGGGCCCGCAGGCGCGCAGCCCCGATCCCGCGACGGTCTTCCAGCCCACGGCCCAGGGCGCCGGCGTCCTCATCCGCGGCCCGGACGGCCGGATCCTGTCCACCGTGATCGGCCCACCAGGCGGGCCGGCCGACTGGCGGCCCATCGAGGGCGCCCGCCTGACGCGCCCGCCGGTCGTCACGGCGGGATCCTCCCCGTGGGCGCTGGGCATGGGCAACGACGGCCGCTTCCAGCTCAGCCGATGGGACGCGGCGCGCCGGCAGTGGGCCGCATGGCGCGCCCTGCCCCCGCTGCCCGGCGCGCGCGCCGAAGTAGCGATCGCCGAACGCACAGCCGCCCGCGCGGGCCGGGGCGAGAGCGGCAGCCGCGCCACGAACGGGGGTTTCATGGTCCTCGCCACCGACGACGCCGGCCGGCTCTGGTGCGCGAGCGGAGGCGGGACGGGCGGCGCCCAAGCAAGCGGCCCCGAAACGCTCTACATCGGCCTTCCGGCGCGCTGGCGCCGCATCCCGGGCGTCCTCGGCGACGGCGGCCTGGCAGTGGCGGAAAACGCCGTGGGCCGCATGGAAGCCTATGTGCGCGACCTGCGCAGCGGGCGGATGCTGCGCCTGGTGCAGCGCCACGGCCGCAGCGCCTGCGGCGGCTGGGGCAAGCCCGAGGACCTGGGGCTGGCCTACCAGGGCCGCCCGGCGGCGATCCTCGGGCCCGCCGGCCACGTGATCGTCGCCGCCCGCGAACCCGGCGGGGGCCCGCTGTGGCTGGTCCAGGACGGCCGCCCGCGCAGGCTGCCGGGGGCGCCCGCCTCCGATCCCAGCCTCGCCGTCATCGACGGCGTCCTGCACGTCACGGCGCGCCAGGCGGGGCCCGACCAGGACTACCTGGTGCTGAGCCGCCACCGGGGCGTCTGGCGCGGCGACATCGTCCACGGCCCGCGCCCGCCGGCCCCCGACCCCTCGATCGTCCGCAAGCCGCCGGCGCTCAAGGCGTCGATGCCCGCCCGCTGAGCGCAGGCGGCCGACACCCTCAGCCGCCAAATCAGGCAAAATGCCCCTGTTTCAAACGTCCGAGGACATCATGGCCGATCTGTCAGCTTTCCCGATCACCCGCAAATGGCCGGCGCGGCATCCCGACCGCATCCAGCTCTATTCCCTGCCCACTCCCAACGGCGTCAAGGTTTCCATCATGCTGGAGGAAACCGGCCTGCCGTACGAGGCGCACCTGGTCAGCTTCGACACGCGGGACCAACTGTCGCCGGAATTCCTCTCGCTCAATCCCAACAACAAGATCCCGGCCATCATCGATCCGGACGGCCCCGGAGGCCGGCCCCTGCCGCTGTTCGAGACCGGCGCGATCCTGATCTACCTGGCCGACAAGTCGGGCCGCTTCCTGCCGGCCGATCCGGCGCTGCGCTACCAGGCGATCCAGTGGCTGATGTTCCAGATGGGCGGCATCGGGCCGATGTTCGGCCAGGTGGGATTCTTCAACAGGTTCGGCGGCAAGGACTACGAGGACAAGCGTCCCCTGCAGCGCTACGTGGACGAATCCCGCCGCCTGCTCAAGGTGCTGGAGGGCCGCCTCGAGGGCCGCGCCTGGATGATGGGGGACGAATACGGGATCGTGGACATGGCGATCTTCCCGTGGGTGCGCAACCTCATCGGCTTCTATGAGGCGGGCGAGCTCGTGGGCTTCAAGGATTTCCCGCGGGTGGCGCGGGTCCTCGAGGCCTTCCTGGCCCGCCCCGCGGTCCAGCGCGGCCTGAACATCCCGCCGCGCGGCTGAGGGTTCAGTCCCGACCCGGCGACCCATCCCCATCCGACGAGTCCCCGCCGCCGGCCTTGCCGGCCGCGCGCGCGGCCTCGATCAGGTCGGGGCGGCGCGCCGCGGTCAGGGCGAACGAGCGCCGGCGCCGCCATTCGGCGATGCGGGCGTGGTGCCCCGAGAGCAGGACCTCGGGCACCGGCATGCCCTTCCAGACCTCGGGGCGCGTGTAGTGCGGGCTGTCCAGCAGGCCGCCGAGGGCGGGATCGAAGGAATCCTGCTCGGCCGATTGCGCGTCGTGCAGCACGCCGGGCAGCAGACGCAGCACGGTGTCCATGACCACCATGGCCGCCAGCTCGCCGCCGGACAGCACGTAGTCGCCCAGGGACAATTCCTCGGTCACGTACCGGTCGATGAAGCGCTGGTCCACGCCTTCGTAGCGTCCGCAGACGAGGATGGCGCCCGAGGACCGGGCCCACCGCCTGGCGACCCGCTGGTCGTAGCGCCGGCCCGCCGGCGACAGCAGGACCACCGGCACCCGCGCGGGATCCTCGTCGGGTTCGGCCAGGCGCGCCGCCCGCGCCGCCGCCACCGCTCGCGACAGGGGCTCGGCCATCATGACCATGCCGGGCCCGCCCCCGTAGGGACGGTCGTCCACCGTGCGATGGGCGTCCTCGGTGAAATCGCGCGGATTCCACAGCCCCAGCCGCCAGATTCCGCGCGCGTGGGCGCGCCCGCTCACGCCCTGGTCACGCAGGGCGGAAAACATCTCGGGAAACAGGGTGACCAGATCGAATCGCATGCTCGCGCCCCGTGAAGGTGGATGACCGCCGGCGCTCAGAAATCGTCGGGCCAGTCGCTGTCCATGCGCCGGGCCGCGAGGTCCACGCGGTGCACATGGGCCTGGACGAAAGGCACCAGCGTGTGCACCGCCCGCCCGCGGCCGTCCGGCGTGGGCTGGAAGACGCCCTGCTCGTCCAGCGTCCCGCGTGCGACCCGCAACACCGCATGGGCGCCGTTGTCGAGCACCTCGTCGACCCGGCCCAGGAAACAGGGCGCCCCGCCGGACTGCCCGTAGAAATCGCAGCCGATCAGGTCCACCCAGTAATATTCGTCCGCGCCGGCCTCGGGAAAAGCGGCGCGCGAGGCCCACACCGTGCAGCCCTGCAAGGCCTGCGCGGCATCCCGGTCGGCCACGCCCTCGAGCTGGGCGACGACGAAGCGCCCGCCATGCGGGCGGCAGGCCAGTACCCGGGCGGCGCGCGCCAATGACGAGACGCCCGGATCCGGCCTCGGATCGGGCGTCTTGAGCCACCAGACTGGGGCGCGCAGCAGCGCCTGCGGATCGGCGGAATACGGCTGGACCTTGAGCCAGCCGCGCACGCCATGGGCCGCGACGATCCTGCCCACCTCGACCAGGTCATCGGGCGCCTGCCCGGCGCCGGACGCGTGGCCGGCCATGGCGCGCGCCGCTCAGGCGGCGGCCTTGGCCGAGTATTCCTTGACCAGGCGGGAAACCGTGGGCGAGAGCTGCGCGCCGTTTTCCGTCCAGTGCTGGATGCGATCGAGCGCGATGCGCAGGCCTTCCTGGCCCTCGCCCGCGATGGGATTGTAAAAGCCCACGCGTTCGATGAAACGACCATCGCGGCGATTGCGAGAATCGGCAGCAACGACGTTGTAGAAGGGACGCTTCTTCGAGCCGCCGCGGGCCAGACGAATCACAACCATTGATAATCCTTTGAAAATACTGTGAAAAACGCAAAATTTTAGCACTTTTGCGTACCAAACCGCAATCCGCGCGCGCCGCGGGCGGGCGCGCGCCCCAAAAAACAACAGGCGGCGCCCTCAGCGCCGGCGCAGGAAATGCGCCGTCACGCCGCCGGGCCTGGCCTCCTGGGCCAGCAGGGCGTTGCCGGTCTGGCGGCAGAACGCCTGGAAATCGCGCGCGGCGTGCGCGTCGGTGGTGAGCACCGCCAGGACCTGCCCGCTGGCGAGCTGCGCCAGGGCCTTCTTGGTGCGCAGGATGGGCAGCGGGCAATCCAGCCCCGTCGCATCGATCTCGAGATCCGCCGCAAGATCGGCCCGTTCCATGGTCAGGCCTCCAGGCGCGCCTGCACCCAGGCCCGCACGCTCGCGATGGCGCCGTCCAGGGCCGAGACGTCGGAGCCGCCGCCCATGGCCATGTCGGGACGGCCGCCGCCCTTGCCGCCCACCTGCGCCGCGACGGCGCCCACCAGGTCGCCCGCCTTGACCCGGGCCGTCAGGCTCGGGCTCACGCCGGCCACCAGGCTGATCCGGCCGTCCGACACCGCCGCCAGCAGCACGATGGCATTGTCCAGCCGGGCCTTGAGCTGGTCCACCATGCCGCGCAGGGCCTTGGGATCCACCCCGGACAGGCGCGCCGCGAGCAGGCGCGCGCCCGGGAGCTCGATGGCCTGGCCCGCCAGGTCGCTGCCGGCGGCCGCGGCGAGCTTGTCCTGCAGGCGCTCGAGGTCGCGCTCGAGGTGGCGCGCCTGCTGCTGCAAGGCCTGGATGCGCTCGGGAATCTCGGCGGCCTGCGACTTGAGCAGGCCCGCGGCGCGGTCGAGCATGTCCTGCGCCTGCTGGACCCATTCGAGCGCCCTGCGCCCCGTGACCGCCTCGACGCGGCGGATGCCGGCGGCCACGCCGCCCTCGGAGACGATCTTGAACAGGCCGATGTCGCCCGTGCGTGCGACGTGGGTGCCGCCGCACAGCTCGCGCGAGAAGCCGATGTCCAGCACGCGCACCACGTCCCCGTATTTCTCGCCGAACAGCGCCACCGCGCCGCCCTCGACCGCCTGGTCGTAGGACATGAGCTGCGTGCGCACCGGCTCGTTGTCCAGGATCTCGGCGTTGACGATGCGCTCGACCTCGGCGATCTGCGCCGGGCTCATGGGCGCGTCATGGGCGAAATCGAAGCGGGTCTTGTCGCCGTCGACCAGCGAGCCGCGCTGCTGCACGTGGTCGCCCAGCACCTGGCGCAAGGCCTTGTGCATCAGGTGGGTGGCCGAGTGGTTGCGCATCGTGTCGCGCCGGCGCGCCTGGTCGACGTGCGCCTCGACGGCGTCGCCCACCGACAGGGCGCCCTCGAGCAGGCTGCCATGGTGCCCGAAGACGTCGCTCTGGATCTTTTGCGTGTCGCCGACCTGGAAGCGCGCTCCCGCCGGGCCCGCGAGCAGCCCGGTGTCGCCCACCTGTCCGCCCGACTCGGCGTAGAAAGGCGTGGCGTCGAGCACCACGACCGCGTCCTGCCCCTGCGCGATGGACGGCACCTGCACGCCGTCCACGTACAGCGCGGTCACGGTCGCGCGCCCGTCGAAATGCTCGTAGCCGTCGAAGCGCGTGGCCACGCCCTCGTAGCTGAGCTCGGCGGCGGCCTTGAACTTGCCGGCGGCGCGCGCCTGCTCGCGCTGGCGCGCCATCGCCCGCTCGAAGCCCTCGAGGTCGACCTCGACGCGGCGCTCGCGGCAGATGTCGGCGGTCAGGTCCACCGGGAAGCCGTAGGTGTCGTAGAGCGTGAACAGCGTCTGCCCGTCCAGCGGCCGGCCCTCGGGCAGCTCGCCCAGCGCGGCCTCGAGGATCCGCATGCCGTTCTCGAGCGTCTCGCTGAAGCGTTCCTCCTCCTGGCGCAGGACCTGCTCGACGCGCGACTGCTGGGCCACGAGCTCGGGATACGCCCCGCCCATCTGCCCGACCAGGTCGGCCACCAGGCGATGGAAGAACGCCCCGTTCTGGCCGAGCTTGTGCCCATGGCGCAGGGCCCGGCGGATGATCCGGCGCAGCACGTAGCCGCGCCCCTCGTTGCCCGGGATCACCCCGTCGACGATCAGGAAGCTGCACGCGCGGATGTGGTCGGCGATGACCTTGAGGGAATTGTCGTTCAGGTCCGTCGTCCCGGTCTCGCGCGCGGCGGCGCGTATCAGGGACTGGAACAGGTCGATCTCGTAGTTGGAATGCACGTGCTGCAGCACGGCCGCGATGCGCTCGAGCCCCATGCCGGTGTCCACGCAGGGCCGCGGCAGCGGATGCATGACGCCCTGGGCGTCGCGCTCGAACTGCATGAACACGAGGTTCCAGATCTCGATGTAGCGGTCGCCGTCCTCCTCGGGCGATCCCGGAGGCCCGCCCCAGATCCCGGGGCCGTGGTCGTAGAAGATCTCGGAACACGGGCCGCAGGGGCCGGTGTCGGCCATCTGCCAGAAATTGTCCGAGGCGTAGCGCGCGCCCTTGTTGTCGCCGATCCGGATGATGCGCTCGGCGGGCACGCCGATCTCGTCGGCCCAGATGCCGTAGGCCTCGTCGTCCTCCTGGTAGACGGTGACCCAGAGCTTTTCCCTGGGCAGCCCGTAGACCTCGGTCAGCAGGGTCCAGGCGTAGCGGATCGCGTCGTGCTTGAAATAGTCGCCGAAGCTGAAATTGCCGAGCATCTCGAAGAACGTGTGATGGCGGGCGGTATAGCCCACGTTCTCGAGATCGTTGTGCTTGCCGCCGGCGCGCACGCAGCGCTGCGCGGTGGTCGCCCGGCGATACGGCCGCGTGTCCTTGCCGGTGAACACGTCCTTGAACTGCACCATCCCCGAATTGGTGAACAGCAGCGTCGGGTCGTTGGCCGGCACGAGCGGCGATGACGGCACGACCTGATGCCCCTTGGATTCGAAAAAGGACAGGAACTTCTGACGGATCTCGGTGGTTTTCATTCGCTATGCCGCATGGGATGGTCTGGGTGCCCTGGGAAAGGCAACCAGGAATTATAGCGTCTAAGCACCCTCCGCCAGGAGGAAGTCGGCGAGCATCCGCGCGACCACCAGCGTGGCGCCGCGCAGGTCCGGCAGCGACAGGTTCTCGTCGGCCTGCTTGGCGCGCGACTCGAGCAGCGTGCGCGGTCCGGCGCCGTACAGCACCACCGGCACGCCGTGCTCGCCGTAGAGGCGCGCGTCGGCGTACAGGGGCGTGCCGCAAGCCTCGATCGGCTCGCCCAGGACCTCCCGGGCGTGGCGCCGCAGGCTCTCGACGATGCGCTCGTGGCCGGGCAGCGCGCGCAGCGGGCGCGCGAGCAGCGTCCGGCGCACCGCCACCCGGATGCCGGGCAGCCCCTCGGCGGCGGCCTGGATGAAGGCGCGCACCTGCGCCTCCACCTCGGCCGGATCCTCCTCGGGGATCATGCGGCGGTCCATCCCGAGAACCACCCTGCCGGGCACCACGTTGGTGCTCGTGCCGCCCTCGATACGGCCGACGATCATCGTCGGGCTCTCGATGCCCGGGACGCAGGAACGGATCCGCTCGAGGGCGTCGGCCTGGCGATGGATCTCGCCGAGGATGCGCGTGGCCGCGCGCAGGGCGTCGTGGCCCGAGCGCGGCATGGAGCCGTGCGCGGCCTTGCCGTCGATCGTGACCTCGAACTGCAGGCAGCCGTTGTGCGCCGTGACCGCCGCGTAGCTGAAGCCGGCGCACAGCGCGTAGTCGGGCCGCGTCAGGCCCTGTTCCAGCAGCCAGCCGGGCCCCAGCAATCCGCCGGTCTCCTCGTCGTAGGTGAAGTGCAGCTCAATCGCCCCGGCCAGCGGGGCGCCGCTCGCCTCCAGCGCGCGCACCGCATGCAGGTAGGTGGTGAAATCGCTCTTGGACACGGCCGCGGCCCGGCCGTAGATGCGGCCGTCCTCGACCACCCCGCCGTAGGGCGGGCGCGTCCAGCCCTCGCCGGGCGGCACCACGTCGCCGTGCGCGTTCAGGGCGAAGACCGGCCCGCCCGCCGCGTACCGGCGGCGCACGATGAGGTTGGTGACGCTGCGCATGCCGCGCGCCCGGACGAGGTCCTCCGGCACGGGATGGCGCTCGGCCTCCCAGCCCCAGCCCTCGACGATCCGCGCCACCGCCTCGGCATGCGGCGCCGTGTCGCCCGGCGGGACGTCGGTGGGAATCGCGATGAGGGTGCGCAGCAGCTCGACCTGTTCGTCGAAATGCGCGTCCACCCAGGCGCGCAGGCGGTCTTGCAGGCTCGCGCCGGCGGGCGGCGGATGCTGGTCGGTGGGCTGGATCATGGGGGCCTCGCTCGGGAATCGTCCATGTGAGGCAGGCACCTTGCGGTGCCTGCGCGGAAACAAACGGTGCCGCGTCGTGCGCGGGGGTCAGCGGGCCAGGCGGCCCCAGATGCGCACGCGGCTCAGGCCGCCGTCGGGAAAGATGTTGACGCGCACGTGCGAGACCGGCCCGATGGGCTGGATCTGCCCGCCCTCGAAGAAATGTTGCTTGTCCATCTCGGTCTTCTGCTCGCCCAGGAGCTCGGGCCAGAACATGGACTGCGTCACCAGGGACTGGTCGGTCGACTCGGCCACCAGGGCGCCCAGCACGGACACCCGGTCGGGATAGTTGCCCTTGAAGTGCGCGGTGTCGATCTCGATCTTTTCCACGGTGACGGCGTGGCCCAGCTCGAGGATCAGCCAGTCGTTGCCCGGCTCGCGGCGGCGGCGCGTTTCCCAGCCGTCGCCCATGTCGACGCCCCGGCCCGGCTTGAGGATGCCCGTCGGCACGCCGTAGTGCGCGTCGCTGTAGGCGACGATGCGCCCGCCGTTGGCCAGCGCCGACACCTCGTACAGGACGCCGGGATCGCGGCGCTCCCAGTCGCAGGCCGGCCGGCCGTAGACGCGCAGGCGGGCCACGCCGCCGTCGGGGAATATGTTCAGGCGCAGGTGCGTCCAGACGCGGTCGTCCCTGACCTCGACGAAATGATGGGCGCTGGCCTTCAGCGAGGTGGCGGGCACGATCTCGACCCATTCGGCCGAATCGTCCGGGTCGCCCTCGCAGCGGCAGGCCAGCAGCGAGGCCGCGGGCGGGAAATTGCCCGTGAAGTGGCTGGTGTCGATGTCCACGCCCTCGATGACCCCCGGCAGGCCAAGCCGGACGATGGCGTGGTCGTGGCCGCCGTTGCGCCGCCGGCGGGTTTCCCAGCCGTCCATCCACTTGCCGTGGTCGTCGAACTTGCCGACGATGAAGATCGGCCCGGACGATTGCAGCATGCGCTCGGCCGGCGCAAAGAACTCGTCGGTGCAGGATACGACCCGGGCGCCCAGGTCGGCGCTGGCGAGGTTCGGGTGGCGGACCGCGAACGCGGGCAAGTCGGCGGCGGGGGCATCGATGACGGTGCCGGCGGGCAGATTGGGGGTAGCCATGGGGACATGCTCCAAAACGGGGTGGTGCGCCCGCCGGATCCTCCGGCGGGCCGCGGGACGCGGGCCCGCCGGCGAGCGGCGAGCCCGTGAAACACGGCGCTCAGGCGCCTTTCCAGGGGTGATGCCGGGCCCAATGGCGGGCGATGTCGGCCCGCGTGGCGATCCATACGCGCTCGTGCCTTTGCACGTGGTCGAGGAACCTCTGCAAGCCCGCGAAGCGTCCGGGACGCCCGATCAGGCGGCAGTGCAGGCCGACCGACATCATCTTGGGCGCGGTCTCGCCCTCGGCGTACAGGACGTCGAAGGCGTCCCTCAGATACTGGTAGAAATGCTCGGCGGTGTTGAAGCCCTGGGGCGAGGCGAAGCGCATGTCGTTCGTGTCCAGGGTATAGGGCACGATGAGCTGTGGCCGCGTGTTGCCGTCGGGCAGTTCCACCTCGGCCCAGAACGGCAGGTCGTCGCCGTAGTAGTCCGCGTCGTAGAGGAATTTCCCCTCCTCGGCCACGATGCGCAAGGTGTTGGGGCTGTCGCGCCCGGTGTACCAGCCGTCGGGGTGGCGGCCGAGCAGGCGGGTGACGACCTCGACGCAGCGCCGGAAATGCTCGCGCTCGACCTCCTCGGGGATCGACTGGTAGTGGATCCAGCGATAGCCGTGGCAGGCGACCTCGTGGCCCAGCTCGACGAAGGCGCGGGCCACCTCGGGATGGCGCTCGAGCGCCATGCCCACGGCAAAGACCGTCAGGGGCAGGCCGCGGCGCTCGAATTCGCGCAGGATGCGCCAGACCCCGGCGCGCGAGCCGTACTCGTAGATCGACTCCATCGACAGGTGGCGGTCGGGATAGGCGGCGGCCCCGATGATCTCGGACAGGAACTGCTCGGAGCCCGCATCGCCGTGCAGCACGCAGTTCTCGCCCCCCTCCTCGTAGTTCAGGACGAACTGCACCGCGACGCGCGCCCCGCCCGGCCAGTCGGCATGGGGCGGATTGCGGCCATAGCCGACCAGGTCGCGGGGATAGGCTGTGCTGCTGGACATGGAAGGAGTCTCCTTGGTCAGATCTTGACGCTGAACGCGGCCCAGGGATCCGGCACGCCGCCGGCCGCCTCCCCCATGCGCTGTTCGCAATCCTGCAGGTGGTGGCGCATGGCCTCGCGCGCGCCCGGCGCGTCGCCGCGGGCGATGAGGTCCAGCACCTCCCGGTGCTCGACGTACGAGCAGGCGGTGTCGCCGGGCGTGTCGTGGAAGGCGATGATGAGCGTCGTGCGCGCGCACAGGCCGTGCAGCATCTCGGTCAGCACCTGGTTGTCGGCCAGGCGCGCCAGCTCGACGTGGAAGGCGTTGGACAGACGGATCCAACTGATGCGGTCGCCCGTCTCGAACGCGCGCTGCTCGCGATCCACCATGTCATGCAAGGGGCGCAGGGCCTCGGCGATGCCAGGCCGCGCGGCCAGGGCGTCGATCACGATGCATTCCAGGGCCTGGCGCATGGCGAACACGTCGCGGGTTTCCTTGGGCGTGGCCTGCCAGACGTAGGCGCCGCGGTTGGGCTCGATCACCACGATCTTGTCGTGCGCGAGCTGCGACAGCGCGGCGCGCACCGTCGCGCGCGAGCATGAAAAGATCGAGCACAGCGTCGCCTCGGTCAGCTTTGCGCCGGGCAGCAGGCGGCGGTCCATCGCGGCGTCGAAGATCTCGCCATAGACGCGCTCGGCCTCGGAGCGCGCGCCGCCCTCCGCCCCCGGCCGCTTACGCAGCGAGGAGGCGCTCGGGGCGTCGAGTTCGCCCGCCGCTTTCCTGGATTTCAACCGGAGCATGGGAATCTTGTAAAACCAAAGTTGTTGACAATTATTGTGGATCGGACGAAAATCGTCAACACAAATTGTTTACAATTACTCAACTGTCCTGCCCCGGAGTCGTTCACAGGCGCCAGCCACGGACTCCGCGAACCGTCGCCGCAGGCGGCGGGCCGGCCATACCGGGGGCCTTCCTGGCAGGATGCTGACCGGAGACAAAATCCCATGGGAAAACTATCCACCCATGTGCTGGACACCGTCCACGGTGTGCCGGCCCAGGGCGTCGCCCTGGAACTCTATCGCCTCGACGGCGACACGCGCACCCTGCTCAAGCGCACGGCCACCAACGCCGACGGCCGCTGCGACGAGCCCCTGCTCGGCGGCGCCGAGCTGCGGCGCGGCACCTACGAACTGGTCTTTCACGCCGGGGATTATTTCGCCCGGCGCGGCGTCCAGTTGCCCACGCCGCGCTTCGTCGACCAGGTCATCCTGCGCTTCGGCGTGGCCAATCCGGACGAGAACTACCACGTCCCGCTGGTCGTGACCCCCTGGACCTGGTCCACCTACCGCGGCAGCTAGCCGCCCGCGCGCCCGCCGCACCCATCGAACAACGATAGAGGCAAACCCATGGAAGGATTCCTTCTGGAATACGGCAATCTGCTGCTGCGCTGGCTGCACGTCATCGCGGCCATCGCGTGGATCGGCGAATCGATCTACTTCGTCATGCTCGACCTGAGCCTGCACCCGCCCCGCGGCGAGCACGCCAGGAAACTCGGCGTCTTCGGCGAAATGTGGTCCGTGCATGGCGGCGGTTTCTACCACAACCAGAAATACCTGACCAACCCGGCCGAGCTGCCCGAGGACATGCACTGGTCCTTCTGGAAGGCCTACACCACCTGGCTCTCGGGCTTCGCGCTGTTTTCCCTGATGTACCTGTCCAAGCCGGCGTTCTACCTGGTCAACACCGCCAGCCCCTGGGCCTGGGCGGCCGGGATGAGCGGCACCGAGGCGAGCGCCCTCGCCGTGGCCTTCCTGATCGTCGGCTACATCCTCTATTCCCGCATGTGCCGCCTCATCAGCCCCACCATGAACCGCGACGGCCTGCTGAGCCTCGCCGTGGGCGTGATGATGGTGGTGGTCGCCTGGCTGACCACCCAGATATTCCCGGGCCGCGCCGCCTTCCTCATCACCGGCGCGCTGATGGCGACCTGCATGTCGGCCAATGTGTTCTTCTGGATCATCCCCGGCCAGCGCCGCATGGTGAAAGCCCTCAAGGCCGGGCAGACGCCCGATCCGCTGGACGGCAAGCTCGGCAAGCAGCGCTCGGTGCACAACACGTACTTCACGCTGCCCGTCGTGTTCCTGATGCTCAGCAACCACTATTCGTTCACCTACACGAACGAATACGCCTGGATCATCATGTGCCTGTTCATCTTCGCGGGAGCGGCGATCCGCCAGTATTTCGTGCTGCGCCACACCGGCAGGAACGACCTGCGCTTCCCGGCCGCCGGCATCGCCATGCTGGCCATCATCGGCTGGCTCGCGGCGCCCTCCGGCGCGCCCGCCGCGGCCGGAGGGCCGCAGGCCGCCGTCACGCTCGAACGGGTCCAGGGCATCGTCGCCGCGCGCTGCACCGAGTGCCATTCCGCCAAGCCGACCTACGCGGGCTTTGCCGCCGCGCCGGCGGGCATCATGCTGGACACGGCCGACGAGATCCTGCTGCACGCCGTCCAGATCAAGACCGTGGTCGCCAGCAAGTACATGCCGCTCGCCAACCTCACCCAGATGAGCGACGACGAGCGCGCCCTCATCGCCGCATGGAGCGGTGGCAAGTAGGGGCGCTCAGCGCAGGGCCACGCAGATGAAGCCCGTCGTCCGGCCCTCCGGGGCCGTCAAGGTGCCCGCGTCCGAGACCATGACGGGCGTGTAGTTGAACGGGCACGAGCAGTCGCCGGTCACCGGATTGCCGCGGAACACCCCCGTGCCGTCGGCGCATCCCCGGCGGCTGTGCGAGAGGAATCCGCCGCCGTCCGGCCGGCCGGCCGACCGCCAGCGGCCCTGCCGGCACAGCAGGATGGCGTCGCGGCTGCGCTCGACGGACATGGCGCCCTCCTGGGTGCAGCCGCCGTGCTCGGCGGCGGACTGCTCGATCACCAGGAAATCCCGGGCCCGCAGCGAGGCGCCGCTGCGGATGCTGCCCCCGGCCGCGACGTCGCCCTGGACCGTGGCGCCGCCCTGGAACTCGGGGTCGCGCTCGTCCCGCACCCTCAGGTAGGGGCCCAGATCGATCTCGCCGGCCGGCGGTGCCGCGCCGGACGGTGCCGTGCCGTCGTCCTCGGCCGCGAGGGCGACGATGCCCGCCGGCCAGTCCTCGGGCGCCGGCAGGCGGCGGGCGGCGCCCGACAGGACCCGGGGCGCATGGGGCCAGACCACCATGCCCCGCCCCTGGACGGCCATCAGCCACTGCGCCACCAGCCCCTCATCCACCGCTCCGCCATCGCGGCCGAGCAACGGCCCGCGCGTATGGACCAGCGCCGTGAGGCGGCAATCGGCGCCCGGGCACGCGCCCGAGCGCAGGACCCGCAACCCCAGCGCATGCCCCAGGGGACCGGCGTCCGTCCACCCGGCCGGGACGAAGCCCGCGGCGCGCATCTCGTCCCAGCCGGGCGCGGACCAATCGGCGAAGCCCTCGTCCGCCAGGGCGCCCGGCTCATCGGCCAGGCCCAGCGCCGGCGCGTGGCGGCGCAGATAGGACCGCGCGGCCCCTTGCGCCGCCGTCATCCACACCGCCAGGGACTGCGCCTGGAAATCGCGCACCCGCTGCGCCCAGGCATGCGCGGCCCAGGCCGACAGCAGCACGAGGATCAGGCCGGCAACGGCCAATTCGACCAGCACGAATCCGCCCTGTGGGGTGCGCGGGCGGCGCGGCGGGCCGTCCGGCGGGAGGGCGCGCCGCCCATCGGCCGCGGTCCAGGGCGCGCTCATCGCGCGTAGAACGCGAACTGGTTGACGTCGCCGCGCGCGCACGCCGACTCGGCCGCCAGGGCGCTGTAGGTGGTGGTGGCGTCCTTGACCACCTTGCCCTGGCCGACGCCCTGGCCCACGGTGATCATCTCGGCGACGCGCTGCAGGACCGAGGCGATCGAGGGGCAGGCGGCATGATTGACCGCGCTCAGGCGCACCACGAAACCGGCGCCTCCCTCGACCGGCTCGACCTGGACGTCCCCCTGGCCGCCGAGGCCGTGGCGGATGGAGCCGTCCGCCATCACCGTGAGCACCGTCGAATCCGCCACCATGTTCGCCAGGCTCGCGCTCGTGAGCGCGCCGTACGGCGAGGCGTCGCCGGTGCCCGCGTTCACGCGCGCCTGCACGATGAAGCGGGTGAGCTCCTCGCCGACCCTGGGCACCTTGTTCTCGACCACGTAGCCGCCGATCGCCGGTATGCCGACGATCGCGACCAGCAGGATGATGGCCGTGACGATCGAGACCTCGATCAGGGAAAAGCCCTGCTGGCGGGCATGCCGCCCGCCTTGCCGTGAAACCGCCATGTCGTCCTCCTCGCCGGCCCTGCCGGCATATCGATCCGCCCGCCCCTAGTGGCTGGCGTGAAACACCATCCAGGCGCGCCGCAGCTCGTCCAGCGCCGCGTAATGCCACAGGGCCACGCCCAGCACCCAGGCGAGCGCCGCGAGCAGCATCAGCCAACGCATGGCCTCCGCCTGGCGCGAGACCCGCCCGAGCAGTTGCGCCGCGAGCCGCTGGCGCGCGGCGCTCAGCCCCTCCCGCAGGCCGCGCGCCGCCGCCATGTCCTCGAGATACCAGTACGCGTCGCGATCCAGCAGCCCCGTATCCAGCGAGACCGCGCCCACCCATCCCCGGTCGATGTGCTCGAGCATGCGCGACAGGTGGTGCCGCGCCCAGGGCCGGGCCCCCTCATGGAGCATGCCGACCGCGGCGCGCAATTGCGTGGACGCCCCCGAGCCGGAATCCAGCAGGATCTCGAGCAGCGCCAGGATGCGCAGCGCCTGGACCTGCCGGTACAGCCGCCAGACGCCATGCCGGTCGAGGGCGCGCCGCCAGGCGCCGGCGCCGCGCGGCAGCATCCACACCCCGGCGGCCGAGAGGATCGCCGCCCCGGCCGGCAGCAGCACGCCATGAGCGGCCAGCCAGTCCGAGAAGGCGAACAGCGTGCGCGCGTACGGCCCGTGGAAGGCCGCCGGCAGGCCCTGGAACGCGCGCGCCAGCCCCGGCACGGTGAAGGCCGGCAGCGCCAGCGCCAGCAGGCTGGCGACGACGAGCGCCGCGGCCGCGGTGCCCAGCGTCAGGACCAGGATGGCGCGCGCCCGCGCCATCAGCGCCAGGTGCCCGGCGAGCGCCTCGAAGCAGGCCATGAGGCGCTCGTTGCCGAAGGCCTGCGCGGCCCGGACCAGCACCAGCTCGTCGGCGGGAAAGCTGCCGACCCAGGTGGCGTGCAGGTCGCCGCCGCTGAGTTCGCAGGCGCGCGCCCAGGCGGCCGACAGCCGGCCGCGCACGCTGCCGGGCCCGTAGCGCCGCGCGTCGAGATCGAAGACCTCGCGCAGGGTGCGCCGGCCGCGCATGCCGCGCAGGACCGCCTGCAGGTAGTCGTAGTATTCGGCCCGCGCGGCCGCGAAGCGCCAGGCGTCCAGCCGCGGGCCCGGGCCCGCGCGCCAGCGCTCCGTCCAGGCCGGCCTCATGGCGCGCGCCCCTCGCGCAGGGCCAGCGTCTCGAAGGCCATGAAGCGCACCTCCACGTCGCGCGGATCGATCTCGCCGCGCAGGGCCTTGTCCATCGCATGGGCCATGGCGCCGCGGGTATCCGCCGCGCGCGGGCCGGCGCCGCCGGCCGGCAGGCCCGGCTCGAGGCACTCGGCGGCCACGGTGCGGCCGCGGTAGCCGGCCAGCTCGGGCAATTGCGGGATCCGGCACTGCTCGCATCCCGCCTCGTTGCGCAGCCGCAAGGCCTCGCGCGAGCATGGCCAGGCGGATTCGATGCCCGCCAGCCAGCGTTCCCAATAGGCCGCCGGGCGCCCGCCCGCGGCCGCCAGGCGGCGGGCGTCGGCCGGCACGGCGCAGGCCGGGCACAGGGCGGGCAGCAGGGCCTGGAAGACCAGCAGCTTGAGGATGCCGGGCGTCCCGAGGAAGTCGCGCGGGATGCCGATGAACTCGGAGGCCAGGCGGTCGACGATCCCGGCGGCCGAAGGCGCGTGGACCGTCGTGTAGACGTTCACCCCCGATCCGGCGAGGTCCATGAACGCCCGTCCCGTCTCGGCATCGCGGATCTCGCCCAGCAGCACGTCGGTCATGGCCGAGCGCTTGAGCGCGCGCAGCTTGGCCGCGTAGCCTTCATGCGCCTCGCGGTCCAGGTAGCGCCCGATGGTGTTCTGGACCGCGCGCTCGATGCGGTACTCGACCGGCTCCTCGAGGGTGACGACCTTGCGGTGCGGCGGCAGGCCCGCGATCAGGGTCGCCAGCGTCGTGGATTTCCCCGAGCCCACCGTGCCCGCGAACACGATCGCCCCGCCCTCGGAACGCATGACGCGCTCGATCCGCGCCACCTGGTCCTCGCGATAGCCCAGGGCCTCGAGCGAGGCGGGCCGGGGCCGCGCGTCGCGCTCGAGGAAGCGCAGGCAGACGCTGGGGCCGCGATCCGCCGCCAGCGACGCCCAGCGCAGGACGATGTCGCGCCCGTCGACCTGGCGCAGCAGGCTGCCCTGCTGCTCGACCAGGGGATCGAAGACCGCGCCGTTGCCGCCGCGGATGTCCATCCAGGCGACCGCCAGCACGTCCAGCAGCAAGGCGGTGGGCATGCGGCGAAAGCGCTCGGGCGCGATGTACCGTCCCGCCAGGGTATAGCGCACCTCGGACTCGGCCTCGTCGCGGCACACGTTCAGGTGCAGGTCGCTCGCGCCGTGGCGCACGCCCCATTCCACCATGTCCTGGAACACCCCCGCGAGGGCGGTGGGCGTCCGCTCGCGGGCGCCCGGCGCGGCCGGCGGGCCGCCGGCGTCGCCCCGCGCCAGCGCCAGCAGCGAGGCGGCCGACAGCACGTAGCGCGGAGGATCGGCCATGACCCGGCCGGCGGCCTCGATCCGCCGCGCGAGCTCGTCGGCCTGGTCGCTGCCCACGTGCTCGGCCAGCGCGAACAGGGCCACCGTCCCGTCGCCGAGCTCCGCCGGACAGATCCGGTCGGACAGCGCCTGCGCCCCGAACTCGGCCGCCAGCGGGCGGCGGACCGGCGGATCCAGGTCCGCCACCCCCCGGGCGCCGCCGAGCACGACCGCCCGCGCGCTGTCGAAGACCGCCGCGCGCGCCGTCCCGGGGGCGGCGTCCCGGCGGCGGCGCCAGCCGCCCGCCATCACGCGCGCCATCATGGCCTGGCCCCGCCCAGCAGTGCCCGCAGGCACAGCGAGTGCCGGTCCTCGCCGCGCTCGAGCTGCACGCAGGCACCGTTCATGTCCCTCAGGCGGTAGACGGCGGCATCGCCCGCGTGGCCGACCGGCAGCGCCTGCCCGCGCAAGTACAGGAACGCGCGCGCGCCCACCTGGACCTCGGCCATCAAGTTGCGCCCCACGCCGTACATCGCCACCAGCCGCGGCCGCGCGCCCGCCCCCTCCGGCCCGGCGGACCGGGCCGCCGCCGCGCCCCCTCGCGCGGCACCGCCGCCCTGCGCAAATCCGTGGCCCTGCGCAAATCCGCGGCCCTGCAAGGAACCGCCCCGCGCAAGACCGCCCTGCCCGGCGCCGCCGCCCTGCCTGGAAGGGGACCGCAAGGCCTCCCCGATGTCGCGCCGCAACAGCTCGCGCACGGACTGGGTCTCCCATTCGAATTCCTCCTCGCCCGGGACGCCGCCCTCGCCGCCGGCCTCGGCGGAGGCTCGATCCGCCCCTGCGCCTGCCGCACCCGCGGCCATCGACGAGATCATGGCCGTCGCGCCGCCGGGCGGGGGCGTCCCGACGCCGGCCGGCACCGCCGCTGGCCCGGCGCCCGTTCCCGCGACGCCCGTTCCAGTGGCACCCGTTCCCGCGGCGCCCATTCCCGCGGCGCCCGTTCCCGCGGCGCCCATTCCCGCGGCACTCACCCCAGCGGCGCCGGAAGCCTCCGGCGGCAGCAGCGAAAGGAGGAGGGCGAGCGCGGCCGCGACGGCCGCCGCCTCAGCGGGGCGGTGACGGGTGGCCCGGTGACGGGTGGCCGCTTGGCGGCCCCGGGGAGTCGCGTGATGGCCCGGGGAAGTCGCCTGGCGGATTCGGGAGGTCGCTTGGCAGATCCCGGAAGTCGCGTGATGGCCCGGAGACATTGCTTGGCGGCCCCGGGAGGCCGCGTGGCGGCCCTGGGAGATCTCCCGGCGCGGCGAGGAGGTCTTGTGTTTCATAGAGGGCTCCCTCGAGATGGAGGTTGATGGGGCTGGCGGAAATCCCGGACGCGGGCCGCCGGTCGATCGTCAGGGCCGCCTTGCGCCACCCGATGTGCCGCGAAATCGGGATCAGCAGCACGGCGGACCGCAAGGGGCCGTCGATCCGCAGCTCGCGCAGGGCGTAGCGGCGCAGGTCCGGGGGGCGCGGCAGCGCGGCGCCCTCCCCGTCCCGGGGCGCGGCGGGCTCGAGGGGCCGGCGCGCATCGAGGCGGAACGCGGAGAACGCCGGCAGGATGGCCTGTGCCCGGCTGGCCCAGTCGCGGGCCTGCCCCTCGATGGGCGGCGGCCGGGCGTGATCGGGCGCCTGCGCCGGCATGGCGAGCGTCCAGGACGCGCGCGCGAGGTCCAGCGAGGGGAAATCCAGGCGCCAGTCCGGCGGGGCCCGCCGCAGCAGGCCGCGGTTGTCCGCCCGGCGGTCCGCGCGCTCGTACTCGCCCAGGCAGCGCCAGTCGCCGTCGTCGGCCAGCCGGCACGACAGCAGGCGCAGGCGCCACCCGGCGATCGCGGCGGGCTGGCGGTACAGTGCGGCCAGCAGCGCGCGCGTGCCCGCTGGGCCGTGGACGCGATGCTGGTCCAGCAGTTGGCGCTGGGCCTGCGCCCAGGCCTCGCGGGGATCGATGCGCCGCGGCCCCTCCCGCGTGCCGGCCGCGGCCTGCCACACGAACGGCGCGGCGAGACAGGCCGCCAGGCCCGCGAGCCCCACGCGGCGCCAGCCCCGCCACGGCATCCGCCACAGGCGCGCCTCGTCGCCGGCATGGCGCGCGAGCTCGTCCAGGCGCAGCCCGCCGGCCGGCTCCGAAGCCGGCTGCTCGCGCAGGCGGGGATAGGCCAGGCGCAGCTCGTCGATCACCGCGCGGGCCAGCGCCCGGTCGTGGTAGATGCGGTCGGAGCGCGACAGGACGACCCCCTCGTGGGAAGCCAGCACGCAGACGCTGCCGTCGCCCATGTCGAGGATGGCCGCCACCGTGCCCCGGGGATTGAGCAGCGCGAAGATCTGCGCGCCCGAATACGGCGCCGCCGGATCGCGCCGGCCCGCCAGCCAGGCCAGCCCCACCGCCGCCCGGTCGGAACCGGACAGGACCGCGTGCGAGGCCCCATGCCGCCGCGCCATCCGGCGCGCGAGCCGGTCGGGGCGCTCGCCCACCAGCGGCAGCCAGTCCATGCCGAAGGCCAGCGAGACCGGGCCGGCCCGGACGATCCGCGTGGCGCGCACTACAGCCCCTCCTCGACGCGCGCGGTGATGACCAGCAGGGTCGTCAGGCGCTGGGAGGCGGCCTGGTCGCCGCCCCCGAACACGGCGGGCATGCCGGGCCCCAGGCGGCGCTCGGAGGTCTCGGACTGGTGGCGGTCGAAGCCCGAGATCACCAGCGGCTGGCCCGGCTGCACCGCGAGCTGCTGCACCGTGCCATTGCCGTCGATCGTGAGCTGCTGCAATTGCAGCGGATTCGCCTTGTCGCCGAAGGTCACGGATTTCAGCGGCTGGGCCACCGTGTTGTCGTAGGCGATGGACAGGAGGATCTGGCCGTCCTCCTGGGCGTCGGGAATCACGGTCAGCAGCGAACCCACGGTTTCCTCCTTTTGGTTGACCGACACGGCGGGCAGCGATATCCCGGCGCCGCCCGGCACGGAGGTGGTTTCCACGCGGTCGATATATGAAAAAGTGGTGCGCACCGCATGCGTCACCGGCCGGCGGTTGAGGGTCAGCATGGGCACGGTGCTGCTGCGCACCAGGCGCCCGGCGTCGCCCAGGGCCTGGATCACCGCCTCGCTGCCCGAGAACGGGCCCTGGGTGATGCCGACGCCGAGGGACGCCGACTGCGCCGTCCCCAGCGCCGGCACCGCCAGGCTGGCGGCCAGGCGCGTCCCGGCAAAGATCAGGTTCCAGTCCAGGCTGGCCAGGGCCTGGTCCGTCAGGGCCACGGTCAGTTCCTCGAACACCAGGCGCACGCGCCGCGTCATGGCGCGGTTCTCGAGGTCGAGGTAGCGGGCGATCCGGTCGAGGGCCTCGGGGATGTCGGTGACCACGATGCTGGCGCTGGCGCCGGGCTCGGCCACCAGCAGGCCGGCCCGCGAGAGGAAGGGCTCGATGCGCGCCCGCAGGGTCTTGATCACGTCCTCGCCCGCGCTGGCGAGACGGGTGCCGGACGCGCCGACGAAGCCGCCCGCCCCGCGCGCACCCGCCGAATACCCCAGCGAGGCCTCGGTGTGGGCCTCGAGCGCCAGCGCCCGGATGCTGAACACGCGGGTTTCTGTGCGAAAGAACTCGATGCGCCCCTCGTGGAAGCGCCACAGGATCCCGAAATGCGCGCACAGGCGATCGAGGATCTGGGCGAGCGGCTGCTGGGCGTCGGCCAGGACGAAGGCCTCGGACACCGGCGGCACGGCGGGGCCGGTGCCCGCCACCCCCGCCAGCCGGGGCAGGAAATGCCAGGCGGGCAGCAAGGCGTCGGGCCGCACGTGGACGGGGATCTCGGTCACCGCGGAAATCCTGTGGGCGATCCGGCGCAGGTCGTCGTCGCCGTCGGAAAACAGCAAGGTCGTCCGGACATGGGCCCGCAGGGCCGGCGGCAGCGTCAATTCGCGCGCCAGGGGCTGGGCGCGGCCGGCCAGCCAGGGCTTGTCGACCTCCTGGGCCGCCTGCCGCGCCTCGGCATCGTCGCGGGCGGCATCGGCGAACTCGCCATGCCCGCGCGCGAGGGTCGTCCGCGCCTGCGAGAACTCGAGGGCCGCCTCGCGCAGGCGCTGCGACAGGGCGCAACCCGTGAGCAGCCCGCACAGCATCGCGATGCCCGCCAGCCTGCCCGCTAGCCGCCGCGCCCTCACGAGGGCCTCCCGGGGCCGGCCGTGCGATCGCAGCGCTGGGCCAGCGGCACCACGCGCAATACGCGGTTGGCGTAGAAACAGGGCTGGAGCGGGCGCTCGCCCAGCTCGGTGGCGGCCAGCAGCGCGCGCACCGCCGGCCGGAAGGCATCCCCGAACGCCGCCGAGCCGGCCAGGGGGATGTCCACGTCGACCGCCCAGTGCTCGGCCTCGAAAACCCAGCCCGCATCGCGCGCCCACCGGCCCAGCGCCTTGCGGATGTTGCCATCGGCCGGCCCGGCCTGGAACACCAGCGACGGAGACGGCGGCAATGGCGGCGGCACGGGCGGCACCGGACGCGGGACGGGCGGCAGGACGGGCGGCAGGACGGGCGGCGGTGCGGGCGGCGGCGCCGGTGCCGGGAACGGAGCCGCGAGCTCGATCGACGGCGCCGGCGCAGGAAACGGGGCCGCGAGCTCGATCGGCGACACCGCGACAGGCCCGGATGCCGCGGAGGCCGCCGCCGCGGCGCCGGCCTCGCCCGCCGCCTCCCGGACCGCCTCGGCCAGCAGGTGCCCGCCGCGCATCACCAGGTGCGCCGGCACCCCGTCGATCACCAGGTAGTCACCCTGCCGCGCCGGCGACAGCAGGCGGTCGCCGCGCGGCGTGCGCTCGAACACGGCCGGCGCGGGCTGGTCCGCCGGATACTGCAGCCAGGTGCGCTCGCCGTCGTCGAAGACCTGCAGCGGGGCAAGGCCGGCCTCGCCGCCGATCCGCCAGTCGAAGCCGAATTGGCGCGGGGCCGCCTCGGCCGGACGGCGCCCGTGCGCCTCCAGCCACGCCCAGGGGGACGTCTGGGCGCAGCCGGCCAGCAGGGCCGACGCGGCGGCCAACACAAGAAACCTCGACATGGGCGCACCCCTCCATCAACGAAACAGGCACCGGATCCGGCGGATCGGGTGCCTATCTTGGGATGGATGCCGGCCCTGCGCCAGACCGGCGATTACGGATGGAGGAAAGCGCCCCGGCCCTTGCGAACGGACCCGTCGCCCCGCCCCCGCGGCGCGGGAAAGCGGCCGCGGAGGGACGGAGGATCAGGACTTCATTTCTGGCGGACCATCTTGTTGGCCTCGGCCGCCGCGAGCTGCAAGGCGGTGACCGCGGGCTGCTTGCCCTCCAGCGCCGTGTCCAGGATCTGGTGGAAGCGCGCGCGGATGCTGGGATAGTTGGCGATGCGGAAGCCCTGGCCGGTCGCGCTGGCCTTCTGCGAGTAGACGGCCACCAGCTCGCGCCACTGCCCGAGGTCCTTGTAGTAGTCCGCCGGGGTCTGCTCGAAGGCCGTGCGCGTCAGCGGCAGGAAGCCCGTGCGCTGGTACCATTTCGCGGCCTGCTCGGGCTGCGCCAGCCAGGCGAGGAACTTGACCGTCGCCTCGGTGCGGGGCTTGTCGCCCTTGGTCAGCCACAGTCCCGCGCCCGAGACGAAGGGGCTGCCGGGCTGCTTGGTGACCTCGGGATAGTACGGCAGGCCCGAGACGGCATAGCGCAGCAGCCGCTTGTCGCTGAACTGGCCCATGTGGCCGGAATTGGACATCAGGATCGCGCACTCGCCCGCCGCGAAGCGCTCGACCGATTGCGGCCCGAACTGGGGCCCGACCATGATCTCGCTGCGCACCCAACTGATCATCAGCGACAGGTGGCGCACGTAGGTCGAATCGAAGGAGAAGCTCGGCAGCCCCTTGGCCTTGAGCCCGTTGCCCTCGCTGGCAAAGAGCTGGTTGTTGACCGCGGCGAGGTTTTCGAGGTTGATCGAGACCGGCAGGTCGGAGGTCAGCGGGCATTTGCGCGAGCCGTTGTTCGCCAGCTCGACCAATTGGGCCTGCAGCTCGATCCAGGTGCGCTGCGGCACCGCGGGCTGGAGGCCGGCCTTTTTGAAGGCGTCCCGGTTGTAGTACATGACCGGGATCTCGAGCATGTAGGGAAACGCCATCAGGCGGCCCTTGGCGTCGTGGATGAAGGCGTTGTCAGAGGACAGGAACCACGGGGTGTTCTTGAGCGCCGGGTTGCCCTGCTGGGTGTGGAAGGGCTGGATGTAGCTGCGCTGGGCGATCTCGTCCAGGGTGTGGTCGTCGCCCAGCTCGACGAGCGCGGGCAGATCCTTGCTGCGCGCCGCCGCATCGAGCGCCGCCTCGAGCTTTTGCGGGGTCTCGAAGACCCGCAGCTCGACCTTCACGTCGGACTGGCCGCGATTGTAGGCCTTGACCAGGTCCTGGAAGACGGCGGCGTTGTGCTCGTCCATGGTGTGCCAGACCTGGATGCCGGTCGCCGCGAAGGACGGAGCGGCCGCCAGGGCCGCGACGAGCGCCCACACGGCGTGACGCCCCGGACGGAAAAAGCCGGGGTCGCTGATGAATTTCATAGTGGATCTAACCCAAAAAAGGAAAATCGACATCCGGTGTCCGGCCGGACACCAGATCCGCCAGGGCCTTGCCAGAACCCACGCCCATCGTCCATCCCAGGCTGCCGTGCCCGGTGTTCAGGTACAGATTGCCGATCCGCGTACGGCCGATCAGGGGGACGTTGGAGGGGGTCGTGGGCCGCAGCCCGGCCCAGAACTGAACATTAGCAAAATCGAGGGCGCTTGGAAACATGGCCCGCGCCTGTTGGACCAGATTATTGCAACGCCGTGTATTCAAGGTCCGGGAATAACCGCCGATCTCGGCCGTGCCCGCCATGCGCAGGCGGTCTCCGAGGCGGGAAAACACGATCTTGGCCTCCTGGTCGATCAGGCTGACCTCGGGAGCCGCCGCCGGATCGCGCACGGCGAAGGTCGCCGAGTAGCCCTTGGCCGGGTAGACCGGGCAGTCGATGCCCAGCGGGCCGGCCAGGTCCGGCGTGAAGCTGCCCAGGGCGAGCACGTAGGCGTCGGCGCGCAGGGGCCGGAACCAGCCGTCGGGCTCGACCACCTCGGCCACCGCCACGCGCCCCTCGCCCGGCACCAGGCGGCTCAGGCGGGTGTCGTAGCGGAAGACGACGCCCGCCGCGCGGGCATGCTCGGCCAGCGCCCGCGTGAACAGGTGCACGTCGCCCGATTCGTCGTCGGCCGTGTAGTCGCCGCCGATGATCTGGCCGCGCAAGGCCTCGAGCGCCGGCTCGATGCGCAGCACCTCGTCCGCGTCGATGCTGCGGCGCGCGACGCCGAGCTCGCGCATCCGCTCGGCGCTTTCGCGGGCGTGATCGAACTCGCGCGCATCGCGGTAGAAGGCGAGGATGCCGCGCTCCAGGTGATCGTAGCGGATGCCCAGTTCCTCGCGCAGGCCGCGCAGGGTCGCGCGGCTGTACTGCGCCATGCGCACCATGGCGCGCAGGTTGGCCGCGTGGCGCGAGGACCGGCACTCGTTCAGGTAGCGCGCGCACCACAGCCACTGCCGGGGGCTCAGGCGCGGCGAGAACGCCAGCGGGGCGTCGCGCCGCCCCAGCCAGCGCAGGACCTTGCGCAAGGTGTGGGCGCTCGCCCAGGGCTCGGCGTAGCAGACCGAGATCTGGCCGCCATTGGCGCGGCTGGTCTCGAGCGCGGCGCCTGGACGCCGCTCGATGACCTCGACCTCATGGCCGGCGCGCGCCAGCCACCAGGCGCTGGAGACGCCGATGATGCCGGCCCCGAACACCGCGACTTTCATGCGCCCGCCGCGATCCGGTCGGCCTCGGAGGTGAAGGCGTCGGCGTAGAATTCCTCGGCCGGCAGGCCGCGGGACCGGGTGAAGTCCCGCCGGGCGGCCTCGACCATGGCCGGCGTGCCGCAGGCATAGACCTGGTGGCCCGACAGGTCGGGCAGGTCCTCCATCACGGCGAGGTGCACGAAGCCCTCGCGCCCCGTCCAGCCGTCCTCCGGCCGCGCCTCGGAGACCACGGGCACGTAGCGGAAACCGGGCAGGCTCGCCTCCCATTCGCGCGCCAGGGCGCCCATGTACAGGTCGGCCGGACGCCGCCCGCCCCAGTACAGCGCCGCCGGACGCCGGATGCCGGCGGCGATCATGTGCTCGATGATGGCCTTGATCGGGGCGAAGCCCGTGCCGCTCGCGAGGAAGACCAGCGGCCTGGCGGTGTCCTCGCGCAGGAAGAACGAGCCCAGCGGCCCCTCGATGCGCAGGATGTCGCGCACCTTGAGCGCCGGGACGCCGGCGCCGAACACCTGGCTGGTGAAGGCGCCGCCGGGCATGTGGCGCACGTGCAGGCGCACCGTGTGGTCGTCGCCGGGGGGCGAGGCCATGGAGTAGCTGCGGCGGCGGCCGTCCTTGAGGATGAATTCGAGGTACTGGCCGGGGTTGTAGCGGAAGGCCTCGGCCGAGGGCAGTTGCAGCGTGATCTCGATCACGTCGGGCGCCAGCGGCCGCAGGGCCAGCACGCGCACCGGCATCTTGCGCACCTGGATGTCGCCGGCCATCCGGACCTCGCGGGCCTCGATGACCAGGTCCGAGGACGGCCTGGCCTGGCACAGCAGGGTGTAGCCCCGGGCCAGGTCCTCGGCCTCGAGGATGCGCCCCGGCGCCTCCCCGGCATCGTATTCCCCCGACACCACCCGGCCGCGGCACGTGGAGCACGCCCCCGTGCGGCAGCTATAGGGCAGCACCACCCCGGCGGCGAGCGCCGCGTCCAGCACCGTCTGCCCGGGCTCGGCCGTGAACACCTGGCCTCCGGGCAGCACCGACACCTTGAAACTCATGAACCGCCCCGCATCGTGAGTGATTTGAATGACACTCGGTATTCTAGCCCGCGGGCCACAGGCTGGGCTGCTTGACCTTGACGGCGAGGAGCTTGCCCTTGCGCGCGCGCCGGCCCTCGTACTCCCGCAGGGCCTCGCGATCCAGCGTCAGGACCGTATCCTTGGCGCGGTAGGCCCCGCGCAGGCTCACGCCCGCGGGCCCCACCGCCGCCCACTGCTCGAGCCGGTCGTCCGCGTCCAGGCCCATCAGGATCGTGCCGCGGCCACCGCCCGAGAGGGTCTTGACCTCGTCGAGGGACAGCACCAGGAACTTGCCCTTTTTGCTCAGCAGGGCGAGGGCGTGGTCCTCGTCGCGCAGCATCAGCGGCTTGAGCAGGGCGTCGCCCCGGTCGAGGCTCACGAACTGCTTGCCCGCGTGCTGGCGGGTGCTCAGGTCGCCGATGCGGGTGAGGAAGCCATAGCCGGCGCGCACGCCCAGCATGACCCGGCGGCCGGGGGCGCCGGCCACCATGTGGACGATGCGCGCGCCCGGCTCCATCGAGACCATGGCCGTCACCGGCTGGCCGTCGCCGCGCGCCGAGGGCAGGCCCGAGACGGCGATGGAATAGCTGCGGCCGGTGCTGGACAGGGCGATCAGCTCGTCGGTGCTGCGGCACTCGATCGCGTCGTACAGCGCATCGCCGGTCTTGAAGCCGAACTGCGCGGGATCGTGCCCGTGCCCCTGGCGCAGGCGCAGCCAGCCCTTTTGCGAGATCACCACGGTGACCGGCTCGTCGGGCACCTGGGTCTCCATCACGGCCCGGCTGGCCGGCTCGATCAGCGTGCGCCGCTCGTCGCCGTACTGCTTGGCGTCGGCCTCGATCTCGCGGATCATCAGGCG
>JBIQHJ010000014.1:0-68838 GCA_044508625.1 Alcaligenaceae bacterium
CACTGGAGACCCTGGAACAGGAGCATGCCGTGACATATATCACCACACCCGAGCGGGTCGGCCTGCGGCGCGGGCGCATCGAAGGCCAGGCCGACCTGCTGCTGCGGCTGTTGGGCCGCAAATTCGGCGAGGTGCCCGAGGTCGTGACGGAACGTGTGCGTTCGGCCACCGCCGAGCAATTGGAGATCTGGTCGTTGAACACTCTCGACGCAAGCACCTTGGACGAGGTCTTCGGCGACTGATACCCTAATCCATCACAAAGAGCGCGCGGTGCTCGCGGATGGCGTAGCGGTCGGTCATGCCCGCGATGTAGTCGGCGATGGCGCGCGCCTGCGCGATGGGCTCCTCGCGGCGATATTCGTCCGGCAGCAGCCGCGGGTCCTCGATGAAGGCCTGGAACAGCTCGCGCACGATGCGCCGCGCCTTGGTGGTCATGCGGATGACCTGCGAATGGCGGTACAGGTTGTCGAGCAGGAATTTCTTGAGGGCGTCGGCCTGCGCGCGGACGTCGACCGAGAATGCCGCCAGCGGCGGGCCGGCGCGCACCTCGTCGACCGAGGCGGGCCGCAGCTCGGCGATGCGCTCCTCGGTCTGGCGCGTCAGGTCCAGCACCAGCGTGTTGATCATCGCGCGGATGACCTCGGACACCAGGCGCTTCTGCTCGGCGTTGGGATAGCGGCGGCGCACCTGCGCATAGTGCACCGCGAAGATCTCCAGGCGCTGCAGTTGCTGCACCGTGATCAGGCCCGAGCGCAGGCCGTCGTCGATGTCGTGGTTGTTGTAGGCGATCTCATCGGCCAGGTTGGCGAGCTGGGCCTCCAGCGAGGCCTGGGTGCCGTTCAGGAAGCGCTCGCCCACCTCGCCCAGCAGGCGGGCGTGGCGCTTCGAGCAGTGCTTGAGGATGCCCTCGCGCGTCTCGAAGCACAGGTTCAGGCCGTTGAAGGCCGCGTAGCGCTCCTCGAGCTCGTCGACCACGCGCAGGCTCTGCAAATTGTGCTCGAAGCCGCCCGCCTCGGGCGCGAAATCCCGCATGCAGGCGTTGAGCTCGTCCTGCCCCGCGTGGCCGAAGGGCGTGTGGCCCAGGTCGTGCGCCAGCGAGATCGCCTCGATCAGGTCCTCGTGCACGCCCAGGTTGCGCGCGAGCGAACGGGCGATCTGCGCCACCTCGATGCTGTGGGTCAGCCGCGTGCGGAACAGATCGCCCTCGTGGTTGAGGAATACCTGGGTCTTGTACTCGAGCCGCCGGAAGGCGTTGCAATGGACGATGCGATCGCGGTCGCGCTGGAAAGCGTTGCGCCCGGTGGGCGGCGGCTCGGCGTGGACGCGGCCGCGCGAGGCGTCCGGATGGCAGGCGTAGGCCGCCAGCGTCCGCACGGCTCAGCGGCCCTCGATGAGCCCGGAGGCCAGCACCGGCCGGACCAGATCGTCATCGACCGCCTGGACGCGGGCCCGGCCGAGCTCGGGCAGCAGCACGTAGCGGATCACCCGTCCCTCGGTCTTTTTGTCGACGCGCATCAGGTCCAGCCAGCGCTCCTCGCCCAGGTCGGGCGCGCGCACCGGGCAGCCGATGGCCGCGACCAGGCCGCGGATGCGCTCGACCGAGCCGCGGTCCAGCCCGCAGACCCGGGCCGACAATTCGGCGGCCATCACCATCCCGCAGCCCACCGCCTCGCCGTGCAGCCAGCGGCCATAGCCCAGCCCCGACTCGATCGCGTGGCCGAAGGTGTGGCCGAAATTCAGGATGGCGCGCAGGCCCGATTCACGCTCGTCCTGGGACACCACCCAGGCCTTGAGCTCGCAGGAGCGGCGGATGGCGTGGCTGACGGCCCGAGGCTCGAGCGCGCGCAGGTCCGCGGCCCGCGCCTCGCACCAGTCGAAGAATTCCGCATCGGCGATCATCCCGTACTTGATCGCCTCGGCCAGCCCCGCCGAGACCTCGCGCGGCGGCAGCGTGGCGAGCACGTCGGTGTCGATCTCGACGGCCAGCGGCTGGTGGAAGGCGCCGATCATGTTCTTGCCCAGCGGATGATTGATCGCGGTCTTGCCGCCCACCGAGGAATCCACCTGCGCCAGCAGCGTCGTCGGCACCTGGACGAAGCGCACGCCGCGCATGTAGCAGGCGGCGGCGAAGCCGCAGACATCGCCCACCACGCCCCCGCCCAGCGCCACCAGCACCGCCTTGCGGTCGAGCTGGCCGGCGAGCAGGGCGTCGAAGATCCGGTTGAGCGTCTGCCAGGTCTTGTGGTCCTCGCCGTCGGGCAGCTCGATCGTGACCACGGGCTTGCCCGAGGCGGCCAGCGCGGCGCGGGCGCGGGCGCCGTACAGGGCCGAGACCGTGTCGTTGGTGACCAGCGCGACGGCCGTGGCATCGGCCGGGATGCTGCCGGCCAGCGCGCCGAGCCGGCCCGGGGCGATATGGATGGGATAGGCGCCGCCCGGAGTATCCACCTGGACGGTGTTCATGGCTGCGCGTCCTTCTGGACCTGGTAGTCCGTCAGGTGCGGCAGGAGGTTGCGCAGCACCTGCGACACCGGCATGTTGCCGGTGTCCAGGGTGATGTCGGCGACGCTTTCGTACAGGGGCTCGCGCTGGGCGATCAGGTCGGCGATGCGCTGCCGCGGATCGGAGGTCTTGAGCAGCGGGCGGTTGCGGTCGCGCGCCACGCGGCGGAAAAGCTCGTCCACGCCCGCGCGCAGGTACACCACCAGCCCCCGCGCCTTGAGCATCTCGCGATTCTCGGTCGCCAGCACGGCGCCGCCGCCGGTCGCCAGGACCAGGCCCGGGCGCTGCGAGCATTCGTCGAGCAGCGCGGTCTCGCGCTTGCGAAAGCCGGCCTCGCCCTCGATGTCGAAGATCACCGGGATGCGCACCCCGCAGCGGGCCTCCATCTCGTGGTCCAGGTCGAGGAACTTGCGGCCCAGGGCGTGGGCGAGGTGCCGCCCGATGGTGGTCTTGCCCGCGCCCATCATGCCCACCAGGATGATGGGGGCCTGCGGACCCGTGTCGGGCCCGGCGGGACGACCGGCGTCGTTTCCTGCTGAATCGATGTCCATGAGGGGTAAAGTGGCTTTCATTTGCGTGTATTATCGCATTTGCGGCCCGGTAGCCGAGGTGCGGCCCGCATCATACAGTTACATTGACTCCGCGCACATTTTCTGGCCCGATCGCGCTTGGGCTTAAAATCGCCCCTGATGAGCTCTCAGAAACAATCTTCCCCCGCCCCGGCGCGTTCCTGGCTGTCCCGCTTCATCCTCAAGTCCGTGGTATTCGTGGCCGGCCTGGGCCTGTGCGGCGCCCTGCTGGGTACGCTCGCCCTGGCGCTGGCCTGGCCCAACCTCCCCGATCTGAGCGCGATGATCGACTACCGGCCGCGGGTGCCGCTGCGCATTTATACCGCGGATCAGGTCCTGATTGGGGAATTCGGCGAGGAACGCCGCAACGTCCTGCGTTTCGACGAAATCCCGGACATCATGAAATCCGCCATCCTCGCCGCCGAGGACGATCGCTTCTACCAGCACGGCGGGATCGACTGGACCGGGGTGCTGCGCGCCGCGCTGGCCAACATCGTCAACATGTCCAAGACGCAGGGCGCGAGCACCATCACCATGCAGGTGGCGCGCAATTTCTACCTGTCGTCCGAAAAGACCTACACCCGCAAGTTCTACGAACTGCTGCTCACCTTCAAGATCGAGGCCACGCTGAGCAAGAACGAGATCCTCGATCTCTATATGAACCAGATATTCCTGGGCCACAGGGCGTACGGCTTCGCCGCCGCCAGCCGCACTTACTTCGGCAAGCAGCTCTCCGACATCACGGCGGCCGAGGCGGCCATGCTCGCGGGCATCCCCAAGGCGCCCTCGCGCTTCAACCCGATCTCGAACTTCAAGCGCGCCAAGGGGCGCCAGGCCTACGTCCTGGGGCGCATGCGCGCCCTGGGCTACCTGACCGAGGACGAATACCAAGAGGCCCTCGCCCAGCCCATCGAGATCAAGTCGGCCGCCGGCACGCCCACGGGCCGCTACGCGGTGCACGGGGAATATCCCGCCGAGCTCGCCCGCCAACTGCTCTACGGCGTCTACCAGGACGACATCTACTCGCGCGGCTTCAACATCTACACCACCATCCAGTCCAAGGACCAGGAGGCCGCCTACCAGGCCCTGCGCGAAGGGGTCCTGGACTACACGCGGCGCGCGCCCTATCCCGGCCCCGAGGGCTCGGTCGAGCTGCCCGAGGGGATCGAGAAACAGCCCGAGGCCCTGGACGAGCTGCTCGACTCGGTCCAGGAAAAATACCCCGACAACGGCGACCTGCTCGCCGGCGTGGTGCTGTCGGCCAGCCCCACCGAGGTCAAGGTCGCGCGCAGCGCCGCCGAGATCATCGACATCACGGACAAGCGGGCCCTGCGCGTGATCGCCCGCGGGCTGGCGCCCAAGGCCAAGCCCGGGCTGCGCATCGAGCGCGGGTCCGTGGTCTACGTGCACAAGCGCCCGGAATACTGGGAACTCATCAACAAGCCCTCGGTGCAGGCGGCGCTGGTCTCGCTGCGGGCGCAGGACGGCGCGATCGCCGCCATGGTGGGGGGCTTCGATTTCGAGGAAGGCAAGTTCAACCGCGTCACGCAGGCCTGGCGGCAACCGGGCTCGTCCTTCAAGCCCTTCATCTACGCCTCGGCGCTCGAGCGCGGCCTGACCCCGGCGACCCAGGTCTCCGACGAGCCCTTCGCGCTCACCGCCGAGCAGACCGGATCCAAGGCCTGGAACCCCAAGAATTACGGCAGGACGTACGAGCCCATGCTCACCATGCGCCAGGGCCTCTACAAATCCAAGAACATGGTGTCGATCCGCATCATGCAGGCGGTCGGCCCCCAATACGTCCAGGACTACGTGACGCGCTTCGGATTCGACCGCTCGCGCCAGCCCGCCGTGCTGCCCCTGGCCCTCGGGGCGGGCAGCGTCACGCCGCTGCAGATGGCGGGCGCCTACGCGGTCTTCGCCAACGGCGGCTACCGCGTCCCGCCCTACCTGATCGACCACGTGACCGACAGCACCGGCAAGGTGATCATGCGGGCGCGGCCGACCGTGGCCGGCGACACCCTGGCGCGCGCCATCGACCCGCGCACCGCCTACGTGATGGACGACATGCTGCGCGGCGTGGCCACCTACGGCACCGGCGCGCGCGCCCACCGCGAGCTCAAGCGCGACGACATCGGCGGCAAGACCGGCACCACCAACGATTCGCAGGACGCCTGGTTCGCCGGCTTCACGCCGAAACTGGTCGCCATCGCCTGGATGGGCTTCGACCAGCCGCGCTCCCTGGGATCGAGCGAGACCGGCGGCGGCGCCGCCCTGCCGATCTGGCTGGACTACATGCGCGTCGCCCTGGAGGGGCAGCCCGAGATCCCGCCGGGCCCCATGCCCAGCGGATTGTCGCGCATCGACGGCGACTTCTATTTCAGCGAGTTCCCGCCCGGCACCGCCATCGCCCGCGTGGGCCTGCCGGCGCCCGGCGATGCCGTGGCCGGCGCCGCGCCCATCCAGGACGGCATCGGCAACCTGCTCGACCAGCTCGGCGCGGGCGCCGGCAACAGCGACACTCAACCAACCCGGGTTCCCTTCTGACCATGCGCACTTCGCTCCGCCTCGCCGGCCTGTCCGCCCTGCTGGTCCTTTCCCTGTCGGCCTGCGGCATGAAGGGCCCCCTCACCCTGCCGCCCCCGCCCGCGCCGGACCCGGCGCTCACCACGCCGCCCTCCGTGGCGCCGGCCGGCACACCCCACGACTCCGCACCCGCCCCCACCAGACCCTAGACCGGCCACAGGACGCCCCATGACCGTAGCTCCCCAATTCCAGTTCAAGAACGGCGTGCTGCACGCCGAGGACATCCCCCTGACCGAATTGGCGGACCAGTACGCCACCCCGCTGTACGTCTATTCCCGCCGCGCCCTGCGCGAGGCCTGGGAGCGCTACGCGCGCGCCATCGCCGGACGCAACGCCCTGGTCTGCTACGGCATGAAGGCGAACTCGAACCTCGCCGTGCTGCACGAGTTCCAGCGCCTGGGCGCCGGCTTCGACATCGTCTCGGGCGGCGAGCTGGCGCGCGCCCTGGCCGCGGGCGCCACGCCGGGACGCATCGTGTTCTCGGGCGTGGGCAAGCAATCCTGGGAAATCCGGCAGGCCCTGTCGGCGGGGATCAAGTGCTTCAACGTCGAATCGGCGGCCGAGCTGGAGCGCCTGGCCGACATCGCCCAGGAAATGGGCCTGCGCGCCCCCGTGTCGCTGCGGGTCAACCCGGACGTGGATGCGCACACCCACCCCTACATCTCGACCGGTCTCAAGGAAAACAAGTTCGGCGTGGACATCGCCGCGGCGCCCGGGCTGTACCGCCAGGCCATGCAGCACCCCGGGCTCGAGATCGTCGGCGTCGACTGCCACATCGGCTCGCAGATCCTCGAGATCGGCCCCTATCTCGACGCCCTGGGCAAGCTGATCGACCTGATCCTCGGGCTGCGGCGGGATGGCATCGAGCTGCGCCACCTCGACCTGGGCGGCGGCCTGGGCATCCGCTACACCGACGAGGCCCCGCCGGATCCGGCCGACCTGCTCGATCCGGTGTTCTCGGCCCTGGAGGCCCGGGGGCTGGGCCACCTGCAGCTCATCCTCGAGCCGGGGCGCTCGCTGGTGGGCAACGCCGGCGTGCTGCTGACCCGGGTCGAATACCTCAAGCGCACCCCGGTGCGCAATTTCGCGATCGTCGACGCCGCCATGAACGACCTGATGCGCCCGGCGCTGTACGAGGCATGGCACGACGTCGAGCCCGTCGCGCCGCGGGCGGGGCAGGCGAGCCTGTCCTACGACATCGTGGGCCCCATCTGCGAGAGCGGCGACTGGCTCGCCCGCGGGCGCGAGCTGCCGATCGAGCAGGGCGACCTGCTGGCCATCATGTCCGCCGGCGCGTACGCGTTCTCGATGTCCAGCCAGTACAACACGCGCCCCCGCGCCGCCGAGATCCTGGTCGACGGCGGCCAGGCGCACCTGGTCCGGCCGCGCGAGTCCATCCAGGAACTCTACGCCTCGGAACGGATCCCCGCGGGCGGCTGAGCCCGCGCCGCCGGCGCGCCGGCCTAGCCCGTTCGGCGTCCTGGCTTCCCGCGATGCCAGGCCTCATAATATAGGGATAAAGAATTTCCGGACGCGGCCGTTGAACCGGCATCGTGCCGGTCACGCCCAGAGGGCGGAAAAATCTGACATCCCGTCCTATGGCGTCCAGCAAACCATCCCCATTCCTCACCCCTTCGCGGGCGGCGGATCTTTGCGGACTCGCGGTGCGCCTGGTCGCCTACTATCTGACGCCGCTGACGATCCTGCTCGGCGTCGCCGCGGCCATCCTCGCGCTGGACAATCTCTATCCCGCCTCCACCGGCACCCCGCTGGCGATCCGCGTCCTGCCCGACACCCAGGCGGCGCCGGCGGCCCCGGCCGAGGCGCTCGAGCTGCTGGATTCCGCCCCCACCCGCTACAAGGCCAGGCTCGCCGCCAAATCGGCCTGGTTCCTCGTGGAAATCCCCGCGAGCCCGGGCACGGCCGGGCTCCATGTGCTGAGCCTGCCCAATCCCTACATGCTGTCGCTGTCCTGCTGGGACGCGGCGGCGCCCTCGGCCAGGCCGATTGGCGCCCTGGCGGACGGCGCGGCGGGCGGCCAGCTCCATCGCGGGCTGCGCGGGCCGGACATCGGCCTCGAGGGCCTGGCGCGCCCCGGGCGCCTCGTCTGCGCGACCCGTCTGGCCGTCGCCGGCGAGATCTCGGCCAACCTCTGGGACGGCCGGGCGCTGGCCGAATCCACCACCCGGCTGGCGCGCGCCGTCGGCCTGGCCGAGGGCGGGCTGCTGACCGTCGCCCTGTTCATCGCCATCATCGCCCTGACCAACCGGGAATGGATGTACATCCTCCTGGCCGCCTGGCTGGTCGGCAACCTGCGCCTGGGCGCCTGGGCCATGGGCTGGGACACGCAGTGGGTCGGCCACGCGATTCCTCCCGAGTTCATCCCGGCGCTGCGCAAGGCCACCGCGGTCGCCTACTACATCCTCACCTGCAGCCTGTTCACCCACCTGTTCGACCACAGCCTGGGCGCGACCGCCCGCGCCCAGGTGCTGCTGACGGTGCGCCTGAGCGCCGTCGCCCTGATCGCGGCGGCCTTCGCCCTGCCCTATGAATGGTTCCAGCCGGTGCTGTTCTTCGCGGCGTGGCTGGGCTCGGGGCTGATCACCGTCACGCTGCTCTACGCGCTGTTCCGTTCCCACTCGCGGATCTGGCTGTGGCACATCGCCGGCCTGTGCCTGGCCATGGCCACGCTGCTGCTGGGCCTGGTGATGATCGCCCTGGGCCAGCGCGACAGCATCGACACGCTGATCGGCTCGGTCGTCCTGCTGCTGGCCAGCATCACGGTCGCCCTGGCCGCCGCCGAGCACATGCGCGAGGAACGCCAGAGCGGCTTTCGCGCGCGCAACGAGCTGATCGTGGCCGACAACCTGATGCCGTTCGGCCTGTTCACGCTGAACTCCAGCCACACCTTCGAGCACGCCAACGCCGTCATGCGCCAGAGCCTCGGGCTGGCCGAGGACCAGGACTACCATGGCCTGCCCTGGACCGACTTCTTTCCCGCCCAGGACTGGCACCAGGTCGCCCGCAACACCGAGCTGGGCATCGAGACCGAGATCCGGATGCTCGAACACATCACGCGTCCGGGCCCGGCGCGCAGCTTCCTGCTGCGCGCGACGCTGGCGGGCGGCCAGGTCGAGGGCTCGCTGCAGGACATCAGCGCGCGCGCCGAGACGATCCGCAAGCTGCGCCTGATGGCGGAAAACGACCCGCTGACCGACGCGCTCAACCGGCGCGGGATCGAAAGCGCCACCGAGCAGTGCATCGCGCAACTGGTCAACGAGGGCACGCCCTGCGCGCTGGGCTTCCTCAGCCTCGACCACCTCAAGCACATCAACGACACCTTCGGCCACACTGCGGGCGACGAGCTGCTGCAGATGGTGTGCGAGCGCCTGAAATACTCGCTCAACGAAAGCCAGCGCCTGGGCCGCGTGGGCAGCGACGAATTCGTCATCCTGTTCCCCAACCTGCGCGCCAGCGAGGCGCGGCACATCGGCCAGGACATCATCGACAGCCTGAACGGCTCGGCCCTGTACATCGGCAACCGCGCCTTCCAGATCAAGAGCGCGATGGGCATCATCGACATCCACCAGGACATGAATCCCAAGGATGCGATCTCGGCCGCCAGCCGCGCCTGCCGCGACGCGCGCAAGCAGCACACCGAGATCATGCTGTACGAGGAGAACGCCAGCGAGCTCTTCGACCACATCGAGGAGCTGCGCCTGTTCGACCAGCTCGAGGAGGGCAACAACCCGCGCGACATCTACCTCGAGATGCAGCCCATCGTCTCGCTCAAGCACCCCCTGCGCACGCTCAACGTCGAGATCCTGCTGCGCGCGCGCAGCTCGGACACGACCAGCATCAGCACCAGCAAGATCATCCAGGCGGCCGAGGACAACGGCATGATCAGCACCATCGACCGGTGGGTGTTCTCGGCCACCCTCGAGTGGATGTCGCGCCACCAGGGCAAGCTCTCGCGTACCCAGCAGGTCAACGTGAACCTCAGCGGCGTGTCACTGAACGACGACAAGTTCATCGACGTGCTGTTCGGCATCCTGAGCCATCACCCGCAGCTCACGCGCCGCCTGTGCATCGAGATCACCGAGGGCGTGGCGCTGCAGGACCTCGAACGCACCCGCCAGTTCATGCGGCGCCTGCAGCGCATGGGCGCCAAGGTCGCGCTCGATGACTTCGGCGCGGGCTACACCTCGTTCTCGTACCTGAAAGAGCTGCCGGCCGACATCATCAAGATCGACGGATCGCTGATCTGCGACATGATCAAGAGCGAGGCCAACATCGCGATCGTCAACAGCATCGTCGAGCTCGCCCACAACCTCGGCATGGAATGCATCGCCGAATGGGTCGAGGACGTCCCGACGCTCGAGGCCCTCGTCAAGATGGGCGTGGACCACGTGCAGGGCCACATCCTGTCGGCCGCGCGCCCGCCCTCCGAGATCCTCGCCAGCGACACGATCCTGCCGCTGATCGCCGACGACCGGGCCAGGGCCTTCATCCAGGCCCTGTCGGACGCGCGCGAAAACGTCGCCTGACCACTGCCGCCATAGCGCCCGGCCGGCGCCGGGAGGCGGCCCCCTCTTGCGGCCGGGCCCTACAGCTCTCCGTACGAGTGCAGGCCCGAGAGGAACATGTTCACGCCGAGGAAGGCAAAGCTCGTCACCAGCAGCCCGCCCAGGGCCCAGTAGGCGGCCATGGTGCCGCGCAGGCCCTTCATCAGGCGCATGTGCAGCCAGGCCGCGTAGTTCAGCCAGACGATCAGCGCCCAGGTTTCCTTGGGGTCCCACTGCCAGTACGTGCCCCAGGCGTCGGCCGCCCACAGCGCGCCCAGGATGGTGGCCACGGTAAAGAACGCGAAGCCGACGGCGATGGCGCGATACATGATGTCGTCGAGGATCTCGAGCGAAGGCAGGCGGCGCGCGATCGGCGCGCGCAGGGCGAGGATGCCGCCCACGATCAGCGCGCCGATGCCGAAATACAGCATCCAGGTCGCCGACAGCTCGCGCGAGCCGAACACCATGGGCTCGGCGCACAGGACCGCCCCGAGGAGGAAGACCGGGATCAGCCGGCGCCACTGCGCGGTTTCCCCGTGCTCTTTGACGAGGTAGGCAAAGCCCACCATCGCGGCCAGGCTGAAGGTGCCGTAGCCGATGAAATTCGCCGGCACGTGGAGCTTCATCCACCAGCTCTTGAGGGCCGGCACCAGCGGCTGGATCTGATAGGCCTCGCGGGTGAAGGAATACCACAGCAGGAACACCACGGCGGAGCTGATCACCAGCAGCACGAAGCCGCCCAGCGCGCGCGTGGCGTAGCGGCGCTCGTAGTACAGGTAGAACAGCGCCGTGATCAGCGAGAACAGGACGAAGACCTCGTAGAGATTGCTGACCGGGATGTGGCCGATGTCCGGGCCCAGCAGGTGGCCTTCGCGCCAGCGCACCAGCAGGCCCGTGACGCCGGCATACACCGCGCCCCAGGTCAGCACCGAACCCACCCACGCGGCCGTGCGGCTGGCGAAGCCGATCCAGTAGCTGACCGTGGCCAGGGCGAACAGGGCGCACATCCACAGGATCGCCGACTGCGAGGACAGCAGGTATTTCAGCAGGAAGTTCGTCTCGGCCCGCCCCAGGTCGCCCTGCAGCAGCACGCCCGTCGGGCTGTAGAGCCAGATCGCCAGCAGGGCCGACAGGCCGCTGGCGATCATCAGCGCGCGCAAGGGCCGCCACAGCCAGGCCATCCAGGAAAAGAGGCCGACCGCGCCCACCAGGATGACCTTTTCGTAATAATCCATGAACTGGCCGTAGGAGGCGAACACGTAGGCCGCGCCCACCGCCAGGACGAGGAAGAACGCGACATCGGACCAGTCGGGACGGCCGCGCCGGCCGCGGCGGTCGCCGCTGGAGGACATGGCGTCCTCCCAGGTGGGCAGGTTCGAACGGACGACGGTTTCATTCATGACGATCACCCCTTGTCTCCAGGGCCCGTGCCCTGGGCGAACAGGCGCTGCAAGGCGCCCTTGAGCCGCTGGAACTCATGGTCGAAATCCAGCGTGCGCCGCTGGGAGGTCATGGCGGCGAGCAATTCGCTGCCCCCGGCCTCCGGACGGATCCATACCCAGACACGCCGCTCGCGGATGTAGAACATGGAAAACACCCCGATCACCAGCAGGATGCACCCCAGGTAGACGGTGGTCTTGCCCGGGCTGCGGGCCACCTGGAAGACGCTCGCCTGGACCTGGTCGAATCCGCTGAGCTGCAGGGCCACCGGCGCCGGATAATCCGGCAGGCTGGTCAGCCCCAGGACCGCCAGGCGCATCCACTGGACCTCGCGCTCGCCGCCCGCGCCCTGGTAGTCCACGGGCGGCTCGCCCGCCCGCCGGCGCACGGCATCGCGCAGCTCGGTGAGGCTCAACTGGATCATCGGGACGGCGAAATTCAGGATCTTTTCCCGCTCCGCCTCGGGTGCCGATTCCAGTATGCCATTGAAACCGCGCTCGGAAAACGTCTGCAAGGCGCCGCGCGCCGCCTGGAAGAGCAGCTCGCGCTGCTCGCCCTCGGGCGCGTTGCGCTCGGCGAAATGGCGGGCCGCCTCCTCGCGCAGGGCCGGATCGGCCAGCGCCCGGCGCAACCGCATGAACTCGCCCATGGTGCCCTGCGCGTCCACCGGGATGCGCAGGTAGCGGTAGGCCTCGGAGGCGTCGCGCCGCATCCCCATCAGGAACACCGGGAAGCCATCGACCTCCACCGGCAGCATGTAGTTGTTGAATTCGTGCGCCTGGCCATCGGCGCCGATCACCCGGTACTGCACGCTGGGCCCCACGTTGCGCAGGCCGTCGTTGCGCGGGCGCGCGGCGCTGCCGGTGACGGCCGCGACGTGCCCGGCCACGCCGGAGGGCTGCGGCAGGGCGCCGTCGCCCATGTTCTCGACGTTGATCACCCGCAGCCCGGTGAAATCGACCTTGAACGCGGCGGCGCCGCTGCCCAGCGAGATCTCCTGGCCCACCGTCCCCGCGACGTCGGCCGGCGCGCCCTTGCCGTCCAGCGGCCAGGCGCGCAGCCTCAGGGCGCTGCCGCCGTCGTCGAAGCTGGACTGGTAGACCGTCACGCCCTTGTAGCGCAGGGGCTCGTTGACCCGGATCGTCCGCTCGAAGCGCTCGCCCGTCGCCAGGTCGGTGACCTCGACGTCGCTGCGGAAATCGCTGGGCATGCCGGTGTCGTAGTAGTCCACGTAGAAGCGCTCGAGCTTGAGCGAGAAGGGCAGCGGCTGCAGCAGCACGCCCTGGCCGGAGGACACGATGCCCATGCTGCTCTGCTTGCCGTCGGGCACCAGCATGTTGGCGCGGAAGCTCGGATTGCGCGCCGGCAGCCGCCCCGATTCCGGCACGTCGGCGATCAGCATGTTGTCGGTGATCGGATGCTTGTCGAGCAGCCAGACCTGCAGGCGCACCGGCAGCTCGCTGTCGAGCAGCCCGCCCAGGCAGATCACGACGATGGCGACGTGGGCAAAGATGTAGCCCAGGCGATTGGCGCCGCCCTTTTTCGCGGCGACCATGAGGCTGTCGCCGTCCTCGCGGATGCGGTAGCGGAAGCCCTGCTCGCGCAGCAGCGCGCCGACTTTCCGGCTGGCCTGCCCCACGTCGTCGCCGGCCCGCAGCTCGACCCGGTGGTGGAAGGCGCGCAGGCTGGATCCGCGCACGTATTCGCGGAAGGAACGCGCGTCGCGGATCATCTTGGGGGCGTTGCGCAGCACGCACAGGCTGGTGGACACCACCAGGAACCCCATGATCAGCAGGAACCACCAACTGTTGTAGATGTGCCAGATCGAGAACCGGTCGAAGACCGCGAACCAGAACGGCCCGAACTGGTCGACGTAGGTATTGGCCGCCTGGTTCTGGGGCAGGACCGTGCCGATGAGGCTCGCCACGCAAATGAAGACCAGCAGGCTGATGGCGAAGCGCATCGAGCCCAGCAGCTCGATCACGTCCGCGCCTCGCACACGAAAACTGGAAGTCGGCTTCACGGCAATCCGATTCTGCGAAAAAAAGGGGGTGCGCTCGCGCGTGCCCCCTCGATTTTTTATATGTCAATCAAAAGACGATACATCGGATCGCGTCCGGGCCTCCCGATAACCCTGGCCGCAACGCGGAAACGTCCCCGGCCTAGCGCAGGCCCGCGGCGTAGTCGGCCACGGCGGCGATGTCCTTGTCGTTCATCCTGTCGGCGATGTCGTGCATGATCTCGTTGGCCCGGTCGCCGGCGCGGAAAAGCTTGAGCTGGTCGGCGAGGTACTCGGGATGCTGTCCGGCCAGGCGCGGGAACTCGCCCGGCACGCCGGCCCCGTTGGCCGAGTGGCAGGCGGCACAGGCCGGCACCTTGCGGTCGGCCAGGCCGGCGCGCCAGATGTGCTGGCCGCGTTCCATCGTGCCCTCGTTGGTCGCCGTCGCGGCCGTGGCCGGATCGAGCTTTTGCAGCGACAGGTACAGGGCGACGTTCTGGATGTCCTCGGGGGTCAGGCCGGCGGCGATCGCCGTCATGATCGAATCGGCCCCCTCGTGGCCGCGCCGCACCGCGGGCTTGTCGCCCTTTTTCTGGAAATCGGCGAGCTGCTTGGCGATGTACTCGTGCGGCATCGCCGCGAGGTTGGGATTCATGGGAATGGTGCTGTTGCCCCCCTCGCCATGGCAGGTCACACAGGCCAGCACGCCGCGCGCCGCGTCGCCGTTGACGAAGAGCTGCTCGCCGGCGGCGGCGTCGGGCCGGGCGACCCCGGCATCGGCGGCAAAGGCAAGGCTCGAGACGGCGCCAGCGAAAACCAGGCCGGTGGCCATGACCATTCTGGAGAGCATGCGATTCATGAAGTCCTCGATTGTTATTCGATCACGGCGCAGCGCGGCGCCACCGTGCGCGCCGGCGATCCGCCCGATACGCAAACGAAAGGGCGGCGCAACAGGTTCAATTCGAAATTATACAATAGCCGTTGATCACCACTGAGAGCGCCCCCAGCCGTGTCCCTCCTGCATCGCGCCCGCTTCACGGTTTCGGCCGCCCGCCTCGACCAGCTCCCCCCGCCGACGACCGCCGAGGTCTGCTTCGCCGGGCGCTCGAACTCGGGCAAGTCCTCGGCGATCAACGCGCTGGCGAACCAGCGCCGGCTGGCGTTCTCCAGCAAGACGCCGGGCCGCACGCGGCTGATCAACCTGTTCGGCATCCCCGATCCCGTCGAGGAGGGCGCCTGGCTGGGATTCCTGGTCGACCTGCCGGGCTACGGCTACGCCGCGGTCGACAAGGCCGCGCGCGAGGAATGGGCCGAGGTGCTGGGAGGCTATCTGCACCAGCGCGCCTCGCTCGCGGGGGTGGTGCTGGTGATCGACATCCGGCGCGGGGTCACCGACCTCGACCGGCGGCTGGCGCGCTGGATCGCCCTGCGCGGCCTGCCCACCCTGGCCCTGCTGACCAAGGCCGACAAGCTGCCCTACGGCCAGCGGCTGCGGGCCGCCGCCCAGGTGCGCAAGGACCTGGCCGAGATCGGCACCCTCGTCGCGCTGCCCTTCTCGGCCACCCACCGGATCGGCCTGGACGAGGCCGCCGCCCACATCGAAAACTGGATTTCACCAAAGGTCGTTCCATGACGAGATTCCTGCCCCACACCGATTTCCCCAACGTCCGCCTGCGCCGCAACCGGCGCGACGCCTTCTCGCGCCGCCTGGTGCGCGAGAACGCCCTGTCGACCGACGACCTGATCTATCCGGTGTTCGTCTGCGAGGGTCAAAAGGTGCGCGATCCCGTCGCTTCGATGCCCGAGGTCGTGCGCCACTCGCCCGACGAGCTGCTGCGCACCGCCGAGGAATGCCTGGCCCTGGGCATCCCGGTGCTGGCCCTGTTCCCGCACATCGACCCGGCGCTCAAGACCCCGGACGGCATCGAGGCCACCAACCCCGACGGCCTCATCCCGCGCACGGTCGCGCTGCTGAAATCCCGCTATCCCGAGCTGGGCGTGCTGACCGACGTGGCGCTGGACCCGTACACCAGCCACGGCCAGGACGGGCTGATCGACGAGCAGGGCCAGCTCCTGAACGAACCCACGGTCGAGGTCCTGGTGCGCCAGGCCCTGGCCCACGCCCAGGCCGGCGTCGACATCGTCGCCCCCAGCGACATGATGGACGGCCGGATCGGCGCCGTGCGCCGGGCGCTGGACGGCCAGGGCCGCATCCACACGCGCATCATGGCCTATTCCGCCAAGTACGCCAGCGCCTTCTACGGCCCCTTCCGCGACGCCGTCGGCTCGGCGGCGAGCCTGGGCGCCGCCGACAAGGCGACCTACCAGATGGACCCGGCCAACCGGCTCGAGGCCCTGCGCGAGGTCGCCGCCGACATCCGCGAGGGCGCCGACATGGTCATGGTCAAGCCGGGCCTGCCCTACCTGGACGTCCTGCGCGAGGTCAAGGACGCCTTCGGCATGCCGACCTACGCCTACCAGGTCAGCGGCGAATACGCCATGATCAAGGCCGCCTCGGCCAATGGCTGGCTGGACCACGACAAGGTCATGATGGAATCCCTGCTGGCGTTCAAGCGCGCCGGCGGCGACGGCATCCTGACGTATTTCGCCATGGCGGCCGCGCGCAGGCTGCGCGAGGGGCGCTGAGGCCGACGGCCCATCCCGCCAGGCGCGGCAGGAATCAGACGCCGCCTCAGCGGCGCGGCGCCCGGGGCACCGGCGGCCGCGTGCCGACCGAGGCCTCGACCTCCAGGCCGCGGCCTCCCCGCAGCAGGCCCAGGCGCACCCGCGTCCCCCGCGGCAAGGGGGCCAGGCGGTTGAGCAGGTCCACCGAGTCGCGCACCGGCTCGCCGTCCAGGGTGCGTACGATGTCCCCCACCTGGATGCCGGCGGCGGCGGCCGGGCCGCGCGGCAGCACCCTGGCCACGATCACCCCTTCCGTACCCCGCAGGCGGAATGCGCGCGCGAGGTCGGGGGTGATGTCCTGGGGCTCGAGGCCCAGCCAGCCGCGCTGCACGCTGCCGTGCTCGATGATCTGGTCGAGGACGCTGTGGGCGGCCGCCGCCGGAATCGCAAAGCCGATGCCCAGCGAGCCCCCGGTCTCGGAATAGATCGCCGTGTTGATCCCGACCAGCTCGCCGCGCGTGTCGATCAGGGCGCCGCCGGAGTTGCCAGGGTTGATGGCCGCGTCGGTCTGGATGAAGTTTTCATAGATGTTGATCCCGAGGCGGTTGCGCCCCAGCGCCGAGACGATGCCCATCGTGGTGGTCTGGCCGACGCCGAAGGGGTTGCCGATGGCCAGCACCACGTCGCCCACGCGCACCTCGCGGCGCGGGCTGAAGGCGATCACGGGCAGGTCGGCCAGCTCGACGCGCAGCACCGCCAGGTCGCTCTCGGGATCGGCGCCCACCAGCCGGGCCCGGGCCTGGCGGCCGTCATGCAGGGCGACCTGGATGGTGTCGGCCGACTCGATGACGTGGTGGTTGGTCAGGATGTAGCCGTCGGCGCGCACGATGACGCCCGAACCCAGGCTGGTCGAGGACCGCCGCTGGGTGAAGCCGGGCAACTGGCGCAGCAACTGCTCGAGGCCCGGATCGCCGGGCAGCGGGAACAGCGGCACGTCCTCGTGCCGCTCGGTGTAGATGTTGACGACGGCGGGCGCGGCGCGCTCGACGGCGGCGGCGTAGCTCTGCGCGGGCGCGGCGGCGGGCGGCGCGGCGGGCGATGCGGCGGGCGCGGGCGGCGGCGCCGTCCCCAGCCATTGGGGGCGCAGGGTCGAGACGATGAACAGGATGCCCAGGCACACCGTCACGGTCTGGGCGAAAATCAGCCACAATCGACGCATAGAACTCCCGCCAGCATCCACTCAAGGATTCCAATCGAGGACAAAGGAATGAAACAGGCTTCCCTGCACGAACTCGCGGCATGGCTCGACGACACCCTGCAGGCCGGACGGTTCCGCGACTATTGCCCCAATGGCCTGCAGGTCGAGGGCCGCGAGTCCGTCGGCCACATTATCGCCGGTGTCACCGCCTCGCAGGCGCTCATCGACGCCGCGATCCGCGCAAAGGCCGACGCCATCCTGGTGCACCACGGCTGGTTCTGGAAGAACGAGGACCCCCGCGTGCGCGGCCCCAAGCGCGCGCGCCTCGCGCGCATGCTGGAGCACGGACTGAGCCTGCTCGCCTACCACCTGCCCCTGGACGCCCACCCGACCCTGGGCAACAACGCGCAGCTCGCGCGCATCCTGGGCTGGGAAGCCGAACGCGACGCGGAGGGGGCGCCGCGCCGCTGCGGGCCCGACGATCTCGTCTGGCTGGGCCGGCCCCGGGCCGCGGCCCCGCTGGCCGAGCTCGCGCAGGACGTGGGCCGCCGCCTGGGGCGCGCGCCCCTGGTGGTGGGCGATGCCGGGCGCCCCGTCGCGCGGGTGGCGTGGTGCACCGGGGCCGCGCAGGGCATGATGGACGCCGCCGTCGACGCCGGGGTCGACGCCTATCTCACCGGCGAGGTGTCGGAGCAGACCGTCCACCTCGCGCGCGAGACCGGCGTGGCCTTCATCGGCGCCGGCCACCACGCCACCGAGCGCTACGGCGTGCAGGCCGTGGGAGAGGCGCTGGCGGGGCGCTTTGGCATCCGCTGCGAATTCGTCGACATCGACAACCCGGCCTGAGGCCGGGCCGCGCGCCCTCATTTCCGGGCCGCGCCCGTCATTTCTTGAGCGAGTCGCGGATCTCGCGCAGCAGCAGGATGTCCTCGGGCGTGACCGGCGCCGCGGGCGGCGGCGGCGGGGCCTCGAAGCGGCGCCGTGCGTTGTTGACCGCCTTGACCATGATGAACACGACCAGGGCCAGCAGGAGGAAGTTGATGAACACGGTGAGGAAATGCCCCCAGGCGAACACCACGCCGCCCCCTTTGGCGAGCGCCTCGTGGGTCATCGGCCCGGAATAGCCCTCGGGCATGCGCAGGACGAGGAACAGATTGTCGAAATTGACCTCGCCGCCGAGGATGAAGCTGATGACCGGCATCACCAGGTCGTTGACGATCGAATCGATGATCTTGCCGAACGCGCCGCCGATGATCACGCCGATCGCCAGGTCCATCATGTTGCCTTTGATCGCGAATTCCTGGAATTCCTTGATGAAACCCCGTGCATTGCCCATGCCGTCTCCTTTCTCGGATTTCGCCCTACTTGGCGTAACGCTATAATACGCGGCTGAAGATCCTTCCGCGCAAGCAGATATTTCAACGCACAGCCCAGCGGGCACAGCAACCAGGGATACAAGAATGAGTCAGAGCACGACACAGTCCGACGAGCAGGGCGCAGTCGATCCGAACCTGCCCCCCGATCCTTCCCGCCGCTTCTGGGTCGCATCGGCCTGTACCCTGGGCGGCGTCGCGGGCGTCGCGACGGCGGTTCCCTTCGTCGGCTCGTTCGCTCCTTCCGAAAAGGCCCGCGCCGCGGGCGCGCCCGTCGAGGCCGACATCTCGGGCCTCGCGCCCGGCCAGATGATGACCGTGGAATGGCGCGGCAAGCCCGTCTGGATCGTCCGCCGCACGCAGGCCGAACTCGATGCCCTGCCCAAGCACGACGCCGAGCTGGCCGATCCCAAGTCCGAGCGCCCGGGCTACACCCCCGACTTCGCCAAGAACGAATACCGCTCGCGCAAGCCCGAGATCTTCATCTGCATCGGCATCTGCACGCACCTGGGATGCTCGCCCACCGCGCACTTCCAGCCCGGGCCCCAGCCCGGCCTGCCGGCCGACTGGCCCGGCGGCTGGTTCTGCCCCTGCCACGGATCCACCTTCGACCTGGCGGGACGGGTGTTCGCCAACAAGCCGGCTCCCGACAACCTCGAAATCCCGCCCTACGTTTTCTCCGCCGACGGCACGCGCGTCACCATCGGCGTCGACGAAAACGAAAAGGCCTGATGGCCCGCAAGGGTCATCGTTCCGTGACACTGAGAACCTAGGAGCCATTCATGGCCGAGAAAAACGTCGAGACGACCGGATTGCTGGGGTGGGTCGACCGCCGATTCCCGCTGACCAGCATGTTCAAAGAGCATATGTCCGAGTACTATGCTCCGAAAAACTTCAACTTCTGGTATTTCTTCGGGTCGCTGGCGCTGCTGGTGCTGGTCATCCAGATCGTCACCGGGATCTTCCTGGTGATGAACTACAAGCCCGACGCGCGCTTCGCCTTCGAGTCCGTCGAATACATCATGCGCGAGGTGCCGGGCGGCTGGTTCATCCGCTACATGCACTCGACCGGCGCGTCGATGTTCTTCGTCGTGGTCTACCTGCACATGCTGCGCGGCCTGTTCTACGGCTCGTACCGCAAGCCGCGCGAGCTGGTCTGGATCTTCGGCGTGGCGATCTTCCTGTCGCTGATGGGCGAGGCGTTCTTCGGCTACCTGCTGCCCTGGGGCCAGATGTCGTACTGGGGCGCCCAGGTGATCGTCAACCTGTTCTCGGCCATCCCCTTCATCGGCCCCGAGCTCTCGCTGTGGATCCGCGGCGACTACGTGGTGTCCGACGCGACGCTCAACCGGTTCTTCGCCTTCCACGTGATCGCCATCCCGCTGGTGCTGATCGGCCTGGTCGTGGCGCACATCATCGCGCTGCACGAGGTGGGCTCCAACAACCCCGACGGCGTCGAGATCAAGCAGGGCCCCAAGGACAAATACGGCCGTCCGGTCGACGGCATCCCGTTCCACCCCTACTACTCGGTGCACGACGTGGTCGGCGTGGCCGGCTTCCTGATCGTGTTCGCCGCGATCATTTTCTTCGGCCCCGAGATGGGCGGCTACTTCCTCGAGTACAACAACTTCATCCCGGCCGACCCGCTCAAGACCCCGCCGCACATCGCGCCGGTCTGGTATTTCACACCGTTCTACACCATGCTGCGCGCCACCACCAGCGACTTCACCTGGGTGCTGGCCGCCGCCGCCCTCATCGCCGCCGTGGCGATGTTCATCAAGGGCCGCCTGCCCGGCATCTGGCGGCTCGTCGTCCCGGTCATCCTGCTGGCCGTGGCGGTGCTGCTCAAGGTGTTCGACGCCAAGTTCTGGGGCGTGGTCTCCATGGGCGGCGCCGTGGTGATCCTGTTCTTCCTGCCCTGGCTGGACCACTCGCCGGTCAAATCCATCCGCTATCGTCCGAACTGGCACAAGGTGCTGTACGCGATCTTCATCATCGACTTCCTGATCCTGGGCTGGCTCGGCACGCAGCCGGTCTCGCCGGCCTACACCGTCATGGGCCAGATCGGAACGGTCATCTACCTGGCGTTCTTCCTGCTGATGCCCGTCTGGAGCCGCCTGGGCACCTTCAAGCCGGTGCCCGACCGCGTCACGTTCCGCGCCCACTGAGGCCATCACCACGTTACGGAAAGATCATGATCAAAAAATTGCTCGGTGCCCTGGCCCTGTCCCTGACCTGCGTGATGGCTCTCGCCGCCGAGGGCGGCGCGCACCTGGACCGCGCCCCCGATCGCATCAACGACCTGGCCGCGCTGCAGAACGGCGCCAAAATCTTCGTCAACTACTGCCTCAACTGCCATAGCGCCAATTCCATGCGCTACAACAAGCTCACCGACCTGGGGCTGACCGAGGACGAGATCAAGAAAAACCTGCTGTTCACCGCCGACAAGGTGGGGGCGCTCATGACCATCGCCATGACGCCCGAGGACGGCAAGAAATGGTTCGGCGCCGCGCCTCCCGACCTGTCGGTGATCGCCCGCGCCAAGAGCACCACGATGGGCCCCTCGGGCGTGGACTACATCTACACCTACCTGCGCACCTTCTATCGCGACGCCTCCAAGAAGACCGGCTGGAACAACCTGACCTTCCCGAGCGTGGCGATGCCCAACGTGCTCTGGGAGCTCGAGGGCCCGCGCAGCATGACGCGCGTCTCGGTCCACGAGGTCACCACCGACGACGGCTCGACGCACTGGGCGCGCACCACCGAGACCTTCGACCAGGACGGCTTCTCCAAGGTCGAAACCGAGGACCTCAAGGACTACCATGGCGCGGCCTCCGAAAAGACCACTTTCGCGACCCCCGATCCCAAGCGCTTCAGCGCCTTCGAGAGCGACGTCGCCGACCTCAGCAATTTCCTGGGCTGGATGGCCGAGCCCGACCAGCTCCTGCGCAAGCAGATCGGCGTCTGGGTCCTGCTGTTCCTGTTCTTCTTCCTGTTTGTCGCCATTCGCATGAATGCGTCATACTGGAAGCACGTCAGGTAAATCCCGCGCCCCCCGGGGCGCGCACCCTCCCTGGCGAATGGAATGGGCGTGTCATGCGCCTGTTCCGTTTTTCGGGACCCGCAAGAGAGGCCAGCCCCTTTCCTGCCGTTCCGCCCGCTCACGGGCGGATTGAAACTTTATTGGAACCCACGACATGATGGTGCTCTATTCCGGAACGACTTGCCCCTTTTCGCAACGCTGCCGCTTCGTGCTGTTCGAAAAGGGCATGGATTTCGAAATCCGCGACATCGACCTGTACAACAAGCCCGAGGACATCGCCGTGATGAATCCGTACGGCCAGGTCCCCATCCTCGTCGAGCGGGACCTGATCCTGTACGAATCGAACATCATCAACGAATACATCGACGAGCGCTTCCCGCACCCGCAGTTGATGCCGGCCGACCCCATCATGCGCGCGCGCACCCGGCTGTTCCTGTACAACTTCGAGAAAGAGCTGTTCGTGCACGTGTCCGTGCTCGAGGACCGCAATCCAGCCGATCCCAAGGCCCGCGAGGCCGCGCGCGGCAACATCCGCGACCGCCTCTCCCAGCTCGCCCCCCTGCTGGTCAAGAACAAATACATGCTGGGCGAGGAATTCTCCATGCTCGACGTGGCCATCGCGCCGCTGCTGTGGCGCCTCGACCACTACGAGATCGAGCTGCCCAAGAGCGCGGCCCCCATCCAGAAATACGCCGAGCGCCTGTTCTCGCGCCCGGCCTACATCGAGTCGCTGACCCCGTCCGAAAAGGTCATGCGGCGCTGAACATGCAGGAAGCCTCGACCAAACCCTACCTGATCCGTGCGCTGCACGAATGGTGCATGGACAACGGCTACACGCCGCACATCGTCGTCACCGTCGATGCCAACACGGTCGTCCCCCCGGCCCACATCCATGACGGCCAGATCACCCTCAACATCAGCCCGCTGGCCACCAACAGGCTGACCATCGGCAACGAGTACATCGAGTTCGAGGCCCGCTTCAGCGGGGTCACCGAGCACCTGTTCGTGCCCGTGGCGGCGGTGGCGGCCATCTACGCCCGCGAGACGGGCGCCGGCATGGGCTTCGAGGTCATCGAATCCCAGCCCTACCCCGGCGGCCCGGACGGCGGCCCCGACGCGGGCCCCGAGCCCCGCCGCGGACCCGGGCCCGGGTCCGACGGGGACGATCCCCACGACCCCAAGCCGCCCCGGCTGAAGGTCGTCAAGTAGGCGGCGGCCGGCGGGGGAGGTTCCTGTAGAATAGGCAGCCTTGCCGGTGTAGCTCAGTTGGTAGAGCAGCTCACTTGTAATGAGAAGGTCGAGGGTTCGATTCCTTTCACCGGCACCAGCCTCATACCGGATCGCCCATGCCGGCGCCCCCCATGCCGGGCCGCCCCCATGCCGGATCAGCCACACCGGATCCTCATAGCGTATCGCGCTTGATTGCCATCAATACGCGATCCCAATGTCCATGTTTCCATGGTGGGTATAGACGTAACCCCCAGGAGAACCCCTATGGACAAACGCTCCGTCCTCGCATTGGCCGCCACCCTGGCCTTCTGCCTCCCCGCCGCGCAGGCCGCCGATACACCGTCTTCGGCCGAGCTGCGCCAGACCGCGCAGCAATTCTTCCAGCCCATACCGGACGCCGCCACGGTCATCCAGGAGCGCAAGATCACCGAGCCCAAGATCGAGCTGGGCAGATGGCTATTCTTCGAGCCGCGCCTGTCGCGCAGCCACATCATCAGTTGCAATTCCTGTCACAGCGTGGGCACCGGCGGCTCGGACAACATCCAGACCTCGATCGGCCACGGCTGGCAGCATGGCCCGCGCAACTCGCCCACGGTGCTGAACGCGGTATTCAACAGCGCGCAGTTCTGGGACGGCCGCGCCGCCGACCTCAAGGAGCAGGCCAAGGGCCCGGTGCAGGCCGGCGTCGAGATGAACAACACGCCGTCGCAGGTCGAGACCGTGCTCAAGAGCCTGCCCGAGTACGTCGAGCTGTTCACGCGCGCCTTCCCCGAGGAAAAGGATCCGGTGAACTTCGAGAACATGGCGCACGCCATCGAGGCCTTCGAGAGCACGCTGGTGACGCCGAACTCGCGCTTCGACCAGTGGCTCAAGGGCCAGGACACCCTCGAGGTCACCGAGCTCAAGGGCCTGCACCTGTTCATGAGCAAGGGCTGCGTGGCCTGCCACCAGGGCGTGAACGTCGGCGGGCAAGGATACTTTCCCTTCGGCGTGATCAAGAAGCCCGGCGCCGAGATCCTGCCGCCCGACGACAAGGGCCGCTTCACGGTCACCAACACGGCCAGCGACGAGTACGTGTTCCGTGCCGGCCCGCTGCGCAACATCGCCCTGACCGCGCCCTATTTCCATAGCGGCGACGTCTGGTCCCTGGAGCAGGCCGTGGCCATCATGGGCTCGAGCCAGCTCGGGCAGGAGCTGAACCAGGACGAGGTCAAGGCCATCACGCAGTTCCTGCACACGCTGACCGGCGAACAGCCCAAGGTCGTGTATCCCATCCTGCCGCCCAGCACCAGCGCCACGCCGCGCCCGGAAAAGTAAGGCGGCGCAGCAAGGCGGCGCGCGGGGCCCGGATATCGGCAACGATCCGGGCCCCGGCGCGAGGGCCGGGCGATTTACATTCCATCGGCGCTGCCGGACAATGCGTCCAGGCTTCCCTCCCGGATCTCCGATGACGCACGCCGCCCCGACCGCCGACGTTTCCTGGCTCTCAGGACTGGCCTCCACGCTGGAGGCCGAGCATGATTACCGCCCGCGCATCGAGGGCCGCGTGCCCGCCGCCCTGCGCGGCACGCTCTACCGCAACGGGCCGGGACGCTTCGACCGCGGCGGCGCGAGAAAGCGGCACCTGCTCGACGGCGACGGCATGATCCAGGCCTTCGACTTCGGCGGGGACGGGGTGCGCTACCGCAACCGCTACGTGCGCACCGCGAAATTCCTCGAGGAACAGCAGGCGGGCCGCCACACCCGGCCGACCTGGACCACGCGCGCGCCCGGCGGCCCCTGGCGCAACGCCGGCAAGCGCATCCGCTCGCAGGCCGGCGTCACCACGCTGGTCAAGAACGGCTGCCTGTACGCCTTCGACGAGGTCGGCCAGCCCTGGGGGCTGGACCCACGCACGCTCGAGACCCGCGGCGAGCAGGCGCTGGGGCCCGCCGGGACCCGCCTGGACTACAAGGCCCACACCAAGACGGACCCGGACACCGGCGACTGGGCGCTGATCGCCTTTCAGCACGGGCCGCGCAACCACGTGCACCTCGTCGAGCACGCGGCCGACGGCACGTTCAGGCGCCACCAGCGGGTGGCCTCGCCGCGCGCCGCCTACATCCACGACTGGTTCCTGACCGGGCGCCACGCCCTGATCCTGCTGCATCCGCTCGAGCTGTCCCTGCCGGGCTATCTCGCGGGACTGCGCAGCTTCACCGAGAGCCTGGGCTGGGACGCCTCGCAGGGCAATCTGCTGATGGTGATCGATCGCTCGGGCGAGAATCCGCCCCGCATCCTCGAGGCACCCGCGAGTTTCATGTGGCACAGCCTGAACGCCTACGAGCGCGATGGGACGATCATCGCCGACTTCGTCGGCTACGCGGCGCCCGATCATTTCATCGGCGAGCGCGCGGCTTTCCGCCGGATCATGGAAGGCGCCATGGGCGAGGCCAGGCATCCGGGGCTGATGCGCCGCTATGTGATCGACCCGTCCCGGCGGCGGGTCGCCGAGGAGGTCCTGTGCGAGCGCAATTGCGAGTTTCCCGTCGTCGATCCGCGCCTCGCCACCCGCCCCCACCGGTACGCCTACGTCACCACGGCGCCCGGGCCCTCGGTCTTCCACAGCGGCCTCGCGCGCATCGACACCTCCGGCGGAGAGGCCGAGGTCATCGACATGGGGCCCCGCACCCACCTGGGCGAGCCGATCTTCGTGGCCGATCCGGCGGCCCGCGACGAACGCGGCTGGCTGCTGTCCCTGGGACTGGACGGTGCCAGCGGGACCTCGTTCCTCGGCATCTTTCCCAGCGACGCCCTGGCCGACGGACCGGTGGCGCGCATCTGGCTGACCCATCCCACCCCGCTGAGCTTCCACGGATACTGGCACCCGGCATGATTCCCGCCAAGCGATCCTCCCCACCGATCCGCCCCCCTTTGCGCATGTGGGCGGAAATGGCCCCGGCGCGGTGGACGGCGGCTCCGACCAGGTCGACGACACCCCTGGCTTCGCCGACGATGGCTCCGGTCCGGCTCGCAGCCGCCGTGGCCTTGCTGGCGGCCCTCGCCTGGCTCGCGCCGGCGCATGCGGCGGACCTCCGCATCGAGGTGCTCGGCGCCCGCAACGCGGACGGGCACATGGCCATCGCGCTGTTCGCCGCGCCCGGCACGGGATTTCCCGGCGACGAAAAGCTGGCGGTCCGCCTCGTGCGCGTCCCCATCGACGAGGCCAGCGGCCGCTGCGCGACGACGCTCGAGGGCCTGCCCGCGGGCGGCTACGCGGCTGCCGTCTATCACGACCACGACGACAGCGGCAAGCTCGAGACCGGGCCGTTCGGGATGCCCAGGAAGCCCTATGGATTCTCCAACGACGCCGCCCCCGCCATGCGCGCGGCGCGCTTCGAGGAGGCGCGCTTCGAACTGCCCGAGGACGGGGCGACGATCACGATCACGCTCAGATGAGACGGGCGAGCGGGCCTCGCGGGTCCGCCGGCGCTACTCCGGAGGAGGCCTCCGGCGCCGCGCGCTCCACCAGCGCAGCAAGCCGTGCGAGAGATGGATCTTTTCCTGGCCGACCGGCATGTCGGCGCGCACGCGCACCCAGGACGATTTGGCGTAGGCCAGGCGCTGCTCGGGATAGACGCTGCGATGGCCGACGATCAGGTAGGCCGCGATGGCCGCGCCGGCCACGTAGATGGTGCCGACCACGCCGCCGAACAGCTCCACGCCCATCAGCATGGCCGCCAGCGGCGTGTTGGAGGCGGCCGCCACGACGGAGACCAGGCCCACCGCCGCGCCCAGCGTCGGGCTGATGCCGAAGATATGCGCGAAGGCGTTGCCCGCCACGGCGCCGATCACGAACTGCGGCGTCACGATCCCGCCATAGAAGCCCGAGCCCAGGGTGATCGCCACGAGCAGCGTCTTCCAGAAGAATCCCAGGTAGGGCATGGCCTCGCCCTCCAGCGCGCGGTCCATCAGCGGCAGGCTCAGCCCGAGGTAATCGGCGGGGATGAACTGCACCAGCGCGGCCAGCAGCAGGCCTCCGGCCAGGGGCATCAGGGGCGGCCAGATCCGCCAGCGGGCCTGGATGCGCAGGCACAGCCTGCGCGCGCCCAGCACCATGTCCACGAATATCCGCGCCGCCACGCCGCTCAGCATGCCGATCAGCACGGTCTTGAGGAACAGCAGCTCGGAGAACGACGGCAGTCCCGCGACCTCGTAGTACTCGTAGGGGATCCCCCAGGCCTTGCTGGTCTGGAATGCGGTGACACCCGCGATCATGGCCGGAAACAGGAAATCATGCCGGATCCGGCCGATGGCCAGCATCTCGATGCCATAGAGCGCGCCGGCGATCGGGGTCCCGAACACGCTGGCGAAGCCGGCACTGACGCCGCAGGCGACGATGCGCTGCTGCAGCTCGGCATTGAGGCGGAACACCCGGCCGATGGCCGAGCCCAGCGAGGCGCCCAGGTGCGAGCAGGGGCCTTCCTTGCCGGCCGAGCCGCCGCAGGCCAGCGTCACGATGGCCGCCACCGGCTTGATCGGCATGGTGCGCAGCGGCATCCGGCCGGCCTGCTCGAAGACCGCGGCCTGGATCGAATCCTTGAGTCCGCCGGCGCTCGCGCGATAACCGTAATACAGCAGCAGGCCGTTGGCCAGGCCGCCCAGCGGCAGCAGGATCACCTGCGCCCACATGGGAATGCCCACCGAGCGGTCGGTGAAGAAAAACAAGGCGTACAGGAAGACGCTGACCCCCGACCCCACCACGACGCCGACGATGGAGGCGAGCACCACCCATTGCACGACCGTCGCCAGCATGACGACCGGTTCGAGGATGGACAGGCGCGGCATGCGGGGAGCTTTCATGGCGGGACGCGGCGCCCCTCGCGGCGGGCCGGGGAAGGCGGAATCATGGGGCGTCGCCCGGCGCCACCGCGCACTCGGCGAGCGCCTCATAGTACGAGCCGGTCTCGCGCGGCATGGACGCCACCAGGACGCAGCGCCGCGGCCGCCAGGCGATGGGTCGCCCGCCGCCGAGGGGCGCCGGGTCCGCCGGCCCGGCCTTGCGCAGCAGCGAGACGTGGGGCCTGAAGGGCTCGTCCGAGGCCGGGAACCCGAGTTGCCGCAAGCGGGCCCACAGCTCGGCGTGCAGGGCATCCAGCCAGGCGGGCCAGGGCTCGGAAGGCCCGGCCCAGACGATGCGCGGCCCCTTGAAGCGCCCGAACCGATCCAGGACGAGCTCCCCGCCGCGCGGCGCCCAGGTCCGGATCATCTCGCACAGCGGCGGGATGCGATCGCCCGCGACCGTGCCGAGGAAGGCCAGGGTCAGGTGCAGCGTATCGCTGCGCATGGGCCGCCCGCCGCACAGCGCATGCGCACGCGCGGCGATGCGCGACAGCACGCGCGCCGTCCCCGGGTCGGGCCACAGCGCCACGAACAGGCGCCTGGACCCCATGACGCCGGCCTTAGGGTGATTACCGGGTTCTGCCATGAATATTTCCCTTGATACGATCACGAATGATACGACCACCACCCCTCCGGCTCATCGGGCCAAAAGCCCGGGCCGGCGCCCCAGGACCCAAGGAGACATCATGCACTCGACGAAATGGCTGGCGACGATCGCACTGGCCGCGGCCCTCATCGCGGCAGGCCCCGCGCACGCGCAGGCAAAGTTCATCAACATCCTGACCGGTGGACAGAGCGGCGTCTATTATCCACTAGGCGTGGCGCTGTCACAGATCTACAACAAGCACATCCCGGATGCGAAATCGACCGCCCAGGTCACCAAGGCCTCGGCCGAGAACATGAACCTGCTGCAGGCGGGCCGCGGCGAGCTCGCCTTCGCGCTGGCCGACACCGTGTCCGACGCCTACACCGGCAACGCCGAGGCGGGCTTCAAGGCCCCGCTCACCAAGCTGCGCGGCCTGTCGGCCACCTACAACAACTACATCCAGATCGTCGCCAACGCCGATTCCGGGATCAAGACCCTGTCCGACCTCAAGGGCAAGCGCATCTCGGTGGGCGCGGCGCGCTCGGGCACCGAGCTCAACGCGCGCGCCGTGCTCAAGGCCGCCGGCCTGAGCTACGGCGATTTCAGCAAGGTCGAGTACCTGCCGTTCGGCGAGTCCGTCGAGCTGATGAAAAACCGCCAGCTCGACGTCACCCTGCAATCCGCCGGCCTGGGGGTGTCCTCGATCCGCGACCTGGCCACCTCGGTCAAGATCGTCATCGTGCCCATCCCGGCCGACGTGATCGCCAAGATCGGCAACGCGGCCTACCAGCCCGCCACGATCCCGGCCGGCACCTACGAGGGCCAGTCGGCCGATACGCCGACCGCGGCGGTGCCCAATTTCCTCATCACGCAAAGCGACGTCAGCGACGACCTGGCCTACCAGATGACCAAGGCGCTCTACGAAAACCTCGACACCCTCGCCTCGACCCACAACGCGGCCAAGGCCATCAAGCTCGAGAACGCCCTCAAGGGCATGCCCGTGCCGCTGCATCCGGGCGCCGAGCGCTACTACAAGGAAGCCGGCCTGATCAAATGATGCCCATCGCCATCGCATGAGTTCCGCCCACGACCTCGCCGACCGGCCCCTGCCGCGCTCCATTTTCTGGATCGCGGTGGCCTTCTCGTGCTTCCAGGTATGGACCGCCGCCTACAGCCCGATCTCGAGCCAGGTCGTGCGGGCCGTGCACGTCGGCTTCGTGCTGCTGATGATCTTCACGCTCCATCCGGGGCGCGGCGGGCGCGCGGGCCTGGCGCTGAGCTGGGCGCTGGGGCTGGCCGGCTTCGGCGCGAGCTTCTACCACTGGATCTACGAGGCCGACCTCACCGCGCGCGCCGGCCAGATGACCGACGGGGACATGGTGATCGGCATCCTCACCATCGTCCTGGTGTTCGAGGCCACGCGCCGGATCATGGGCTGGGCGCTGCCCATCATCTGCGGGATCTTCCTGCTGTATGGACTGTTCGGGCAGTACCTGCCGGGGCCGTTCATGCACCGCGGCTACGGCGTCGACCAGATCGTCAGCACCATGAGCTTCGGCGTCGAGGGGATCTACGGCACGCCCACCTACGTATCCTCGACCTACATCTACCTCTTTATACTGTTTGGCGCCTTTCTCGAGCAGGCCGGCATGATCGGCCTGTTCAGCGATTTTTCCATGGGCCTGGTGGGCCACACACGCGGCGGGCCGGCCAAGGTCGCCGTGATCAGCTCGGGCCTGATGGGGACCATCAACGGCTCGGGCGTGGCCAATGTGGTGACCACCGGCCAGTTCACGATCCCGCTGATGAAGCGCTTCGGCTATTCGCCGGCCTTCGCGGGCGGGGTCGAGGCCACCTCGAGCATGGGCGGCCAGATCATGCCGCCGGTCATGGGCGCGGTGGCCTTCATCATGGCCGAGACGCTGAACATCCCCTACGTCGAGGTGGTCAAGGCCGCCATCATCCCGGCCCTCCTGTATTTCGGGACGGCCTTCTGGACGGTCCACCTCGAGGCGGGCCGCAAGGGCCTGCACGGCCTGCCCAAGGAGGAATGCCCCAATCCCTGGAAGGCCGTGCGCGACCGCTGGTACCTGCTGATCCCGCTGATCGGCCTGGTGGTGCTGCTGTTTTCCGGCTATACGCCGCTGTTCTCGGGCACGATCGGCCTGGGCCTGACGGTGATCCTGATCTTTGGCGCCGCCGTGATCAGGGGCGTGGGCAGCACGGCGATCCGCTACCTGTTCTGGGTGCTGCTGGGCTTCGCCTGCGCCGGCTTCCTGCGCTTCGGCGTCACGGATTTCTTTGCCATCACGGCGATTCTGGCCGCGTGGCTGCTGGCGCGCAAGCATGGCCTGGACACGATCCGGCTGGCCATCAACGCCCTGGCCGAAGGCGCGCGCAACGCCCTGCCGGTGGCCGCCGCCTGCGCGCTGGTGGGCGTCATCATCGGCATCATCAACCTCACGGGCGTGGCCGCGGCCTTCGGCGGCGAGGTGATCGCCATCGGCGAGGACAACCTGTTCCTCGCCCTGTTCCTCACCATGATCACCTGCCTGGTGCTGGGCATGGGCATCCCGACGATCCCCAACTACATCATCACCAGCTCGCTGGCCGCGCCCATCCTGCTCAAGCTCGGCGTGCCGCTGCTCGTGTCGCACATGTTCGTGTTCTATTTCGGAATCATGGCCGACCTGACCCCTCCCGTGGCGCTGGCCGCCTTCGCGGCGGCGCCCATCGCCCGCGAGAACGGCCTCAAGATCAGCATCCAGGCGCTGCGCGTGGCCGTGGCCGGCTTCGTCGTACCCTACATGGCGGTCTACAGCCCGGCCCTGATGCTGCAAGGCGGCGGCGTGCTGGCCGTGGCGTACATCGTGTTCAAGGCGGTGCTGGCGATCGGCCTGTGGGGCGCGGGGGTCACGGGCTTTCTCATGGCGCCCATCCGCTGGTTCGAGCGCGCCTACGTGATCCTCGCCGCCATGCTGCTGGTGGCCGCCGAGCCCTGGACCGACGACGCGGGCTTCGCCGCGTCGGCCTTGTTCCTCGCCTGGCACGCCTGGCGCACCCGGCGGGCGCGCCGCCAGGCCATGGCCTGACCATGCTCGCCGGACTGGGCGTGTGCCTGAGCCTGGCCGCCGCGCCGGCCGTCCCGCCGCGCTTCGTTCCCGTCCGGCAATTCACGCTGGCCTGGACGCATTCCATCGAAAAGATCCGCTGGGAGGAGGACTACGCCGTCCGGCTCGACGCGGACGGCCGCCCGGTCCTCGTGCCCGGCCACGCGCGGATCCGCGGCTCGGGCGCCGGCATGGAGCCGCCCCCCGACGCGGTGCCGCGGCCCGGCGGCTGGTACGAGTACCAGCCGCGCACCGCGCCGCTGCACATCCTGCGCATGACGCGCTCGCCCTACACGGCCGACTACGACTGGTGCGTGGCGGGACGCTGCGAACCCCTGCGCGCCGTCATGCCGACCGACGGCGGCGTAACGCTGCTGCGGCCCTGCGAGGGGCCTTAGCGGGTGCCGCCGCCAGATCTCGCCCTGCCCCGCAGGCACTGCTGATACCTCTGTCCCTCATCGCCCCTGCGCGCCTTCCGGCACATACACCACGCTGCCGTCCTTCATGCGGTAGGCCACGCCCGCCTTCGTGCCTTCCCCCTGGCCCTGCTGGCCGGTCGACTTGAAGCGCTCGATCCGCTCGCCTTTCTTGACGATCATCTCCATGGTCGCCTCGCCGGCGTCGGTGATCACCGTGACGTCCTGCCGCGTCAATATCTCGAGCAGCGGGTTGCGCGCGATCGTGATCAGCAGCGCCGCGATGATCACCAGGAAAATATCGATCAGGTTGACGACCGACAGGATGGGATCGTCGGATTCGGTTTCGGCGAGGAACTTCATGCCGCCGCCCCGGGCGCGGACCGCGCCTGCCGCCAATCCCGCGCGGCGCCTTCCGCGGCGGCCGAGCCGCCGTCCATCGCGGGCGCCAGGGACTCGCGCGCCTGCAGCCACGCCAGTTCCTCGGCCAGCCAGCGGCGCTGCACCGACACGATCCAGAAGGTGATGGAGGCGGACACCAGGGCCAGGATCACCGCCGAGAACGCGACCGCGAGATTCTGCGAGACCGCCGCCAGGTCGCCGTTGGACAGGCCTTGCAGCGCGGGCCCCATGGGGATCATGGTGGCGACCAGGCCCAGCATGGGCGCGACGCGCGAGACGATGCGCGGCACCTCCAGCAGCTTGTGCGCAGCCACGTCCCATTCATCGCCGCGGGCGGCGGGATGCGCCGCGGCCCAGCGCAGCAGGTTGAAGGCGCGCAGGTCGCGGCCGTGCTCGCCGGGGACGCGGCCGCGCCGCTGGAACCAGGCGGCGGCGAAGCGGCCCAGGGCGTAGAGGGCGTAGACGAACAGCAGGGCGATGGCCAGCAGGGTCGGCACGAGGAAGACCTGGCTGGTCTGGTACATCAGTGTTTCAAGCCATTGGCTCATGAGTGACTCCGGATGTCGATGGATCGATAAAAGTCAGGTCCCGGCCGCGCGCGGTCCGCGCACGCCCCGCGCCTGCCGCCAGGCGCCCGCGCCGAAGATCGCCAGCAGCAGCACGGGGATCAGCCAGCGCAGGGGATCGGGCGGCGCGTCGGAGGATGGCCGGGTCCGCTCGAGACGCAGGCCTTCGACCTGCTCCAGGGCCGCCCGCGGCGGGGCCGCGGCATCCTGCGGCGCGGGAGGCGCCTGCGGCGCCGCCGCGAAATCGGTGCCGGCGGCCTGGCCGGCGGCCACGTACTCGAGGAAACGCGCATTCTCGCTGCGCACGTCGTGTCGGCTCGCCAGCTCGCGATAACGCGTCTTCAGCAGCTCGACCGTGGCGGGATCCGCATGCCAGTAGTCCTGGCGGGCGGCCTCCAGCATGCGCTCGATGGTCTGCGCCAGGGCGTGCGGATTCTCGCGCTCGAACCACTCGTCCAGGCCCAGCGCGTACTTGTCGCGCACATAGACGTCGGCCATCTGCTCCCACTGGTCGTCGCGCACGACCTCGCGCGCCACCGCGGTCCAGCCCCACAGGTTGTTGGTGGCGTCGAGCACGCTCAGGGTGCCGGCATATCCCTCGGCCATCAGGCCCTTGATGTAGCCGGGATGGAACTGGCGCGTCGCCAGCTCCTTGGCGAGAAAGCCGGCGGCGCTCTCGACGCGCCCGGAGCCGCCGCCCCTCAGGTTCGACACGTACAGCTCGGGCGGCGCGCCGTCCAGGCTGCGCACCGCCAGGCCGATGCCGCCCAGGTACTGGAAGGGATCGTCGGTGGTGAGCATGCCGTAGGTGTTCGAGCTGCGCGACAGCACGGCGCCGTCGGTCCCCCGCAATTGCTCCGCATACAGGTTCACGCCCTCGGCGCCGGCCGCGCCGGCGCGGCCCCAGGCGGATTCATCCGGCCCATAGGCGAACTGCATCTTGGACAGATAGAGCTGGGCGAGCTTGCGATCGCCCTCGGCCTTGCCTTCCCAGGTGTCGGTGGCGAGCGCCGCGTCGTCCAGGCCGGTGCTGTACTGCCCGGAGGCCGAAGCGAAGATCCGCGTCTGCGCGGCGTTGCGCGCCTCCGTCCCGCCGACGCCCCGGGCCTCGAGATCCGCCTGTATCCGCCGGCTGTTCCCGGCCACGGGATTGTCCGGCTCGTCGCCGGCCTCGGCCGCGAGCTGCGCGGCGCGCGCGAGCTGCTTCATGGTATTGGGGAAATGATCGCGATACAGGCCGGTCGCCGAGAGCACCACGTCCACGCGCGGGCGCCCCAGCACCTCGCGGGGCACGAGCTTGACGCCCGTCACGCGCCCGCCCTTGTCCCAGACGGGCTCGACGCCCAGCAGCCACAGGGCCTGCGCCTCCAGCAGGCCCTGGTGGCGCATGGTCTCGACCGACCACAAGGAAAACGTGATCTTGTCGGGAGGCGCGCCGGTCTTTTCCCGATGCGCGCGCACCAGGTCCTCGGCGGCGCGCTTGCCCGCCTCCCAAGCCTGGGGCGTGGGCACGCGCGACGGATCGAAGCCATACAGATTGCGGCCGGTCGGGTAGGCCTCGGGATTCTTGATCGGATCGCCGCCGTACGAGGTCGGCGCATAGCGGCCCGCCAGGCCGGCGAGCACCGCCGGCAGCTCGGCCTGGGCGCCGATGTCCGCATACCACCGCCGGGCACGGTCCAGCATGGCGGCGAGATCCGGCGGCAGGCCCTCGGGCGCCTGCCCTTCGATCAGGACCCGGCGCAGCAGGGCATAGGGCGCGGACTCGGGCAGGCGCTCGTAATCCACGGCCAGGGTCTCGTCCATGTCCCGCGCGGGGGTGCCGGCCCACGCCGCCGCGGCGTCCCGGAACTCCTGGCCCAGCATCAGCATCACGGTCGCCAGGCGATGCTCCGGCAGCGGCGCGCGGCCCAGGGTGTGCAGGCCCAGCGGCTGCGCGGTCCGCGCCAGCTCGTGCAGGTGCGCGTGCAGCGCATCGGCGAAGCCGGTGAAATCCTCGCGCGCCCGCTCGCGGGTCCAGCCCATGTCCAGGTCGATGTTGGCCTCGGCCACGCGCGCGAGCAAGTCGCTGCGGATCTGCTCGCGCACGGCGCCCTCATCCTGGGCCAGCCACTGGTGCAGCAGGTCGTGCATGGCCGTGAGCTCGTCGTGCATGCCGGCGGGGCGGAAGGGCGGCGTCTGGTGGCTGACGATCACCGCCCGCCCGCGCCGGCGCGCATGCAGCGCCTCGCCGATGTTGTCCGCGATGTAGGGATAGACCACCGGCACGTCGCCCAGGGCCAGCATCGGGTAGTCGGAATCCACGGACAGGCCGCGCTCCTTGCCCGGCAGCCATTCCTGCGAGCCGTGCGTGCCGAAATGCACGAAGGCGTCCGAGGCGCGCTGCGTGCGGGCCCACAGGTAGGCGGCCAGGTAGAAATGCGTGGGCACCGCCGTGGTCGAGTGATAGAGCGCCTTTTCCTTGTCGTCGAGCCTTTCCCCGCGCGGCGGCTGGGGCAGGATCGCGACCTTGCCCAGCAGCAGGCGCGGGATCACGAAGTAGGCGCGCCCGTCCTCGCGCAGCACCATCGAGGAATCCCCGGGCGCCCCCCAGCGCGCGGTGATGTCCTCGCGCACCGGCGCGGGCAGCGTGCCCAGCCAGGCCTCGTAGGCCTCGACCGGAAAGCGTTCGGCCAGCCCGTCGGCGAGCAGGTCCTCCAGGCGCCCGTCGCGGTAATAGGGCTCCAGCAGGCGCTGCAGGCGGGCGAGCATGTCGTCCTCGGCCGGGGCCGTCGTGTCGTAGCCGGCCTCGCGCAGCGCCGCCAGGGTTTCCGAGAGGCTGTGCGGCACGTTCAGGAAGGAGGCCGACAGATTTTTCTCGCCCGAGGGATAGTTCCAGAAGAACACGGTGACCCGCTTCTCGGCATTGGGTTTGCGCCGCAGCGCGACCAGCTTCATGGCCTTGGCCACCACGGCATCCATCTGGCCCTCGATCGGCACCAGTTGCTGCGCGCCCGGATCCATGGCCGACGCCACCTGGATGTCGACGATCCCCGCGTACTCGGCCTGCGACAGGTAAAACGGCACGTCCATGAGCTGGACGCCCTGCGGGTCCTCGCGCCAGGCCTGCTCGCCGCCGCGCCGATAGGGCATGGCATGGACGATGGGGATGCCCATGGCCTCGAACACCCGGCGGGGGCCGGCGGGATCCAGCATGATGCGCGTGCTGATGACCGCGTCCGCCAGTTGCCGGTCGCCGGCCTTCAGCAGGCCCGTGATGGCATCCGCGTCAGAGTAGGGGAAATAATAGGCGAGCGGCACCGCGCCGGCGGCCTCGACCTTGCGGATCAGCGCATCGAGCATGCGCGTCTGCATCGACGAGATCGACTGCTCGTGGAAGGCGATGCCGATGATGGGCGGACGGCCGCCGGGGGCGGCGTCCGCATCCACGCCGCGCCAGCGCAGGTATTCCAGCGGATCGGTGTGGAGCCGGCCGCCGGCGTCGGGATGATAGATCGCGGCCTCGGGAAAGACCTGGGGATCGGGGATGCCCTGGGTGGGCCGGCCCCCCAGCCACGCCGCGACGGTGGCGAAAAAGCCGTCGAAGTTCGCGGCCCCGCCGTTCGAGTAATAGACGGCCAGGCGGCGCGCCAGCTCGGGCGGCATGTTCAGCGCGGCCGGCGCCTTGTCGTAGACCCAGGCGATGGGCACGGCGGTGCCGTCCAGGGCGCGCGCCAGGCGCGTGCGCATGGCGTCCTGCAGATAGGTGTCGATGAACACCGCGTCCCGCCCCGCGAACAGGCTGCCGTCCACGTCCGCCGGGATCTCGTCCAGGTAGCGGACCTCGAGGTCCAGGCCATGGGGGCGGGCGATGTCCGCCAGCGCCGTGAACTTGCCGCGCGGCACGTTGCCGGTCGCGAGAAACAACAGCGAGGCGCCCTGCGCGGCGGCGCCCCAGCCCAGCAGCAGCACCGCCAGCCCGGCCGCCAGCCGATTCCTGATGATCGAGAACACCTGCCTTCCTCCCGGAAACCGTCAAGTCGGGTTCAAAGCAGGGATAATATCAGAATGAGAACTATTATCAGTATTGTTTTTAATCAATGTTTCTGTTCTTCAAGGCATCCAACGCACGCGTGTAGTTGCCCGCCATGGCGCCGATGTGGCCGCCGAGGGCCTCGACCAGGGCGGGGCGGTCGCCGCGGGCGAAGGCCTCGGCGATCCGCTGGTGCTCGGCGAACGTGCGGTCGCGGTGCATCTCGAGGACGCCCGACAGGTGCGCCCGCAGCGCCGTCACCCGGCCCGAGCAGATCTCGTAGGCCTCGCGCACGTAGTGGTTGCCGCAGTAGTCGAAGAACACGTTGTGGAACACGCGATCGGCGTCGGCGTACTTCAGCGCGTCCTCCTTCTGGCGCGCCTTGACCATCATCTGGATCGCGCGCTCGAGGGCGGCGGACGCGCCCGCGGGATCGTGTTCGAGCGCCATCGGTGCCGCCTGGGTTTCGAGCATCAGGCGGTACTGGACCAGTTCGGCCATGTCCTGGACGTCGGGTTTGAAGACGATGCTGCCGCTTTGCGGGACGATGGTGATCAGGCCTTGCAGTTGTAACAGTGTCAGCGCTTCGCGTACGGGCGTGCGGCTCACGTTCATCGCCGTCGCGATCTTTTCCTCGGACAGCACCTCGCCCAGGGCCAGCTCGGTGCGGAAGATCGCCTCGCGGAGGCGTTCCGCCACCAGCACCGCCAGGGATTTCGGCCTCGAAATCCGGATCGCCTCCATCTGTTTTCCTTTCCTGCCCGCCATCTCCCCGCTCCTCCCCGCGCATGCCGCCCAGACCCCGCTATTCTAGCGAGAGGCCCGGCGCGCCCGTTTCCTTTCGCATACATTTCCTTACATCCAACGGCGCCCGGACCGGCCTCGGGGCCCTGGACGGCGCGGAGGGCTTGCTATCATGGGCCCGCCGGACCGCGACCCCGCGGCCCCCAACCTCGAGGAGAATCCCATGAGCATCATCGGCATGATCATCGTCGGCTTCATCGTGGGCCTGATCGCGAGGGCGATCATGCCCGGCGACCAGAAACTGGGTATCATCCTGACTGCGATTCTCGGGATCGTCGGGTCCGTCGTCGCCGGCTACCTCGGGACCGCGCTCGGCCTGTATCAGGCCGGCCAGGGCGCGGGCTGGATCGGCTCCATCGTCGGCGCCATCATCGTGCTGTTCGTGTATGGCCTGATCAAGAAATCCTGAGGATGCCCTGCGAGTCGGGCGGCGGTGACTCGTCCAGGGAATCCTCGGAACGCCATCCCCGCGGGCGGGGTCCTGGCCGCCGCCCCCGCCCGCGACACGGATGATCCGCCACGCTGCCTCCCCTCCGAAACCCGCTTCACGCTTTCTGCGCCACTGGCAGGCCGAGGCGGTGCGCCTGCGCGAGGCGCACCAGGGGCCGATCGACGACACGGCGGAACTCGATGCCATCCTGAGCGGCCCTCCCGACCTGGGCGAGCGCATCCTGCGGCGCGCCGCGATGCTCGGCGAGCGCGAGGGCCTGGGGCGGCGCCTGGTCCAGTGGGCCGCCAGCGCGCGCATCGCGCTGGTCCTGCTGTGGGGCCTGGCCCTGTTCGCCGGCATGGGGACCGCCGCGACGGCGCTGGGCGCCGGCGGCGAGCCCGTCAATCTCGCCCTCGCCCTGCTGGCGCTGCTGGGCCTGCACGCCGCGACGCTGCTCGCCTGGCTGCTGAGCTTCCTGCCCGGGGTCGTGCCCTCGGCCGGGCTCTCGGGGTTCTGGCTGTGGCTGACCGCAAAGCTCGCGCGCGGCCCCGACGCGGCCCTGGCGGCGCAGGCGCTGGCCTCGCTGCTCACGCGCGCCCGGGCCTGGCGCCACGTGCTGGGCGGCATCAGCCACGGCGCCTGGATCGCCGCCTTCGTGGGGGCCCTGTGCACGCTGCTGGTGCTGCTCAGCACCCGCCGCTACACCTTCCAGTGGGAAACCACGCTGCTGTCGCCCGAGGCCTTCGTCTCCTTCGCCCACGCCTTGGGCGCGCTGCCGGCGAGGCTGGGCTTCTCCATCCCCGAGAGCGCCGTGATCGCCCGCAGCGACGGCCTCCACAGCCTGCCGGCGGCCGCGCAGGCGGAATGGTCTTCGTGGCTGATCGGCTGCGTGCTGGTCTGGGGCCTGCTGCCGCGCCTGGCCGCGGGCCTGGCGAGCCTCGTGGCGGCGCGGCGGCGGCTGCGCGCCCTCGCGGTCGATCCCGGCCTGCCCGGATGGCTCGAGCTGCGCGACCGCCTGATGCCGCGGCACCAGGCCCTGGGCATCGATGCGCCCGCCCCCGGGCCCGCCACGCGGGTGCCCTGGACCGAGCCCGCGCCCGCCTCGCTCGCCGGCGCCCACGCCGTGCTCGGCTTCGAGCTGGGGTCGGGGGCCGACTGGCCGCCCGCCCCGCTGCCCGCCGGGGTGCTCGACCTGGGCCTGTGCGACAGCCGCGACGACCGGCGCCGGATACTGGACCGCCTCCGGCACCCGCCCCGACGCCTCCTGCTCGCCTGCGACGCGCGCCAGACGCCCGACCGGGGCACCCGCGCCTGGCTGGCGGAACTGCAAGGCCTCTGCCCCCGCATCGACGTGCTGCTGCTGCACGGCCCGGGGCGCGCGGCCCTGTGGCGCGAGGTCCTGGACGCACAGGGCATCCCGGTCACCCCTTCCATCGCACAGTGGGCCGACACCCGCCCCCCGCCCGACCATGACTGAGCCCATCGTCCCCATCGACCTCGCCGTCGTCGGCCATACCAACACGGGCAAGACCTCCCTGCTGCGCACCCTGCTGCGCGACCCGGGTTTCGGCGAGGTGGCGGACCAGCCGGGCACCACGCGGCACGTCGAGAGCGCGCAACTGCTCACCGAGGACGGCCAGCCCATCCTCATCCTGCGCGATACGCCGGGCCTGGAGGACGGCATGGCCGTGCTCGACGCCATCGACCGGCTGGTGCGGCCCGACGAGCGGCCGGACGGCCCCGAGCGCATCCGCCGGCTGCTCGAGAGCCCCGAAGCCGTCAAGCGGTTCGAGCAGGAGGCCCGCGTCCTCGCCACGGTGCTGGCCTGCGACGCGGCGCTCTACGTCGTCGACGTGCGCGACCCGGTGCTGGCCAAGCACCGCGACGAGCTGGGCCTGCTGGCCGCCTGCGGGCGCCCCATCCTGCCGGTGCTCAATTTCACGCACAGCGCCGAGGGCAAGGCCGACGCCTGGCGCGAGGCCCTGGCCCGCCTGGGCCTGCACGCCACCGTGGACTTCGACACCGTGGCGCCGGCCCTGGACGGCGAGGCGCAACTGATCGACCGGCTCGCCCTGATGCTGGAGCGCCGCGCCGACACCCTGGCGCGCCTGCGCGCCGACCTCGAATCGCAGCGCCTGCGGCGGCGCGCGGACGCCGCCCGGCTGATCGCCGAGCTGCTGATGGACGCCGCCGCCCTGCGCCTGCTCTGCCCCCAGGACTCCACCGACATGGCCGCGGTCACCGTGAGCCTGCGCAAGCGCACCCGCGACCGCGAGCAGCAATGCGTCCAGGCCCTGCTCAAGCGCTACCGCTTCAGCCGCGCGACCTTTCCCTACCATCCCCTGCCCCTGGAGGGCGAGCGCTGGGGCATGGACCTGTTCAACCCGCAGGCCATCAAGGCCTTCGGCATCCAGATCGGCAAGGGCGTGGCCACGGGGGCCATGGCGGGCGCCACCATCGACGCATTCACCGGCGGCCTGAGCCTGGGCACGGCGACGCTGCTGGGCGCGGCGGTCGGAGGCCTGTGGCAGGGCGCGAACCAGTGGGGCAAGCGCCTGATGGGCCGCGTGGCCGGCTACATGGAAATCACGGTGGACGACCCGGTGCTGCAATTGCTGGGGCTGCGGCAGATGGCCCTGGCGCGCGCCCTCGAGCGGCGCGGGCATGCCGCCCTGCAGCCGATCGACGGCAGCACGCTCTCGCCGCCGCCGGCTGAGACCGCCGGCGCGGCGGCGCCGGGCGTGGCGTCCGGCACGGCGCCCGGCACGGCCCTGCCCGAGACGGTCCGGCCCATCCTGCGCGAGGCGCGCGGGCACCCCGAGTGGTCGTCGATCGGCGATGCGCCCGCCGCCGACCCGCGCCGCGAGGTCCTCGTCGGACGCCTGGCGGCCATCCTCGACGCCGAACTGTAGCCCGCGAACGCGCGAGGGGCGCGGGCCCAAGGGGGGAAACGCGCGCCGTCGCCGCGGGCGTCAAGTCACCGGCGGCGCCGCATCGGCCTTCCTGGGATGGAGCCTTTCGTCGAAGTCGTCCATGCTCGGAAATTCGAGCGCGGGAATGGCGGGCAGCTCGCCCAGGTAGCGGCGGTAGGCGGACAGGATCCCGCCGCGCGCCTCGTCCGAGATATAGGGCACGTGATACGCGACGAAGGGCCGCAGGACCTCGAATCCCGCATAGGCCAGGCTGCCGCGCAGCAAGGGCCTGAGCATCGCCTCGAGCTCCCCATGGATGCCCTGGGGCCCGAACATGTGCGGCTGGCCGCCGAGCGTCAGGGACACCAGGGCCTTCTTGCCACGCATCCCTCCCCGGTCGTAGAACCGCTTTCCGCCATAGAAAAGCCCCGAGACGAAAACGCGGTCCATCCAGCCCTTCAGGATCGCGGGCGTGGAAAACCAGAACAGGGGAAAGTTCAGGATCAGCAGATCGCACCACTGGATCTTGCGGATCTCGGCCAGCACGTCCGCGGCGAGGGTGCCGGTCTCGACGCCATGCCGCTGCTCCAGCGCATACACGCAGTAGTCGGGGTTCTTGCGCTGGCCGAAATCGGCCGCGGACGCCACCGGATTCCAGCCCATCGCGTAGAGGTCGGACACCTGCACCCGATGGCCCGCCGCGGACAGCGCCTCCACGGCCGCATCCTTGAGCGCCGCGCTGAACGACCGGGGCTCGTAGTGGGCATGGACGACGAGGATATTCATGCGTGCTCCGCCTTCAGGGTTTCCATGATGATATCCGTAAAAGCCGGCATGGGACGGCGCCCCGAGGGCCCTCAGGCCGAAGCCTGCCCGGGGCCGCCGCGGCACACGGCCTTCCTGAGCTTGCCGACGACGCGCAGGCACAGGTCGCTGCCCGGCCGGATGCGGCAGGCCAGCACGACGCCGGCCGCCAGGTCCTCCGCGTCGATATGCTCGCGGCTCATCACCCGGCTGCTGTAGTCGCCGCTCAGGACCTGCACCCTGCACACGCCGCAGCCTCCGCCCCGGCAGCCCAGCGGAATGCCGCGGCGTCCCAGGCGGACCATGCCCTCGAGCACGGATTCGGCATCCGAGCAGTCATAGCGCTCGCCGGTGTCCTCGATCAGCACTTGGTGCTTCATGGGCGTCCCCCTCAGGCGGCCGGCACATCCTCGGCCAGGCCGCGTTCCTTGGCCATCGTCATCGCGGTGTCCTGGATCATGTCCTCCTGGCCGCCGATCATCTTGCGGCGTCCGAGCTCGACCAGGATGTCGCGCGCCGGCACGCCGAAACGCTCGGCCGCGCGCTTGGCATGCAGCAGGAAGGTGGAATACACCCCGGCGAAACCCAGGATCAGCGATTCGCGGTCCACCCGGACCACGTGATCCATCATCGGCACGATGATGTCCTCGGCCACGTCCATCAGCTTGAAGAGGTCCACGCCGGTCTCGATGCCCATGCGCTCGCACACCGCGGCGAACACCTCCAGGGGCGTGTTGCCGGCGCCCGCCCCCAGGCCGCCCGCCGAGCCATCGATCCGGGTGGCGCCGGCCTCGATGGCGGCAATCGAGTTGGCGATGCCCATGCCCAGGTTGTGATGGCCATGGAAGCCGATCTCGGTTTCTGGCCTGAGCGCGTCACGCAAGGCGCCGACGCGGGCCTTGACGTCCTCGGGCAGCATGTAGCCGGCCGAGTCGGTCACATACACCGTGTGCGCCCCGTAGGACTCCATCAGCCGGCCCTGCGCCGCGATGCCTGCGGCGTCGTTCAGGTGCGCCATCATCAGGAAGCCGGTCGTGTCCATGCCGAGCTTCCTCGCATAGGCGATGTGCTGCGGCGAGGTGTCGGCCTCGGTGCAGTGCGTGGCCACGTGCACGCTGCGCGCGCCGGCGTCGAAGGCCGCCTGCAGGTCCTTCATCGTGCCCAGGCCCGGGATCAGCAGGACGGACACCTTGGCGCGCTTCATCCTCGAGGCGACCGCCGAGATGTATTCCTCGTTGCTGGCCATGGCGAAGCCGTGCTGCAGCGAATTGCCCCCGAGGCCGGCGCCATGGGTGACCTGCAGGTAGGGCACGCCGGCATCGTCCAGCGCCGTGGCCACCTTCACCATCTGGTCGACGCTGATCTGCTCTCGCTTGGCATGCATGCCGTCGCGCAGGCACATGTCGTGCAGGATGACCTTGCGGCCTTTCAGGTTTTCAGTGGTATTCATCGATGGGGCTCCCCGGCCTCGAGCGTGATGTTTCCGGCAAGGATATCTTCGGCGAACATCTCCGCGGTGCGGGTGGCCGCGGAGGTCATGATGTCGAGATTGCCGGCATACGTTGGCAGATAGTCGCCCAGCCCGGCGACCTCCATGAACACGGCCACCTTGTTGTCGTCGTAGACCGGTCCGTTGACCAGGCGATAGCCCGGCACGTACTTTTGCACCTCGGCGATCATGCGCAGGATGGATGCGCTGATGCGCGCGCGGTCCGGCGCACCGTCGGTGAGGCAGTAGATCGTATTGCGCATGATCATCGGCGGCTCGGCCGGATTGATGATGGCCAGGGCCTTGCCGCGCCGCGCGCCGCCGACCGCGGTGATCGCGTTCGACGTGGTGTAGGTGAATTCATCCAGGTTGGCGCGCGTGCCCGGCCCGATGGACTTCGACGACAGGCTGGCGATGATCTCGGCATACTCCACCGCCTGTACCTGCGACACGGCATGGACGACGGGGATCGTCGCCTGGCCGGCGCAGGAAATCATGTTGACGTTCATGGCCGCCCGCCGCGCATGCTCACGCAGGTTGACGGGCGGCACGCACAGCGGGCCGATCGCCGCGGGGGTCAGGTCGATCATCAGGACCCCCAGCTCGTTGAGCTTGCGGCTGTTCTCGGCATGCACATAGGCGCTGGTCGCATCGAAGGCGATCCGGATGTCGTCCTCCCGCACGTGCGGCAGCAGGCCGTCCACCCCTTCCGCGGTGACCTTCAGGCCGAGGGCCCGCGCCCGTGCCAGCCCCTCGGACGACGGATCGATGCCCGCCATCCATACCGGCTCCAGCGCGGGGCTGCGGCGGATCTTGTAGATCAGGTCGGTGCCGATATTGCCCGAGCCGATGATCGCACAGCGAATCTTCCTCATTCCGTCTCCTCCTGGATGGACGCGGGATGCGGCCGCCCGGCGCCCTGGTCCATCGTCCGTCCGGCGACGAAGAACTCCGTCGCGCCGTGTTCCGTGATCAGGATGCGCACGCTTTCCGGGTTGCAGGCGAGCGTGCGCGTCACCGCCTCCGTGACCGCGACGGCCACGTTTCGCTTCAGCTCGGCGGTACGCCCTTCCATCAGATGCATTTCAATGATCGGCACGAGTCATCTCCAATTGGCCATCGTTCATTCAATAAAGCGCACCGACACGCTGCCCAATTCCTGGAAACGCGCCACCACGTTGTCTCCCGGCCGCACCGCCACCGCCTCGGTGATGCCGCCGCTCATGACGAAGCTGCCCGCCGGCAGGGTCTCGCCCAGCTCGCCGAGGATGTTCACCAGCATCGCCACCGCGTCCGCCGGGTGCCCGAGCACGGCGGCGCTCGCCCCCATGCCGACGATCTCGCCGTTCTTTTCGAGCACCACGCCCAGCGCGCGCAGGTCGAGGTCCTCCGCATAGCGCGCGCGGCCGCCGCCCACGTAGCGCGCCGACGAACTGTTGTCTGCGATCACGCTGGGAATGTCGAATTCGAAGCCGGTGAAACGCGAGTCGATGACCTCGATCGAGGGCAGCACGTAGTCGGTGGCGGCCAGCACCGCCTCGCGCGTGCAGCCGGGCCCCGCAAGGGCCGCCTTGGTGACGAAGGCCACCTCGCATTCGACGCGCGGATGGATCAGGTCGGCCGTCGATATCGCGCCGTTCTCGGGACGCGCCATGCGGTCGGTGAGGAAACCCACGGACGGCTCGCTCACCCCCATCTGCCGCATCTTGGCCTTCGACGTGAGTCCCGCCTTCCAGCCCACCAGGCGATGTCCCCGGGCAAGGTAGCGGCGGCGCAGCTCGTTTTGCACCGCGTAGCCGTCGCCCATGGACATCGCGGGGTATTCCCCGGTGAGCTTGGGGATCGCCTGGGCACGCGACTGGGCGCCTTCGATCCGCTCGCAGAGGCGCACGACATCCTCCCGCGCGAGGGTGCTTTCCATGCTCATGCCGCGCTCCTCCCGGAAAACCGCAGCCGGCATCGGCCCAGGCCGCCCACGGCGCACACCAGCTCGTCGCCGTCGGCCACCGGAACCAGCGACGACTGCGAGCCCGACAGGATCACCTCGCCGGCCCTGAACGGAATCCCCAGCTCGCCCAGCGTGTTCGCCAGCCAGGCCACCGCGTTGGCCGGCGAACCCTGCACCGCCGCGCCCACTCCGGTGGAAAACAGTTCCCCGTTCTTTTCCAGCACCATGCCGGCAAGCGTGATGTCCAGCCTGCGCGGATCGCCCGGGGTGTTTCCGAGCACATACATTCCGCAGGACGCGTTGTCCGCCACCGTGTCCTGGATCTTGATCCGCCAGTCGGCGATGCGGGAATCGACGATCTCGAAGCAGGGCAGCACGTGATCCGTGGCGCGGATCACGTCCATCGCGGTGATCCCGGGCCCCTGCAGGTCGTCCTTGAGCACGAAGGCCAGCTCGGCCTCCGCCTTGGGCTGGATCAGCTCGCCCAGGTCTATCGTGTCGCCCTCCCGGCGCGCCATGCCCGAGGTGAGCATGCCGAAGTCCGGCTGGTAGACGCCGAGAAAATCCTGCACCGGCTTGCTGGTGGCGCCGATCTTCTTGCCGACGATGGTCTCGCCGTCCCGCACCCGGCGCGCGACGAAGCGCTGCTGGATCCGGTAGGCGTCGGCGATGGTGATGCCGGGCTCGCGCTCGAGCAGCGGGCGCAGCACGCTGCGCTTGCGCCAGGCCTCGAACAGCTCGTCCCCGTAGTATCGAATGCGGTCCTCGTCCATGCCGGTCCTCAGAGCTTGACGCAGATGTTGCGCGTCTCGGAGTAGAACTCCAGGGAATGCACGCCGCCCTCGCGCCCGATGCCGGACTGCTTGGAGCCGCCGAAAGGCGTGCGCAGGTCGCGCAGGAACCAGCTATTGATCCAGGTGATGCCGACCTCGACACGCGCCGCGACCCGGTGCGCGCGCGCCAGGTCGTTCGTCCAGATCGTGGTCGCCAGCCCATAGGGGGTGTCGTTGGCCAGGTCCACGACCTCGTCCTCGGCATCGAAAGGCCGGACGTGGCAGCAGGGGCCGAAGATCTCCTCGCGCACCGGCGCGGCATCGTCGGCCAGGCCCGTCCATATGGTCGGCTGCACCCAGGCGCCGCCGGCGAGTTCCGCGGGCATGTCCGGCACGCCGCCGCCGGTGACCACGGTGGCGCCCAGCTCCGCCGCCTTGCGGTAATAGGACAGCACCTTGTCGCGATGCTCGTGGCTGATCAGCGGGCCGTAGCTGGTGCCGGGATCCTCGGGCCGCCCGTATCTCACCGCCTCCGCGCGGGCCTTGAGCGCCTGCACGAAGCGCTCGAAGACCGGCCGCTCGACATACACCCGCTCGGTGCTCAGGCAGACCTGCCCGGTATTGAGGAAGGCCGAGCGGAAGATGCCCTCGACCGCCGCATCGAAGTCGCAATCGGCGAACACGATGCCGGCGTTCTTGCCGCCCAGCTCGAAGGACACGTCGCGGATGCCGTGCGCGGCGGCCTGCATGATCGCCGTCCCCGTACGGGTCTCGCCGGTGAAGGTGATCGCGTCCACGCCCTGGTGGCGCGTGAGGAACTCGCCGGCGGAATCCGGCCCGAAGCCCTGCACCACGTTGTACACCCCTTTCGGGATGCCCACCGCGTTCATCACCTCGCCCAGCAGCGCGGCGGTCTGCGGCGACTCCTCGGAAGGCTTCACCACCACGGCATTGCCGCAGGCCAGCGCCGGGCCCACCTTCCAGGTCATCAGCATGAAGGGGGCGTTCCACGGACAGATCACCCCGATCACCCCCTTGGGCACGCGGATCGCGTAGTTCAGGGCGCCGCGCCCGTCCGGCGTGGACATGCGGAAGGATTCCGCCGGCGCGTTCTTGACGATGTCGGCAAAGACCTTGAAGTTGGCCGCGCCGCGCGGGATGAAGACATGCCGCATGACATGGCCGGGCTGGCCGGTATCGGCCATCTCGGCCTCGACGAAGTCCTCGAAGCGGCGGGTGATCTCGTCGGCCACCTCGTGCAGCAGGCCCACGCGCTGCTCGATGCCCAGCGCGCCCCATTCGCCCCGCAAGGCGGCGCGTGCGGCGCCCACCGCGGCATCGACCTCCGGCATGCCGGCCTCGGCGATCGACGCGATGACGCGGTTGTCCAGCGGCGAGCGCTTGTCGAAGCGCCTGCCGCTGGCCGCGGCGGCGAATTCGCCGGCGATGAAATTGTCGATGTGTCGCATCCGATCTCCATACATGCTTTTGGGGCTTCCCGAGCCATGGAACCCAGTCTACTGAGGCCAGTGAATACCGTCTAATACCATTTGATCGAACTGATGATACCTTTATGGTATGAACTGGCCGGCGCAAAAACCCTTGCCCATGCGGCGCGGGCCACCCTCAGATCGCCTTGAACAAGGGGCTGCGGACCTGCTGCGCGTCGGCCGCCGAGAGGAACCTCTCGGTATAGATGTCGCGTTCGAACAGCCGCCCCTGCATCAGGGCGCCGATGCAGGCCTCGATCATCAGCGGCGGGCCGCACAGGTACGCCTTGTGGCCGCTGAAGTTGCCGCCGAAGGCCGCCTTGGCCGCCTCATGGGCAAAGCCGCGCAAGCCCCGCCAGGGGCTGTCCTCGGGCTCGTGCGACAGGGCCGGCAGGTAGCGGAAGTTGGCATGCCGGCCCTCCAGCGCGAGGAACTCGTCGTGGTAGTACAGTTCCTCCCGCGTGCGCTGGCCGTACACCAGCGTGATCGGCAGCTCGAAACCCTCGGCGAGCAGGTCGAGGATCATCGAACGCGGGCTGGACAGGCCGGAGCCGCCGGCGATGAACAATACCGGCACCCGGGCCGACTTCTTCACGAAGAAGCGCCCGTAGGGTCCGGAAAAGCGCAGGCGCTCGCCCACCGCCATTTTCTCGTGCACGTAGCCGGTGCCCCGTCCGCCGGGCACGATGCGCACATTCAATTCGATCTCGCGAGCCAGCGACGGCGGGCTCGCGATCGAGAAGGCCCGGTGCCCGATGCCATCGGGCAGCTCGAGGTTGATGTACTGGCCGGCCTGGAAGCGCATCCCGCCTGGATCGTCCAGCGCTATCCACACCCCCCTGACGGTCGGCGTCAGCGCCTCGATGCGGCTCACGGTGCCGGTGAAATCGAGCACCGGCAGGTTCCGCGCGTCGGGATCCTCCTCGATCTCCGCCTCGATCACCAGGTCGCTCTCGGCCGTGGCGCAGCAGGCCAGGCACTTGCCTTCCTCGCGCTCGAAATCCATCAAGGCGAAAGGGGAGGCCTCCCCCTGTTCGACCTCGCCCTCGATCACCTGCACCTTGCAGCTCGCGCACAGGCCGTGGCAGCACGCGTGCGGCAGATAGATGCCCGCGCGCAGCGCGGCATCGAGCAGGGTCTGGCCCTCCTCGATGACGATGGTCTGGCCGATCGGCTCTATGGTCAATTCATGGCTCATGTCGACCCTCGCCTCCGCGGGCACGGCGGATTGTTTCCATGGCTGCGTCCTCCTAGGCCACCGCACGCAGCGAATGCAGCCCCGGCGTGCTGAAACGGAGCTGGTCCTTGTGCCCGATGCCGTTGTCGGCCAGGCTGCGGTCGAAGTCCGGCGACCAGGGCTGGTTGGACTTCAGCCAGGCCGCCTCGCGCCAATCCACCGCCGCGGCGTCGGGGTCCGGCCGGATCAGCGCGGCAAGCGGCCCCTCGACCATTTCGCGGAAGGTGGTCTGCGGCGGCAGGCACAGCATGAAGGGCGCGGCAAACAGCAAGTGGCCGTCCCAGCTCACGTAGACGAGCTGCTTGCCGTTGAAATTGGCGACGACGTCGCGCGGTACGCCGATGTATTCCTTGAGGGCTTTCACTGGCATGTCGATGTCTCCCTATTGATTCGAAGTGGCGAGCCTGCGCCATTCGTGGAAATTGCGCTGGTCGCGCGAACCGTCGTAGTCGCCGTTGTCCTCGCCATCGCGCAGGCTCACCCAGTCCATCCACGCCGCCACGTCGCCATCGAACTGCTGGAACAATTGCGGCATCGGCAGCCAGGCCTGCACGTACTTCTCGGGCTCGTTGTCGAACACCCGCTGGCAGCCGTCCGAGCAGAAGTGGTATTTCTCGCCCTTGTAGACGGTCTCGCGGTGGCACAGCAGCGTGGGATCATCCGGCTCGGTGAACACCACCGGCAGCTGGCAGCACTGGCACAGCTTTGCGAGGCCGAAGTTCTTGAACGGCGTGCCGGCGGCGGCGAGCGTCTTGATGTGTTCCCAGCGCGGGCGATAGTGCCTGTCGAAAGTATGGGGATACTTCCTCGCCAGCCAGGCCATGTCGTCGTCGGACGGGATCCAGCTATGGAAGGAGGTGCCGAAGCTCCACTGGTACAGCCCCAGCATGATCTGGTGCGACATGTGATCGATCGCCTTCTCGGCATCGTCCCATCCCAGGGGAGGGCGCACGCCGTAGCGCGCCAGGTCGCGGAACAGCGAGCCGCCGTTCTCCACGCCGTAGATGTCCCAGGCCTCGCGCCACGACATCACGCGCTTGGGCAGCATGTAGTCCATCATCGTGCTCACCAGGCCGAGCACGCGAAAGCCGCGCCAGAACCACTTGTCGATCCAGCCCTGCACGATGGGCAGGTTGTCCGGGTCCTGCTCCAGCATGAACTTGATGCATTCCAGCCCCAAGGTCATGTGGCGCGCCTCGTCGGACTGCGCGGAAAAGCCGAAGGTCACGGTGGCCATGTCGCCGTTGTAGGCCGCGCCCGACATGAAGGGCACGAACAGCATGTTGGTCAGCACGTATTCGAAGGAAAAGCCGATGGCGATCATGAACTCGAACGGGCCGGCGCTCATCGCGTCATCGAAGAACGAGCGCGCCACCGAGGTGTACCAGATGCGGTCGCGCGCGTCGGCAAAGGCGTGGAAACCGTCGTAGTACTTGTTGTAGTTCGATATCGCGTGGATCTGCGTCTGCGCGTGGCGGATCTCGTCGATGGCCTGCAACTGGCACGCCACCTGCGTGCCGACGCCGGGAAACTCGCGCCCCACGCGGGCGAAGCCCTTGCCCGCGGCGTACTCGCCGGGGCTGATGGCCTGCAGGAAGATCTTCAGCGCGGAAAGATAGCGCGCGTCGGTGATGTTCAGGTGGCCGTTGTTCTGGGCGTGGGCGTCGATGATGGCATAGAACTTGCGTTCCTTCTCGGCCTGGTATTTCCAGTAGGCATCCATGGTGAGGCGAAAGGGATCCTCCCATTTGCCCCAGTCATGCACCTTGATGCCCTCGTAGCGGGCATAGGGGAACACCTCGTCGGCGTGCCGATAGCTGAGCTCCCAGCCCAGGTCGCGCGTCAGCAGGCGGTACCTGTCCTTCAGCGCCAGCTTCTTCCTTTCAGCTTTCATGTCCATGGTGGCGTCTCCTCAAGTGTTCCAGGTCAGCGACAGCGTGTCCTCGTCCTCGCTGACGTTGCCGGAAAGTGTGATCAGGTTGACCTGCAGTTCCTGCAGGTCGAAGGCGCGGCCGAGCTGTTCCTCGATGGTCTCGCGGCGAATCGTCAGGCGCCTGGGCGCATCGATCTTGACCATCGCCGGCTCGCGGTTGACGACGGCGTCGGGGTTGTCGATCACGATCGCATCGATGATGGGGCGGGTTTCCTCGTTGGCCTGCAGGGCAATGAATACGGTGGACATGGGGAGCTCCTCAAATCGCGATGCCGGTCTTGCCGACGCGGGCGGAGAATTCCGCCATTTGCTCGCCGACCGCCTCGTCGGCGTCCGGGCCCAGGGCGAGCTGGACCACCGGCACCAGCGCCGCCGCGGCGCGCATGCTCCAGGCGGAGATCCACCCGCGCAGCACCTCGCGGTTGTGTTCCGACTCGGCGGCCGCGACCTTCAGCACCGCGTCCACCCACTTGCGCGTTTCTTCGAACCAGTCGGCCATGAACTGGGTCAGCATCGCCACGGCGGAGGCCCCCTGCACCGACATCCAGCCCTGGATGACGCGCTCGTAGACCAGGGGGTACAGCAGGCCGTCCAGCGCCACGTTCTGCGCCACGAACAGTTCGAACGGATCCCGGACCACCAGGGTGTCCTCGACATAGCGGCGCAGCGGCTGCCAGGCGACCCCCGACTGCCAGGCCTGCTTGCCGGCCTCCAGCGCCTCGACGTCGCCGAGCAGCAGGCCGAGGCGCGAGAGGTACTGGGCGATGCCCAGGTTGTCGATCGCCTGGTACATGCACGGCTGCGTGAACACCACGCCGTAGCCATAGCTGCCGATCAGCGTGTTGTTCTGGTTCGCTCCCCAGGCCGCGTGGCGCAGGGGCACCAGCAGGTCCAGGGCGATCCGGCGCAGCTCGTCGGGCAACAGCCCGGCCAGCCCGCGGGAATCGACGAAGGCGAAGTTCGCCTCCACGGTTTCCTGCTGGCGCGCGCGCGTCAGCGTGTAGGTGCTGTAGTAGAACTGGCGCGGATCCTTCAGGGCGTACCAGTCCTCCATGGCGATGCGGGTGATGGAGGGATCGTAGAGCTGCTGGTCCGGGTCCCAGGTCGGCTTGTAGTGGAGGTTTTCCTCGGCCTGGATGTCGTAGCTGCCCTCCTGGTAGCGCGATGCCGGCTTGTCGCCGAAGCGGCGCGCGAGATGGTCGAAAGTATTGCGCAGCGGCTTGATGCTCACCGTGCGAAGGTCGATCTGCATGTGCTGTCTCCTGGACGGCGCCCGGTGGGCGCCGCCGCGATGTGGCGTGAAGTCAACGGAAGCGGGTGTGCGTGGCGTCGGACATGCGCCAGTCCCAGTCGGGGACCTCCCCCTCGGCCGGGTCTCGGGGCGGCAGCATCTCCACCCGGTTGCGGGCGCAGAACTCGGCGAAGGCCTCGCGTCCCAGGATCATCTCGACGAACAATTCCGGTTCGCCGACGGCGAAGTCGAACTCGACGAAACCGTTGGAACGCTCGCCGGTGACCCGCACGAACAGCCGCGCGGTGTCGAAGCCGGGCGGCGGCCGCACCTCGATCGCCGGCATGTCGGAGGATGGAGTCGTCATCGCCATGCCTCAGGTCACCACGGTCAGGAAGGTTTCGTGCAGCTTCCTTTGCGGATAGTCCAGGCCCTGGCCAAAATTGTCGAAGGTCCAGGTCAGCGGCTCATAGTCCGGATACGGCTGATAGCCGCCCATGAAGGTCTCGAAGCGGTTGCCCGAGGGATCCCAGGCATAGATCGTGCACCCCCGCGTGATGCCGTGGCGCGTGGGGCCGATGTCCACCACGACCTTGTTCATCGACATGATGTCGCCCGCGCGCAGCACCTGCTCCCAGCTTTCCATCAGGAAGGAACAGTGGTGCAGCTTTCCTTTTTCCGGGTAGCTGGCAAAGGCGACGTCATGCACCTTGTGCGAGCACGACAGCCAGATCGCCGCTTCCTCCTCGCTGTCGGGGCCCAGCACGCGCTCCACCAGGAAGAAGCCCAGCACGTCGACGAAGATCTTTTTCACTTCCGCGATGTTCGGGCCGTACAGCAGGGCATGATCGAGGCGCACCGGCCCGATGCCGCGCTCGCGCTCGCTGGACCACGGCCCCGGGTTGACCATCGGCAGGCCGTTGCCGACCGCCTTCTTTTCGGCGTACAGCTCGATCAGGTGCCCCGAAGGCAGCTCGAAGCGGACCCGCTCGCCCGTTTCCAGCAATTCGCCGGCCGGGATGCGCTCGGTGGGCACGCCATAGGCCCGCAGGTCGGCATCCAGCCTGTCCAGCGTGGCCCGGTCGAGGACCTTGAAGCCAAAGAAATCGATCCCGGCGCTGTCCGCCTTGCGGATGATGTAGCTGCTGTGATCGCGCTCGTCCCAGCACTTGAAATACACGCGGCCCTGCGAATCGCGCCCGGTTTCCACCAGACCCAGGACATCGCGGTAGAAATGCACCGCCTCGTCGAGGTCGAGCACGCGCACCTGCGCATGCCCGGGCCTCAGAACACCCGTCATTGCCATCATCAGTCTCCTTCGACAGAAGTGGATCGGCTGCTTGCATGGCGGACCTCACGGAACCGCCCCAGCCTGTTCATCGGTACCTCGCTTTCTTTAAAAGCAAAGACCGTGCCACCTATGGAAAATGATGTGGATCAAGAGCTAACCCTCTAATATATAAATGGAAATTCCGGGGCGCCCGCAGTACAATCGCGCGTTTGGCCAGACCTTTTTTGTCAATGGGCCGCCCGGGCCTTACAAATTGGTCGAGCTGCGGTGCAGCATCGCCTGCCGGATCCGTTCCGGCACCCAGGACCGGAGGGGGCTTCCCCGCCCCTCAATCCTGGGCCACGGCAGGCTTGCCGGCACTCGCCTGCCGCAGGCGGTAGGCCAGTTGGCGGCGCGAAATGCCCAGCAGGCGGGCGGCCTGGACCAGGTTGCCGCCGGCGCGGCGCACCGCCAGGGCACAGAGCCGGTCCTCGTGCGCCCGCAGATCAAAGCCGTCCTTGAGCAGTTGCTCGCAAATGTCGTCACGCCGCGCCTCCTCGGCGCTGCCGACGATGCCGCCCGGCTCCACCAGCGCCTCGCGGGCGGACGGCGGCATGCCGGGAAACAGGTGCTCGGCCTCCATCATGCCGCTTTGCGGCGCCAGCAAGACGCCGCGCTCGATGAAGTTCTCGAGCTCGCGCACATTGCCCGGCCAGTCATAGCTCATCAGCGCCGCCAGCGCCCGATCGGTCAGCCCCTGGATGCGCTTGTGATAGGCGGGAGCGTATTTCTCGATCAGCGCCGCGGCGAGCAGCGGTATGTCGGCCTTTCTCTCGCGCAGCGGCGGAATGACCACCGGATAGGTCGCCAGCCGGTAGTACAGGTCGGCGCGAAAGCGCCCCTCGGCGATGGCCTGCGACAGGTTGACATTGGTGGCCGCCACCAGGCGCACATCGACCCGGCGCGTGCGCTCGTCGCCCAGGCGCTCGAGCTCGCCGGTCTGCAGCACGCGCAGCAGCTTGGCCTGCGCCGCCAGCGGCAGGTCGCCCACCTCGTCGAGAAACAGGGTGCCTCCATCGGCGCGCTCGAAGCGCCCCGCCCGCGATTGCTGCGCGCCGGTATAGGCCCCTTTCTGGACGCCGAACAGCTCGGACTCGATCAGCTCGTGCGGGATGGCCGCGCAATTGACGGCGACGAAAGGGCGCCCGGCGCGCGCCCCGTGCTCGTGCAGCCAGCGCGCGAAGACCTCCTTGCCGACCCCGGTCTCGCCGAGCAGCAATACGCTGATGGGGCTTGCGGCGGCCTTGCTGAGCAGGCCGAAGGCCGCGCGAAAGCTGGCGGAATTGCCCACGAGGGCGCCCGGCGCATGCTGCTCGCGCAGATGCTCGCGCAGGCACGCCAGCTCTTGCTCCATTTCGTGCATGCGGCCGTCGATGTTCTCGGGCTCGAAATACGCCAGGTAATCGTCGTCGTCCCACGCCTGCGCGGGCTTGCCGACGATCACGCACTTGGGATCCCCGCGGCAGACGCATTTCACCTCGCGGAATATGGTCGGCCGCCCCAGGAAACGCGAGGTGTAGCCCGAGGCATAGCCGACCAGGCTCCAGCACGCGGGATCGTCGCCCGCGCCGAACTCCTGCAGGTGCGACTCCGCCTCCCATGAACCGTCCCAATCCACCTCGCCCGAGAAGCTGCCCCGTTCCCAGTCGATTTCCGCGTGGACGATCGTCGCCTTGACCAGGCCCTCGAAGGCGTGCAGCTCGGGGCCGATGCGGAAGACGTCGTAATTCTCGCCGGCGCCGTACAGCTTCATGGCCAGCTCGGCATCCTGCCGGCCCGAGGCGAAGCCCATGCGCAGCAGCAATCCCCGCGCCCGGCGCGCACCGAGGGAGTCGAACAATTCGCGGCGCAGGGCGCCGAAGGCCTTTGCATGCACCAGCAGCATGCGGCTCTCATCGAGCCAGATCTTGCCGGCATCGATGTTGAAGCGCAAGCGCGAGCGCAGATTGAAGCGCTCGATCAATTGATTCCCTGCCATGTGTCTCGCTCCCTCCCGGTCGCCAGGGACGTGGAACCCGGGCCGTGCCTCGTTCGTTTCCGCCCGCCCGCGGCGGGCCGGCCGCTACGCCTTCCTGCCGGCGACCGGCGCGGCGAGCGCCGAATAGGCGTCCTTTACCGCACGGTATGCTAGTCTAACGCGCGGCGCATGGGTTTCGCGCCACTGCTCGAGGGTGCCGGCGCGCACCGCGCCGAGCAGTTGGTCGCGCACGATCCGGTATTCGCCCAGCGCGCGCCGCAGCGCCAGGACGCCTTCCGTGCGCCGCGGCGAGGAATCCTCGGCGGCCGCGCGGTCGAGGAGCCCGTCGAGCTCCCGGTCCAGCGCCTCGATCCGCTCGATGTGCGGCCGCGCCTGCGCCGGCTCCGGCGCGTTGATCGCCAGGATGTTGTGCACGCGGGTTTCCTCTATGGCGTCGAGCACCGAGGCCACCGCGTCCCGCCGTGGCTCGAACCGCAGGGCCACCGCCCTCAGGTCCACCAGGCCCATCATCAATTCGCGCAGCCCCCCATTGCAGCCGTTCATGCGCTCGTCCAGCTCGCCCGCCAAGCGAGCGATGCCGCTGGTTTCCTCGACGCAGCGCAGCGCGATCCCGGCTTCCGCCGCCGCATCCTCGGCGATGCGCCCCACCACCCCGGCGGTCTCGTCGGCGGTGCCGGCGATCCGCTCCAGTGCGCGGACGGCCTCGCCCGCACGCGCCACGCCGTCGCGCGCCCCGCCGCCGACCCGCTCCAGCCCTCGGCGCAGCCGATCGATGCCCTCGTCGATGCCGCCGATGATCCCGCCCACGCTGTGGGTGGCCGCCTCGGTGCGCTCGGCGAGCTTTCGGACCTCCTCCGCCACCACCGCGAACCCGCGCCCCTGCGCCCCGGCATGGGCGGCTTCGATGGCGGCATTGAGGGCCAGCAGATTGGTCTGCACGGCGATCTCCTGGATGATCGCCATGACTTCGCCGATGCGCAGGACCTGGGCGTGCACATGGTCGAACTCGGCCCCCGCGCCCGTGACCGCCTCGGCCAGTTCGTCGAGCGACCTGGAGACGAATCCGATCTGCTCGCCGCCATCCACCGCATGGGCGCGCGCGCGAGCCGCCACCTCGGCCAGTCCGCGCACCTCGTCCGACATCGCCTGCGCGCGCCGCGCCATTCCCTGGACCTCCGCCATCGCATCGACGGCGAGCGCGGATTGACGCCTGGCCGAGGCGAGCACCTCGGTGAACCCCGATACCAGGCCGCCCGTGGCCACGGCGAGCTCGTTCGTCAGCTCGCCGATCCGCGCCGTGCCGCGGGCCGTCCTCCCGCCCCGGGAGAGAAACCGGCCGATCCAGGCATGCGGCCTGGAGTCCCGCGCCGCGTCATTCATCCGCCCGCCCTCCGCGATGCCGTTCAGCGCGATTGCCCGTCGCCGGCGGCCTGGTTCATCAAGCGCGCGAACAGGCGCGCAAAGGCAATGCCACGCTCGCCGTCCCGCGCCAATTCCTCGTTGGCGCGAAACGCCCGTTCGATCCGCCGCCAGTCCTCGTCGAGCAGATGGCGCCGCGCCAGCGGCAGGATCAGCTTTTCTTCCGCGCGCAGGTGCCGCCATTGCAGGTCCACGAATCGGTCCACCGCATCCGCCAGCTCGAGCAGCTCGTCCCCGCCGCCCGCCGCCCGGCAGCGCGCGGCCCGCGCCTCCAGTTCCGTGAGCAGCACCGTCCCCTCGCGATGCTCGCGGGCGAGCGCGGCCATGACCTCGGCCCCCTCGCCAGTGCGCTGCGCCAGCAGGGCAAAGAGGTAGTCTTCCTCCTTGGGATGGTGCAATGCCTCCGGAAAGGCCCAGAGATAGCGCAGCATCGATTCCAGGAAGGCGATGTCGACGTCCATGCCCGCACGCGCGCGCTCCGCGAGCCGCCGCAGGCCGTTGCATACCGTGGCGATGGTGCGGTGCTCGTCGCGGATGACGCCGATCGCCGCCTCGCAGGCGCTGCTCGCGGCATTGGCCGCCACCGTGGCCACCAGCACCGGCAGCGTGGTGTGGGCGAGCACTTTCCGGGTCTGCGAGCCGAGCATCAGGCCTTTCAGGCCGCGGCGGCCATGCGAGGCCATGTAGATCAGGTCGCAGCCGCATTCGGCCGCCACCTGGATGATCAGCTCATGGGGTCGGCTGCCGGTGCGCGCCACCGCCGAGCAGTCGATGCCGAATTCGCCGGCCGCCGCCACCGCCTTGGCGAGAATGGCGTTGGCCTCGCCCGCGGCGGCTTCCGCGAAATCCTCCGGCGCCAGGGTGCGCGCCAGTGCGCCCTCGTCGCTGGCGCCATAATCCTCGCGCATGGTAAAGAAAGTGATGCGCGCGCCCAGGCTGTTGGCGAATTCCAGCGCATGCGTCACGAGCGTGGTTCCGAGTTCCGAACCATCCAGCGGCACCAGGAGATGACGATACATAAGATCTACCTCACCCACTTGGCGGCGGCCTTTCCGGGCCGCAGCAGGAAATGCGCCAGCGCCGGCAGCATGATCAGCGCGCCCACCATGTTCCACACGAACATGAAGGCCAGCAATATGCCCATGTCGGCCTGGAACTTGATCGGCGACCAGGCCCAGGTGGCCACCGCGGCCCCCAGCGTGATGCCCGTCAGCACCACCACCTTGCCGGTGAAGGTCAATGCGCGGTAGTAGGCTTCGGACAGGCTCATGCCTTCCCGCAGGCGCGCCAGCATCACGGCCATGACGTAGAGCGCGTAGTCCACGCCGATGCCCACGCCCAGCGCGATCACCGGCAGCGTGGCCACCTTGACGCCGATGTCCAGCCACACCATCAGGGCTTCGCACAGCATCGAGGTGACCATCAGGGGCACCACCGCGCAAGCCACGGCGCGCCAGGAACGGAAGGTGATGAATGCCAGCACGATCACCGCCGCGTAGACCAGCAGCAGCATCTGCACATTGGCCTTGCGCACCACGATGTTCGTCGCCGCCTCGATGCCCGCATTGCCCGCCGCGTTGAGGAACTGCACGCGCTCGCTGCCGTATCGCCCGGCAAAGGCCTCCACGGTGCCGACCACGCTGGCGAGCGTGTCCGCCTTGTGGTCCTTGAGATAGGCGTACACCGTCAGCAGGTCGCAATTCTGGTTGAACATCTCTCGCGGCGCGCGCGTGATGATGGCGTTGAGCATGTCCTGGGAACGCGGGATCTCATACCACTTCAGGCTGCCTTCGTTCATGCCGGTGTGCGCGATCTTGGCCAGTCCCGCGAGGGAACTGGTGCTCTCCACGCCCGGCAGGAGCCCCAGTTCGCGCTCCAGGGCGTCGACCAGCATCAGCGTCTCGTAATGCGCGCAGGCATAGCGCGGCGTCTTGACCATGATGACGTACACGTCGCTGCTGGCGGCATAGTTGCTCACCATGAAGGCGTTGTCGCGGTTGTATCGAGAATCCGGGCGCAGCTCGGGCGCGCCGGGATCGGTGTCGCCGATCTTGAGCTGGAAACTGACCGCCAGGCCGATGGCCCCCAGCGCCAGGCCGCCCACGACGGCCACGGTGGCCCAGCGCCGGGTCGTGAAGGCGTTGAGGAAAGCCCACAGCGGGTGCCGGCCGCGGCCGGGATCGACGATCGCCGCCAGCTCCGCCTTCAGGCTGCGCTGCGCCGCGGCCGGATTGACCCCGGTATAGGACAGCAGGACCGGCAGCAGCATCAGGTTGGTGAAGATCAGCACCGCCACCCCGATGCTGGCGGTGACGGCCAGGTCGCGGATGACCTGGATGTCGATCACCATCAATACCGCGAAACCGACCGCGTCGGCCAGCAGCGCCGTGAGCCCGGCGAGGAACAGGCGGCGAAAGGTGTAGCGCGCGGCCACCAGGCGGTGGGTGCCCCGGCCGATGTCCTGCATGATGCCGTTCATTTTCTGCGCGCCGTGGCTCATGCCGATGGCGAACACCAGGAAAGGCACCAGCACCGAGTACGGATCCAGCTCGTACCCCAGGGATGGCAGCATGCCGAGCAGCCACACCACGGCGACCATGGAGCACAGCATGACCAGCAGCGTGCTGCGCACGCAGCGCGTGTACCAATAGAGCATCAGGGTGCAGATGGCCAGCGCGGCGGCGAAGAACAGCAGCACCTGGCGCAGGCCATCGATGAGATCGCCCACCACCTTGGCGAATCCGGTCACGTGGATCCGGACATGGTCGGACTCGTACCGCCCGCGCAGCTCCTCGATGCGCTGGGAGAGCACGTGGTAGTCGATGCGCTCGCCGGTCTGCGCGATGCGCTCCTGCAACGGCAACTGGATGATGCTGGACCGGTAGTTGGCGGCGACGAGCTGGCCGATCTCGCCCGAGCGCTCGACGTTCACCCGCACCTGCTCGAGGCTGGCGGGCGAGCCGTCGTAGTCGTCGGGGATCACCGGGCCTCCGTCCAGCCCGTCCTCGGTGACGCCGGTCCAGCGGACGGCCGGCGCCCAGAGCGACTTCATGTAGGGACGGTCCACCCCGGGCAGCAGGAACAGTTCGTCGGCCAGCCGGCGCACGGTGTCCAGGTACTCGGCGCTGAAGATATCCCCGTCGGTGGCCTCCACCGCGATGCGCAAGGTATTGCCCATGCCCGAGAGCTGGCTGCGATGCTCGAGGAAATTGACGATGTAGGGATGCCCGGTCGGGATCATCTTCTCGAACGCGGCATTGAGCCTGAGCCCGAGCGCCTGGTGGCCGAGCGCCACGGTGGCGAGCAGGCACAGCGCGAGGACCAGCAGCCGGTTGTTGAACAGCAGCCGCTCGACCAGCGAGCCCGAATGCCGGTCGAAATCGGCCAGCTTCCCGGCCAGTGGCGCGGCCGGCAGCACGTGGTCATGGCTCATCGTCCGGCCTCCGTCGAAGCATGGGCGGACCGCGCGAGGCGGGCCGGCGGCTCGAGACGCGCCACGCCGCGCGCCCCCGAGACGACCAGCGCGCCGTCGGCGGCCTGCACGAAGCCGCTCAGGCCCGTGGCCGCCCCCGCGGGCAAGGCCGCAAAGCTGTGCGCGCCGTCGGTGCTGCGCAGCAGGCGGCCGCTCTCGTCGGCGAGCACGATGCTGCCATCGGCCAGCCGCTGCGCCCCGACCAGGGTCACGGGCAGGCCGAGGGCGACCTGGGTCCAGGCCGCGATGCGCTCGTCGCTGCGCCAGGCGTTGCCGCGCAGGCCATAGGCCAGCAGCGCCCCTCCATCCAGCGCGAGGGCGCCGAAAAAGGTGCCCTCGTAGGGCGTCTCGATCGCCTCGAACCGATTGCCGCCGTCGACGGAGCGGAACAGCGCGCCCTGCTCGCCGGCGATCAGCAGCACGTCGCCGTCGGCGTGGACGCTGTAGAGATGGTTGCCGCGCGGATTGGGGATATGGCCCACCAGCGAGCGCCAGCGCTCGCCGCCATCCCGGGTGGACAGCGCCAGGCCGTACGCGCCCACCACCCAGCCATGCCGGGCATCGCTGAAATGCACGCCGAGCAAGGGCTTGTCCGGCCCGTCCTCGACGAGGCGCTCGGCATCGCGCAGCGCGCGCGCCGCGGCGTCGCTCGTGTCTCCCGCGGCGACGCGGGCACGGGCATCCTCCAGCACGATGCGGGCGGCCTCGCGGCCATCGAGCTGGCGCGCCCAGCTTTCCCCGCCATCGGCGCTGTGCAGCACCACGCCGCTGTGGCCCACCGCCCAGCCCTCCTCGGGGGAGGTGAAATGCACGCCGGTGAGCGCCACGCTGACCGGGACGGAACGCGCCTGGCGCCAGGACCGGCCATCGTCATCGGACAGCATCACGGTGCCGCGCACGCCGACCGAGACCAGGCGCCGCCCCGCCCGGGCGATGGCGAGCTGGGTGCCCGCCTGCGCGCGCACGTCGGCCCGGGCCGGCAGATCGAGCAGGTCGGGCAGGACGCGCGAGCCCTCCCCGGCCCCCGCCGCGGGCGGGGCGAGCACAACGCACAGGGCGAGCACTATCGAGGCCGGCAGGCTGCTGCGGCCCATGGACACAAGCGATGGCATGACAGGAAACCCTCCAATGCGCGCCCGACCCTGCGGCGGGATGTGTACCGGTGACTCAGCGCGATGCTTCGGCGGCAACCGCATCGCCCGTGAAATAGGTTTCCGGCTTTGGAGGCACGACGCGGAAATCCTCCTCGTTGAGCGCCTGGATCACGCTCATCGTGCCGGCCTGCAAATTGAACACGGTGGCGGTCTTGATGAGCGTCGCCGGGATCGAGGGCACCACGAAAGGCGTCACCTGGGTGGTGCGCCACAGCTTGCCCTCCGCGTCGTAGCCGTCCATCAGGACCAGCAGCCAGGTGTCCTCGTCGAGGTAATAGCGGCGCTTGGGCACCGCATGGCGCTTGCCCGGCGCGACGTTGGCCTCCACCTCCCAGACGCGGTGGCGCTCCCAGCGCACGTGGTCCGGATTCAGGTGGTGGGGCGCCAGCGCCTCCTTGAGCGGCACGCCGATCAAGCCGTTGGCGTTGTACGGGATCAGCATCTCCCGCTTGCCGACCAGGGTCCATTCGTACCGGTCGAGCGAGCCGAACAGGCCCTGCACCTCGTCGAAGTAATTGGCCCCCGAAGCCACGAAGTCCGGCGTATCGTAGGCGACCGTGGGCGCGCGGCGCACGCGGCGCTGGCCGACCAGGTACTGCCAGGCCTGGCGGGCATTCTTCTGGTCGATGCTGTCGCGGATCACCAGCGATTCTCCCGCCTTGAACGGAGGCTCCAGGGTATTGAAGCGGAACATGGCGTATTCGCCGGACCAGCTCTCGGGCGTGGCGCCGTCGTAGTATTGGGGATACTGGAAGGCGATCTCGTTGCGGGTCGCCAGCGTGTGCGTCCCATCCGCGTTGCCGACGATGTTCTTGAACCGATACTCGATCGACACCGCCTCGACGCGCATCAGGTAGTTCCACATCACCTCCACCCCGGTCTTCGGAATGGGGAAAGAGGGCCCGCCGATGCAGCCCCGCAGCGAGTATCCCCCGTCGGTGGTGCTGCAGCGCACGGCATTCTTTGCCACGCTGTCGTAGACGCGCTGCGGCGCGGCCGCCGTGCGGCGGGTCGGGTACACGTCCACGCGGAAACTGTCGGGATACTTCCGCAGCAGGGCCTGCGTGCCTTCGCTGAGCAAGGCCGCGTACTGGTCCATGTTGCGGGCATCCACCTTGAACAGCGGCTTGTCGTCGGCGAACACATCCAGCGGGATGTCGCCCATCTTGCGCCCCGCCACCGGGCCCGAGAGGCCGCCATCCCAGGCGGGGATGCTGCCATCGGCGTTGCCGGCGCGCTCGCCGCCGAGGGGGGTCAGGGTCTTGCCCAGGGCCGCGGCCTCGTCGGCGCCGACCGCCCCGTGGGCGAAGGGACTGGCCAGCAGGGCCGCCAGGGCCATCGCCAGGATGCTGTGCTTGTGCATGTGTTCCTCTCTTTTGTATCTACGAAGCCGGCCTAGAACGAGCGCTGGATCGAGAGCGAAATGAAATCGCGGTCCCGGTGGAAATTGCGATACGACAGCTCGGGCACCGCGGTGTCGTACTTGATCACCGAGCCCGCCGGGCCGAAGTAGTGGGTGTAGTTCAGGCTCGCCTGCCAGGTCCGCTGGTAGTCGCCCTTGACGCCGATGCTGAAGTTGCCGCCGTGCTCGGGCGGAAACAGCGCACCGTTGACGGAGGACCGCCCGAAAATGCCGTAGCTCATGCCGATGGGCACTTGCAGGTCGAGGCCGGGCATGACCTGGAAGTATTCCGGGGTGAACACGAACTGGACGGCGCCGGCGTCCCGCGTCGCGCTCGGATCGAGCTGGGAGGCATTGTCGGTGATGGTCAGGCGCCGGTTGTAGGCGAACTCGCCGACGAAGGAGGCCCCGTCCCACAGCGGCCCCGCCCCCAGCACATTGATCATCGACAGGTTCAAGTGCAGCGTGCGGCCCACCGGATAGGCGGCGTGGCGGTTGCCGTCGGCGCGCGTATCGCCCGGCAGGATCACGGTGTTGCCGCTGGCCACCAGCGGCATGTTGTCGCGTACCGACAGCTCGGCGGCGACGTTGGCCTCGCCCAGCAGGGTGCTGACGCTCGCCCCCACGGCGCGGATGTTCTCGCCGAACACCTGCACGTAGTCGCCGATGCTGCCCGGCTGCACGTTGACCCCCGGCCGGAGGTAGAACTGCGGCATCTTGTCGTGCCACTGCGCGGCATAGAGGCCGTACTCGGCGTTGCCGCTCTTGAAGCGCAACTGCAGGCCGCCCTGGCCGGAATTGCGCGGCTCGATGTCCGGGCCGCGGTACACCACCTGCCCCGGCCCGAGGATCACGGTCTCGCCGCCCTCGTCCACGAAATCGGCAAAGCTGAAATAGCTGCCGGCCGCCGGCAGGCGCGACTTGCGCCATTCCACCTGGTAGTAGGCGCCCAGCGAGACGTTGGGATTGATCTGCAGTTGCGCGGACAATTGCCCCACCGGACGCGCCACCTCCTTGAACTGCGAGTTCGGCACCGACAGCGCGCGCGCCAGGTCGAGCGGGGTCTGGGCGCCGGCAATGGCGTTGCTGCCAAAGAACAGGCTTTCGCCGTACAACTGGGTGAAGCGCCCGGCCTTCACGTTCAGGCTCTTGTCGCCCAGGGCGAAATTGCCGTACACGAAGCTGTCGAGGAATTCCGCCTTCTGCCCGTGCAGTTTCCTGGTGGCGCGGGTGAACTTGTCGTACGGCGCCGAGCGCTGGTTCACCAGGGCCCCGCCGAGGGCGCCCGGATTATCGTTGGAGCGGTGGTAGACTTCATCGTGCCAGGCCGCGCCGCTGACGCGAAAGCCATAGTTGCGCCGATAGCGGAAATCGAACTCCGAGAGCAGATCCAGGCGGCTGGAGATCAATCCCCGGCCAAAGTTCAGGTCACCGTCGTTGGTGTTGGCCTGCGGCCCGATGGAGTTGTCGGCCACCGCCGCATCGGCGCCGTTCACGCGCCATCCGGCGCTGTACTTCACCGTGTTGTTCCAGGTCATCTGCACGTCGGGGTTGCCGGTGGAAATCTGGAATGCCTGCGCGCCTCCGCCCGCCGACAACGCCGCACAGGCGACCACCACCCCACCGGACGCACGATGCCAGAATGGCCGCGGCCGCACTGGCGGCTCATAGCGCTGGTATCCCATGCCTTCCTCCTTGATGAAAAAGCTTTTGTTGTGCCCCGAGGACATCGCATCGGGGATAACGCAAACCTTATCGGGCGGAGGAATTACCGTCCAATACCATTAAATCGACCGCTTGATACCTATAAAGTATGATTTCAGGTAAACCCGACCACCCTCCACGGAAGCCGCCCCATGGACCTTCGCCACTTGCGCTACTTCATCGCCGTCGCCGAAGAACAGAACATCGGCCGCGCGGCCGCCCGGCTGCACATCTCCCAGCCTCCGCTGACCCGGCAGATCCAGCAACTGGAGGACGAACTGGGGGCGAAGCTGTTCCTGCGCACCCCGCGCGGCGTCGAGCTCACCGGCGCCGGCGAGCTTTTCCTGGAGGAGGCGCGCAACATCCGCGCATTGGTCGAGCAGGCCACCGAACGCGCCCGGCACGCGGGCCAGGGGCGGCTGGGGCGGCTGGACGTGGCGATCTTCGGCTCGGGCATCCTGGACGCGATCCCCAAGCTGCTGCTGGCCTTCCGCAGCCGCTACCCGGACGTGAACGTCGTGCTGCACACGATGTCCAAGGTGGAGCAGATCGAGGCCTTGCGCCAGCGGCGCATCTCCGTCGGCTTCAATCGCATCCTGGCCGCGCAGGAGGACATCGAAGTGGATCCGGTGCTCACCGAGGACCTGCTGCTGGCGGTGCCCGCCGACCATCCCCTCGCCAGGCAATCGGAAGTCCGTTTCACGGCACTCAAGTACCATCCGATGATCGTGTTCCCCACCGGTGCGCGTCCGAGCTTCATCGACCAGGTGATCAGCCTGTGCGGCGCGAGCGGCTTCGAGCCGCAGATCGCGCAGGAGGTCGGGGACACCTTGACGGGCGTGGCACTGGTCGCGAGCGGCTTCGGCGTCTGCCTGGTCCCCGAGTCGGCCACCACGCTGCAACTGCCGGGCGTGGTCTATCGCAAGCTGGCACAGACCCCGCCGGGGTGTTTCGTGGACCTGTGCTGCATCTATCGCAAGGACGACAGATCGCCGATCGTGACCGCGTTCCGGGAAACGGTCGCGGCCTTCAAGAAAGAGAAGCCGGCGGCGGAAAAAGAGAAGCCGGCGGCGGAAAAGCCGACGGCGGCCTGAAGCGCCACCGCGAGGTCCGGCCCCGCCCGGCGGAGCCTACCAGCTTCCCGACGCGCCGCCGCCTCCGCCGCGCCCTCCTCCGCCGCCTCCGCCGCCGCCGAAACCACCGCCGCCGCCAAAGCCGCCCCCGAACCCGCCGCCCCCGCCGCGATCGTTGGGCCAGCGGCCGCGGCGGCCGCCCAGGCGGCGCGCCAGGCCCATGCTGCGGCCCAGCAGCGACAGGCCGAAGCCCACCACCGCGGCGAGCAGGGCCAGCCACAGGCTGCCGAACAGCACATAGGCGAAGGCGCCCAGCAGGAAGGCGCCCATGACGGGCGGCACGACCAGCGCGAGGAAGGAGAGCGGCGCCAGCATGAAGGTGGGCTCGTCATCCTCGGTCGCGGGCGGCGGCAGGGGCTCGCCGCGCACCAGGGCGATCAGCGCGTCCACGCCCGCCTCGATCCCGGCATGGAAATCGCCGAACGCGAAATGCGGCGTGATCTGCTCGCGGATGATGCGCCCCGCCTGCAGGTCGGTCACCGCGCCTTCCACGCCGTAGCCGGTCTCGATGCGCAGCGTGCGGTCGTCCTTGGCCACCAGCAGCAGGATGCCGTCATCCACGCCCTTGCGGCCGATCTCCCACTGATCGAACACGCGGCGCGCATACTGCTCGATCGAGTCCGGCCCCGTGGTCGGCACGATCAGCACGTAGAGCTGCGCGCCCTTGGAGCGCTCCAGCTCGCGCAGCTTGTCCGACAAAACCTGGACCTGGCCGGGAGTGAGCGTCGAACTCAGGTCCATCACCGGCCCCGTCCAGCGCGGCACCGGGACCTCGGCCGCGGCCGCCGAGGCCGCAAGGGCTGAGGAGGCGGGAGAGGCGCGGGTGCCTTCCGCCACCTGGACGGGCGCAGGGGCCGCATCCGCCACGGCCCGGGCCTGCCCGGCGAGCCCCGACAGGCAGGCCCAGGCCAGGGCCGCGGCCCGCAGGGCGCGCGCCACGCGCGGCGCCATCCCGGACGAGGCGAAGAAGGTCATTTCGCCCGCGCCGGCACGTCGAACTTCACCTCGGGGTCGCGCATGACCTCGGCGGCCTTGTCCAGCCCATACTGCGGCTTGAGCCCGTAGCCCATGACCTTGGCGGTCAGCAGGGTGGGGAACTCGCGGATCGTCTGGTTGTAGGCCTGCACCGCGCGGACATAGCGCTCGCGCGCGACCGCGATACGGTTCTCGGCGCCCTCGAGCTGCGTCATCAGATCGCGGAACAGCCCGTCGCTCTTGAGGGCGGGATAGTTCTCGGACACGGCCAGCAGGCGCGACAGGCTGGAGGACAGGGCGCCCTGCGCCTGCTCGAAGCGCGCCATCAGCGCCGGATCATCCAGGTCGTCGGCCGTGACGCGGATCTCGCCGACCCTGGCGCGCGCCTCGGTCACCTCCTTGAGCAGCGTCCGTTCATTGACCATATAGGCATTGACCGAGGACACCAGCTTGGGCACCAGATCGGCCCGCCGCTCGTACTGGTTCAACACCTGCGACCATTCCGCCTTCACCTGCTCGTCCAGGCGCTGGATCTCGTTGTACCCGCAACCCGACAGCAAGAGCGTAACCAGTGCCGCCGCGGCCAGCGCCGCCCATCGCTTGATCATGCCTTTCCCCTCATAGGCGCGCCCGCATGGCCGGCGCTCGAGGCCTTATTTTAGGGCCTGTCCCACCGCCGGGCGCGCCGATTCATTCACACCTGACGGCGATGCGACGCTATAATTGCAGGCTTGCACGGCCTACCAGTCGCCGCGCGAGACTTGCCGGTCCACCGGCCGCCGCCTTGCCGGGCGCGGCCCGACCCGGCCCTCCCTACCCGTTTCAACCCCTTCTTTCGTCGGCCTCGATTGGTATCCCTCGACTCGAGCGATAGGCGGTCGCTGGAGTCGTACCCTTGGAAACACAAACCACATTTGCCTCGCTGGGCTTGGCGGAACCTTTGCTGCGCGCCGTCGCCGACGCCGGCTATACCCAGCCCACCCCGATCCAGGCGCAGGCCATCCCGCGCGTGATCGAGGGCGGCGACCTGCTCGCCGCCGCCCAGACGGGCACCGGCAAGACGGCCGGCTTCACGCTGCCGATCCTGCACATCCTGATCAACCGCCCCCTGGCGGCGCGCCGGCCGGGCCGTCCGCGCGTGCTGGTGCTGACGCCGACGCGCGAGCTCACCGCCCAGGTCGAGGAATCCGTGCGCCTGTACGGCAAGCACACCCGCGTCCAATCCATGGTGATGTTCGGCGGCGTCAACATCAATCCGCAGATCGCCGCCCTCAAGAAACCCGTGGACATCCTGGTGGCCACGCCGGGGCGCCTGCTGGACCACGCCCAGCAAAAGACCGTCGACCTCTCGGGCGTCGAGATCCTGGTGCTGGACGAGGCCGACCGCATGCTGGACATGGGCTTCATCCGCGACATCCGCCGCATCCTCGCGCTGCTGCCCGCCAAGCGCCAGAACCTGCTGTTCTCGGCCACCTTCTCGGACGAGATCCGCGAGCTGGCCAAGGGCGTGCTGAATGACGCCGACGAGGTCTCGGTCGCCCGGCGCAACACCGCCTCCGAGCTGGTCACCCAGCGCATGGTCATGACCGAGCAGTCCCACAAGCGCGACCTGCTCAGCCACATCATCCGCGGCAGCGGCTGGCACCAGGTGCTGGTCTTCACCCGCACCAAGCACGGCGCCAACCGCCTCGCCGAGAAACTGGTCAAGGACGGCCTGTCGGCCGCGGCGATCCACGGCAACAAGAGCCAGGCGGCGCGCACCAAGGCCCTGGCCGGCTTCAAGGACGGCAAGGTCGCCGTGCTGGTGGCCACCGACATCGCCGCCCGCGGCCTGGACATCGACCAGTTGCCGCAGGTCGTGAATTTCGAGCTGCCCAACGTGCCCGAGGACTACGTGCACCGCATCGGCCGCACGGGCCGCGCCGGCAGCCCCGGCTCGGCGCTGTCGCTGGTCGACCAATCCGAGATCAAGCTGCTGCGCGCCATCGAGCGCCTGATCAAGAAACCGATCGAGCAGCAGGCCATCGAGGGCTGGAATCCGGGCGCGATGGTCACGGCCGATTCCGCGCCCGACGCGCGCGAGCGCCGCGACATGCTGCGCCTCGAGGACGGCGGGC
>JBIQHJ010000015.1:0-68434 GCA_044508625.1 Alcaligenaceae bacterium
GGCGCGGCTGAGCCGTGCAGGCCGCCTGGGTCGGAATCGCCTCGCCTGCGGCCGCCGGCTGGGTCTTATGCCCCATGGTCGCCGGCAGCGGATCGAGCAGGTCCTCGGGCAGCATGTGGGCGCGGATGGGGTCCGGCCCCGGGTAGAGGCAGCGCAGGCGGCTGAGCAGGCTGCGCATCTCGCGATAATTGCCCGGCCAGGGCAGCCCGGACAGGACTTGCAGGGCGTCGGGCGCGAGGCGCCCGCCCAGGGCCTCGTAGCGCTCGCGCAGGAACTCGGGGAGGCCGGGTCGGCTGCGCAGGGGCGGCAGGCGGATGGGCATGCCCTGCAGGCGATAGTACAGGTCGGCGCGGAAGCGGCCCTCGGCCACCAGGGCCTTGAGATCCTGGTGGCTGGCGCTGATCAGCCCGAATTCGAGGGGAATCCGCTTGTCCGAGCCCAGCGGCTGGACCTCGCGTTCCTGGAGGACCCGCAGCAGGCGGGTCTGCAAGCCCAGGGGCATGTCGCCGATCTCGTCGAGGAACACGATGCCGTGCTGCGCCTGCCGCAGCAGGCCGCGCGCGCCGTCGCGGCGGGCGCCGGTGAAGGCGCCGGACTCGTAGCCAAAGAGTTCAGACTCGACCAGGGATTCGGGCAGGGCGGCGCAGTTGATGGCCACGAAGCCGCCCCCGCGCCAGGCGCTGCGGGCATGGATGTGGCGGGCGAGCACCTCTTTCCCGGTGCCGGTCTCGCCGTGCAGCAGGACGGCCAGGCCGGCATCCACGGCGCGCACGGCCTGCTCGAGCAGGGGACGGCTGATCGCGTCGGGCTCGGGCAGGGCCCGGGCGGCGGGCGCCGGCGGGGGCGGATGCGCGGCGGCGCGTCCCCGGACGGGGGCCCGGGCCGGGACGTGCAGGCGGCCGGTCATGCGGCGGCCGTCCGGGCGGCGCAGGAGGCCGTCGCGGGTGTCCAGCGGGCCGTCCAGCCAGCGGTCGACCGGGGTGCCGATCACGCCCCAGTCGGCGCCCAGGGCCATCAGGGCGGCCTCGTTGGCGCCGGCGATGTGCTTGTCGTCGTCCAGCAGCAGGATGCCATGCCCGGCCTCGCCGCCCGGCGAGGCCTCGGGCGTGAATTCGAGGCGCAGGAGCGGGGTGTCGCACAGCACGCGGTCGGCAATCTGGCGGGCGACCGTCCAGACCAGCCCAAGCGCATAGTCCTGCACCTCGTCGGCGGGGCCGGACAGGTCCAGGATGCCGAGGATCTCGCCCGTGGCCGAGAAGATCGGGGCCGCGTGGCAGCTCAGGATGCTGTTGCAGGGCAGGAAGTGCTCGCGCCCGTGCACGCGCACCGGCTTGCCGTCGTGCAGGGCCGTGCCGATGGCATTGGTGCCGCGCATCGGCTCGGACCAGCTCACGCCCGGCTGCAGCGCGACGCGCCGCGCCTTGTCGAGGAAGGACTTGCAGCCCTCCTCGTGGAGGATCAGGCCGCTGGGGTCGGTGAGCAGCGCCAGGCCGCGGGCCGCGCCCGCCATGGCCCCCAGCGCGCCGATCGCCGGCCCGGCGTGGCGCAGCAGGCGCTGGCTGGCCTCGCGGCGCGCGGCCAGGTCGGCGCGCGGCAGCGGGCTGGGGTCGGCGAGCAGGGCCGGATCGAGCTTGGCGCAGCGCTCCCAGGAGCGGCGGATGCGGGCGAGCGGGTCCTGGCGTGCGCTCGGCGCCAGGCCCAATGGCGGGGGTGTCGGCATATGGCCTCCCGGGTCCCGGATTGCGACGATGAGGTGTCGCGCCATGCGACAGCGGGGTGTCGCGCTTTGCGATAATTCCTTGTTTTTGAAAGGCAAGTATGCCATCCAGGCCGGCCGATGGGAAGCGCCGCGCAAGGCCTGGCCTCCGTTTGCGCCGCTCTCGAAAAACCCGGCATGGTTGTTGCATTGAATGGGGTACGGCCCGCGACAGCGACGGGGCGCCCCGGGGCCCGGCCCGCCGTGCCCGCCATTCGATTCAAACAGGAGACCAGCATGGACATGAGCGATCTGCAGCACTTTGGCATCGACATCGGCTTCCCCTACAAGAACCACTACGAGAACTACATCGGCGGGCGCTGGGTCGCGCCGGCCGGCGGCCAGTATTTCGACAATATCTCGCCCATCACCGGGCAGGTGTTCTGCGAGGTGCCGCGCTCGGACGCCGCGGACGTGGACGCCGCGCTGGACGCGGCGCACGCCGCCCGCAAGGCCTGGGGCCAGGCTTCCGTGGCCGAGCGCGCGGGCGTGCTGCTGCGCATGGCCGACCGCATGGAGCAGAACCTGCACATGCTGGCGGTGGCCGAGACCATCGACAACGGCAAGCCGCTGCGCGAGACCATGGCGGCCGACCTGCCGCTGGCGATCGACCACCTGCGCTATTTCGCGGGCTGCATCCGCGCCCAGGAGGGCGGGATCTCCGAGATCGACAAGAACACCGTGGCCTATCATTTCCACGAGCCCATGGGCGTGGTGGGGCAGATCATCCCGTGGAACTTCCCGCTGCTGATGGCCGCCTGGAAGCTCGGCCCCGCCCTGGCCGCGGGCAACTGCGTGGTCATGAAGCCCGCCGAGCAGACGCCGGCCTCCATCCTGGTCCTGATGGAACTGGTCGGCGACCTGCTGCCCGCGGGCGTGCTCAACATCGTCAACGGCTACGGCAAGGAGGCCGGCGCGGCGCTCGCCTCGAGCAAGCGCATCGCCAAGATCGCCTTCACCGGCTCGACGCCGACGGGGCGCCACATCCTGCACGCCGCCGCCGACAGCCTGATCCCGAGCACGGTCGAGCTCGGCGGCAAGAGCCCCAATGTCTTCTTCGCCGACGTGATGGACCGCGACGACGCCTTTCTCGACAAGGCGCTCGAGGGGCTGAGCATGTTCGCGCTCAACCAGGGCGAGGTGTGCACCTGCCCCTCGCGCATCCTGGTCCAGGAATCCATCTACGAGCGCTTCATCGAGCGCGCCATCAAGCGGGTCGAGTCCATGAAGACCGGCCACCCGCTGGACGCCTCCACCATGCTCGGCGCGCAAGTGTCCAAGGCGCAGATGGACAAGATCCTCGGCTACATCGACATCGGCCGCGAGGAGGGCGCCCAGTGCCTGACCGGGGGCGCGCGCAACGTGCCGGCCGAGGGGCTGGACCAGGGTTTCTACGTCAAGCCCACGCTGCTGTTCGGCGAGAACGACATGCGCGTGTTCCAGGAGGAGATCTTCGGGCCGGTGGCTTCGGTCACGACGTTCAAGGACGAGGACGAGGCCATCGCCATCGCCAACGACACCGACTACGGCCTGGGCGCCGGGGTGTGGACGCGCGACGGCTCGCGGGCCTATCGCATGGGCCGCGAGATCCAGGCCGGGCGCGTGTGGACCAACTGCTACCACCTGTACCCGGCGCACGCCGCCTTCGGCGGCTACAAGCAGTCCGGCATCGGCCGCGAGACCCACAAGATGGCGCTCAACGCCTACCAGCAGACCAAGTGCCTGCTGGTGAGCTACAGCCCCGAGGCCCTCGGGTTCTTCTGAGGCCCCGCGCCGGCGGGCGGCCTCGCGCGGCGCCCCGCCGCTACCACCCCGGCTTGACCCCGGCCGTTCATGTCCCGGCCCGCTGGCGGAAGGCCTTGGGCGACATGCCCGAGGCCTTTTTGAAGAAGCGGGTGAAATACGCCGGATCCGAGAATCCCAGCTCGTACGAGATCTCGCTGATCGTCATCGAGGTGTACACCAGGCTGCGGCCGGCCTCGAGCAGCAGGCGTTCGTGGATGAGCTCGAGCGGGGACTTGCCCGCGTGCCCGCGGGTGACCACGTTCAGGTGCGCCGGGGTGATGCCGAGGGTCCGGGCGTAGTAGGCCACGTCGTGGTGGGCGGTGTGGGCGCGGTCCAGCAGCTCGCCGAAGCGGGTGAAATGCTCGTGGCTGCGCGGCCGCGGGACGATGCGCTGGCCGACCGGCCGATTGCGCCGCAGCCAGACGTAGATCAGGGTGAGCAGGGCCTCGATCTGTATGCCGCGGTAGGGCGCCCGCGCGGTGTATTCGGCGTTGAGGCGGGTGAAGGCGTTGCGGATGTAGTCCTGGTCGCCGCGACGCTCGAGCACGTGGATGTGGGGCAGGGCGGGCAGCGGGGCGCTCTCGTCGAGATTGCGCGAGAGCTGGGCGAGCAGCGGGTAGGCGATGGTCATCACGTAGCCCTGGCAATCGTGGTCGAACTCGAAGCCGTGGACGAAGGTCTGCGGCACCTCGACGACCTGGCGCCCCGCCAGCCGGTGCCGCCGCTCGTCGAGCTGCACGATCGCCTTGCCCTCGTGCAGGTACAGGATCTGGTAGAGCCCGGTATGGCGGTGGGGCCGTATATGCCAATTGTGCAACTTGCTGCGCGAGGCGATGGTTTCGCAATGGACCAGGTCCGGCGTGGGCCACTCGTCGCGGCCGCCGTAGAGTTTGAAGATCGGAACCTGGCGCGCATATTCCATATTCACAATTTTAACTGTCAAAAATCCATTCAAAAAGTATCTCGGCGGGCGCAAGATGATGGGCCAGGAGGGGTGCGCGGCCCGCGTGGCGCGGGCCCGCCCCGCCGGAGAAACCATCATGAAGACACAAGTCGCCATCATCGGCGCGGGGCCCTCGGGCCTGCTGCTGGGCCAACTGCTGCACAAGCGGGGCATCGACAACGTCGTCCTCGAGCGGCGCAGCCCCGATTACGTCCTGAGCCGGATCCGCGCCGGCGTGCTCGAGCACGGTTTCGTCGACCTCATGCGCGAGGCCGGCGTGACGGAGCACATGGACCGCGAGGGCCACGTCCACGAGGGCTTTTCGATCATGTTCGACGGCCGGCGCGAGCGCATCGACCTCAAGGGACTGACCGGCGGCCATACCGTGATGATCTACGGCCAGACCGAGGTGACGCGCGACCTGATGGCCGCGCGCGCCGCGAGCGGGGCGCCGTCGTTCTACGAGGCGGAGGACGTGGCCCTGCACGACATCGATTCCGGGCATCCCCGTGTCACCTTTCGCAAGGACGGGCGCGACATCACCCTCGAGTGCGATTATATTGCGGGCTGCGACGGTTTCCACGGGCCCTCGCGCAAGGCGATCCCGCGCGACGTGATCCGCGAATACGAGCGCGTGTATCCCTTCGGCTGGCTGGGGCTGCTGGCCGACACCCATCCGGTCGAGGACGAGCTGATCTACGTGAGCCATCCGCGCGGCTTCGCCCTGTGCAGCATGCGCTCGCCCACGCGCAGCCGCTACTACGTGCAGGTCCCCCTGACCGAGAAGGTCGAGGACTGGTCCGACGAGCGTTTCTGGGACGAATTGCGCGCGCGCCTGCCCGCGGACGTGGCGGCCAAGCTCGAGACCGGGCCCTCGCTGGAAAAGAGCATCGCGCCCCTGCGCAGCTTCGTGGTCGAGCCCATGCAGCACGGGCGCCTGTTCCTGGTGGGCGATGCGGCCCACATCGTGCCGCCCACGGGTGCCAAGGGCCTGAACCTGGCCGCCAGCGATGTATACACCTTGTATAAATTGATGTGCAAGGCCTACCTGGACGACCGCCCCGAGATGCTGCAGCGGTATTCCGAGATCTGCCTGCGGCGCATCTGGAAGGCCGAGCGCTTTTCCTGGTGGATGACCTCGGTGCTGCACCGCTTCGACCACGATCCCTTCAGCGCGCGCATCCAGCAGGCCGAGGCCGCCTACTGCATCAGCACGGTGGCGGCGCGCACCTGCATCGCCGAGAACTACGTGGGCCTGCCCTACGAGATCATCGACTGAGCATTTCCCCGCGGCGCGGGCTCAGGGATTGGCCGGCGCCTGGATCAGCGCCCCGCCGTGCACCAGCCGGATGGCCTTGCGATTGGCCAGCGCGTAGCGCAGGTTGCGGTGGGCGATCCTGGCGTGCTCGCGCATCAGGGATTCCGCCCGGTGCCCCTGGCGCAGTTCGATCGCCTCGACGACCGCCCGGTGGCCCTCCTGGGCCAGCGTCAGGATCAGCCGCGCCTGGGGGGCGTCGAGCTGGGCCTTGACGAAGCCGTTGGGCGAGGCGAAGGGCAGGCGCGTCATGCGGTCGAACTCGCGCGCGAGCAGCTCGCTGCCCGACATGGCGATCAGCAGCTTGTGGAACTGCTCGTTGAACTTGATGTAGCGCTCGAAGTCCTCGGCCGAGATTTCCGGCTGGTCGATGATCCGGTCCACCGCCGAGACGATTTCATGCGCCTTGGCGAGCAGCACGGGGCTCGCGCCGTGCTCGGCGGCGAAGCGCGCCGCCATGCCTTCCAGCGTGCCGCGCAGCTCGATCGCGTCGTGCACGTCGCGCTCGGTGAAGGTCTTGACGGCATAGCCGCCGCCCACGATTTCCTCCAGCAGGCCTTCCTCGGCCAGCCTCTGCAGCGCGGCCCGCACCGGCGTGCGCGAGACCCCCAGGCGTTCCACCACCGCGAGCTCGGACAGGCGCTCGTTGGGCGCCAGCTCGCCGTCCAGGATCAGGTTGCGCAATTCCAGCAGCGCGCGGGTGGTCTGGTTCGGAGTCGATTGCGGGAAGTCGTTAGTGGCCATTGCGTCGGATGGCCGGGCGGGATGCCGGCCGGCGTTTGATTGCGTCGGGCGCCGGCGGTCCGGGGCGCCGGGGACGAGGAATGTCGACGGACGATGCGAGGAATTATATACAGGAGGCGCCGCGCCAAAAGTATTTGCACCTGTCCTGATTTTATGTATACTACTTGTATACAACAAAAGGAGACAGATGTGATGGAACTGGAAACGGCGTGCCATACGGCCTCCCGCGGCCCGTCCCCCGACACCTTGCTGTCGGGGTATTCCCTTGAAATGACGGCGCACGGCCTGCCCGCGCTCGAAAAGGCGGCCTACGCGATCGCGCCGGGCACGCCCATCTCGATCACCTTCCTGCCCGGCGAGGACTACGCGGCGCGGGTACGCGCCGCGCAAGGGGTGCGCCGCCTGGGCTTCGTCCCGGTGCCGCATCTCTCGGCCCGCCGCATCGGCGGCTCGGCGGAACTCGAGGACTTCGTGGGCGCGCTGGTGGACGTGGCGCAGGTCGACCGGGTCTTCGTGGTCGGCGGCGACCCCGAGCGGCCCCTGGGGCCGTATGCCGACGCGCTGGCCCTGATCCGCAGCGGCGTGCTGGCGCGCCATGGCGTGCGCCACGCCGGGATCGCCGGCTATCCGGAGGGGCATCCGGCGATTCCCGCCGAGCGCCTGTGGGAGGCCCTGCAAGACAAGTCCGCCGCGCTCGCCGAGCAGGGCATCCAGCCCTTCATCGTGACGCAGTTCGGTTTCGAGGCCGCGCCCATCCTCGCCTGGTTCGGCGAGCTGCGGGCGCGCGGCATCGCGTGCCCGGTGCGCATCGGCGTGCCCGGCCCGGCCAGGATGGGCACGCTGCTGCGCTACGCGGCGCAGTGCGGCGTGGGCGCCTCGGCGCGCGTGATGAACCGCTACGGCCTGTCCATCACGCGCCTGATCAATACGGTGGGCCCCGCCACCCTGGTCGCCGACCTGATGGCCGGCCTGAAAGACGCCCAGGACGTGGCCCTGCATTTCTACGCCTTCGGCGGCTTCCAGAACACGGCCGAATGGGTCCGTTCCTTTCGCGAGGCCCGCCATGGATAGCCCGGCGACGACGGCGCAGGCCTCCGGCCGCGCAGCGGCGCCGCAATCCCCCGGCCGCGCGGCGGCGATGCCGGATCCGGCGCGGCAGGATGACGGCGCGGCGCGGCCCGCGGCCGCGGGCCGCGGCCACATCCTCACCCTGTCCTGCGAGGACAGGCCCGGTCTGGTGGCGGCCGTGGCTGGCACGCTGGCGCGCCACGGCGGCAACATCCTCGAGGCGCAGCAGTTCGACGACCTGCTCTCGGGGCGGTTCTTCATGCGCGTCGTGTTCAACCTGCACCAGGACACGAGCCTCGAACGCCTGCGGGCCGAGTTTCCCCAGGCGGTGGACGCCCGGGCCATGAGCTGGAACATCCGACCGGGCGGCCAGCGCCGGCGCGTGCTGCTCATGGTCTCGCGCTTCGACCACTGCCTGGGCGACCTCCTGTACCGCTGCCGCGTGGGCGAACTCGACATGGACGTGGTGGGCATCGTCTCGAACCATCCCCGCGAGGCCCTCAACATCTCCCTGATCGGGCAGATCCCCTTCCATCACCTGCCGGTCGAGCCGGGCCGCAAGGCCGAGCAGGAGGCCCAGGTGATGCGCCTGATCTCGGACACCGGCGCCGAGCTCGTGGTCCTCGCCCGCTACATGCAGATCCTGTCGGACGAGTTCGCGGCGTGGCTCGAGGGGCGGTGCATCAACATCCACCACAGCTTCCTGCCGGGCTTCAAGGGCGCGCGGCCCTACCACCAGGCCTATGCGCGCGGGGTCAAGATGATCGGCGCGACCGCGCACTACGTGACCGGCGACCTGGACGAGGGGCCGATCATCGCGCAGGAGGTCGAGCAGATCACCCACGCCGACGGCCCCGACGACCTGGTGCGCAAGGGGCGCGACATCGAGCGCCGGGTGCTGGCGCGCGCCGTGCGCTACCACCTCGAGGACCGCGTGCTGCTCAACGGCGGCAAGACGGTCGTCTTTTAGTCTTCAACCATCTTTTAGTCTTCAACCAATTACACGACCCCCCAGAAACCTTCCACATCCAGAAACCAAGGTGAGAGAGATGAGTGCGAAAAACCTCGAAGAACTGCTGCGGCAGCATGGCAACATCGTCGACATGCTGCGCAATTCGGCCGTAGGCGCCTATGTATATCCGGTGGTCGCGCCGGAATTCTCGAATTGGCGCAGCGAGCAGGTCGCCTGGCGCGAGACCGCCGTCCTGTACGACCAGTCGCACCACATGGACAATCTGTTCATCCGCGGGCGCGACGCGCTGAAGATGCTGTCCGAGACGACCATCAACACCTTTTCCAATTTCAATCCGGGCCGCGCCAAGCAATACGTCCCGACGACCCCCTACGGGCACGTGATCGGCGACGGCATCCTGTTCTGGGAGCCGGGCGACACCTTCATCTACGTCGGGCGCGCGCCGGTCACCAACTGGCTGATGTACCAGGCCCAGACCGGCCAGTACGACGTCGAGGTCATCAAGGACGGCCGCTCGCCCTCGCGGCCCATGGGCAAGCCCGTGTCGCGCCGCCTGTACCGCTACCAGGTCCAGGGTCCCAATGCCTGGCCCATCCTCGAAAAGCTCAACGGCGGCAAGATCGATCCGATCAAGTTCTTCCACATCGGCGAGATCAATATCGCGGGACGCCGCGTGCGCGCCCTGCGCCACGGCATGGCGGGCGCCCCGGGCCTGGAGGTCTGGGGCCCCTACGAGGAGGCCGACGAGATCCGCCAGGCCATCCTGGACGCCGGCGCCGACCACGGCCTGCTGCCGGTGGGCGCGCGCGCCTATTCGACCAACACCCTGGAATCCGGCTGGATCCCCTCGCCGCTGCCCGCCATCTACACCGGCGACAAGCTCGCCGACTACCGCCGCTGGCTGGGCGTCGACAGCTACGAGGCCACCGGCAGCATCGGCGGCAGTTTCGTGTCGGACAATATCGAGGACTACTACCTCAACCCCTACGAGCTGGGCTATGGCTCGTTCATGAAGTTCGACCATGATTTCCATGGCCGCGAGGCCCTCGAGGCGCTGGATCCGGCGACCCAGCGCAAGAAGGTCACATTCGCCTGGAACCGCGAGGACCTGACGCGCGTGCTGGCCTCGATGTTCGAGCCCGAGGGCCGGAACTTCAAGTACTTCGACCTGCCGCAGGCGAACTACGCGTTCTCCAACTACGACCGCGTGGTCGACGCCGGCGGCCGCACCGTGGGGCTGTCGATGTTCACGGGCTACAGCTACAACGAGCGCAGCGGGCTTTCCCTGGGAGTCGTCGACCACGAGGTGCCGCTGGGCGCCGAACTGCGCGTCGTCTGGGGCGAGGAGAACGGCGGCACGCGCAAGGCCACGGTCGAGCGGCACGTCCAGACCGAGGTGCGCGTCGTGGTCAGCGCCGTCCCCTATTCCGAGGTGGCGCGCGAGCACTACGCCACGGGCTGGCGCACCGAACGCGCATAAGCTAGTATTTTCCGCGGGCGCGGCCGCGAACGTGCGCAGACACGGTGGCCGCGAGGCCTGGCGGAGGTATGAAGGGCCGGCGCGCAGCCGGCCGCACATCAAAGGAGAAGACCTTGAAGCAAATGCTGAAATTGACGCTGGCCGCGGTCGCGCTGGCCGTGTCGGTCCCGGGCATGTCCCATGCCGAGGACCTGAAGGTGGGGCTGGTGGTGCCCTTGTCGGGGCCCTTCGCCTCGACGGCCCAGCAGATGATGAACGGCGTAAACCTGTACGTCCAGCAGCATGGCGACACGGTCGCCGGCCGCAAGGTCGTGCTGATCGTCAAGGACGACACCGGGGTCAACCCGGCGATCACCAAGCGCCAGGCGCAGGAACTGCTGATCAAGGACAAGGTCGACGTGCTGGCCGGCTTCGGCCTGACGCCGGGCGCCTTCGCCGCGGCCCCGCTGGCCCAGGAGACCAAGACGCCCATGGTGGTGATGAACGCCGCCACCTCCTCGATCACGACCAAGTCCGACTACATCACCCGCACCTCGACCACCCTGCCGCAGGTCGCGGCGCCCATGGCCACCTGGGCCAAGCAGAACGGGGTGCAGAAAGTCTACGTCATCGTCGCCGACTACGGTCCGGGCCACGACGCGGCGTCCCAGTTCAAAAAGACCTTCACCGCGGCCGGCGGCGAGATCGTCGGCGAGCTGCACACGCCGCTGACCAAGCCCGACTTCGCGCCCTTCCTGCAAAAGATCAAGGACGCCAAGCCCGACGCGCTGTTCCTGTTCATCCCCAACGGCGACCAGGGCGTGGCCTTCGCCAAGGGCTACAAGGAGCGCGGCCTGGACCAGGCCGGGATCAAGCTGCTGGCCACCGGCGACATCGCCACCGAGGACATGATCGACGCCATGGGCGACAGCGCGCTGGGCATCCTCACCTCGTACTACTACGCGCAGGCGCATGATTCGCCCGAGAACAAGGCCTACGTCGCCGCCTACGCCAAGGCGTATCCGCAGGTCCGTCCCAACATGATCTCGGTCGCGGGCTACGACGGCATGCACCTGATCTACGAGGCGCTCAAGAAGACCGGCGGCGACGCCAGCGGCGACAAGTTCATGGCGGCGGTCAAGGGCATGAAGTGGATGAGCCCGCGCGGCCCGATCGAGATCGATGCCGCGACGCGCGACATCGTGCAGAACGTCTACATCCGCAAGGTCGAGCGGGTCGACGGCGTGCTGCAGAACGTCGAGTTCCATACCTTCGAGGCGGTCAAGGATCCGGAGAAAGGGTGAGCCGCCGGAATTCCTTGGGCGACTGGCCCGAGACGCGCTTGAAGAATCGCGTGAAATACCCCGGATCGGCAAAGCCCAGAGAATCCGAGATGGTGCTGATGGTCCGGGGCGTGTAGATCAGCTCGCGGCGCGCCTCCAGCAGGAGGCGCTCGTGGATCAGGCGCAGCGCCGACTTGCCCGTCAGCGCCTGGGCCACGACGTTGAGGTGCGCCGCGGTGATGCCGATGCGCGAGGCGTACCAGGCGACCTGGTGCCGCGTCCTGTAGTGCCCCTCGATCAACTGGGTGAATCTCGCGAGGTGCGGGCTGCCGGATTCCTGCCCGTGGACGGCGGCCGCGGGCTCGCCGCCCCGCAGGGCCGAGACCCGGCGGTGCACCCAGGCGAGGACGCATGACAGCAGGGCCTCGAGCAGGGCCCCGCGCTGCGGGGAATACGGGCTGCGGTATTCCTGGTCGAGGCGGCCGAAGGCCATGCGCGTGTGGCGGCTCTCGTCGTCGTCGCCCAGCGCGAGAAAAGAGGGGTCGGGCAGGGCGGTCAGGGTCAGGCCCATTTTTTCGCACACCTGGGCCATCAGGCCGTAGGTGACGGTGAGGATGTAGCCCTCGGCGTCCGGGTCGAACTGGAACCCGTGCACCGCCATCTGGGGCACCAGGACCATCTGGCCGCCGCCCATGGCGCGCGTCGAGCCGTCCAGGTGCACCTCCACGTTTCCGGACTCCAGCAGGAGGATCTGGAAGAGATCGGCGTGCTTGTGCGGTTTGACATGCCAATTGTGCAGTTTTTGCTGCGCGGCGATCGTCTCGCAATACATCGGGTCGGGCGTGGTCCAGACATTGCCATAACCATACAATTTATAAATGGGGACGGAGGTATGGTCATGGTCCGGCGGCGCCGGGCGCAGGTCTTCCATGGCATGATGCCCTAATATCTTCACATATGCGAAATGTACTTTTTTAAAACAGAAAAGTCCATTCTGTGAAACCCTGGGCGGGCGCATCATGAACTTGTTCGTAAACCCGTGCCGGAAGGCACACTCCAGGAGACATGCATGAGCACCCCCCGACTCAAGCGGAAAATCCCGGGAACCGTCATCTTCGACGGCGACCAGGCCCGCATCGGCTACAACCTCAACAAGATGTGCTTCAGCTTCAATTCGGCGGAATGCCGCGAGGCGTTCCAGCGCGACGAGGAAGCCTACATGAGCAAGTACCAGCTCAATGACGCGCAGAAACAGGCCATCCGCAACCGCAACGTGCTCGAGCTCATCGCGGCCGGCGGCCACCCCTACTACCTGGCGAAATTCGCCGGCATCTTCAAACTCGACATGCAGGACATCGGCGCTCAGCAGACCGGCATGACCAAAGAGGCCTTCAAGGCCAAACTCATCGCAGCGGGGCAATAATCATGGCTCAGATCATCGGCAGCGTCAGCACCTCCCACGTCCCCGCCATCGGTGGGGCCATCGCCCGCAACCTCCAGCAGGATCCCTACTGGAAGCCATTCTTCGACGGCTATCCCGCCGCGCGCGAATGGCTCAAGGGCGCGCGCCCGGACGTGGTGGTGATCATCCACAACGATCACGGCCTGAACTTCTTCCTCGACAAGATGCCGACCTTCTCGGTGGGCACCGCGGCCGTCTACCAGACCGCCGACGAGGGCTGGGGCATCCCGGCGCTGGCCCCGGCGCCCGGCAATCCGGAACTGTCCTGGCACCTGGTCGAGCAGCTCGTCGCCGACGAGTTCGACATCACCACCTGCCAGGAGGCCCTGATCGACCACGCGATATCCCTGCCGCTGGCCCTGCTGTGGCCCGAGCACCAGGCGCGCGGCGAATGGCCGGTCGAGATCGTGCCCGTGTGCATCAACACCGTGCAGGCCCCGTATCCCTCGGCCGCCCGCTGCTGGCGCCTGGGGCAGTCCATCGGCCGCGCCATCCAGTCCTGGGACAGCGACAAGCGGGTCCTCGTCATCGGCAGCGGCGGCCTGTCCCACCAGCTCGACGGCGAGCGCGCGGGCTTCCTCAACAAGGACTTCGACCTGCAGTTCATGGACAGCCTGGTCAATGATCCGCAATGGGTGACCCAGTACACCAACGACGAGCTGGTCGAGCTCACCGGCACCCAGGGCATCGAGCTGCTGATGTGGGTCGCGGCGCGCGGCGCGCTCGACGGCGCCGCCTCGGTCACCAAAAAGCACTCGAACTACCACATCCCCATCTCGAACACCGCGACGGGGCTGCTGGTGCTCGAGGCCGCCTAGGGATCCGGCGCCATCCGGGGGGCGCGGCCCCCCGGCCTAGCGGGCCGCCGCGGACGCCAGTCCCCGGCGGCCCAGCCATTCCAGGATGGCCCGGGTGCAGGCCTCGGGCTCCTCGAAGGGGGCCATGTGGCCGGCGCCCGCGATGGCCGCGACCTCGGATCCGGGGATGCGCGCGGCCATCTCGTGGTGCCGGTCCAGGGGGCTCCAGCGGTCCTCCTCGCCGCTCATGAGCAGGGTGGGGCAGGCGATCCGGCCCAGCAGCGCGGTGGCGTCGGGCCGCTCGATCAGGGCCTGGATCTGGCCGGCGAAGGACTCGACGCTCGAGCGCAGCACCATGTCGCGCATCGAGCGCATCAGGGCCGCGTTCCCGCGCGTCCGCGGGGCGATCATGCCGTCGAGCCAGGCATCGACGATGGCCTCGATCCCGCCCGCGCGCGCGGCCTCGACCTGGGCCATGCGGCGCGGCGCCTCGCCCTCGCCCAGGCCCTGGTAGCCGGTGTTCATCAGCACCAGGCCGGCGCAGCGCCGCGGCGCCTGGCGCGCGACCTCGAGCGCGATGCGCCCGCCCATCGAATGGCCGACCACGACCAGCGGCCCCGTGGCCTGCTCCAGCACCTCGGCGGCCGCGCCGGGCAGCGAGCCCAGGCCGCTGAGGCGGGCGACCAGGACCGGCCCCAGGCGCGAAAGCGGGCCGACGAGGTGGGCCCAGGTCTGCCCGTCGCACAGCAGGCCGTGCAGCAGGACGAAGGTCGGCGTGGAAGGATGGGATGCGGCCATGGCGTTGCTCCGGTGTCGTCGTGTTGCGCGATAGGATACGCTAATCTATGCCCGCGTCGTCATCACGCCCGCGTCATCATGCGAGACCTTCCATGCGACACACCACCATCCTGCGCGAACCCTTGTACGTCCAGCCCGGCCACCTGCTGCGGCGGGCGCAGCAGATATCGGCTTCGATATTCCACGACGAGCTGGGCACGCTCGCCACGCCCATCCAGTACGCCGTGCTGTGCGTGCTGCTGACGCACCCCGGCATAGACCAGGTCTCGCTGGCGGGCCTGGCGGCGATCGACACCTCGACGGCGGCCAGCGTGGCCACCCGGCTCGAGGAAAAGGGCCTGCTCACGCGCCGCGTCGATCCCGCCAACCGCCGCCAGCGCATCCTCGAGCTGACCGAGGCGGGCAGGGCGCTCCTCGCCGAGGCCAACGACGCCATCGAGCGCCTGCACCACCGGATCTTCGAAAAGTTCAGCTCCGACGAGGAGGCCGTGTTCATGGACCTCCTGCAAAAGCTCGTGGACGTCAACAACCACCAGAGCCGCGCGCCCCTGGTGCACGCGCCGCGCGCGGGCCGGCGCGAAGGCGGCGGGGCGGGCTAGGGTTTCCACCAATGGAATATCCCTGTCGGGCGCATAGAATTGATCTAAACGTTCAGCACACTGAATATTATGATTTGAAACTTGAAGCGGCTCGCCCCGGAAGGCCATCGCGACGGGCGCAATGCGAGGAGAATCACATGTTTCCGATGAATGCCTGGTACATCGCCTGTACCCCCGACGAAATCGCCGACAAGCCCCTGGGCCGCACCATTTGCGGCCTGCGGGTGGCCATCTACCGCGGTGCGGGCGGCAAGGTCGCCGCGGTCGAGGATTTCTGTCCCCACCGCGGCGCGGCGCTGTCCCTGGGCCGGGTGGTCGACGGCAATCTGATGTGCGGCTACCACGGCCTGGTGATGGGGTGCGACGGCCGCACGGTGTCCATGCCCATGCAGCGCGTGGGCGGCTTTCCCTGTATCCGCAGCTATCCCGTGGCCGAGCGCCACGGCTTCGTCTGGCTGTGGCCCGGCGATGCGGCGCTGGCCGACGAGGCGGCGATCCCGGCCCTGGAATGGTCCGACAATCCCGAATGGGCCTTCGGCGGCGGCCTCTACCACATCCACTGCGACTACCGCCTGATGGTGGACAACCTCATGGACCTCACCCACGAGGCCTACGTCCACGTCGGCAGCATCGGCCAGGGCGAGATCGACGCCTCGCCGGTCAAGACCCGCATGGAGGGCGAGACCGTGGTCACCAGCCGGGTCATGGAAAACGTCGTCGCGCCGCCGTTCTGGCAGGACGCGATGCGGGCCAACGGCCTGGATCCCGAGGCGCCCGTGGACCGCTGGCAGATCTCGCGCTTCACCGCCCCGAGCCACGTGCTGATCGACGTGGGCGTCGCGCTGGCGGGCAAGGGCGGATTCGAGGCCCCGCCCGAATACAAGGCCTCGGCGATCGTGGTGGATTTCATGACGCCCGAGACCGAGTCCTCGCACTGGTATTTCTGGGGCATGGCGCGGCGCTTCAAGCCCGGGGACGCGGCCCTGACCGATGCGATCCGCGAAGGGCAGGGAAAGATCTTCAGCCAGGACCTGGACGTGCTGGAGGCGCAGCAGCGCAACCTCCAGACCTTCCCCGACCGCCGGCTGCTGGCCCTGAACATCGACGCCGGCGGCGTGCAGGCGCGGCGCATCATCGACCGCCTCGTGCAGGCCGAGAAGACCATGACGGGGGCGGCGAATACGGCCGAGGCGGCCGTGGCCTGACGTATGCTTGAGGTATGTATGCTTGACGTATACTCGGCGGCGCGCCCCCAGGCCGGCGGCGCGCCGCGCAATCCCCACACACAGGTTGTCTCCGACATGCAAGAATTGTCCGTCAGGGTCGCCGACAAGCGCCGCGAGGCGCAGGACATCGTCAGCCTCGAGCTGGTCGATGCCCATGGCTCGTCCCTGCCCCCCTTCACGGCGGGCGCGCACATCGACGTGCACCTGCCGGGCGGGCTCATCCGCCAGTATTCGCTGCTGAACGATTGCTCCGAGCGCTCGCGCTACCGGATCGGCGTGCTGCGCGAGGCCCGTTCCCGCGGCGGCTCGGTCGCCATGCACGACCAGATCCGCGTGGGCGACGTCCTGCGCATCAGCGAGCCGCGCAACCGCTTCGCGCTGCAGCCGGCGCCGCGCAGCCTGCTGCTGGCGGGGGGTATCGGCGTGACGCCCATCCTGTGCATGGCCCGCCAGCTGCAGGCGGCGGGCGCCGATTTCGAATTCCACTACAGTTGCCGGACCCGCGCGCGGGCCGCCTTCCTGGACGATATCCTCGGCTCGGCCCTGGCCGCGCACGCGCGGCTGCACTTCGACGACGAGCCGGATACGGCGCTCGACGCGCCGGCGCTGCTCGCGGCGGCGGGCCCCGACACCCACGTGTACGTGTGCGGCCCGGCGGGCTTCATCGACCATGTCGTCGCCCAGGCCCGGGCGGCGGGCTTGGAGGACGCCCGCATCCACTTCGAGCGTTTCGCCGCCTCCGAGCCGGTGGTGCCGGCCCAGGGCGACCAGCCCTTCCAGGTCCGCCTGGCCAGCACCGGCGAGGTCTTCGACATCCCGGCCGACGAGCCGGTGACCAAGGCGCTCGACCGGCACGGGGTCTTCATCCCCGTGTCCTGCGAGGAGGGCATCTGCGGGACCTGCCTGACCGGCGTGGTCGAGGGCGTCCCGGATCACCGCGACAGCTACCTGACCGACGACGAGCACGCGGCCAACGACCAGTTCACGCCGTGCTGCTCGCGTTCGAAAACCCCGATGCTGGTCATCGATCTCTAGTCTCTCCGGTCTCGCCCATGGGACACCACTTTCGCCTCGCGCCATGACGCGCCCTTTTTCCAACACAAGGAGACAAACTTGAAACACGAACTATTGAAGACACTGGCGGCGCTGGCGCTGGCCGGCGGCGCGCTGGGGGCGGCGCAGGCCCAGGACCTGAAGATCGGCCTGATCGTGCCGCTGTCGGGGCCCTTTGCCTCGACGGGCCAGCAGATGATGAACGGCGCCCAGCTCTATCTCAAAGAGCACGGCGACATGGTCGCCGGCCGCAAGGTGGTGCTGATCGCCAAGGACGACACCGGGGTCAACCCCGCGATCAGCAAGCGCCAGGCGCAGGAACTGCTGATCAAGGACAAGGTCGATGTGTTCGCGGGCTTTGGCCTGACGCCGGGGGCCTTTGCCGTCGCGCCGCTCGCCACCGAGGCCAAGGTGCCGATGGTGGTGATGAACGCCGCCACCTCCTCGATCACCACCAAGTCCGACTACATCGTCCGCACCTCCATGACCCTGCCGCAGGTCTCCGCGCCCATGGCGACCTGGGCGGCAGCCAACGGCATCAAAAAGGTCTACACCATCACGGCGGACTACGGTCCGGGCCACGACGCGGCGGCCCAGTTCAAAAAGACCTTCACCGAGGCCGGCGGCGAGATCATCGGCGAGCTGCACACGCCGATGACCAAGCCCGACTTTGCGCCCTTCCTGCAAAAGATCAAGGACGCCAAGCCCGACGCGCTGTTCCTGTTCGTGCCCAACGGCGACCAGGGCGTGTCCTTCGCCAAGGGCTACAAGGAACGCGGCCTGGACGAGGCGGGGATCAAGCTGCTCGCCACCGGCGACGTGGTCACCGAGGACGTCCTGGACGCCATGGGCGACAACGCGGTGGGGATGATCACCTCCTTCCACTACTCGCAGGCGCATGATTCGCCGGAAAACAAGGCCTTCGTGGCGGCCTACACCAAGGCCTATCCGGGCGTGCGTCCCAATATGGTCGGCGCGGCGTCCTACGACGGCATGCACCTGATCTACGAGGCGCTCAAGAAGACCGGCGGCGACGCCAGCGGCGACAAGTTCATGGCGGCGGTCAAGGGCATGAAGTGGATGAGCCCGCGCGGCCCGGTCTCGATCGATCCGGCCACGCGCGACATCGTGCAGAACGTCTACATCCGCAAGGTCGAGCGCGTGGACGGCGTGCTGCAGAACGTCGAGTTCGACAAGATCGCCGACTTCAAAGACCCTGGCAAGGAATGAGGCTTTGCCGCGCGCGGCATCGTCCTTCGCTTGGCATCGTCCCATGGGACGGCAAGGCACCCGGCCCCGCGCCGGGTGTCTTGCTTTCCGCTTTGCCAGGGTATCACCCATAGCGGTCCGGCATAGCTGCTAGTCCGGACCCCGGCTTAACAATCCGAGAGCTTGTCCGCATAATGGGCCGATATGACGACGTTACGTAAAATCGCGGATCTCGAGGTCTTTCCCATCGGGCTCGGATGCATGAGCCTGAGCCACGGCTACGGCCCGCCGGCCGATCCGGCCCAGGCCGAGGCGCTGCTGCTCGGCGCCCTGGACCGGGGCGTGACCTTGTTCGACACCGCCGCCCTGTACGGATTCGGCCATAACGAGGAGCTGCTCGGGCGCGTGCTGTCGCCCCACCGCAGCCGCTACGTCCTGGCCAGCAAATGCGGGATCTTCCGCGAGGACGGCAAGCGCCGCATCGACGGCCGGCCGGAAACCCTGCGCCGCACCTGCGAGGAGGCCCTCGCGCGCCTGCGCACGGACGTGATCGACCTGTACTACCTGCACCGCTGGGACAAGTCCGTGCCGGTCGAGGACAGCGTGGGCGCCCTCGCCGATCTCGCGCGCGCCGGCAAGATCCGCCACATCGGCCTGTCCGAGGTGTCCGCCGAGACCCTGCGCCGGGCGCACGCCGTGCATCCCGTGGCCGCCGTCCAGAGCGAATATTCGCTCTGGACGCGCAACCCCGAGATCGCCGTCCTCGCCGCCTGCCGCGAGATCGGCGCGGCCTTCGTGCCCTACAGCCCGCTCGCCCGGGCGTTCCTGGCCGACGGCCTGCCGGATCCGGGCGCCCTCGACGCGGGCGACCTGCGCCGGCGCATGCCGCGCTTCCAGCCCGAGGCCTACGCCCGCAACCTGCGCCTGCTCGCGCCTTATCGGCGGATCGCGGCGCGCGTGGGCTGCTCGCCCGCCCAGCTCGCGCTGGCCTGGCTGCTGCACCAGGGCGAGGACATCATCCCGATTCCCGGCACGACCCGGCTCGACCATCTCGAGGACAACCTGGGCGCGGCGGACGTCTCGCTGGATGCCGCCACGCTGGCCGAGCTCGACGCCCTGATCAACGACCATACCGTGGAGGGCGCGCGCCACGGCGCGGCGAACATGGCCGAGGTCGACACCGAATCGTTTTGAGGAGCATTGCGATGCAGAGCACGAATCTTGGATTGATCGGCTACGGCGAGGTCGGCGGCATCTTCTGCGCGGGGCTCAAGGACCGCGCGGCCAGCGTGCAGGCCTGGGACATCAAGCTCGCCGACGAAGGCTCGGCCGCGCCCCTGCGGGCGCGCGCCGAGCGCGACGGCGTGCCGCTGTGCGGCTCGGCGGCAGAGCTGTGCGGCCGCAGCGACCTGCTGGTGTCCGCCGTGACCGCGTCCAGCACTGTCGACGTCGCCCGCGAGGCCGCGCGCCACATCCGCCCGGGCACCGTCTTCCTGGACCTGAATTCCGCCTCGCCGGGCGCCAAGCGCGAGGCCGCCACCCTGGTCGAGGCGGCCTCGGGCCTGTACGTCGAGGCGGGCGTCATGACCTCCGTGCCGCCCTACGGGATCCGCGTGCCCATGCTGCTGGGCGGCCCCCATGCCGAGGCGCTGGCCGCGCGCCTGCGGGACGCCGGCATGGACGCGACCGCGGTCTCGAACGAGCTGGGCGTGGCCTCGGCGATCAAGATGTGCCGCAGCGTCATGATCAAGGGCCTCGAGGCGCTGGTGATCGAAAGCTACACCGCCGCGCGCGCCTACGGCGTCGAGGACTACGTGCTGCCGACCCTGCAAGAGACCTTTCCCTCGATCGACTGGTCCGAGCAGGGCGCCTATTTCTACAGCCGCGTCGTCCAGCACGGACGCCGCCGGGCCGAGGAAATGCGCGAGGTCGCCAATACGGTGCGCGAGGCCGGCTTCGAGCCCCTGATGGCCAGCGCGACGGCGGCCAAGCAGGACTGGGTCGCCGGCCTGGCGGCGCAGGGGCTGTTCGCCGAGGTCGACAAGGCCGGCGGCTGGCAGGCGTACGCCGATCGGCTGATCGCGCACGCGAAAGAGCGCTGAGGCCGGCGAAAGGAGCATCCAGGCCGGCGGCGGCAAGGCCGGCATGACATAAAAAAGGAGGGGACATGAGTGAAGACCTGCACGTCACGGGGCGGGAATACATCCTGCGCGAGGGCGAGACCATCGTGCTGGCGACCGACCTCGAGGGGCGGATCACCTACGTCAACGAGGATTTCCTGCGCATCAGCGGGCACGAGCCCTCCGAGGTGATCGGCTCCTCGCAGAGCATCCTGCGCCATCCCGCGATGCCGCGCGAGCCCTTCGCCGACCTGATGCGCACCGTGCGCGGCGGCAAGGCCTGGTCGGGCCTGATGAAGAACCGCTGCAAGAACGGCGACCACTACTGGGTCGACATCCAGGCGGCGCCGATCTTCCAGGGCGGGCAGGTCACCGGATTCACCTCCATCCGGACCCGGCCGTCGCGCGAGCGGGTCGAGGCGGCCGAGCGCGTGTACGGCGCCATGGCCGAGGGCCGGCGCGGCGTCCGGATCCACGAGGGCGTGATCTCCACGGCGGGGCCGGCGCGTCGCGCCCTGGCGCGCGCGGCCGGCGCGTCGCTGCGCGCCCGGGTGGCGGCGCACTCCATCGTGGGCGCGGGCCTGTTCGCCGCGCTCGGGGTGCTGGGGGCCGGCAGCCTGCCGGTGATGGCGCTGGCGGCGGCGGGCGCCGCCTGGTGCCTGGTCGGCGGCCTGGCGCTGTACCGCCCCGTGGCCAGCGCCGTGCGGCGCATGCGCGCGGACATCGAGCGCATCAGCTCGGGCGACCTCTCGGGCCGGATCCAGAGCGGCGGCGCGGCCGAATTGGCCAGCCTCGCCCACGGCCTGCGCATCCTGCAGATCAACATGAAGCTGCTGATCGTGCGCATCAAGGAATCCGCCTCGGTCGTCGTCAGCGGCGTGCGCGAGATCGCCCAGGGCAATGACGACCTGTCGCGGCGCACCGACGTGCAGGCGAGCTCCCTCGAGGAAACCGCCGCCTCGATCGAGCAGCTCGCCAGCACGGTCAAGCAGAACGCCGCGCACGCCGGGCAGGCCAGCGAGCTGGCCTCGGGCTCCGAGCAGCAGGTGTCGCAGAGCGAGACCTCGCTGCGCCGCGCGGTCGACACCATGGCGCGCATCCAGGACAGCGCGCGCCGCATCGCCGACATTTCGGGCGTCATCAACAGCATCGCCTTCCAGACCAATATCCTGGCGCTGAACGCGGCCGTCGAGGCGGCGCGCGCGGGCGAGGAGGGGCGGGGCTTTGCCGTGGTCGCGGCCGAGGTCCGCGGCCTCGCCCAGCGCACCGGCGAGGCCGCCCGCGAAATCGAAGCCCTGATCGGCCGGTCGGTCCAGGCCATCGGCGAGGGGGCGGACATGGTCGGCGAGGCGGGCCGGATCTCGGCGGAGGCGCGCGAGGCCGTGCATCAATTCGTCTCGCTCGTCCACGAGATCACCCTGGCCAGCCAGGAGCAGGGGCAGGGCATCGAGCAGGTCAACCTCGCGATGACCGAGATCGACGGCGCCACCCGCAGCAACGCCGCGCTGGTGGCGCAGGCCGCGGCGGCGGCGGGCAACATCCGCCGCCAGGCGGAAAAGCTCGGCGCGCTGGTGAATTCCTTCAGGCTGTTTGAATCATCGTCGGCGGATAGACTTGCCGTGCCGTCTCGCGGATGAGCTCGAGCACGGCGTTCTGGGTCAGGGTCGTGATGCGGCCCGAGGCCGTGGCCACGCACAGGCGGCTGATCAACTGCGGCTGGACGATCGGGCGGATGTGGTAGAGGTCGGGGCGCGCCGAGGTCAGCACGGCGTGCTCGGTCAGCACGGCGTAGCCCGCGCCGTCGGCCACCAGGTCGAGGATCGCGGGCACGCCGTCGATCTCGAGGCGGATGTTGGGCTTCAGGCCGATGGTCGACATCTCGGCCTCGAGCAGCATGCGGATCGTGTGCGGGCGGTTGGGGATCACCAGGGGGATGTTCCTGAGCGATTCCAGGGGCATCGGCTTGTCGGAGGGATGGGGGCCGCGCGGGCCGACCAGGTACAGGGACTCGCAGGTCAGGGGCGCGATGTCGAGCTCGGCCGAGGGGCTGGGATTGTAGAGCAGGGCGATGTCCAGGCGGCCCGCCAGCAGCCATTCCTGCATGACGAAGGACAGCCCCTCGCTGATCGACAGCGAGGCGTTGGGCAGGTGCTTGCGCACCTTGCGGGTCAGGCGTACGGTCATCATCTTGGAGGCGCTGGGCGCGATCCCCAGGGCGACCCGGCCGGCCAGGGCGCCCTGGACCCGGCCCAGGTCCTCCTTGGCGCGGTCGATCTGGTGCAGGATGCCCCGGCAATGCTCGAGCAGCAGCTTGCCGGCCTCGGTGGTGGTCACCCCGCGCCCGTTGCGGTTGAGCAGGTTTTGCCGCAGCTCGACCTCGAGCATGCGCACCTGCCGGCTGAGCGCCGGCTGGGCGATGTTGAGGGCGCGGGAGGCCTGGGTGAAGCTGCCCAGCTCGGCCACGCGGAGGAAATATTCGAGCTGCTTGAGGTCCATGTCGCTGTCCATGCACGGCATGATGTGGTACGTATCATAGCATTATGGCATAGCTGATAGTGAGTAACAGGCCTTATCTAAATGTCCGGTTCCGCCCATAATGAGTTCATCATGCAAAAAGCCATTCCTACCCTTTTCATGCGCGGCGGCACGTCGCGCGGGCCTTTCTTCCTCGAGTCGGATCTGCCCGCCGACACGGCGGCGCGCGACCGGGTCCTGCTGGCCGTCATGGGTTCGCCCGACCCGCGCCAGATCGATGGCCTGGGCGGCGCCCACCCCCTGACCAGCAAGGTCGGCATCGTCCGGCGCGGCACCGAACCCGGCGTGGACGTGGACTTTCTCTTTGCCCAGCTCCAGCCCGACCGCGACACCGTCGACACCACGCCCAATTGCGGCAACATGCTGGCGGCGGTCGTGCCCTTCGCCATCGAGGTCGGCCTGGTCGAGCCCCAGGGCGACGAGACCACGGTGCGGGTGCTGACCCGCAACACCGGCATGCAGTGCGACATCACGGTGCGCACGCCGATGACCCCCGAGGGCCGCCGCGTGAGCTACGAGGGCGAGGCCCGCATCGACGGCGTGCCGGGCCGCGCCGCGCCCATCACCATCAATTTCCTCGATACCGCCGGATCCGTCTGCTCGGGCCTGCTGCCCACCGGCCGGGTGCTCGACACGGTCCACGTCGAGCCCGGCGCGGGCGACGGCTTCGAGGCCTTCGACATCGAGGTCACCTGCATCGACAATGGCATGCCGCTGGTGATGTTCCGCGCGGCCGACCTGGGCCGCAGCGGCTACGAGACCCCGGCCGAGCTCAACGCCGACGAGGCGCTCAAGGCGCGCATCGAGGCCCTGCGCCTGCGCACCGGCGAGCTCATGGGCCTGGGCGACGTCCGCGATCGCAACTATCCCAAGATGACCCTGGTGTCCGAGCCCCGCGACGGCGGCAGCATCAGCACCCGCAGCTTCATCCCCCACGTCTGCCACGAGGCCATCGGCGTGCTGGCCGCGGTCACCGTGGGCACGGCCTGCGTGCTCGAGGGCTCGGTCACGCGCGGGATCGCGCGCGTGCCCGAGGGCGCGCGCAAGACCGTCTCGATCGAGCACCCCAGCGGCGAGTTCAGCGTCGAGCTCGAGCTCGATCCCGCGGACGACCAGAAAGTTTCGCGCGCGGCGCTGCTGCGCACCGCGCGCCTGATCATGCGGGGCGAGGTCATGGTCCCGGCCTCCGCATATCCCGAAACCCGATAGCCTAGGAAGGACACGTCCGACATGAGCAGAAAGCCCTTGATCATCGATTGCCACGGCCACTACACGACGGCGCCGCAGGCCCTGGCCGACTGGCGCGATCGCCAGATCGCCGGGATCGCGGATCCTTCGGTCATGCCCAAGGCGTCCGACCTGCGGATCAGCGACGACGAGCTGCGCGAGACGATCGAGACCAACCAGTTGCGCCTGATGCGCGAGCGCGGTTCCGACCTGACGATCTTCTCGCCCCGGGCGAGCTTCATGGCGCACCACATCGGCGACTTCGAGGTCTCGAGCGCCTGGGCCGCGATCTGCAACGAGCTCTGCCACCGCGTCGCCCAGCTCTTTCCCGAGCATTTCGTCACCGCGGCGATGCTGCCGCAATCGCCCGGCGTCGATCCGGCGACCTGCATCCCCGAGCTCGAGAAATGCGTGCGCGAATACGGCGCGGTGGGCATCAACCTCAACCCCGATCCCTCGGGCGGCCACTGGAATTCGCCGCCGCTGTCCGACCGTTCCTGGTATCCGATCTACGAAAAGATGGTCGAGTACGACATCCCGGCCATGATCCACGTCTCCACGAGCTGCAATCCGTGCTTCCACACGACGGGTTCGCACTACCTGAACGCGGACACCACCGCCTTCATGCAGTGCCTGACCTCGGACCTGTTCAAGGATTTCCCCACGCTGCGCTTCGTCATCCCGCATGGCGGCGGCGCGGCGCCCTATCATTGGGGACGGTTCCGCGGCCTGGCCCAGGCCCTGAAAAAGCCGCTGCTCGACGAGCACCTGCTCAACAACATCTATTTCGATACCTGCGTCTATCACCAGCCGGGCATCGACCTGCTGACCAAGGTGATCCCGGTCAAGAACGTGCTGTTCGCTTCCGAGATGATCGGCGCGGTGCGCGGCATCGATCCCGAGACCGGCCACTATTTCGACGACACCAAGCGCTACATCGAGGCTGCGACCACGCTCAGCGAGGCGGACCGGTTCCAGATCTACGAAGGCAACGCGCGACGCGTCTATCCGCGGCTGGATGCCGCCCTGAAGGCCAGGGGCCTCTGAGCCCCGCCTCCCGAACCAAGGACTACTGAAATGGCACCTCCTCTGAACAACCTGGGCGTCGTCCACCGCAACATCCGGCGCGCCGATCCGGCCGCGGCCGAGCGCCTCTCGAAATTCGGCGTGGCGACCATCCACGAGGCCATGGGCCGCGTGGGCCTCATGAAGACCTACATGCGCCCCGTCTATCGCGGCGCGCGCATGGGCGGCACCGCCGTGACCGTGCTGCTGCAGCCCGGCGACAACTGGATGCTGCACGTGGCCGCCGAGCAGATCCAGCCCGGCGACGTGGTGGTGGCGGCCTGCACGACCGACAGCACCGACGGCTTCTTCGGCGACCTGCTGGCGACCTCCTTCAAGGCGCGCGGCGCGCGCGGCCTCATCATCGACGGCGGCGTGCGCGACGTCGACACCCTCGAGGAAATGGACTTCCCGGTCTTCAGCCGCGCCATCAGCGCCAAGGGCACCGTCAAGGGCACGCTGGGCTCGGTGAACGTCCCGGTGGTGTGCGCCGGCGCCCAGGTGATGCCGGGCGACGTGGTCGTCGCCGACGTCGACGGCGTGGTGGTCGTGCCCGCGGCGATCGCCGGCGAGGTGGCCGACCGCGCCCAGGCCCGCGAGGACAACGAGGGCGCCAAGCGCGACATCTTCGCCTCCGGCGTGCTCGGCCTGGACTACTACAAGATGCGCGAGGGCCTGGAAAAGGCCGGCCTCAAGTACATCGACTGAGAAAACCCGCCAAGGATGCCAGGGATGCCGCACACCGCGAACGAGACCTTCACCAAGACGCCGGGCTGGCTGGATTTCTACGACGGCCCGAGCAAGCCCCGCTTTCGCGTGCCCGAGGGCGCGGTGGACGCGCACTGCCACGTCTTCGGGCCCGGCGCCGTCTTCCCCTACGCCCCCGAGCGCAAGTACACGCCCTGCGACGCGCCGAAAGAGGCCCTGTTCGCCCTGCGCGACCACCTGGGCTTCGCCAGGAACGTGATCGTGCAGGCGACCTGCCACGGCACCGACAACCGGGCGCTGGTCGATGCGCTGCGCGCCTCCGGCGACCGGGCGCGCGGGGTGGCCACGGTGGCGCGCGACGTCACCGACGCCGAGCTGCGCGAGATGCACGAGGCGGGGGTGCGCGGCACGCGCTTCAATTTCGTGCGCCGCCTCGCCGACTTCACCCCGCGCGAGGTGCTGGCCGAGATCGCCGGGCGCATCGCGCCGCTGGGATGGCACGTCGTCGTCTATTTCGAGGCGCAGGACCTCCCCGAGCTCTACGATTTCTTCACGACCCTGCCGACCACGGTGGTGGTCGACCACATGGGCCGGCCCGACGTGTCCAAGCCGGTGGACGGCCCCGAGTTCGAGCTGTTCGTGCGCATGATGCGCGAGCACCCGAACATCTGGAGCAAGGTCAGTTGCCCCGAGCGCCTGAGCAAGTCCGGGCCCCCGGCGCTCGACGGCCAGCAGCACGCCTACCTGGACGTGGTGCCGTTCGCCCGCCGCCTGGTCGAGACCTTTCCCGACCGCGTGCTGTGGGGCACCGACTGGCCGCATCCCAATCTGAAGGACCACATGCCCGATGACGGACTGCTGGTGGACTACATCCCCCAGATCGCGCCGACCGCCGAGCTGCAGCACAAGCTCCTGGTCGACAATCCGAACCGCTTGTATTGGAGGTGAGCCATGTCGCTCAATAAACCCTATACCGATATCCCCGGCACGATCATTTTCGACGCCGACCAGTCGCGCGAGGGCTATCACCTGAACCAGTTCTGCATGTCGCTGATGAAGGCCGAGAACCGCGAGCGGTTCAAGGCCAATGAGCGCGCGTACCTGGACGAATGGCCCATGACCGAGGAACAAAAGCAGGCCGTGCTCGCGCGCGACCTCAACCGCTGCCTCCAACTGGGCGGCAACATCTATTTTCTGGCCAAGCTCGGCGCGACCGACGGCCGCTCCTTCCAGTACATGGCGGCCAGCATGACCGGCATGTCCCAGGAGGAATACCGCGACATGATGGTGGCGGGCGGCCGCAGCGTCGAAGGCAATCGCAGGACGGGGGAATCCAAGTCATGAGCAGCAAGCAGCATGCGCGCATCGGCGCCAGCGTCTACACCTCGCACGTCCCGGCCATCGGGGCGGCCCTCGACCTGGGCAAGACGGCCGAGCCCTACTGGGCCCCGCTGTTCCAGGGCTACGAGCCGTCCAAGCAGTGGATGCGCGACAACACGCCCGACGTGATCTTCCTGGTCTACAACGATCACGCCACCGCCTTCAGCCTCGAGATCATCCCGACCTTCGCCATCGGCTGCGCGGCCCGGTTCCAGCCCGCCGACGAGGGCTGGGGCCCGCGCCCTGTGCCCACGGTGATCGGCCATCCCAAGCTCGCCGCGCACATCGCGCAGTCCGTGATCCAGCAGGACTTCGACCTGACCATCGTCAACAAGATGGACGTCGACCACGGCCTGACGGTGCCGCTGTCGCTGATGTGCGGCCAGCCCGAGGCCTGGCCCTGCCCGGTGATCCCGTTCGCGGTCAACGTGGTGCAGTATCCCGTGCCGTCGGGGCGCCGCTGCTTCGAGCTGGGGCGGGCGATCCGCCGCGCCATCGAGTCCTACGACGAGCCCCTGAACGTCCACATCTGGGGCACGGGCGGCATGAGCCACCAGCTCCAGGGCCCGCGCGCCGGCCTGATCAACAAGGAATTCGACCAGGCCTTCCTCGACCGCCTGATCTCCGACCCCGAGGCGCAGGCCAACGTGCCGCACATCGACTACGTGCGCGAGGCGGGTTCCGAAGGCATCGAGCTGGTCATGTGGCTGATCGCGCGCGGCGCCATGGCCGATGCCGCCGGCGGTCCGCCGCCCAAGGTGGTCCATCGTTTCTATCACGTGCCCGCGTCCAACACGGCGGTGGGCCATCTGATCCTGGAGGAGCAGGCATGAGTCCATCGACGATCAAGGTCGCCCTGGCCGGGGCCGGCGCGTTCGGCATCAAGCACCTGGACGGCATCCGCAACATCGACGGCGTCGAGGTGGTCTCGCTGGTCAGCCGCGAGATCGACAAGACCCGCAAGGTCGCCGAGAAATACGGCATCGGGCACGCCACGACCGAGCTGGACGAGGCGCTGGCGCGCCCCGAGGTCGACGCCGTGATCCTGTGCACGCCCACCCAGATGCACGCCTCGCAGGCCATGGCGTGCCTGCGGGCCGGCAAGCACGTGCAGGTCGAGATCCCCATGGCCGACAGCCTCGAGGACGCCGAGGCGCTGGCCGCCCTGGCGGCCGAGAGCGGCAAGGTCGCGATGTGCGGCCACACCCGGCGCTTCAACCCCAGCCACCAGTACGTCCACGGCCGCATCCAGCGCGGCGAGTTCAAGGTCCAGCAGATGGACGTCCAGACGTATTTCTTCCGGCGCACCAACATGAACGCGCTGGGCGAGCCGCGTAGCTGGACCGACCACCTGCTGTGGCACCACGCGGCCCACACCGTGGACCTGTTCGCCTACCAGGCGGGCAGCCCCATCGTGCAGGCCAACGCGCTGCAAGGCCCCATCCATCCCGAGCTCGGCATCGCCATGGACATGTCCATCCAGCTCAAGGCCGAGAACGGCGCGATCTGCACCCTGTCGCTGAGCTTCAACAACGATGGGCCGCTGGGCACGTTCTTCCGCTACATTGGCGATACGGCGACGTACATCGCGCGCTACGACGACCTGTTCAACGGCAGGGAGGAACCCATCGACGTGAGCAAGGTGGCGGTCTCGATGAACGGCATCGAGCTGCAGGATCGCGAGTTCTTCGCCGCGATCCGCGAGGGCCGCGAGCCCAACGCGAGTGTCCGCCAGGTGCTGCCGTGCTATCGCGTATTGCATCGACTCGAGCAACAACTTCGGTCCTGAGCCACCGGCCGGAGCCCCCCCCAAGGCAACACCATTTCCACAAAGGAGAGCACCATGAGCTTCAGCAGAAAGTTCGGCATGTTCACCCTGGCGCTCGGCGCCATGGTGATGGCCGCCGGCGCGCAAGCGGCCGACGACCTCAAGATCGGCGTCGTGATCCCGATGTCCGGTCCCTTTGCCTCGCACGGCAAGCAGATGACCAATGGCCTGAACCTGTACCTCGCGCAGAACGGGGACACGGTCGCGGGCCGCAAGGTCAAGCTGATCATCAAGGACGACACCGGCGTCGCGCCGGCGGTGGCCAAGCGCCAGGCGCAAGAGCTGCTGATCAAGGACAAGGTCGACATCCTGGCGGGCTTCACGCTGACGCCCAACGCCTTCTCGGTCGCGCCCCTGGCCACCGAGGCCAAGGTGCCGATGGTGGTGCTCAATGCCGCCACCTCATCGATCACCGAAAAGTCGCCCAACATCGTGCGCGTGTCGATGACGCTCCCCCAGGACACCGCGCCGATGGCCCAGTGGGCCTATAACAACGGCATCAAGAACGTCTACACCCTGGTCGCCGACTACGGCCCGGGCCATGACGCCGAGGCGCAGTTCAAAAAGACCTTCACCGAGCTGGGCGGCAAGATCGTCGGCGAGGTGCGCACCCCCGTCAAGAACCCGGACTTCGCCCCCTACCTCCAGCGCGTCAAGGACCTGAAGCCCGAGGCGGTGTTCCTGTTCGTGCCCAACGGCGAGCAGGGCGTGGCCCTGGCCAAGGGCTACAAAGAGCGCGGCCTCGAGGAGGCCGGCATCAAGGCCCTGGCCACCGGCGACGTGACCGACGAGGACGTCATCGACGCGATGGGCGACGCCTCCATCGGCATGATCACCTCCTTCCACTACTCGCAGGTGCACGAGTCGCCCGAGAACAAGGCCTTCACCGAGGCGTATGCCAAGGCCTATCCCAACGACCGGCCCAACTTCATGGCCGTGGCGGCCTATGACGGCATGCACATGATCTACAAGGCGCTGGAAAAGACCAAGGGCGACGCCAGCGCCGACGCCTTCATGGCGGCGGTCAAGGGCATGAAATGGACCAGCCCGCGCGGCCCGGTCGAGATCGACCCCGAGACCCGCGATATCATCCAGAATGTCTACATCCGCAAGGTCGAGCGCGTCAACGGCGTGCTGCAGAACGTCGAGTTCGACACGATCGAGGCGGTGAAGGACCCGGGCAAGCAGTAATCATATCGCCCGCGGGCGGGACGCCATCGGGGAACCGGCGGCCCGCCCGCCGCGTGGCAGGGGACGATACTCATGACTATATTCTTTGACGGCATCGCCTCGGGCATGCTGCTTTTCCTCATCAGCGTGGGGCTTTCCGTGACCCTGGGGCTGATGAACTTCGTGAACCTCGCGCACGGCGCCTTCGCCATGCTGGGCGGCTATGCCTGCGTGGTGCTGCTCAACGACTATGGCGTGCCCTTCCTCGCGACGCTGCCGGTGGCCATCATCGTGCCCGCGATCGCCGGCATGATCCTCGAGCGCACGCTGTACCGGCGCCTGTACGCCGCCTCCGAGCTCGACCAGGTGCTGTTCTCCATCGGCCTGGTGTTCATGGCGGTCGCGGCCGCGCACTATTTCTTCGGCGCGCAGCAGCAGCCGCTGCACCTGCCCGCGTTCCTGTCGGGCCAGATCCACCTGCCGGGCCTGGACATCGGCATCTATCGGCTGTTCCTGATCATCATCGGCCTGATCATCGCGGTGCTGCTGCAGTGGTCGGTCGTCAATACGCCGTTCGGCGCGCGCCTGCGGGCCTCGGTCGACAACCAGCGCGTGGCGCGCGGCATGGGCATCGACGTCAACCGCGTGTTCAGCCTGACCTTCGCCCTGGGCTCGGCCCTCGCGGGCCTGGGCGGCGCGCTGGGCGTGGAAATGCTCGGCCTCGACCCCGAGTTCCCGGTCAAGTACCTGGTGTATTTCCTGATCGTGGTGTCGGTGGGCGGCAGCGGCAACATCACCGGCTCGCTGTACGCGGCCATCATCCTGGGCGTCGCCGACGTCGCCGGGAAATACTACGTGCCGCAGATCGGCGCCTTCATCATCTATGCCGTCATGGTGGCGACATTGATCTTCCGTCCCCAAGGCCTGTTCGGTCGTTCCCATAAATAGGGCGCAGACAAATGACTATCAATGCAACGACGACGGGCGCGGCCCCCCGCGCCGCGGACCGGGCGGATTTCCTCCAGCGCTTCCGCCAGGCGGCGCGCTGGCATCCCCTCGAGTACCTGTTCTGGTGCGTCCCGGTGGCGGCGTACTTCCTGTTCACCGACAACTACCTGCTGCTCAGCCAGATCGCGATCACGGCGCTCTTTGCCGTGTCCCTGGATTTGATCTTCGGCTATGCCGGGGTGATCTCGCTCGGCCACGCCGCGTTCTTCGGCGTCGGCGCCTATACGGCGGGCATGCTGGGGGTCTACGGGCTGGGCGATCCGCTGCTCGGCCTGGTGCTGGGGGCCGTGGTCGCCGGCGCCCTGGGCTTTCTCAGCAGCTTCCTGCTGCTGCGCGGCAACGACCTCTCGCGCCTGATGGTGACCCTGGGCGTGGCCCTCATGCTCTACGAGCTGGCCAACAAGTTCACCGACATCACCGGCGGCGTCGACGGCCTGCCCGGCATCGAGGTCAAGCCCCTGCTGGGCATGTTCGAGTTCGACATGTTCGGCCGGATCGCCTACATCTATTCCATGGTGGTGCTGTTCGTGCTGTTCTGGGTCGCCCGGCGGCTGGTGCATTCGCCGTTCGGCCAGAGCCTGCGGGGCATCCACATGAACACCCTGCGCATGCCCGCGCTGGGCGTGCCGGTCACGCGCCGCCTGGTCAAGGTCTACACGATAGGCGCCGCCTACGCCGGGGTGGCGGGGGCGCTGCTGACGCAGACCAACCAGTTCGTGTCGATCGACGTGCTGGGCTTCCAGCGCTCGGCCGACCTGCTGCTGATCCTCATCCTCGGCGGCGCCGGCCACCTCTACGGGGCGATTTTCGGCTCGATCGTGTTCGTGGTCGTCAACTACCTGCTGTCCGACATGAATCCGCAATACTGGCAGTTCTGGCTCGGCCTGCTCCTGGTCCTGGTGGTGCTGTTCGCCCGCGGCGGCATCATGGGCACGGCCCTGCAATGGATCGAGAACGCGCGCCACCGGGCCCACGCCCGCGCCCGCGGCAAGGAGGGCCAATCATGAGCGCAGTCCTCAAGACCCACGGCCTGGTCAAGCGCTTCGGCGGCTTCGTCGTGACCGACGAGGTCAACCTGTCGATCGAGCAGGGCGCGCGCCATGCCCTGATCGGCCCCAACGGCGCCGGCAAGACCACGCTGATCAACCTGCTGACGGGATTCCTCGTCCCGACTTCCGGCAGCATCGAGCTCATGGGCGCCGACGTCACCCAGATGTCGCAGCACGAGCGCTGCCGCAAGGGCCTGGTGCGCACGTTCCAGATCAACCAGCTCTTCGTGGGCATGACCGTGCTCGAATCCGTCACCATGGCGGTGTGCGAACGCATGGGCCTGGGCACCCACTGGTGGCGGCCCGTGGGCTCGTATGCGCAGGCGGTGGACGAGGCGGCCGAGATCCTGCGCCGCCTCAAGCTGATCGACGATGCCTACGAGGTCACGCGCAACCTGGCCTACGGCCGCCAGCGCCTGATCGAGATCGCCCTGGCGCTGGCCCTGCAGCCCAAGGTGCTGCTGCTCGACGAGCCCGCGGCGGGCGTGCCCACCAGCGAGAGCCAGGAGCTTTTCGAGACCATCGCCCAACTGCCCCGCGACGTGACCATCCTGCTGATCGAGCACGACATGAACCTCGTGTTCAAGTTCGCCGAACGCATCTCGGTCCTGGTCAACGGCGCCTTGCTGGTCGAGGACACCCCCGAAGTGATCGCGCGCCATCCGCGCGTCAAGGAAGTCTATCTCGGAGAAGAATCCCATGGCTGAGCTGCTGCGCCTGGAAAACGTCTGGGCGGGTTACGGGGACGCCACGATCCTCGAGGACATTTCGCTGTCCCTGAACGCCGGCGAGAGCCTGGCGCTGCTGGGACGCAACGGCATGGGCAAGACCACGCTGCTGGCCACGCTGATGGGCGTGACGCGCATGCGCAAGGGACGCATCGTCTACGAAGGCCGCGACATCGCGCAGGTGCCCAGCCACAGGCGCGCCCACGCCGGCCTGGGCTGGGTCCCGCAAGAGCGCGAGGTGTTCCGCTCGCTGACCGTGGAGGAAAACCTCCAGGTGGTCGCGCGCCCCGGCACCTGGACGCTCGAGCGCGTCTACGACATGTTCCCCCGTTTGCGCGAGCGCCGCGCCAACCTCGGCAGCCAGCTCTCGGGCGGCGAGCAGCAGATGCTGGCCATGGGCCGCGCCCTGATGCTCAACCCCCGCCTGCTGCTGCTCGACGAGCCCCTCGAGGGCCTGGCGCCGCTGATCGCCCAAGAGCTGCTGCACATCATCGACCGCATGGTCGCCGAGGGCAGCATGGCCGTCATCCTGGTCGAGCAGCATGCCCGGCAGATCCTGCCCATCACCCGGCAGGCCCTGATCCTCGAGCGCGGCCACATCGTCTACCAGGGCTCCAGCGCCGAGCTGCTCGAGAATCCCCGGGCCCTCGACCGCTGGCTGGGCGTGGTGTCCTCGGAGGAGAGCGCGGCCGCCGCGGCCGAGCCCGCCGCCCAGCCCGTGCCGCGCATCCCGGCGATCGAGATCATCCGCGAGGAGCACCGCGCGCTCGCCGCCGTGCTCCAATGCATGACTTTCCTGATCAACGAGATCGAGGCGCAGCGCCTCGAGCCGGACTTCAAGCTGCTGGCGAGCATGATCGAGTACATCTCGGAGATGCCCGACAAGGTGCACCATCCCAAGGAGGACCAGATCTTCGCCCGCCTGCGCCAGTACACGCACGAGGTCGACGAGCACCTGGACCAGCTCGAGGCCGAGCACGCCGGGGCAACCCGGGCCACCGGCACCATGGACCGCGCGCTGGTGCACTATGTGCAGGCGGGCGCCGAGGGCTTCGGGCCGTTCCGCGACGCGGTGCGCACCTACATCGCCGACGAGTGGGTGCACCTGGGCAAGGAGGAACGCTACATCCTGCCCGCCGCCCAGCGCTTCCTCACCGCCGCCGACTGGGAGGCCATCAACCGGGACTTCGCCCGCAACGGCGATCCCTGGAGGGGCCAGCACAACCAGTACGCCGAGCTGTTCAAGCGCATCGCCAACCTGGCGCCCGCGCCCGTGGGGCTGGGCAAGGCGCCGGTGGGCGAGGCCTGATCCCACCGGCCCGGCCGGTCGCGGCCCATGCCCGGCCGCCGCCGGCCTTCCGCTGTCCGGCTGCCGTCCTCGCCTGGACGCGCCGGGCCGATGCTCTCGCCTGGCGGCCGCCCGGTCCGTCGTCGCCGGCCCCCGGCGCCCTCAGCGGCGCCGGCGCGCCAGGGCGTGGCACAGGCCGCCCAGGACCAGTCCCCAGAATGCGCTGCCCACGCCCAGCAGGCTCATGCCCGAGGCGGTGGCGAGGAAGGTGACCAGCGCCGCCTCGCGGCCCTCGGGCTCGCGCAGGGCCTCCGAGGTGGCGGCCCCCAGCGTGCCCAGCAGCGCGAGCCCGGCGATCGCGGCCACCAGTTCCCGCGGAAAGGCCGCGAACAGTCCCACGACCGTCGCCCCGAAGATCCCCGTCGCCAGATAGAACAGGCCCGCCCAGACCGCGGCCTTGTAGCGCTGCGCCGCGTCGGGATCGGCCTCGGGGCTCATGCAGATGGCGGCGGTGATCGCCGCCAGGTTGAATGAAAAGCCGCCCAGGGGCGCGAGCACCATCCCGGTCAGGCCCGTCCACGCGATCAGCGGCGAGGCGGGCGCGCCGTAGCCGTTGGCGCGCAGCACGGCGAGGCCCGGGACGTTCTGCGAGGTCATGGTGACGATGAACAGGGGGATGCCGACCCCCAGCAGCGCGGGCCACGAGAATTCCGGCGCCATCCAGACCGGACGCGCGGGCGTCCAGTCCAGGCCGCTCATGTCGAGCATGCCCTGGGCCGCGGCCCACAGGATGCCGGCCAGGAAGGCCAGCGGCACGGCGTAGCGCGGCAGCAGGCGGCGGGCGGCGATGAAGGTGGCGAACATCAGCAGGACCAGCGCCGCCTGCTCGCCCACCGCGCCAAAGAGCGCCAGGCCGAATTGCAGGAGGATGCCCGCCAGCATGGCGTTCGCCAGGTTGCGCGGCACGTGGTCCATGATCCGCTGGAACCAGCCGGTGACCCCGCACAGGGTGATCAGCGCCGAGGCGAACAGGAACACCCCGATCGCTTGCGCCATCCCGATGCCGCCCAGGCTGGTGGCCAGCAGGGCGGCGCCCGGCGTGGACCAGGCGGTCAGGACGGGCATGCGCCAGGCGAGCGACAGCCCGATGCAGGTGACCCCCATGCCGATGCCCAGGGCCCACATCCAGGAGCCGAGCTGCGCCGCGTCGGCGCCGGCGGCGCTCGCCGCCTGGAAGACGATCGCCACGGAACTGGTGTAGCCCACCAGCACCGCGATGAATCCGGATGAGATGTGGGAAATCCGCAGCCAGCGGCCGACGAGCGCCAGGGCCTCTTGCATCGGCCGCCTACTGCGCCGCCTGGGTCATGCTGTGGCCCCATTCGAAGGCCTGCTGGATCAGGGCGGCGAGCGGCCGGGCGTCGATCCCGATCTGCGCCACGATCGGCGCCGGATCCTCGAGGGGATCGCCCGCCAGGGGGAAGACCAGCGCGGCCAGGCGCAGGTCCGGGCCCAGCGGCCCCGTGCGGTCGATCAGGGCCTGGCGGACCGGCGTGTCGACCTTGACCTGGCTCAGCAGGTCCTGCATGGACATGCCCCCGAACAGGCGGTCCATGGTCGACAGCATGCCGGTGGTGAAGGCCGCCTCGGCGCGCACGCTCTGCCCGGGGTGGCACAGCAGCGAGACCTGCTCGAGCAGGTTTGCGCGGGCGCTGGCCTGGACCAGGGTGGGCGAGAGGTAGCCCTTGGGCCGGCCCGCCTCGGTGTACATCAGCATCTGGATCCAGCGCTGCAACTGGCGGCGGCCGAGCAGCATGATCGCCTGGTTGAGCGATTCGACCTCCTTGGGCAGGCCGAAGGCGGGGGTGTTGACCATGTTCAGCAGGGTCCTGACCAGTTCGTCGTCCTGCTCGAGGCAGGCCTGGATCTCGGGGATCTCGCTGTCGCCCATGATCAGGGTGAGGAGCCTGAGCAGGAGCTTTTGCCGCGGGGTGACGGGGGCGGCCGCCGCCGGGGCGTCGGGCCAGGCGCCGTGGAAATGCGTGAAGCCCAGCAGCAGGGCGGTGTCCAGCTCGTCGGGCGAGCGCAGCTTGCCCAGGTGCAGCTTGCGGCCCGCCTGCTTGTGCGGCAGGCTCTGGCGGAAGATCTCGGCCTTGGAACTGCGCTCGGGGTCGAAATGGATGGCCCGGCAGAACGGCAGCAGGGGCTCGTAGGCCGGATTGGCCGCCAGGTCGGCGCGCATCGTGAAGCGCAGCCCCGAGCGCGACATGCCCGCGAAGATCTGGACCAGCTCGGGCGTCACCTCGAAGCCCTCGGGGATGTCGAGCAGCGCGCGGTTGTGCGGCAGCATGTGGACGAAGGGCTGCTCCAGCAGGCCCGGGCTGGCCGTGAACTGGTGGGGCAGGAACCCCAGGACCCGGTTGACGTCGTGTAGCCGGCATTGCGCGATGATGGCGGCGCCGGGATCCTGCGGCTGGCCGTCCGGCCATAGAGGCTGCAGGAGGTAGCCGACGAGGCTCTTGTCCTTGTCCAGGACCGGCTCGCGCCGCATCAGGCATGAGGGGGCAGAGGGGTCCTCGTGGCTCGATGCATCGGCTTCAGCGAGGGCGGCTGTAGTGACCATCGGGTCGTCTCCGGATCATGATGCGGTTGCTCATTATGCTGCTTTCACAGTGAGGTATGAAGCGGTTGCATATTATAGATTTGGTAATGGCTAAGTTGGCAATGAAAATGAGAAGCACGGCGTGGCGTCCGGGTCCGCCCATCATGGCGGCGCGCGCCCGCCGGCCGCCAGCCGGCTGGCTGCCAGCCGGCGACTTGCGCCATGACTTGTGCCATAATTTGCTGCTTCATCCCGCCGGCCGGTCGGCCTTGGCCGGCGCGCGATGGATCCGGGCCTCTAGCTCATGCCTGGTTAGAGCAGCGGACTCATAATCCGTTGGTGCCGTGTTCGACTCACGGGGGGCCCACCAGATCGCCATGCGCCGGCCGGGACCACGTCCCGGCCGGTTTTTTTCGCCGGTCTTCATTCCACGCCATTCACGATTCAAGACGTATTCCCATCCCGCGCCGCCTCGATCGGCCGCGAGTCTTTTGACAAAATTGTAGTAACATGGCTACATATGATTGATGCGGGGGTGCCCCATGACCATCACGACCCTTTCCAGTCGAGAGCTGAACCAGAACGTGACGCGAGCAAAAAAGGCTGCCAAGAGCGGCCCGGTGTTCATCACGGATCGCGGCAGGCCCGCGCACGTGCTGCTCAGCTTCGAAGACTATCAGCGCCTGACAAGGCAGCGGCGCAACATTGCCGACGCGCTGGCGATGCCGGGCGTTGCGGACATCGAGTTCGAGCCGCCGCGCGTGACCATTGAAGCCCGGCCGGCCGATCTCTCATGATGTATGTGCTCGATACCAACGTGCTGTCGGAACTGCGCAAGGCCCGATTTGGCAAGGCCGATGCGAATGTGGCGGCATGGGCGGACAGCGTCGATGCCGCCGACCTCTTTGTATCGGCCATCACCATCATGGAACTGGAGCTCGGCGTGATGTCGATCGAACGCAAGGACGCTGCCCAGGGAGCCATGCTGCGCTCGTGGCTGGAGCAGCACGTATTGCCCGAGTTCTCCGGGCGCACATTGCCTGTGGATACCGCTGTGGCGCGGCGCGGCGCCCGGCTGCATGTACCGGACAAGTGCGGTGAGCGTGACGCGCTCATCGCGGCGACGGCGCTGGTGCACGGCATGGCGGTGGTCACGCGCAACGTGGCCGATTTCAAGCCTACAGGAGTGACCATCGTCAACCCCTGGGAGCCATCGCCATGACCGCTCCATGCTTGATTTCCCGGGCATGGCGCGTTGGCGACGAGCTCTGATCCGCTGGTGCCGTGTTCGACTCACGGGGGCCCGCCAGATCGCCATGCGCCGGCCGGGATCACGTCCCGGCCGGTTTTTTTCATCCTTCGCAAACTTCGCAAACTGTCACCAACGGGCTTGGCGGATGCCGGCGCTTGGATGGTAAGCTCGCCGAAAGAACGGGATGGGGAGTATGCATGGCTTGGATCGCCGGGAGGTTCTTTGCAGGTGTGCTGGCCGTGGCGGCGGTGTCGGCCGCTGGGGCGGCCGAGGTGTCGCGGTTCACGCCGCAGGGCGTGACCGCCCGCGTGGAGCGCGTCCAGGCCGATTTCACGGCTCCGGCCGTCGCCCTGGGCGACGGCGGCGCGGCCGATCCCTTCGTGATCGAATGCGAGGGCGGCACGCCCGCGGGGGCCGGGCGCTGGGTGGACCCGAGCCACTGGGTCTATGCCTTCCGCAAGCCGCTGACCGGCGGGGTTTCGTGCACGGCGAGCGTCAATCCCGATTTCCGCGATCTCGAGGGCCGGCCGCTGGTCCAGGCGGCCCCCTATGCGTTCTCCACGGGCGGCCCGCGTCCCAGGCTGCGCCGTCCCTGGGATGCGACGATCGACGAGGACCAGGTGTTCGTCCTGTCCTTCGACGCGCCGGTGGATGCGGCGTCGGTGGCCGCTCATACGGTGTGCCGCGTCCAGGGAATCGGCGAGGCCGTGGCGGTGCGCCTGGTCGAGGGGGACGCGCGGCGCGAGATCCTCGCCGCCACCGGCATGGAGGACGCCGTCCCCGACGCCGGCACGCAACTGCTGCAATGCAAGCGCACGCTGCCCCCGAAGGCGGCCGTGAGGCTCGAGGTGGGGCGGGGGGTCCGGACGCTCGCGGCCGCGGGCGCCGCCGCGGTGTCCAGCACGCGGGCCCATGGCTTCGATTTCCAGGTGCGCGAGGCCTTCACGGCCAGCATGCGCTGCATGCGCGAGCACGCGCAGGCGGCGTGCTCGCCGCTGGGCGATGTCGTGCTCGCCTTCTCGGCGCCCGTGCCGGCCGAGCGGGCGATGGCCGCGATGCTCGAGACCGCGCGGGGCGTGCGCCATCCGGCGAGCCTCGGCGACGAGCCGCCAGATTTCGTCGAGCAACTGCGTTTCGAGGGACCCTTTCCCGAGAACGAGACCTTGCGGCTGGTCCTGCCCGCGGACGTCCGGGACGACGCCGGCCGCCCGCTGTCGAACCGGGCCCGCTTCCCCCTGTCCATTCCGGTCGCGGCCCTGCCGCCGCTGGTGAAATTCGCCTCGGGCACGTTCGGGGTCGTCGAGCGTTTCGCCGAGGCGCCCGCGGCCTCGGGCGAGGCGATCGCCGCGGTGCCGCTCGCGTTGCGGCGGGTGGAGCCGGAACTGCTGACCCGCGAGCTGGCGATCTCGGCGGGCACGGCTCGCGACCACGTCACGACCGACGATGCCGAGGCGCTGCGCTGGTACGCCAAGGTGGCGCTCTTCGACGGCGGCGCGCTCACCGCGCGCCAGGTCGAGGATGCGCGCGCGCTGCGCCCATTGAGCGAGGAGGAGCCCGAGGTGCCCCGGATCGACTTGCGCAAGGTGTCGCTGTTCGATGCCAAGGACGCGGCGCGCACCCTGCGATTGCCCGGCGTGTCGCAGGACCCGGCGATCGAGGTGGTGGGCGTGCCCCTGGCCGCGCCGGGCTTCCACGTGATCGAGGTCGAGTCCGCGCAGCTCGGCGCCTCCCTGCTGGGCGAGCCGGCGCCGGTCTACGTGCGGACCTCCGTGCTGGTCACCAACCTCGCCGTGCACGTCAAGACCGGCCGCGACGACCTGCTGGTGTGGGTGACGTCGCTGGACGACGGACGGCCGGTCGCGGACGCGCAGGTGGCGGTGCTCGATTGCGCGGGCGCGCGCCTGGACGAGGGGGTGACCGACGCCCAGGGCCTGTGGCACCGGCTGGGGGCGATCGAGGAGACGACCGACTGCCTCGGCGGCGCGGCTTCCGGCCTGTTCGTGACGGCGCGCATCCCGGCCGATCATCCCGAGGCGGGCGGGCAGGCGGATTTCTCCTTCGCCTGGACGTCGTGGAATCGTGGCATCGAGTCCTGGCGTTTCCCGGTCTCGACCGACACTTCGCGCCTGCCCGACCTCGCGGCGCACGCGGTGCTCGACCGGACGCTGCTGCATCCGGGCGAGACCGTATCCATGAAGCTTTTCGCCCGCGTCCTCACGCGCGCCGGCATGGACAATCCGCCGGACTCGCGCCTGCCGCCGCGGGCGGTGATCGAGCACGAGGGCTCGGGCGAGCGCGCCGCGGTCGATCTGGACTGGATGACGAGCCCGAGCGGCGGCCGCTATGCGCTGCTGAGGTACGAGTTGCCGCCGACCGCCAGGCTCGGGCGCTATTCCATCGCGCTGGAGGAGCCCCGGCCCGCCGGCGAGGATCGCTGGATGGGGCCGGGCAGCCATCCGGCGGGCGAATTCCGGGTCGAGTCCTTCCAGGTGCCGGTGCTGGCCGGCAGCCTCAAGCTCAGCGCGCCGCAAGGGGATGGGCCGCTGGTCGCGCCCGGATCGCTGCGCGCCGACGTCCAGCTCGCCTACGTCTCGGGCGGGCCGGCGGCGGGGCAGGCGGTGTCCCTTTCGGCGGTGTCCCGGCCCCTGGACGTCCGGTTTCCGGGCTACGAGGATTACGCCTTCGGCATCCCGGACGGCATGCGCTCGGACGAGGAGCGCGGCGGTATCGAGGGCCTGCGCCGCCTGATCCTCGACAAGCATGCGCTGCGGCTCGATGCCCAGGGCGGCGCCCGGGTGGAACTGCAGGACCTGCCCAGGCCCGTCGAGCCCCAGTCCTGGCTGGTCGAGGCGAGTTTCACGGATCCCAATGGCGAGGTGCAGACCATCGCCCAGGCGACGCCGGTCTGGCCGGCCGCGGTGGTGGTCGGCCTGCGCACGGGCGGCTCGCTGGCCCAGGGCGAGGCGGCGGACGTCGGCATCGTCGCGCTGGACCCTTCGGGCCGGCCGCTGGCGGGGGTGGAGGTGCGCCTGGACGGACGGCTGCGGACGGTCTACTCGACGCGCAAGCGCCTGGTGGGCGGCTTCTATCGCTACGATTCCTACGACAAGGTCGCCGAGCTGGGCACGCTGTGCCAGGGCAGGACCGACGAGCGGGGCCTGCTCTCCTGCCCGGTGCGCATGGACCGCCGGGGCGAGATACAGCTTTTCGCGCAGGCCGCGGATGCGCAGGGCCGGGTGTCGCAGGCGGCCTCGTCGGTCTGGGTCTGGGGCGGCGATGTCTGGTTCGGCGGCGGCGAGGACGATCGCATCGACGTGATCCCCGAGCGCAAGGCCTGGAAACCCGGCGAGACCGCCGAATTCCAGGTGCGCATGCCGTTCCGGCGCGCCCAGGCGCTGGTGGCGGTCGAGCGCGAGGGCGTGCTCGAGACGCATGTGATCGAGCTCGAGGGGGACCATCCCGTGATCCGCCTGCCGGTCAAGGCCGAATGGGGGCCGAACGTCTACGTGTCGGTCCTGGCCGTGCGCGGGCGCATCCGCGAGGTTCCCTGGACGTCCTTCCTCTCGTGGGGCTGGCGCGATCCCGTGGACTGGTACCGCGCCTGGTCCAACCGTGTCGAGGAGGCGCCCGTGCCCACGGCGCTGGTGGACCTGGCCAAGCCCTCGTTCCGTTTCGGGCTGGCCGAAATCCAGGTCGATGACGGCCGCGGCCGCCTGCAGGTGAGCGTGCGCGCCGACCGGCCGCAGTACCGGGTGCGCGAGACGGCGCGAGTGGACGTGGAGGCCAGGCTGCCGGACGGCGCGCCCGCGGCGGGTGCCGGCATCGCCTTCGTGGCCGTGGACGAGGCCCTGCTCGAGCTGATGGGCAATGCGAGCTGGGACGTGTCCTCGGCCCTGCGCATTCCGCGCGGCTACGGGGTCGAGACCGCCACGGGGATGGGCGAGGTCGTCGGGCGCAGGCATTACGGCCGCAAGGCGGTGCCCGATGGGGGCGGCGGCGGTTTCAGCCCGACGCGCGAGCTTTTCGACACCCTGCTGCTGTGGCGCGGCGAGGTGGTGCTGGACGCCCAGGGGCGCGCGCGCATCGACGTGCCGCTGAACGACTCGCTGACGCGCTTCCGGCTTGTGGCGATCGCCGATTCGGGGCCCGACCTGTTCGGCATGGGCCAGACCGACATCACCGTCACCCAGGATTTGCAGCTCATCGCCGGGCTGCCCCGGCTGGTGCGCGGCGGCGACGCCTATGCGGCGCGGGTGACGGTGCGCAACCGGACCGATCGCGCCATGGACGTGCGCGCCGAGGCGCGCATGGGGGCGGCGGGGAGCGAGGCGCGCGATCTCGAGGCGCGGGAGCTGCGTCTCGAGCCGGGAACGGCCGGCATCGTGGAATGGCCGGTCACCGCGCCCGAGGCATCCGACGAGCCCGGCCGCCAGGCCCTCGAGTGGGACATCCGGGCCACCGGCACGCCGGAGGGCGGCGGCGATGCCGCGACGGACCGCGTGCTCGTCGCCCAGCGGCTGGTGCCGGCGGTGCCGCTGCGGGTGCGACAGGCGGCCCTGTTTCCCCTGCGGGCCGGCCAGCCCTTGAAGGTCCCGGTGGATCCCACGCCGGCGGCGCTCGCGGGCGCGGACGGCCGGGTCCGGGGAGGTGTCCAGGTGGGCCTGCAGTCCAGCCTCGCGGGCGTCATGCCGGGGGTGCGGGCCTGGCTGGCGGACTATCCCTACACCTGCCTGGAGCAGCTTGGCGCGCGAGCCCTCGGCCTGCGCGATCCCGCGGCCTGGGAGGCGCTGATGCGGCGCCTGCCGGGCTACCTGGACGAGCAGGGACTGGCCGCATATTTCCCGGGCGGGACGGGCAGCGTGGTCCTGACCGCGCACCTGCTGTCGATCGCCACCGAGGCGGGCGCCCTGGGGTGGCCCTACACCGTGCCCGAGGCGCCGCGCGAGCGCATGGTGGCGGCCTTGCAGGACTTCGTGCTGGGCCGGATCGAATCGCCCGCCTGGGCGCCGGTGCGCGACGAGGCGTGGCGCAAGCTGATCGCCATCGAGGCGCTCGCCCGCAACGGGGCCTACCGGCCCGGCATGCTGGACAGCATCGACCTGGACGTGTCGGCCTGGCCCAGCGCCGCCCTGGTGGACTGGCTGTCGATCCTGCTCCACGTCCCCGACGTCGAGCGGCGCGCGCAGCGCCTGGCCGAGGCCAAGACCCTGCTGCGCGGACGCCTGGCGCGCCACGGCACCACGCTGGTGCTGGCCGATGCCACGGCGGACGATGGCTGGTGGCTGATGAGTTCCGCCGAGGCCGCCCAGGCCCGCCTGATCATGGCGCTGCTGCCCGAGGCCGACTGGCGCGAGGACCTGCCGCGCCTGGCCATGGGGCTGGTGGGCATGCAGCGGCGGGGCGCCTGGTCGACCACCACGGCCAATGCGCTGGGCAGCCTGGCGATGGCGCGGTTCGCGCAGGCCTTCGAATCGAAGGCGGAGGGCGAGGTCCTCGTCGCCCTGGGCGGCGCGCCCGCCCGGACGCTGGCCTGGCAGGCGATGCCCGAGCACGACGGCGTGCGCGCCCAGGCCCTCGAGCTGCCCTGGGCCCGGGCCGGGCGCGACGTGCTGACGCTCGAGGCGAAGGGGGCCGGCGGCGGCTGGGCGACCGTCAGCGCCCGTACGGCCGTGGCCGAGGCTCGGCCGGTGGATGCCGGCATGCGCATCGAGCGCCGGATCACCGCGGTCTCCCAGGCACGTCCGGATCGCTGGTCGCCGGGAGACGTGTACCGCGTGCGCTTGAGCATCGAGTCGCGCGAGCCGGCCGTGTGGGCGGTGCTCAGCGATCCCGTGCCGGCGGGGGCTTCGATCCTGGGCGGCGGCCTCGGGCGCGACTCCGCCATCGCCACGCGCGGCGAGCGGGTGTCCGAAGACGGCTTCGGGCCGGCCTTCGTCGAGCGCGATGCGGGGATGTACCGGGCATATTTCGAGGTCCTGCCCACGGGCGTCCGGCACGTCGAGTACACCGTGCGGATCGATGCGCCGGGGCATTTCCAGTTGCCGCCCACGCGCATCGAGGCGCTGTACCAGCCGGAGGTCTTCGGCAGCGCGCCCAACGCACCCTTCGACGTGGAGGCGCCCTGATATGTCAGCACGCCAGCGCGGCCCGGTGACGGGGCGCGGCGCCCAATTCGCCCTTCGATGTGGAGGCTCTCTGAAGCGGGGCGCTCGGCATGGAGGCGCCTCGATGGCGGGCGCCCGCGTCCTGGCCGGCCTGGCCCTGTGCCTGCTGGCCGCGCAGGCGCGGGGCTTGCCGGCCTATGAGACAGTGCGCGCGGCGCACCGGCCCTCGGACGTGCGTGTGCTGGCGGCCGGCGGCGAGCTCGTCCAGCGGGTGCGCGCGGATTTTTCCAGCCGGCGCGGCGACTGGGTGGCGCTCGAGGACATTTCCGTGGCGTTGCAGCGGGCGGTGGTGCGCTCGGAGGACGGCCGCTTCTACGACCATGGCGGGGTGGACTGGCTCGCCATGGCGCGCGCCGCCTGGCGCACTTTGTCCGGCGGGCCCGCGCAGGGCGCCTCGACCCTCAGCATGCAGCTCGCGGCGCTGCTGGACGAAAACCTGCGGCGCGGCCCCGGGGGACGGGGCCTCATGCAGAAGCTCGACCAGGTCCAGGCCGCCCGCGCGCTCGAGGCCGGCTGGACCAAGGCCCAGATCCTCGAGGCCTACCTCAACCTCGCCGCCTTCCGCGGCGAGCTGGTCGGGGTCGATGCCCTGGCGCGGGTCATGTTCCAGAAACGCGCCTCGGCGCTGGACGACCGGGAATCGGCGCTGGCCGCCGTCCTCCTGCGCGGCCCCAATGCCCCGCCGCCGGTGCTCGCCCAGCGCGGCTGCGCCTTGCTGCGCGAGCTGGGGCGGCCGGGCGACTGCGCCGGCCTGCGCGGCTTCATCGAGCTCGCCCTGGGCTGGACGGCGGCGCGCCGGCGGGACGCCCCCGGCCTGGCGCCGCATTTCGCGCGCCTGCTGATCGCGCATCGAGGCGCGGAGGCCGGCGACGTGCTGCGCAGCACCCTGGACAAGGACCTGCAAAAGACGGCCCTGGCCGCGATCCGCCGGCACCTGCGGGATCTGCGCGGGACCGGCGTCACCGACGCGGCGGCGGTGGTGCTGGACAACCGCAGCGGCGCGGTCCTCGCCTACGTGGGATCCTCCGGCGAGTTTTCCGACGCCGGCGCCGTGGACCACGCGCGCGCCCTGCGCCAGGCGGGCTCGACGCTCAAGCCCTTCCTCTACGGCATCGCGCTGGACGAGCGGCGGCTGACCGCCGCCTCCCTGCTGGACGACCGCCCGCTGGACCTGGACGGGGGCGGCGGCCTGTACATCCCGGGCAATTACGACGGGCGTTTCAGCGGCTGGGTCAGCGCCCGGCTGGCCCTGGCGTCCTCGCTGAACATCCCGGCGGTGCGCACCGCCATGATGGTGACGCCCGAGGCCCTGGCGCGCCGCCTCGCCGATCTCGGCCTGCCCCTGGCCCACGACGGCGACTATTACGGCTACAGCCTCGCGCTCGGCAGCGCCGACGTGAGCCTGCTGTCGCTCGCCAACGCCTACCGGACCCTGGCGCGGCTGGGCAGCCACGCGCCGGTGGATCTGGATGCGGGGGAGGCGGCCACGCAGCCCGGCGTCGCGCTGTTTTCGCCGGGCGCGGCCTGGATCGTGGGGGACATCCTCTCCGACCGGCAGGCCCGGGCGCGGACGTTCGGCCTGGACAGCCCCTTGTCGACGCCATTCTGGACCGCGGTCAAGACCGGCACCAGCCGCGACATGCGCGACAACTGGTGCATCGGCTGGTCGCAGGACTACACCGTGGGCGTGTGGGTGGGCAACAGCGCCGGGGCGAGCATGCGCGAGGTATCCGGTGTCAGCGGCGCGGGTCCCATCTGGCACGAGCTGATGGCCTGGCTGCATCGCGCGCGCCGCAGCGCCCAGCCCCCCATGCCCGCCGGCGTGACGCGCGCGCCGGTCCGTTTCGCCTCCGGCCTGGAGCCCGCCCGCGAGGAAGTCTTCCTGGGGGATACGGCGCAGAGAGTTTTTGCTTATTTCGGGAGCGAGGCACGGGCCTCGCGTATCGTGGAGCCCGTGGATGGCACGATCATGGCGCTGGATCCGGACATTCCGCCGGACCGGCAGCGCATGCGGCTGCGGGCGGTGGACGCGGCCGCGCGCGAGGCCGTGGCGGCGCGCTGGTTCCTGGATGGCGAGCCGATCGAGGGCGGCGATTGGCAGCCCAGGCCCGGCCGCCATGTCTTCGAATTGCATGGAGCCGAGGGCGAGGTGCTGGATCGCGCGAGCGTGCTCGTGCGCGGCGGCCGTTTCCAGGCTGCCGCCCGAATGGAAACGGAGGAGGCCGGCACGTGGATCGAGGCGGGCCGCGGGCGGACGGGGAAGGTCCGCATGAATACAGGCCGCGCGTCGACGGAGGATGCGCAATGAAGGATTCCAATGTCTGGATGAGGGGAGGGTACGGTATGTCGATGGCCAGAAAATGGATGATGGTGGCGGGCGCGGCCTTGGCGGTCTCGGGCTGCCAATCGGTTTCGCCGGGCTCGCCGGGCCCTGGGGCGGCCGCCCCGGCGGCCCAGCTCGGGCAGTCCATGCCCAGTTCGACGGGCAACCGCCAGGTCATCCGCGACGACGCGCAAGCCGCCGACCTGCGGGTGTTCCTTGCGGACGCGCAGCCCCGGCCGGGATGGACCGAGGTCGCCCTCAAGCCCAAGGGCGTGCTGTACGTCAGGACCACGCCCGTGATTTCGCGCGCCGACCTGGTCGGCATCCAGCCGGCCACCGACCAGTCGGGCGGCGGGATCCTGATCCTGTCGCTCAGCGACGAGGGCCTGCGCAAGATCCAGGCGGCCACCGCCGCCCATCCCGGCCTGCGCCTGGCGCTGGTGGTGGGGCACACCATGCTGGCGGCGCCCGGGTACGCCGCTCCGATCCGCGAAAAGCAATTGGCCTTCGGCGTGGGATCGCGCCGGAATGCCGAGATCGCCGCGCGCGCGGTGGCCGGCGTGGACCCCGCGGGGGCGGCCGGTCTCTGACGAGGTGTTGTTTTTTCCCTAGACCGGCAATTTTCCCTTGCGGCGTTCGGATCGATTCCGGGAAAATATACGCATTGCGTATATTGGAGCCCATGATGGCCGTCTCTCAACAAGTTTTCCTGCGCGACGCCATGCGTCGGCTGAACCTGACGCGCGACGTGTTCGCCGCGAGGATCGGCGTCAAGCGCCGCGCCCTGGATACCTGGCTGCTGCCCGAGGGCTCACAAGAGGCGCGCGCCATGCCCGAGGTGGTCGGCCGCTTCGTCACCGAGATCGTCGAAAACGACACCCTGATGCAGAAGTATGCGCAGAGCGCACAATCGGGCCCCCTGCGTGACCGGATCGCCATCGACAACAAGCACCAGCTCCTGTCGGTCGACCAGTTCACGCGCGAGTCCGTCGAGGAACTGTTCCGGGTGGCCGACCTGATGCAGCCCATCGCGCGCCGCCAGAAGGTCTCGCGCGTGCTCGAGGGGGCGGTGCTGGGGAATCTGTTTTTCGAGGCCAGCACGCGCACGCGCGTGAGCTTCGGCGCGGCCTTCTGCCGCCTGGGCGGCTCGGTCTGCGACACCACGGGATTCACGTTTTCCTCGATGGCCAAGGGCGAATCCATCTACGACACCAGCCGCGTCATGAGCGGCTACGTCGATGCCATGGTGATCCGCCACCCCGAGCAAGGCTCGGTGGCGGAGTTCGCCGCAGCCACCAACATCCCGGTGGTCAACGGCGGCGACGGCGCGGGCGAGCACCCCAGCCAGGCGCTGCTGGACCTCTACACCATCCTCACCGAGTTCTCGCGCCTGGGCAAGCTGCTCGACGGCGCGCACATCGCGCTGGCGGGCGACCTCAAATACGGGCGCACCGTGCATTCGCTGATCAAGCTGCTCGCGCTGTACCGCGGCATGCGCTTCACGCTGATCTCGCCTCCGGGGCTCGAGATGCCGGACCACATCATCGAGCAGGCCGGGCGCAATGGCCATGTCATCGAGCAGACGCACGACCTGGCCTCGGGCCTGAAGGGCGCCGACGTGATCTACGCCACGCGGGTCCAGAAAGAGCGCTTCTCGGGCGAGGCCCTGGAGGGCTATTCCGCGGACTTCCAGGTCAATCGCGCGATCGTCGACGCCTGCTGCGGGCCGGACGTGATCGTCATGCACCCGCTGCCGCGCGACAGCCGCGAGGGCGCCAACGACCTCAGCACCGACCTGAACCACGATCCCCGCCTGGCGATCTTCCGCCAGACGGACAACGGCATTCCGGTGCGCATGGCGATCTTCGCCGTGCTGATGGGGGTGGAAGGCCTGGTGCAGCATTCCCTGCGCGACGTCACCTGGACGCCGCCCTCGCACATCGGTCCCGACGACAGCGTGTTCCACGGGATGTATTGAGGCGCGCCGCGCGCCCGCGCCCGAATCCGGATTTTATGGAGGCATTACAAAGATTTATCCTGGCTCATGTCCCTGTGATTAACATGGTGAAAACGACAAAGGGCCCCTGTCGCCCGCAATCGCCACAACAGGAGACATGTCATGCGCCAAAGTCCATTCGCGCGGCCGGCCGCTCTCGCCGCCGCCTTGCTGATCGGCCTGGGCGGCTTCGCCATCGGCGGCAGCGCCCAGGCCCGGCAGACCCTGCGGGTCGCCCACGTATCCAGCGTCGACAGCCTGGTCAACAAGGCCCTCGTCCGCTTTGCCGACGAGGTCAAGGAAAAGAGCGGCGGCGAGCTGGTCGTCGCCCTCTATCCGGACGGCCAGCTCGGTGACGAGGCGCCGATCGCCGACGCCGTCGGCGCGGGCGCGATCGACATGGGGCTGGGCGGTGCGGTCGACGCCCTCGATCCGCGCCTCAACGTCGTCAGCCTGCCTTTCCTGTTCAAGGACGCCGAAGGCGTCCATGCCTTCCTGGACGGCCCGGCCGGGCAAGAGCTGATGAAGCTCGGCCAGGACCGGAACTACATCCTGCTCGGCGCCCTGGATTCCGGTTTCCGGCAATTCGCCAACCGGAAGCATCCGGTCCGCGAGCCGGCGGACCTGGCCAGCCTCAAGATCCGCACCCCGCCGAATCCGGTGATCCTCGCGACCATCAAGGCGCTGGGCGCCCTGCCGCAGGCCATTCCCTACGGCGAGGTCTACACCTCGCTGCAGTCCGGCGTGGTCGATGGCGTGGAGCCCGAACTGCGGGACTTCTATGACCAGAAATGGTATGAGGCGGCAAAGTACGTGTCCATGTCCAATTACGTCTGGTCGGCCAATTACTGGTTCATGAACAAGGCCCGGTATGACGGCCTCACCGATGCGCAGCGCGAGGTGCTGCGCACGGCCGCGGCCAACAGCGTGAAGTGGTATCGCGGCGAGCTCGATGCAGTATATACAAAGATTATCCAAGAACTGAAGGACAAGGGCGTTCGGTTCAACGAGGTGGACCTGGACGCCTTCCGCGGCAAGGTCGATCCGGTATATGGGCAGTTCGCGAAAGAGTGGGGCGGCGATTTCGTGAAGTCGATCCGCGCGGCCGCGCAACGGCCGTAAGGCGGGGCCCTGCCATGTCCGCCTCCAACGCCGAGGGCCGGGCGCCGCCGCGCCCGCTGGTCCTGAGACTGCTCGAAGGCTTCGGGATCGCCTTGCTGCTGCTGACCCTGGGGGCGACCCTGGCGGGCATGCTCGGCCGCTACCTGCATCTGCCCAATGTGGAGGGATCCTTCGAGATCGCCGGCCTGGGCTTCGTCTGGCTGACCTTCATCGGGACGGTCATCGCCGAGATCCGCCGCGAGAACGTGCGTTTCGAGGGCCTGATCCTGATGCTGCCGCCCGCCGGACGATACTGGCTGGAATGGGTCAACGGGCTGGTGCTGCTGGCGGTAGGCCTGTGGCTGGCGAACAGCGGCTGGTCCGTGCTCCAGCAATCCGGCCACGTGCCCACGCCGGTGCTGCGCTGGCCCGCGGGCATCCAGAGCGCCGCCCTGTTCAGCGCCTCGCTGATGCTGGTCGCGCTCGCCGCCTGGCGCCTGGCGCGCCTGCCGAAGACTTCCCCGGAGGACCGGCCATGACGGTCGCCCTCGTCTTTCTCGGGTTCGCCCTTTTTCTGGTCCTGGGCAGCCCCATCGTCTGGGCCATGGCGGCGGGCGTCATCCTGGCCGTGAGCGCCGGCGACCTGCACATGCCCACGGCCTGGCTCGCGCAGCAGACCCTGCGCGGCGCCGATTCCATCAGCCTCGCGGCGATCCCGCTGTTCCTGCTCGCCGGCGAGCTGATGAACCGGGGCGGGCTGACCCGGCACATCATGGGAATCGCCGAATCCCTGTTCGGACGCATGCGCGGGGGGCTGGGGCTGGTCAACGTCGCGACGGCCTTCGTCTATGGCGGCATCACGGGCTCGGCGACCGCGGACACCGGCGCCATCGCCAAAGTCATGATCCCGGCCATGGAGGAACGCGGCTACGGGCGCGCGTTCGCCGCCGCCGTGACCGCCGCCTCGGGCACGCTGGGCATCATCGTGCCGCCCAGCGTCGTCATGATCCTCTACGGGGTGCTGACCAATACCTCCATCGGCGGCCTGTTCGTGGCGGGCGTGGTCCCGGGCGTGCTGCTGGCCGCGAGCTTCATGGTGACGGCCTACATCGTGGGCGTGAGGGAACGATTCCCCCTGATCGACAAGCCGCTGGACGTCCGCCAGTTGCGCCTCGACCTGCTGTACGCGCTGCCCGCCCTGCTCATGCCGGTGCTCGTGCTGGCGAGCATCGTGCTGGGATACGCCACCACGACCGAGGCCGCCGCGCTGTCCGTGCTGTACGCCTGGGCCGCGGGCGCCCTGGTCTATCGCGAACTGTCCTGGCGCGACCTGGTCCCGGCGATGCTGGAGGCCGTGGTGACGACGGGGGCGGTGATGATCATCATGGCGATCGCCACGCCCTTCGGCTGGATACTGACCTTCGAGCAGGTGCCGCATGCCGTCGCGGAATGGATCGCGGCCGTCCAGGCGGGGCCGTCCATGACGATCCTGATGATCATCCTCGCGCTGGCCTTCGTCGGGCTCTGGATGGACCTCGGGCCGGCCATCATCATCCTGGCGCCCATCCTCGTGCCGATCGCCAAGGCGGCGGGCTTCGATCCCTACCAGATCGGCATTATTTTCACGGTCACCCTGGGCCTCGGGCTGTTCACGCCGCCGGTGGGCACCAATATCTTCGTGGTGTGCAACGTCGGGCGCATCGGGATCGGGGCCGTATCGAGGCGGCTGATCCCATTCTGGATCGCGACCTTCGTCGTCATCGGCCTGCTGGCCGCCTTTCCCGGCCTCTCGTCCTGGCTGCCCGGGATCATGGGCTATTGACGGGCCATTGACCGCCGCCGATCGATTCTTCGCTCATTTTGTTGGAATTCACGGACATGAATCATCTCGTTGGAGGAATCTCCAGTGCCGGGCGGGCCTTGCCCGACCTGGATGGACAGCGTTTCCTGGTCGACCGCTCGCATGGGCCTTATCTGTGGGACACGCGCGGCGCCCGCTATCTGGACACCGCCATGGGCTTCGGCGCCACGATGCTCGGGCATGCGCCGCGGGCCGTGGTCGAGGCCGTCAACGGCATGTTCTCGAGAATGCCCATGCCTTCCTTCGCGCACGAGGCCGAGGAGGCCGCCGCCGCCGCGCTGGCGCAGTGCACCGGCCCGCTCTCGCAGGTGATTTTCGTCAACAGCGGCAGCGAAGCCGTGCACCTGGCGTGCCGCGCCGCGCGGGCGGCCACCGGGCGCCGGCGCATCGCCAAGTTCGCCGCCGGATACGATGGCTGGTACGACCAGCTCGCCTTCGGCAACGCGAACTCCCGGGAGGCCGGCATGGGCGCCGGGGCGCGGCCGGAACGGGACGGCATGCTGCTGCTGCGCTACAACGATTTCCAGGACGTCGAGCGGCTGTTCGACGAGTGTCCCGACGTCGCGGCGGTGCTGATCGAGCCGGTCCTGGCCAACGCGGGCTGCCTGGAGCCCGCCCCGGGATACCTGAAGGCCGTGGCCGATTGCGCGCGCCGGCATGGAGCGGTGGTCATCCTGGACGAGGTGCTGATGGGATTCCGGCTGCATGCCGGCCTTTGCGGGCACCTGTACGGCGTGGATGCGGACCTCGCCGCCGTGGGCAAGGCGATCGGCAGCGGCACGCCGGTCGCCGCCGTGGTGGGCAAACCCTGGATCATGGAGGTCTTCGAGAGCCGGCGCGCCAACCGGGCCGGGACCTACAGCGGCAATCCGCCGGTGTGCGCCGCGGTGCTGGCGACGCTGGCGCAATTGCGGACCCAGGACTATCCGGCCCTGCTCGCGCGCGGGAACGCCCTGCGCGAGCGCCTGGCGGGCATATTCCGCGACGCCGGCCTGCCGTTTTCCACGACGGGCTTCGGCTCGGTGTTCACCCCCTGGGCGAGCGGCGAGCCGCCCTCGACCTACCGGGCGGCCTCCGAGGCCGCATCGAAGGAATGGACCCTGGGCCTGCACATGGCCTTGCGCCGCACGGGCGTCATGATCATGCCCTTCGTTTTCGGACGCCTGTACCTGACGTTCGCGCACGACGAGGCCGTCGTCGACGAACTGGAGGCCGGCTTCGCCGCGGCGGCGCACGCGCTGGCACCGCATTAGGGATGGGCCTGGAAGCAGCCCTGTATCGTCAGCGGGCCGCCGCCTGGGCCTGGAAGTAGCCCTGTATGAATTGCGCGAGGCGCCGCACCAGCAGGGGGGCGTCGTCCGGCATGCAGAGCGCGAGCTCCAGATCGGGCAGGTCGGGCAGGCCCTGGGCCCGCCCCGGCGTCCGCCAGCCCTGCGGAATGACCGATTCCGGGAGCACCGTCAGGGCGCCGCTGAGATTGACCGCGGCCTGCACGCCGGGCAGGTGCGAGGACGAGCACACGATCCGCCAGGCGCGCCGCGCCTCGTCGAGCGCGGCGAGGATCCTCGGCCGGGCCCGGCACTGGTCGGCGAACAGGGCCAGGGGCAGCACCGCGTCCGTCTCCGGGTAGCGGTTGGGGGCGGTGCACCAGAGCTGGCGCTCGCGGGTCAGGAATTGGCCCACGTCGTGGCCCGGCTGGCGCGTGATCACGGCCAGGTCGATGCCGCCCTGCGCCAGGAGGCCTTCCAGGCGGTTGGAAAAATCGCAGAGGATGTCCACCCGGACGCCAGGATGGCGCGCCGCGAACTCGCGCAGCAGCGCGCTGCCGAGCACGTCGAGGTAATCGTCCGGCATGCCGATGCGCACCACCGTCGAATCGGTGCCGCAATCCATGGCGCACAGCATCTCGCTCTCGAGCGCGATCATGCGGCGCGCATAGCCGATGAGGATTTCGCCCTGGTTGGACAGCACCACGCCGTGGCGCGTGCGCTCGAGCAGCTTGCGGCCGAGGCGGCGCTCGAGCCGATTGATGATGAGGCTGACGGCGGCCTGCGTCTTGCCGATCCGGTCCGCCGCGGCCGTGAATCCACCGCAGTCGACTACCGCGACGAAGGTGGCCAGCATTTCCGAATTGAGGTGACGCATGGCGCCGTCCGCTATCGAGTCTGGCGCTCGCCGCCCAGGGCCGCCACCAGGTCCGCCAGCAGGCGCGCCAGTTCGCCGCACATCAGCGCCATGTCGGCGTCGAACTGCTCGGCCTCGTTGGCGGCCTGCGCGTCCTGGTGCTCCTTCAGCACGTCCAGGGGCGCCACGCGCTTGACGTCCAGGTTCTCCGTCAATACAAAAGAGACACGATCATTCCAGGTGAGGGCCAGGCGCGTGCACTGCTTGCCCGCCTGCACGTGCTTGCGCACGTCCTCCAGTTCTACGCTCTGGCGCACATAGCGCACGGTCGCCCGGCTCTCGCCCGTGGAGCGCAGCTCGGTGTCCTGGTCGATGGTGAAACCGGCGGGCGCCTCGTCCTCGTACAGCCATTGCGTCATGGCGGCGGCGGGCGACATCTCGACGTGCAGCGGCACGATGGGAAAGGGCGTGAGCGTCTTGGCGAGCAGGCCCAGGACCTCGTCGCTCTTGGCGGCGGCCGCCGCGTCGATCGCCACCCAGCCGTTGACCGTGTCGATCCAGACGTGGGTGTCGTGCGCGATGACGAAGGCGCGCGGCAGCAGCTCCATGGTGAGCTGCTCCTTGATTTCCTTCATCTGCTTGCGGCCCGGCTTGTAGCCCTGCCGTTCCTCGATCTCCAGGGCGCGCGCGCGGCTGGCCTGGTTGACCACGGTGGCCGGCAGCAGTTTCTTTTCGGTATGCAGGCGCAGCAGCACCTGGCCGTGCGAGGCGTAGGCCAGGCCCGCGTCATCGCGCGGCGGCATCCAGCCCGAGGACTGGCTGTCCTGGCTGCCGCCGGGCCGGAAGGCCAGCGGCTCCAGGGCGGTTTCGAGGTCGGCGGCGGTCAGGGCGGCATTGGGAGCGAGGCGATAGAGCTTGAGATTCTTGAACCACATGGGGATATTGGATAGAGGAGGGGGCGGGGCCCCGGAAGTCGGGTTCCGATTGTACAGGGCTCAGCGCGTCATGCCGGCCGCCTGCATCAGCAGGCGCATGAGAAAGGCGGCCACACCCAGCGCCGCGACGCCGCACAGCCAGATCGCCCCCAGCCACAAGAGCCGCTTGATCCAGCCGTAGGGCGGCGGCACCGGCTTTTTCATCTCAGTGATATCCCTCGCCGGCCTTCACCTTGCCGCGGAACACGTAATAGGCCCAGGCGGTGTAGGCGAGGATGAAGGGAATGATCAGCAGCGCGCCGACCAGGGCGAAGCCCAGGCTTTGCGGCGGCGCGGCCGCGTCCCAGATGGAAATGTCGGGCGGCAGGATGTTCGGCCAGATGCTGATGACCAGGCCGGAATACCCCAGGAACACCAGGACCAGCGACCACGCGAATGGCGCGGCGTGCGGCGCGCGCCGCAGCGATCGCAGCATCGCGTAGGCCGAGGCCAGCACCAGGAGGGGAACCGGCGCCAGGAACAGGATGTTCGGCAGATCGAACCAGCGGGCCGCGATCGCCGGGTGCCGCAACGGCGTCCAGACGCTGACGGCCGCGATGACGGCGAGCGTGGCCAGCAGGATGGGACGGGCCATGGCGATCATCCTGCGCTGCAGCGCCCCTTCGGTCTTCAGCACCAGCCAGGTGGCGCCCAGCAGCGCGTAGGCGACCACGACGCCCAGGCCGGTGAAGACGCTGAACGGGGTGAGCCAGCTCAGCGCGTCGCCGAGGGCGACGCCGTCGACGACCGTGTGCCCGTCCAGGAAGGCGCCGAGCATCGCGCCCTGGAAGAACGCCGCCACGAACGAGCCGGCCATGAAGGCCTTGTCCCAGAACGGCTTGTGGGCCTCGTCCGCCTTGAAGCGGAATTCGAAGGACACGCCGCGCCAGATCAGTCCGGCCAGGAAGCACAGCGCCGGAATGTAGAGCGCGCTGAGCAGGATGGCGTAGGCCTTGGGAAAGGCGGCCAGCAGGCCGGCGCCGCCGAGGACCAGCCAGGTTTCGTTGCCGTCCCAGACGGGCGCGACGGTGTTGACCATGGCGTCGCGGTCTTCCCGGCCGGGAATGAAGGGAAACAGAATGCCGATTCCGAGGTCGAAGCCGTCCATGATCACGTACATCATGATGCCGAAGCCGATGACCAGGAACCAGATGAGGGGGAGGTCGATGTCCATGGCAGTCCCTCTTTCTACGAGGCGTCGCGGGGGGAGGGCGGTGGCTCGTCGCCCGCCGCCGACAGCGGGCGCGCGGGCCGCTGGTTGATGGAGGGGCCATGCGCGGCGACATCCTCGGCAAGCGTGGCCGGGCCGCGCCTGACCAGCTTCAGCACGTAGGCGATGCCCAGCCCGAAGATCGCCACGTACATCACCACGAGGACCGCGAGGCTCAGGGACAGCGTCGCGGCCGAGTGCCTGGACACGGCGTCCGCGGTCCTCATCAGCCCATAGACCACCCAGGGCTGGCGGCCGATCTCGGTCACGTACCAGCCGGCGAGGATGGCGATCAGCCCCGCCGGCCCCATCCACAAGGCGTAGCGGGCCAGCGGCGGCGAGTCGTAGAGGCGGCCGCGCCAGCGCGTCCATGCCCCGCACAGCCCCAGCAGCAGCATCAGCATGCCCAGGCCCACCATGACACGGAAGGACCAGAACAGGATCGGCGAGTCCGGGCGGTCTTCCGGGGGGAATGCCTTGAGGCCTGGAAAGTGGCCATCCCGACTGTGGGTCAGGATCAGGCTGGCCAGGTCGGGGATCTCGATTTTGTAGCGGGTCGTCTCGGCCCGCATGTCGGGCAGGCCGAACAGGATCAGCGGCACGCCCTCGCCGGGGGTGTTCTCCCAGTGGCCCTCGATGGCCGCGATCTTGGCCGGTTGATGCTCCAGCGTGTTGAGGCCGTGCCGGTCGCCGATGAAGATCTGCAGCGGCGCGGTGAACAGCACCATCCACAGCGCCATCGAGAACATCCGCCTGACCGCCGGCTGCCGGTTGCCGCGGCGCAGGTGCCAGGCGCCGGAGGCGCCGACGAACAGGGCGGTCGCGAGCATCGCCGCGGTGAGCATGTGCGCGAGCCGGTACGGGAAGGAGGGATTGAAGATCACCGCCAGCCAGTCCACCGGAACCGCGACGCCGCCGATCACCTCGTAGCCCTGGGGCGTCTGCATCCAACTGTTGGAGGCGATGATCCAGGTGGCCGAGATCATGGTCCCCAGCGCCACCATCGCCGTGGCGAAGAAATGCAGGCCCCGGCCGACCTTGTTCCAGCCAAAGAGCATCACGCCGAGGAAGCCCGATTCCAGGAAGAACGCGGTCAACACTTCGTAAGCCAGCAGCGGACCGGTGATGCCGCCGGCGAATTGCGAGTAGAAGCTCCAGTTGGTGCCGAATTGATACGCCATGACCAGGCCCGAGACGACGCCCATGGCGAAGTTCACGGCGAAGATCCTCGACCAGAAGTGGTAGAGCTCGAGATAGGCGTCGTCTTTCTTCCACAGCCACAAGCCCTCGAGCACGGTGAGATATGAGGCCAGGCCGATCGTGATCGCCGGGAATATGATGTGAAAGGAAATCGTGAACCCGAACTGGATGCGGGCGAGATCGAGTGCACTGAGGTCGAACATGGCTGTCCCTCCTGCGCGCCGCGCTTGCGGCCCCGCCCGAAAAAAAATGGCCCGGGCACTGGGGCCGGGCCAATCAACGCACGCCATCGCACATGATAAGGCTCGCGGGGAGTGCGAGACGGCGACAGGATGGCCAGGTGATTCGCCCGGAAACCAAGGGGGAACGAAGTTCCGGACGGCGGACCGACCCTGCCCGGCCATTCTAGCAAGGGCTTGCTGACGATAGTCTGAAACGTGAATATTTTGGGATTGAATCAATCTTGAATCAATCGTGCGGGGCGTCGAGGTCGTTGCGGTAGGTTTCCTTGACGAACAAGGTGCCGATCACCAGCGTCATCAGGGCGATGATGATGGGATACCACAAGCCGTCGTACATGTTGCCGGTCGCCGCCACGGTGGCGAAGGCCACCGGCGGCAGGAAGCCGCCGAACCAGCCGTTGCCGATGTGATAGGGCACGCTCATGGACGTGTAGCGGATGCGGGTGGGGAACATCTCCACGAGCATCGCCGCGATCGGCCCGTAGACCATGGTCACCTGCAGCACCAGGAAAAACAGCAGCAGCAGCACCATGACGTAGTTGATCTGCGAGGGATCCGCGCGCTGGGGATAGCCGTGGTCGCGGATCGCCTGCATGAGGCTCGCCTGCAGCACGCGGTTGCGGGCGGCGAATTCCACGCGGCTGAGCCTGGTGCCGTCGAAGGACAGCACCACCTGCTCGCCGATGATGGCGCGCGCGATCGAGCCCGGCGCCGCCCGCTGGTTCACGTAGGTGACCGAATTCGTGGCCATGAAGGCCTTGAGCAGGTCGCAGGAGCTCGTGAACGAGGCCGTGCCCACCGGATTGAACTGCAGCGAGCAGTCCGCGGGATCGGCCAGCACCACCACCGGCGCGAGGCTTTGCGCGCGCTCGAGGGCGGGGTTCGCGTAGTGGGTCAGGCCCTTGAACACGGGAAAGTAGGTGAGGATCGCGATCAGGCAGCCCGCCATGATGATGGGCTTGCGCCCGACCCGGTCGGAAAGGGACCCGAACACGATGAAGAACGGACAGGCCAGCAGCAGCGCCAGTGCCACGAGGACGTTGGCGATGTTGGCGTCCACGCCCAGCGTCTGGGTGAGGAAGTACAGCGCGTAGAACTGGCCGGTGTACCAGACCACCGCCTGGCCTGCGGTCAGGCCCAGCAGGGCCAGCAGGATCAGCCGCAGGTTCTTCCAGCGGCCGAAGGATTCCTTGATGGGCGCCTTTGAGATGGTGCCCTCGCTCTTCATGCGCTTGAAGGCGGGCGATTCGTGCAGGCGCAGGCGGATCCAGACGGAGATCACCAGCAGCAGCACCGAGATCAGGAAGGGCACCCGCCAGCCCCACTCGGTGAAGGCTTCCTCGCCCAGTGTCGCGCGCGTGCCCAGCACCACCACCAGGGACAGGAACATGCCGGTGGTGGCGGTGGTCTGGATCCAGCTCGTGAAGAACCCGCGCCGGTTCGGCGGCGCGTGCTCGGCCACGTAGACCGCCGCGCCCCCGTACTCGCCGCCCAGCGCCAGGCCCTGGAGCAGGCGCAGGACGAGGAGGATGATGGGGGCGGCCGAGCCGATCGAGGCCGAGGAGGGCAGGACGCCCACCAGGAAGGTCGACAGGCCCATGATCAGGATCGAGATCACGAAGGCGTACTTGCGGCCCACCATGTCCCCGATCCGGCCGAACACCAGCGCGCCGAAGGGGCGCACGGCAAAGCCGGCGGCGAAGGTCAGCAGCGCGAAGATGAAGCCCGCCGTCGGGTTGAGGCTCGAGAAGAAATGCAGCGCGATGACCGAGGCGAGCGAGCCGTAGACGTAGAAGTCGTACCATTCGAAGACCGTGCCCATGGACGAGGCGAGGATGACGCGGCGTTCCTCGTGGGTCATCGGGCGATCGGCGTCGGCGGGAATCTCGGTCGGCGCGCCTCGGCGTGTCGTGGGATTCATAGGCTGGTCCTGGGGACGTTGTCGCGCGGGAAGGTCACGCGGATGCGCGTGCCGCCGCTCGCGGGATCTCGATGGTTGCCCGGGGGCAGGAACTGGATGGCGGCCTGGTGGTGCTCGGCCACCTCCTTGACGATGGACAGGCCCAGGCCGCTGCCCTCGGCCTCGTTGCCCAGCACCCGGAAGAACCGGTCGAAGACCCGGGTCTGGTTCTCGGGCGAGATGCCCGGGCCGGTGTCCTGGACCTCGAGCCAGACGTGCTCGTCGTCGCCCAGGGCGCGCACGGTCACGCGGCCGCCGGCCGGCGTGTAGAGCAGGGCGTTGTCGATCAGGTTGTTGAGCATCTCATGGATCATGGTGTGGTTGCCGAAGACGGGCAGGGGCTCGTCGGGGGCGTCGAAGCCCAGGTCGATGCGCTTGTCCATGGCGGCCTGCACCCATTCGGCCGTGCAGCGGCGCGCGAGCTCGCCGATGTCCAGGGACTCGGTGGCGCGGGGCACGGTGTCGTCGATGCTCTCGGCGCGCGCCAGCAGCAAGAGCTGGTTGACCAGGCGCGTGGCGCGCTGGGATCCGACCAGCAACTGGTGCAGGCTGTCGCTCATGAGGGCGGGATCGCGCTCCCGCAAGGCGAGCTCGCATTGGGTGCGGATCCCCGCCAGCGGCGTCTTGAGCTGGTGGGCGGCGTTGGCGACGAAGCGCCGCTGGGAATCCAGCGAGGCCGCCAGGCGCTTGAGGACGTTGTTCATGGCGGCGATCAGCGGCGCGATCTCGGCGGGCGCGAGGTCGTCCCGGATGGGCGAGAGGTCGCTGGGCTTGCGCCTGCGCATGTGCTCTTGCAGCAGGCTGAGCGGCTCGAGGCCCTGGGTCAGGCCCAGGCCCGCGAGCATGGCGGCCAGCGGCAGGATGATCAACTGCGGCGTCAGCATCCCGGTGAGGATTTCCTGCTGGAGCGTGGCGCGCGCCTCGCCCGGCTCGGCCACCGCCGTGAGGAAGCCCACCCCGTCGCGGTCGCGTCCGCCCCAGACGTAGGCCACCCGCATCGAGCGGTGCTGCATGGTGGCGTTGCGGTAGCGGACCTGGTTGATGTCGTAGGCCCAGTTCTCGGGGATGGGGATGTCGGCGTTGCCCGCCAGCGAATGGCCGTTGGCGTCCAATATCCGCCAGACCGTCGGGGCCTGGCCCGCGTCGCCCTCGAGGATGGTGCGCGCGGATTCCGACAGGCGCACGCCCTCGTGCACGCGCTGCTGCTCGACCTCGAGGCGCACGAGGCGCAGGTGGCTCGCCAGGGTGCGGTCGTAGGGCGCGTTGGCGATGTTCTGGGCGATGAAATAGGTGATGACGATGCCGATCGACCACATGATGAACAGCGGCATGATCATCCACGACAGGATCCGGCTCAGCAGCGTGCGATGCTGCCGCCGGCGCCCGTTGATCGGTGAGGAGAACATGCCGCGCGGGGGCTCAGATCGTCGCCGCGGAGTCGGCGGACTCGCTCTTGTTTTCCGGCTCGAGGCAGTAGCCCAGGCCGCGCACCGTCAGGATGCGCGCGCCGCTGGGCTCGAGTTTCTTGCGCAGGCGGTGGATGTAGACCTCGATGGCGTTGGTCGTGACCTCCTCGCCCCATTCGCACAGCAGGTCGACGAGCTGGTTCTTGCTGATCATGCGGCCGCTGCGCGAGAGGAAGATCTCGAGCAGGCTGGTCTCGCGCGCGGAAAGTTCGAGGGGCTGGTCGTCGATGGTGGCCACGCGCCCGTTGAGGTCGAAGGCCAGGCGATGGTGGTGCAGCACCGAGGTGCGGGCGCCGCCGTTGCGGCGGATCAGGGCGCGCACGCGCGCCTCGAGCTCGCTCAGGGCGAAGGGCTTGGACATGTAGTCGTCGGCGCCCAGGTCCAGGCCCTCGACCCGCTGCTCGACGGAATCGGCCGCCGTCAGGATCAGCACGGGCAGGGCGGTGTGGCGCTGGCGCAGCTTGCGCAGGACCGACAGGCCGCTCATGCGGGGCAGGCCCAGGTCCAGGATCAGCAGGTCGAAGGTCTGGAGCTGGAGCGCCGAGTCGGCGCTGGAGCCGTCATGGACCACGTCCACCGCATAGCCTTCGTAGCGCAGGGAACGGGAAAGTCCATCCGCAAGAATACTGTCGTCTTCGGCGATCAGGATACGCATGGCGGGAATGACATCCAGGGGAGGGTTGATACCAGGAGAGGCACGCAATGGCGCGCGCGTACGCGGGCGCCGGGCGTCCGGGCTCTCATTCTGTCACGCCCCGCGCGCGCGGTCATTAGGGGTTAACGATGGCCGCGGGCCGGCGGGATGCGCCGGCGGCCGGCCGCGCTGCGCATCTGTGTTTTCATACAGTATAATTTAATGCCATAATCGTCTGAACCATGGCCCGCCGGATGCTTTCCGCCGGCCCGAACCACCACACAAGGAACCCTCATGGACGAACAAACCGGCAAGGCCGCCAACCCCGAGCGCGCCAAGGCGCTGGCCGCGGCGCTGTCGCAGATCGAAAAGCAATTCGGCAAGGGTTCGGTCATGCGCTACGGCGACAACCAGGTCGAGCACGACATCCAGGTGGTGTCGACCGGCTCGCTGGGGCTGGACATCGCGCTGGGCGTCGGCGGCCTGCCGCGCGGCCGCGTGATCGAGGTCTACGGCCCCGAGTCCTCCGGCAAGACCACGCTGACCCTCCAGGTCATCGCCGAGATGCAGAAAATCGGCGGCACCTGCGCCTTCATCGACGCCGAGCACGCCCTGGACGTCCAATACGCGGCGCGCCTGGGCGTCAACCTCGCCGACCTGCTGATCTCCCAGCCGGACACCGGCGAGCAGGCCCTCGAGATCACCGACGCGCTGGTGCGCTCGGGGTCCGTGGACCTGATCGTGATCGACTCGGTGGCCGCCCTGGTGCCCAAGGCCGAGATCGAGGGCGACATGGGGGATTCGCTGCCCGGCCTCCAGGCCCGCCTCATGAGCCAGGCCCTGCGCAAGCTCACCGCCACGATCAAGCGCGCCAATTGCATGGTGATCTTCATCAACCAGATCCGGATGAAGATCGGCGTCATGTTCGGCAACCCCGAAACCACCACCGGGGGCAATGCGCTGAAATTCTATTCCTCGGTGCGCCTCGACATCCGCCGCATCGGCTCCATCAAGAAGGGCGACGAGGTGATCGGCAACGAGACCCGCGTCAAGGTGGTGAAAAACAAGGTCGCGCCGCCCTTCAAGCAGGTCGAGTTCGACATCATGTACGGCACCGGCATATCGCGCGAGGGCGAGATCATCGACCTGGGCGTGCAGGCGGGCATCGTGGACAAGGCCGGCGCCTGGTACAGCTACAACGGCGAGCGGATCGGCCAGGGCAAGGACAACGTCCGGGACTTCCTCAAGGAACACCCCGAGATGGCCTTCGAGATCGAAAACCGCGTGCGCGAACAGCTCGGCATCACCGCGCGCGCGCCGGCCGTGCAGGCCGATGGCCAATGAGGGGCCGGCCCGCGACGGCCCCAGCCTGAAGGCACGGGCCATCGCCTATCTATCCAGGCGCGAGCATTCGCGCCTGGAATTGCGCCGCAAGCTCGCCGCCCATTGCGATGATCCCGAGCGGATCGAGGCCGTCCTCGACGAGCTCGAGCGCCAGCATTGGCAATCCGACCATCGCTACGCCGAGTCCTACGCCCAGCGCCAGGCGCCGCGGCAGGGCGCGGCCCACATCCTGCAATCCCTGCGCCGGCAGGGGGTCGGCGAGGACGAGCTGCGCGCCCTGGGGGCCGGCCTGGCCGGCACCGAATCCGAGCGCGCGCGCGAGGTGTGGCGGCGCAAGTTCGGCCAGCCCCCGGCCGACGCGCGCGAATACGCCCGCCAGTACCGTTTCCTGGCCGGCCGGGGCTTCTCGGCCGAATGCGTGCGCCGGGTGCTCGGCGACGCCCGCGACTGAGCCCCTCGTCATCCGCCGTCCGCCGGCTGGATGCCCGACAAGGTATCGAAACAGGTCTCCCGCGCCTGGGCGAGGAATGCCTGCACGTAGCTGGCTTCGGCGTCCTCGGCGCGGGTCGCCGCATACAGGGTGCGCCACACGCCCTCGGGGCCAAGGCGGCAGATGCGCAGCCAGCCCTGGTCCAGGTACTCGGTCAGCGCCCAGTTGGGCAGGGCGGCCACGCCCCGGCCGCTGGCGACGAGCTGGACGATCATCGGCGTCAGCTCGGCGGCGCGCACCGCCGCGGGCTCCACGCCCGCGGGATCCAGGAAGGCCGTGAACACGTCCAGGCGGTCCCGTTCGACGGGATACGTGATCAGCACCTGGTCGGCCAGTTGCTCCGCATCCACGTGGCCCTGGGCGGCGAGCGGCCCGCCGCGCGCGACCGCCAGCACCAGCTCATAGCCGAACAGCGGCGTGTAGCGGATCGCCTCGGAAGGTTCCGGGTCCGAGGTGATCACCACGTCCAGGTCGCCGCGCAGCAGCGCGGGCAGGGGCGCGAAGGAAAACGCCGCCGACAGGTCCAGCGACACGTCCGGCCAGGCCTGGCGGAAGGCATCGAGCGCCGGCATCAGCCACTGGAAGCATGAATGGCAGTCGATCGCCACGTGCAGGCGGCCCGTGCGGCCCGCCGACAGGCGCTGCAGCTCGCGTTCGGCCGCCCGGATCCGCGGCAGGACCTCCTCTGCCAGCTCGATGATGCGCAGCGCGGCCGTCGTCAGCCGCGCCGGGCGCGTGCGGCGGTTCAGCAGCGAGACCTTCAGCCTGACCTCGAGGTCGCGGAGCTGGTGCGAGAGGGCCGACTGGGTCACGTGCAGGCGCTCGGCGGCCTCCTGGAGGCTGCCGCCGTCCCGGATGGCCACCAAGGTCTCCATATGCCGGACTTCTATCATGAATCTTTCTCAATCTATAAATGGTGGATTTGATTTTTTCCTGGAGGCAACTACGTGCACAATTCGTTTGTTGAGTTTATTTTATATTGACAGGTTTAAAAATGACGATCATTCATAATCTGGGCTTCCCTCGGATCGGCGCGGACCGCGAGCTCAAGCACGCACAGGAGGCCTACTGGTCCGGGCGCTGCGATCAGCAGGCGCTGCGAGAGACCGGCCGCGAGCTGCGCGCGCGGCACTGGGCCGTCCAGGCGCGGGCCGGCCTGGCCTTCGTGCCGGTGGGGGATTTCGCCTGGTACGACCAGATCCTCGAATGGACGACCACGCTGGGAGCCGTGCCGGCCCGCTTCGGCCAGCCGGACGGCGAGCCGGTCGGCCTGGACACCCTGTTCCGGATGGCGCGCGGGCGCGCGCCCTCCGGCACGCCCGCCGCCGCGTGCGAAATGACCAAGTGGTTCGACACCAACTACCACTACATCGTCCCTGAACTGCATCCCGGCCAGTCCTACCGGATCGCCCGCGAGGACCTGTTCGAGCAGGTCGCCGAGGCGCTGGCCCTGGGCCATCGGCCCAAGCCCGTGATTCCCGGGTCGCTGACCTGGCTCTGGCTGGGCAAGGGGGATGCCTACGCCCGCGGCGCCGGCGACGAGGCCAAGCTCGAACTGCTGCCGGGCCTGCTGGAGGCCTACGAGCAGGCGCTGCGCCGCCTGGCGGGGCAGGGGGTGGAATGGGTGCAGATCGACGAGCCCATCCTGGGCCTGGAATTGCCCCAGGCCTGGCGCTCGGCCCTGGCCGGGGCGTATGCCCGCCTGTCCGCGCAGGGCGTGCGCGTGCTGCTGGCCACCTATTTCGAGGGCGTGGACCCGCACCTGGACCTGCTGCCGGACCTGCCGGTCCATGGCCTGCACGTGGACCTGGTGCGCGCCCCCGGCCAGCTCGAGGACGTGCTCGCGCGCCTGCAGCCGGACCAGGTGCTGTCGCTGGGCCTGATCGACGGGCGCAATGTCTGGCGCACGGACCTGGACGCGGCGCGGGCGCTCGCCGCCGGGGCGCGCGAGCGCATCGGCGAGCGCCTGTGGCTCGCGCCCTCGTGCTCGCTGCTGCACGTGCCCATCGACCTCGAGCGGGAAAGCGGCATGGATCCCGAGCTCCGCGGCTGGCTCTCGTTCGCCGTGCAAAAGCTGGACGAGCTGCGCCTGCTGGGCGCGCTCGTCGCGGGCGAGCCGGGGGCCGAGGACTTGCGGGCGGTGGCGGCTCAGCGCGACGCGCTGCGGACGCGCCGCGAATCGCCGCGCATCCATCGCCAGGCCGTGGCCCGGCGCCTGCTCGAGGCCGATTCGATCAGTCGCGAGCGCGCGCCCTTCGAGCGGCGCATCGAGCGCCAGCAAGCCCGCCTGGGCCTGCCCAGCTATCCGACGACGACGATCGGATCCTTTCCGCAGACGCCCGAGATCCGCGCCCTGCGCCGCGACTGGCGCGGCGGCGGGCTCTCGGACGCGGCCTACGAAAAGGCGATCCGCGAGGAGATCGAGCGGGTCATCCGCTTCCAGGAGGAGATCGGCCTGGACGTGCTGGTGCACGGCGAACCCGAGCGCAACGACATGGTGGAGTATTTCGGCGAGCTGCTCGATGGTTTCGCCTTCACCGAGTACGGCTGGGTCCAGAGCTACGGCTCGCGCTGCGTCAAGCCGCCGCTGATCTACGGCGACGTGGCGCGCCTCGCGCCGATGACGGTCGCCTGGTCGGCCTACGCGCAGTCCCTGACCGAGCGGCCCGTCAAGGGGATGCTGACCGGGCCGGTCACCATCCTGCAATGGTCCTTCGTGCGCGACGACCAGCCGCGCGCGCTGACCTGCCGCCAGATCGCCCTGGCCCTGCGCGACGAGGTGCTCGACCTCGAGCGGGCCGGGATCACCGTGATCCAGATCGACGAGCCGGCGTTCCGCGAGGGCCTGCCGCTGCGCCGGGCCGACTGGCCGGCCTACCTGGACTGGGCCGTGGACTGCTTCCGCCTCTCGACCTCGGGCGTGCGCGAGGACACCCAGATCCATACGCACATGTGCTATTCCGAGTTCAATGACATCATCGAGGCGATCGCGCGCATGGACGCCGACGTCATCACCATCGAGACCTCGCGCTCGAACATGGAGCTGCTCGGCGCCTTCGAGGATTTCGCCTACCCCAACGACATCGGTCCCGGCGTCTACGACATCCATTCCCCGAACGTGCCGCGGGAGGACTGGATGGTCGGCCTGATCCGCCGGGCCGCGCAGCGCCTGCCGGCCCGACGCCTCTGGGTCAACCCCGATTGCGGGCTCAAGACCCGGGCCTGGCCCGAGACCCGCGCCGCCCTGCAATCGATGGTCCGGGCCGCGCAGGCCCTGCGCGCGGCGGCCTGAGGCGGGCGCCGGCGGGGCGCCCTCGCCGGAGGCGGCGGCCGCCTCCGGCACTGCGCTATACTTGACGGGTTCTGCATGTCGTCCACCCCACGCGAAAGCCAATGCCCCTGTCCGCGCCCGTCCGCGCCCGTCAGCCGATCCATACGCGGTCCATCCGCGTGGATTCGTATTTGCGCGATGACGGCCTGTGGGACCTCGAGGCCGAGCTCGTCGACACCAAGGCCTACGATTTTCCGGCGCGCGACGGCGAGGTCCACCGCGCGGGCGATCCGGTGCATCACATGCGCCTGCGGATCACCATCGACGGCGACCTCAACATCCTGGACGCCGAGGCGGCCTATGAGGCCGCGCCCTACGGCGAATTCTGCAGCGCCATCGCGCCCGCGTACCGCGACCTGATCGGGCTCAACCTGCGCGACCAGTTCCGCAAGCGCGTGCGCGAGCGGTTCGCCCGCACCGCGGGCTGTACCCACGTCACCGAATTGACGAGCGTGCTGCCCACCGTCGCGATACAGACCATGGCCATGCGCCGCCGCCAGGCGCCGCCTTCGTCCGAGCGGCCCTTCCAGCTCGAGGGCTGCCATGCCCTGGCCCTGGACGCGCCCGCCGTCAAGACTTTCTACCCGCAATGGTATTCCCCCAAGGAATCGGCCCGCCATGAGGACTAGGCCGCGGCCGGTTGCGTCCGCGAGGGTGCGCCGAAGCGGCGTGCCCGGTTTCTTTTTTTTCCTTTGACAGGTAACACATGAAAATTCACGAATATCAAGGCAAGGAATTGCTGAAGAAGTTTGGCGTGACCGTACCGCGCGGGATTCCCGCGTTTTCCGTCGAGGAGGCGGTGGCTGCGGCGGAAAAACTGGGTGGGCCTGTCTGGGTGGTCAAGGCCCAGATCCATGCGGGGGGGCGGGGCAAGGGCGGCGGCGTCAAGCTCGCGCGGTCGATCGACGAGGTGCGCCAGCTCGCCTCCGAGATCCTGGGCATGCAGCTCGTCACGCACCAGACCGGCCCGCAGGGCCAGAAGGTGCGCCGCCTCCTCATCGAGGAAGGCGCCGACATCAAGAAGGAATACTACGTGGGGATCGTGACCGACCGCGCCTCGCAGCGCGTGTGCGTCATGGCCTCCAGCGAAGGCGGCATGGAAATCGAGGAGGTCGCCGAAAAGACCCCCGAAAAGATCCTCAAGGTGTTCGTCGACCCGGCCGCCGGGCTGACCGACGAGGAGGCGACGAGCCTCGCGCGCGGCATCGGCGTGCCCGAGGCCTCGGTGGCGCGCGCGGCGGCCGAATTCCAGAAGCTCTACAAGGCCTACTGGGAGACCGACGCCTCGCTCGCCGAGATCAATCCGCTCATCCTCGAGGGCAACGGCGGCATCAAGGCCCTGGACGCCAAGTTCAACTTCGACGCGAACGCGCTGTTCCGCCATCCCGAGATCGTGGCATACCGCGACCTGGACGAGGAGGACCCCGCCGAGATCGAGGCCAGCAAGTTCGACCTGGCCTACATCCAGCTCGACGGCAACATCGGCTGCCTGGTCAACGGCGCGGGCCTGGCCATGGCGACCATGGACACCATCAAGCTGTTCGGCGGCGAGCCCGCCAACTTCCTGGACGTGGGCGGCGGCGC
>JBIQHJ010000081.1:0-9845 GCA_044508625.1 Alcaligenaceae bacterium
GGTGCGCTCGCCGTTGCCGAACAGGCAGCCCTCGATGCGGTCGGCGCCGGCCATGACGGCGAACTCGGCGGCGGCGACGGCGGTGCCGCGGTCGTTGTGCGGGTGCACGCTCAGGACGATCCTGTCGCGCTGCGCCAGGTGGCGGTGCATCCACTCGATCTGATCGGCGTACAGGTTGGGCGTGGTCGCCTCGATGGTGGCGGGCAGGTTCAGGATGATCTTGTCCTGCGTGGTGGGCTGCCAGGTGTCGACCACGGCATTGCAGACCTCGAGGGCGAAATCGGGCTCGGTGGTGCTGAAGACCTCGGGCGAGTATTCATAGCGCCAATGGGTCTCGGGGTGCTTGGCGACCTCGGCCTTGACGATCAGGGTGCCCTGGACCGCGATCTCGCGGATCTCGTCGCGGCTCATGCGGAATACGATCTTGCGGAAGGCCGGCGCGCAGGCGTTGTACATGTGGACGATCGCGTGCCTGGCGCCCGCCGCCGCCTCGACCGTGCGGGCGATCAGATCCTCGCGGGCCTGCGTCAGGACGATGATCGTCACGTCGTCGGGGATGCGCCGCTCGTCCACGAGCTTGCGCACGAAATCGAAATCGGTCTGCGAGGCCGAGGGAAAGCCCACCTCGATTTCCTTGAAGCCGATCTTGATCAACTGCTCGAAAAAGCGCAGCTTGCGCTCGACGCTCATGGGCTCGATCAGCGCCTGGTTGCCGTCGCGCAGGTCGGTGCTCATCCAGATCGGCGGCTGCTCGATGCGCCGGCTGGGCCACGTGCGCTCGGAGTAATCACGGTCGAACGGACGGAACGGGACGTATTTGTCGGAAGGATTCTTGATCATGGCGATACCTGGCTGTGCTGTATGGCATCCGGCGCGCGGATGCGAAAAGACGGGAACTGTGGCGGATACAGGCTGCCGAACTGCCACGCGGCGCTAGGCCCGGCAACCGATCGGTAGCAGAAGAAGTAGCGCAGGCAGGAGGGGCGAGAGCCGCACGCGGGACGGTGCCGCCGCACGCACGCGCACGGCCGCGGGGGATCGCGGCGCGAAAGCGAGTGGGCTGCGTGGAGTGCTCATAAATGGAAGTCAACCATATTTTTCCTCGCCTGGCAAGGGGCGAGGGGCCGCCGGCCGGCCTCGGGACGGGCCGGCCGGCGCGGCGGATCCTCCTCAGAACGTCGTGCGGAGCGTGACTTCCACGCTGCGGCCGGTGCCCGGCAGCACGTCGAAGGCCGAGCGGTATTCCTTGTCCAGGATGTTGTTGATTTGCACACCGACCTGCACTTTGCGCTCCTTGCCGCGCGTGCCGCCGAAGGCCAGGTTGAGCGTGCCCCAGCCCGGCAGGTGGTCGGTCGTGAGGGTGGTGCCGTCCAGGCTGGTTTCCTCCATGGAGGTCGCGGCGCGCACGAACAGGTCGGCCCAGACGTCGGCGCCGTACAGGACGGTGTCGTAGCGCACTCCCGCGCGGCCGGAAAAGGCCGGCACGCCGCTGTCCTTGGTCGAGTACGTGGGATATTCCAGTTCCCGCTGCATCCACGCGCCGGAGACGTAGGGCGTGAAGTTCGTGCCGGGCAGCGCGTATTCGGCGATCAGCTCCACGCCGTGGGTGTTGGCGCTGTCGGCGTTGACGTAGGTGCGGTCGCTGGCGCCGTAGCCCGCGGGGCAGGTGCCCGCCGAGGCGCAGGACGCGGTGCCGATGTAGTCCTTGGCGCGGGTGTGGAAGGCGGCGGCATCCAGGACCAGTCCGGCGTTCTGGTAGCGGGCGCCCAGCTCGTAGTTCTGCGAGGTTTCGGGCTTCAGGCCGGGATTGGCGCGGGTCAGCGAACCGCTCCCCGCCGTGGTGTCGGAATACATCTGCGCCAGGGTCGGCATGGTGTAGCCCTCGGAATACAGGGCGCGCAAGGTGGTGTGCCGCAGGCCGCTCCAGGTCAGGCCCAGGGACTTGACCAGGCGGTTGGTGGTGCTGTCGTCCTGGTTCGCCAGGGCCGTGTTGGTGGTCTCGTCCAGTTGCGAGCGCACGTGGTAGTAGCGCAGGCCGGCGGTCAGCTTGAAATCCCGCGCAAAGGACCATTCGTCCTGGGCGAATATCGAGGACGTCTGGATCGAGGCGCGGGTCTGCGTCGGGCTGGTCGTGGTGGTCGTGACCGTCCTTCCCGGGGGCGGGAACGGCACCCTCACCGCCAGGGTGGTGATGCTGTTCTTGCTGGTGTCCAGGTCGTCCATCAGGTACTGCACGCCGGCGATCGTGTAGTGGTCCGGGTGCATGGCCAGGTCGATCTGCGCCGTGCCGCCATAGTTCACGTTGCGGTCGTCCGAAGTGGCGGTGTTCTTCATGTTGAGGTTCGCGGTCGGCTGCACCTCGACCCGGTTCTCGAACAGGCGGTCCACGGTCTGGTGGTAGGCGTCCACGTGGATTTTCCGGACCAGCGGGCCCAGGTCCTTGGCGTCGTAGTACAGGCCGACCTTGCGCAGGTCGCGCTTGGGCAGGTCGATCCTGAAATCGCGGATCGGATCCTCTATGTAGCTGGGATCGGTCCAGCTCTGCGTGCTGAGGATGTGCTGCTCGGCCTTCAGGGCCAGGTAGTGGTTGCGCTCCGGGCCGAAGGCATAGCCCAGGTGCAGCGCCACGTCGCTGTTGCGGTAGCTGGATCCGTCCAGGTGGCCGTCCTGCGTGTACTGGCCGTTGGGGACGACGCGATCATGGTGGCGATCGGCGCTGCCCGACAGGCGGTAGTCGAAATCGCCCACCGTGCCCGATACGGCGGCCCAGCCCTGCCAGCCGTCCGTCCCGGAATAGTAGCTGCTGCCCAGTTCGAACTGCACCGGCTTGGGCGCGCCGCGCTTGGTGATGATGTTGACCACCCCGCCGATGGCCTTGGCGCCGTACAGCACGGAGGCCGGACCGCGGATGACCTCGATGCGCTCGACGTTGGCGGGATCCACCAGGATGGGCGTGCCGTAGTCGCTGTGGTCGGTGATCTCCTGGCCGTCGACCAGGATGGTGACGCGGTGCGAGGATTCGCCCCGGATGCGCAGCCGCTGCATGCCGGGCGCCGAGGCGTCGATGACCTCGACGCCGGGCACGTCGCGCACAAGTTCGGCGATGCTGGCCGGGGCCTTGCGCTCGAGCTGGTCCTGGTCGATGACCGACACCGAGGCGGGATTGTTCCTGACGGAGGTTTCCGTGCGGGTGCCGACGACGGTGATGGTGTCCAGCCAGCTCGGCTGGTTCGTGCCCGCTTGGCTCGAGCCGGCCCCCTGCGCCGAGGCGAGTAGCGGGACCAGGGCCGGCGCGGTCGCCGCCAGGGCCAGCGCCAAGGTGCCCAGGCCTCTGCGGCCCGGGTTCGATCGTTCCCCCGGGCCCTTGATTTTGTGGTCCATTTTCTTTCCTGTAAGGATCAAAGACAGGATCGAAAGCGTGGATTCATGGCGGCCGGATGCTGGAAGAAGGTGCCGGGAGGCGCATGCGTCGCGGCATGTCCATGGCGGGAGAATGGTTTGAATAGTATTACAACAATAATGATTTAATCAATGATTATGAGATTGATTTTCATTAATGTTTTGAGAGATCGCTGGGGCGAGGGCGGGAGGGTGGCTGGGAGAGGGGGCTCGCCGGCGCGGTGGCCGGGCGGTTCAGTCGCCGCCCCGGGCGCGTTCCAGGGCGGACAATTGCCGGGCGGCGCGCTGGAGCTTGGCGGCGCGGTCGTTGCGCAGCCCCTCGCGGGCGCGTTGCAGGTCGCCGACGCGCAGGGGCTCGTCGCGCTCTTGCCAGGCCCAGAGCAGGACGTCCAGCGCGGGCGCCGAGAGGCCCTCGGACAATTGCGCGAAGGTGGCCTCGTCGATCGGCCGCAGGCTGGCGGCCCGCATCGAGGCGCGGACGAACAGAACCAGAAAATAGGCAATAATGAGCGTGCACAACGCCACCAGGGCCCACCAGAAAAACGGGTTGTATCGCTGCAGCAGCGCGGTGGCCTCGGCGCCCATCACGTGCAGGCCCGCATAGTCGATGCCATCGCCGAAGGCCAGCACACGGTTGAGCAGGTCATACCAGACCAGGGCCACCGCCGCGACCACGATCGCGGCGATGATCTTGCGGGTCGCGGTCAGCTTGAACAGGGCCGCGCGCAATATCGCGTGATCCTGGCGGTTGGGGTGTCGGGTCTGTTCGGAATCCATAGGTCTCATTTTAGCCATGCAATCGCATCCCTCCCTGGAACTGGGCCAGCACCAGCAATTGGTGCTCACCCCGCAGCTACAGCAAGCCATCCGCCTGCTGAACTGCTCGTCCCAGGAGCTGGAGCAGGAACTGTCGCGGGCCCTCGAGGACAATCCCATGCTCGAGCGGCTCGATGCGCCCGAGGAGGCCGTCCGATCCGAGCCGCTCGAGGCCGCCGCCCAGTCCGAGCAGCTCGAGCGCTGGTGGGCGCAGCCCGCGACCCAGGCAGGCAGCGATGATATCCCGGAAAGCGGACGCGGGCAGACGCTGGAGGAATTTCTTTTACAACAGTTACATGCCACCCGGGCGACGGAACGCGACCGGGCCCTGGTCGCCGCGCTGATCACCGCCGTGGACGAGCACGGCTATCTGGACGGGACGCTCGACGAGCTGGCGGCGGCCCTGCCGGACGAGTGGGCGGTGGATCCCGACGAGCTGGCCGCCGCCCTGCGCCTGCTCCAGTCCTTCGATCCGCCCGGGGTGGGCGCCCGGGGGCTGGCCGAGTGCCTGGCGCTGCAGCTTGGCCGGCTGGCCGACGCCGTGGGCGGCGAGGACCGCGAGGCGCTGGATTGCGCGCGCCGCGTGACCGCGCACCTGGACCTGCTCGCGGCCGGCAAGTTCAGCCGCCTGTGCGATCTCCTGGGCTGCGAGCGCGGGCTGCTCGACCGGGCGCACGCCCTGATCCTGCGCCTCGAGCCCCGCCCGGGACGCGAGTGGGATCCCGGCGACATCCATTACGTCGTGCCCGACGTCCTGCTGCATCGGGTGCGCGGCCACTGGGAGGCCAGCCTCAACCCGGCCCTCGCGCCGCGCCTTCGCATCAACCAGGCCTATGCGGACTGCCTGGCGCAGGCGGGCGAGGCCGGTCCGCTGCAGGAGCAGGTGCGCGAGGCGCGGACGCTGATCCGCAGCCTGGGCCAGCGCCAGCAGACGATCCTGCGGGTGGCCCAGGCGATCGCCGAGCGCCAGCGCGCCTTCCTCGAGGACGGTCCGCGCGCGCTGCGGCCGCTGGTGCTGCGCGACATCGCCCAGGAGCTCGGCCTGCACGAGTCCACCATCTCGCGGGCGACGCGCCAGAAATACGCCCAGACCCCCTGGGGCATCTACGAGATGAAGCGCTTCTTCGGCGCGGCGGTCCAGACCAGCGGCGGCGAGGAGACCTCGGCGCTGGCCATCCAGGACCTGATGAAGGCCATCCTGTCCGGCGAGCCCGCGGGGCGGCCCCTGTCGGATGGCCGGATCGCGGAATTGCTGGCCGAGCGCGGCGTGCCCATCGCCCGCCGCACGGTGGCCAAATACCGCGAGGCGATGGGCGTGCCGGCGGCCGCCCTGCGCAAGGCGCGCGCGGGTGCCGCGGAGACTGTCAACGCCAAATAGCGATGCCCGGCTTGGGGATGCGGATGCAGACCCGCTCGGACGCATCTGTTGTTGGAATCACGCAGACCAGTTCACACTCATCTGATATTGGACGGGGCTGATGCTTGCGCGGTACAAGAAAAAGGATGATAATGATTCGCATGTATATTTGTGTGTGTAATGCGATCAGCGAGCGCCAGGTCCAGGAGGCCGTCGCGCAGGGCGCCCAGACACTCTCCGACCTCCAGGCCGGGGTCGGGGTGGCGACCTGCTGCGGGCATTGCGCCGAGACCGCGACCGAGTACCTCCCCGGTGGCCGCTACGCCGCCGCGCCGGAACTCGACCTCACCGGCCTGGCTCCCGCCGCCGTGTTCGAGGGCCGCGAGCTCCGCCGCGCCGTCGCCTGATCCGCATTCCTTCGCGCCGCGGAGGCGCCTCCCCTGATCCCGTCCGGTTTTCCGGCGGGAGGGTGTCGTGTTAGGCTAGTGCTTTGGCCCCCGGCCACCGCGGGGGCCGCCCCCGACAGGAGCACCGGCCATGAAAGGCGACAAGACGGTCATTCAGTACCTCAACAAGCAACTCAAGAACGAGCTCTCGGCCATCAACCAGTATTTCCTGCATGCGCGCATGCTCAGGCACTGGGGCTTCGAAAAGCTCGGCAAGCACGAATACGAGGAATCCCTGGACGAGATGCGCCATGCCGATCGCCTGATCGAGCGCATCTTCATGCTCGAGGGCCTGCCCAACCTCCAGGACCTGCACAAGCTCCTGATCGGCGAGACGGTCCCCGAGATCCTCTCCTGTGACCTGAAACTGGAAACCTCGGCCCAGGCGACCCTCAAAGAGGCCATGGCCCATTGCGAGTCGGTCCAGGACTTCACCTCGCGCGACCTGCTGCAAGACATCCTGAACGACACCGAAGAACACATCGACTGGCTGGAAACCCAGATCGAGCTCGTCGGCAAGGTCGGCCTGCAGAACTACCTGCAATCGCAGATGGACGAGTGAATCCCGGGCGGCCGCCTGTCGGGTCTTTGTGGATCCCGGGCGGCCGCCTGTCGGGTCCTTGCGAACCCCGTCTGCCGGACCATCGCGGGTAGATGGGACGGCCGCACTCCCGGGCCTCGCCATGAGGCCCGGCGGCGAATACGGGACGGCGGCGGCGAGCACGGGACAGGGCGCGGGCATGCGCCCGGGCCAATCAATTGCTGGAATTGCGCGCCGGGCAGTCGTCCACCCGGCCCCAGGCGTTGTTGGGCTCGCAATACTTGTTGCGCGCCGCCCAGGCGCAGGATGGCCTGGAAAAGAACCCCTTTTGCTCGCACAGCGCCAGCTCGCGGCGGAAGGCCGCCTGCCAGTCGCCCTGCTGGCCCGGCTGGGGCGCCGCCGAGGGCGGGGGCGGAGGGGGTGTCGTGATGTCCACCGGCTGGATCGTGCCCAGGGCGCCTATCGTGGCAATGCCCTCGAGCCCGCCCTGCTGGCTTTGCGAGGCCAGGGCGATCGCCTCGTCCATGGTGATGGGGGTGGTGGCCAGGGCGATCGGCGGTGCCGAGGCCATCAGCGGTGCGGCCTGGATCTCCCAGTTGACCGGGGGCGTGCCCTGCGGGACGCCCAGGCGCCCGTCGGGCAGGGGCTGGGGCGCGGTGGCGATGAAGGGCTTGCCGTCGGCGCCCAGCACCGGCACGGTCTGGAGCTCGGGGTGCGAGGGGATCACGGGCTGGGCCGGGCCATGGGCGATCAGCCAGTCGCCAAGCCGCAGCCCGCCCCAGGCGGATACGCCGGCGGCGAGCAGGAGAGTGGCGAATATCAGGCGCCAGGACATGCAGCGTCCCTCTGGTCAGAAAATCGATCCATCCCGGACATTGTAAAGGACGCTAGACCCCGGCGCTGAACACCTGGCCCGCGTGCTCGCGCATGGCGTGGAATTCGACCGCGGGATAGAGCTCTTGCGCGACGCGCAATTGGGCGGGAGAACTGGCCAGGAAGGCCGCCGCGTCCACCACGTCGTAGGCGATGTTGGCGGCATTGGCGTCCATGAATTTCTTCAGGGCCTTGGGATCGTCGCTGGTGATCCAGCGCGCGAGGTTGTAGCGCGAGGGCATCAGGCGCGCCTCGACGCCGTATTCGGTCTTGAGGCGATGGGCCACCACCTCGAACTGGAGCTGGCCCACCGCGCCCAGCAGCAGCGCGCCGCCCGCGGCCTGGGGACGGAAGACCTGGATGGCGCCTTCCTCGCCGAGCTGGGTGAGGCCCGTGCGTAGCTGCTTGGTGCGCAGGGGGTCCTTGACCTCGACCGCCTGGAACAGCTCGGGCGCAAAGAACGGCAGCCCCGTGAAGCTCAGGGTCTCGCCCTCGGTGAGCACGTCGCCCAATTGCAGGATCCCGTGGTTGGGGATGCCGATGATGTCGCCCGCGTAGGCCTCCTCGAGGATCTCGCGCCGCTGCGACAGGAAGGACACCACGTTGTTCGGCCGGATTTCCTTGCCGTTGCGCCCGACCTTCAGGCGCATGCCCCGCTGGAAATGCCCCGAGCTGACGCGCACGAAGGCGACGCGGTCGCGGTGGGCGGGGTCCATGTTCGCCTGCACCTTGAAGACCACCCCGGTGAAACGCGGCTCGTCGGGCTGGACCGTGCGCTCGACGGCCTCTCTCGGGCCCGGCGCGGGCGCCTGCTCGACCAGGGCGTCGAGCACCTCGCGCACGCCGAAATTGTTGATGGCCGAGCCGAAGAACACGGGCGTCTGCCGGCCCGCGAGAAAGGCCTCGCGGTCGAATTCGGGCGTCGCGCCCGAGATCAGCTCGATTTCATCGCGGGCCTTGGCGTAGGCGTCGCCGAAGCGCTCGGCGATGGCCGGATTGTCCAGGCCCTCGATGGTCTCGTCGTCGTCCTGGTGGCGTTCCGAGCCCGCCCGGAAGACCCGCATGCGGTCGTTGCGGATGTCGAAGACCCCGCCGAAATGCCGGCCCATCCCCACGGGCCAGGAAAACGGGATGGCGTCCATGCCCAGGTGCGCCTCGATTTCCGAGAGCAGGTCCAGGGGCTCGCGCACCTCGCGGTCGAGCTTGTTGACGAAAGTGATGATGGGCGTGTTGCGCGCGCGGCAGACCTGCAGCAGGCGGATGGTCTGGGGCTCGACGCCGTTGCCCGCGTCGATCACCATCAGGGCCGCGTCCACGGCGGTCAGCACGCGGTAGGTGTCCTCGGAAAAGTCCTGGTGGCCCGGGGTGTCGAGCAGATTGATCACGCAGTCGCGGTATTCCATCTGCATCACCGAGGAGGCGACGGAGATCCCGCGCTGCTTTTCGATCTCCATCCAGTCCGAGGAGGCGTGGCGGCTGGCCTTGCGCGCCTTGACGCTGCCCGCGATCTGGATGGCGCCCGCGAACAGCAGCAGCTTTTCGGTGAGGGTGGTCTTGCCCGCGTCCGGGTGCGAGATGATGGCGAAGGTGCGTCGCCGGGCGACTTCGTCAGACAGGCTCATGGGTCGATGTCGAAGGGGCCGGCCGCGGGCTCATTCCTTGTGGCTCAGAGTGGCCAGGACCGTGCCGGCGAGAATGAACAGGGCGCCGAATCCGCGGTTCAGCCAGCGCACGTGGCGCGGCTGGCGCAGCATGCGCAGGATGCGCGAGGCGAGCGAAGTATAGCAACTCATGGCCACCAGGTCGGTGAAGCACAGCGTCGCGCCGATGATCACGTACTGGATCGCCAGCGGCCGGCCGAGGTCCAGGAACTGCGGCACCACCGCCAGGAGGAAGATCGTGCCCTTGGGGTTGGTGATGTTGACGAGGTAGCCGCGCGCGAGCTGGTCGCGGATCGGGTGGCCGCCGGCGGGCCGGGCCTCGACCGCGACCGGCGCGGCGTCGGTGCGGAACTGCCGCACGCCCAGGTACACCAGGTAGCCCACGCCGACCCACTTGACCGCGGAGAAGGCCAGTTCCGAGGCCGCCAGCAGCGCGCCCAGGCCCAGGGCGACGATCGTCAACTGGCAGAGGATGCCGAGCTGCAGCCCGATGATGGTCCAGCAGCCGTGGCGGAAGCCGTATTTCAGGCCCGAGGCCATGGCCGAGATCGCGCCGGGCCCCGGAGAGAACGAGATCGCCCACGAGGCGGCAAAGAAAGCGAGCCAGGTCGAGAAGGCCATGTTGCGGAGTCCCGGGTGCGGCGGAAGCTGTTTCGTGAGCGCACAGTCGGCCTTGTGCAGCAGGGCCGCGCCGGCGGGCCGGCCGCGGCCGCCCTGGGCGCCACGGCCGCCGCGGCCGCCGCGCGCCGCGC
>JBIQHJ010000082.1:0-9795 GCA_044508625.1 Alcaligenaceae bacterium
GTGCGCCCCTCGAGGATGCCGGCCGCCGCGAGGAGCTGGGCCCCATGGCAGACCGAGGCGATGGGCTTGCCGGCCCGGTCGAAGTCCCGGACGATGTCCAGCACCTTTTCGTTCAGGCGCAGGTATTCGGGGGCCCGACCGCCGGCGATCACCAGCCCGTCATAGGACCCTGGATCTACTTTGTCGAAATCAAAGTTCAAGGCGAAATTGTGGCCGCGCTTTTCGCTATAGGTCTGCGCACCCTCGAAATCGTGGATCGCGGTGGCGATCGTATCGCCGGATTTCTTGCCGGGGCACACGGCATGCACGGTGTGCCCGACCGCCTGCAGGGTCTGGAACGGCACCATGGTCTCGTAATCCTCGGCGTAATCGCCGACCAGCATCAGCAGTTTCTTGGCCATCATGGTCTCCTGGAAATGATCGTGGGGCTACAGCCCCGGTTGCGTCGGGCCGTCCTGCGGCGCGTAATGGCCGTCCGGCACGCGCGCCATCGCGGGGGGCGGCGCATGCAGCCCGGTGCGGTCCAGCACGCGCCTGGCGTCCCGCATCGACTGGCCCCTGAGTTCCGAGTAGCGCATGCAGGTCACCCGCAGGAACGAGGTGAAGTTCGAGACCTCGTTCCTGCATGCGTAGACCTCGTCATACAGCTTTGCGATCAACTGGTTGGTCGTCAGTCCCTCGTCGTGCGCGAGCTGCGACAGCGTGTCCCAGAACAGGTTTTCCAGCTTGATGCTGGTCACGACCTTGGCGATGCGCACCGATCGGTTCCGTGATTCGTACAGGATCGGGTCGGTGTTGGAATAGATATGGCACATGGCGCCCTCCGTCTGAAATCGTCCTTGGACCGGCCTCCTTCCCCGCCACGCGGCGGCCGGCCATCGAATCAAGCCCTCACAGCTCTTTGCGCGACATGCGGTCCGCGATCGTCTCCGCCTGCCGGATCGCCAGCGACACGATCGTCAGGGTCGGATTCTCGGCCGCGCTGGTGGTGAACTGGCTGCCGTCCGAGATGAACAGGTTCGGGACCTCATGCGCCTGGCCATGCCGGTCGCACACGCCATCCTCGGCCTTGAGGCTCATGCGGCACGTCCCCAGGTTGTGGGTCGAGGGATAGGGCGGGGTATGGAAGGTGCGCCGCGCCCCGGCCGCCTCGTAGAGCGCCGAGCTCTGCCGGTAGGCGTGATCGCGCATGGCGCGGTCGTTGGGATGGTCGTCGTAGTGCACGTTGGCGACCGGCAGGCCGAACGTGTCCTTGACCTCGGCGTTCAGCGTGATGCGGTTCGTTTCCTGGGGCAGGTCCTCGCCCACGATCCACAAGCCGGCCGTCCTGGCGTAGTCGTCCATGTAGGAGGCGAAATCCGCGCCCCAGGCCCCCGGATCCAGGAAGGCGGCGTAGAACGACAGGCCGAGGCTGATCGTCTCGAGCTCGTAGCCTCCGGCAAAGCCGCGCCCAGCGTCGTGGCCCGCCTCATCCTGAACGATACCGGCCATCGTCGTCCCCCTGTACATGTGCACGGGTCTGTCGAAAACAGCATACACCGATCCGGTCGTGTGGCGCATGTAGTTCCGGCCGACCTGCCCCGAGCCGTTGGCCAGCCCGTCCTTGAACCTGGAGGACTCCGAGAGCAGCAGCAGGCGCGGCGTCTCGATGGAATTGCCGGCGACGCAGACCGCGCGCGCCGCCTGGCGCCGCTCTTTGCCGTCCTGGTCGAAATACACGACGGCGTTCACCCTGCCCCGCCGGTCGTGCTCGATGCGGGCCGCCTGGCAGCGCGGCCTCAGGTCGAGCCGGCCGGTCGCCTCCGCCCGGGGGATCTCGGTGTACAGGGTCGACCACTTGGCCGCCGACTTGCAGCCCTGGAAACAGAAGCCCTGCTGGATACAGGGCGACCGCCCGTCGCGGGCCACGCTGTTGATGGCCATGCGCCCGGTGCTGACCTCTTTGTAGCCGATCTTGGTGGCCCCGCTGTACATGATCTTGAAATTATTGTTGCCCGGCAGCCCCGGGATGCCGTTGGTGCGCGTGACGCCCATCTTGGCCTCGGCGCGCGCGTAATAGGGCTCAATGTCGGCCAGGCTGATGGGCCAGTCCAGCAGATTGCTGCCCGGCACGTCGCCGTACGACGTGCGCGCCTTGAACTCGTGCTCTTGGAAACGCAGCGAGGCCCCGGCCCAATGGGTCGTCGTCCCGCCCACCGTCTTGCAGATCCAGGCGGGCAGGTTGGGGAAATCGTGGGCGATGCGCCACGAGCCCGAGGTCGTGCGCTTGTCGAGCCAGGCGAGCTGGCCGAACGATTTCCATTCGTCCTGTATGAAGGTCTCGGGGCTCTCGCGCCCGCCGGCCTCCAGTACCACCACATTGATGCCCTTTTGGCACAACTCATTCGCCAGCGTGCCGCCGCCGGCTCCCGAACCGATGATGACGACCACGCTGTCGTCCTTGTCGCCGTACTTGGCCATGATTGCCTCCTGTCGATCTTTCCTCGAAGGGCGCCATCCGGGGATGGGCGTCTCGCGATTCCGCGCCGCCGCGGGGCGGCGCCCGGCCGCCGTTCAGGCGTCGAACGGCGGCGGGCTCGCCGCAGCGGGCGGATCGGGCAACCAGCTCAGGTCGTTGAATCCGCGCTTGATGTAGCCCCCCTTGGACCAGGTCTCGCCTTCGTAGCCGAAGTGCTTGTAGGCCATCTGGTTGTCATAGATCGATGTGATGCACTGGCCGCGGATCTTTTGGAAGAACGGATCGGCGGACATGCCCTCGAGTATCGCGGTCTGCCGCTGCGGGTCGGCCGCCGCCCAGTTTCCGCCGGCGCGGCGGTCCAGCGACTCGATGCCCGTGAACACCAGCTCGCGGACCGCGGCGTCGCTACAGGCCTCGTCGATGTCCTTGACGAGCAAGGCATACACCGCGTCGGGCAGGTCCTTGTGCGGATACAGGCGCCTGGCCATCAGCAGCAGGGCCTGGGCCTGCTTCTGGTCGAGCACACGGGCCTCGAGCGCCCAGGTCCTGGATGGCGCCAGCGCCGCCAGCAGGGTCCCCGCGGAGAGGGTGCCGGCCAGCACGATGGTCCCCTTGAGGAATTCGCGGCGGGATCCCCGCCGGATGCGGGGGACCGCGGACGCGGGCGCCTCGTCGATGGTTGCTTTCATGCTTGTCTCCTCGAATTATCGTCGGGCGGCGGCGCGCCGGCTCGCTGAGACGGGAAAGCATGGCGGCGAGGCTGCGCACGGCGGGCGCCGTGCCCGATACGCCCATTATGCGAGCGTCGCGCAATGGGCGGTAACAGCGGAGTGCTACATTCGCGAGGGGCCGGGCCACGGTGCGGCCCCCCGGGAGACGCAAGAATCGGAAGGCGCGGCGCCCCCCGCCGGATCAAGGCTTGCCGAGCATCCGGGGCAGGACATCGGTATCGCCCGCGCGATACCGGTGGACCAGGGTCATGATGACGTGGCCCACGACGAGCGCCAGCAGCAGCCAGCCCAGCGCCCCATGGAACAGGCTGGCCGGCGCCATCATCCACTCGATCTTTTCACCCTCGAAGCCGGGCATGAGCGGCAGCCCGAACGGCGAGAAGGCCCGCCCCGAACCGTACTGGCGCAGCAGGGCCAGGATCGGGATCAGGATGATCAGGCCGTACATGGCCCGGTGGCCCAGCCGCGCCGCCGCACTGAGCGCCTCGGGACGCCGTCCCGCATTCGACAGGGCCCAGGCCGCGCGCAGGAGGATCAGCACCAGGAGCAGCACGCCGGTGTGCTTGTGCGTCGCCCACAGGAACTCGTCCAGCGGGGAATCCTCGGCCACAGCCCGCGTGATGGCCGTGGTGAACTGCCAGGCGATCAGCAAGGCCATGCCCCAATGGAAAAAGCGGCTGACCGCGCCGTAGCGTTCCTTGGAATCTTTCAGGTCCATGATCTGGGCTCCTTTTCTGGGCGGGAGGGCGGCGTTCCCCTGCGGGCCTCCCGGAGGTTCAAACGCGGCCCCTCCGCCGGGCCGCGTTCCGGATCCTGGAAATGGTACAAAAATATTGTTCCGAAATTGTGAAAATAGCGTGGAGACGGGTCGATTCACGCTAATCGATCGGCAGCGAGAACCGGGCGCCGAGGCCGTAGGCGCCCGTGACCACGTCGCCGTTGGCCTCGAGGCGCACCTTCAGGCGAGGGCCGTAGCTGAACCGCTGCGCCAGGCCGACCGTCTGCTGCCGCAGTCCATCCAGCGCGCGGGCCCTACGCTCATAGGTGCCGCTCAGCCTGCCCCAGCGTCCCAGGGGCACGCTCAGCCCCCAGCGGTTGCGCACGCAATCGCATGCGAACGGATCCTCATGATACGAGGACAGGTCGGAATAGCCGGCGCCCCGCCGCTCGTTGATCCAGGACAGCCTCGAACCGAGCGGCGCGTCGACCTCGTAGCCCATCTGGTAGCGCCAGCCGCCGCCCAGCGCCTGCTGCGCCCTCGACACCCCCAGCGCCCAGGAGCCCCAGTCGCGCATCGAATACTCGCCGCCCAGCCCCAGCGCGAACAAGTCCGGCGCGCCTTGCGCCTGCGAGGCCAGGGACAGGCCCGGAGCGACCGTATATTCGGAGGACACGTCGTACGCGGCGGGACCATAGGCCAGGCCGCCGCTCGAGATGGTGCTGGCGGCATCGTCCAGCTTGCCGGCGGCCGCGGCGTACCGCCATCCGCCGACCGGCCTCGGGCCGGACGCGGACCGGTACACCCCGACGCCCGCGAGGCGCACCGGCTGGCTCCAGGACGGCGCGGGCGCCAGCTCGTTCCCCAGGGTCACGCCATAGCCGGCCGAACTGGTGTAGCGCCAGCTCCTCGCGCCCAGCGACCAGGAATCCGCCACGCTGGGAATCGAGAATCGGGCATCGTCCCTGGCATCCATGCCGTCATCCAGTCCGCCCAGCCAAAGAAAGCCGCCGAAGACGCCCGCGGCGTACCCGCCGGGCATGAGCCCGAAGGAGGCGACCGGGCCCTGCGGGCCAGCGGCCGCGAGCGATGAGCCGTCGGGCGGGACGTTCGCCTCGGGACCCCACGGATCCACGGGCACGTCCGCCGGGACGTCCGGAACCGCATAGACCTGTGGGGACAGTCCTATGAGCGCCGGTGCCGTTTCCGGCCCCGCCCGCTGCTGGGCCAGGACCGGCGGCGCGCCCAGGCCGCACAGCGCGCAGGCCATGGACCCGAGCGTGATGCATTTCCCTATTGAAGCCCGCATCCGCCTGATTGAATGGACATTCGGCCGCCGCGCTCGGGGCGGCGTGCCATCGAAATTCGGAATCGTCAGGAGGCCCTGCGCCGGCTTTCCGCCGCGGGGCCTCCCACTCAACGATAGTGGCTCGGGACCGGGTTGCGCAATGCCCGTCCGGCGGTCCGGGCGGGAACCATCCCCCCGATTGCGGCACACGTCGATTCGTTGATTCGGCTCAATTTTTCGACTTGATAACACTATATATTGTACTTAGAATTCACTTCCACACTACATATTGATATGGCAGGGCGGCCGACCATGCCTCTCGCAGAGCCCTCGCCCATCATCCGATGCCGGCCATGGCGCGGGCGCAGGCCCCCCGCCCGGATCCGTAAAAAAGGTAACTGCTCGTGATCAAGAACATCATCAAGCGCGATGGCCGCATCGAGCCCTACATTCCAAGCAAATTGAACGCCTGGGGTCGTTGGGCCGCATCCTCCGTCGGCAGCAAGGTCGACTGGAGCAGCATCGTCATCAACGCCGTCAGCGCCATGCCCGAGACGGTCACCAGCGCGGAACTGCAGGAAAAGCTGATCCAGAACTGCCTGGACAAAGGCACCTGGTCCTACTACCTCATGGCGGGCAGGCTGTATGCGTCCCACCTGCACAAGACCATCCACGGCCCGGCCATCCCGTCCCTGCGGGAGCTCCACGAGAAAATGGCCGCCGAGGGGGTCATGGTGCCGCTGGCCTACGACGAGTCCGAATACGCGCTGGCCGAGACATTCATCGACCACGAGCGGGACTACGACACCCCTCATTTTTCGCTGCACTACATCCGCAAGAAATACAGCCTGCAGAATCGCGTCACCCGCCAGGAATACGAGACCCAGCAGTTCGTCTACATGCGCATGGCCATGGCCTTGTCGGAAAACGAGCCCAGAGATCGGCGCATGGATCTGGTCCGGCGTTTCTACATGGAATTCTCCGCCAAGCGGATCTCGGCGCCCACGCCCAACTACGTCAACCTGGGCACCAGGCTGCGCGGCTTTGCCTCGTGCTGCCTGTACGTCGTGGACGACAACGAGGCCTCCCTGGCCATCGGCGACCATATCGCCTATCGCATGACGGCGGCCTCCGCCGGCATCGGCAGCCATCTCATCACCCGCAGCAAGGGCGACCCCGTGCGGGGCGGCCTGATCCAGCACCAGGGCAAGCTGCCCTACCTGGCCTCGCTGGGCAAGGCCGTCCACGCCAACATGCAGGCCGGCCGGGGCGGCGCCTGCACGACCTATTACTCGGCCTTCGATCCCGAGGCCGAGGTCATCGCCCACTTGCGCAATCCCCGCAGCACCGAGGATCGAAAAAACCGCGACCTCCACTACGCGCTGGTGACCAACAAGTTCTTCGCGGAAAAGGTCGCCCGAAACGAGGAGGCCTTTTCGTTCAACGTGCGCACGGCGCCCCGCCTGACCCGGCTGTTCTTCAGTGCCGACACCGAGGCCTTCAAAAGGGAATACGAGCGGCTGCAGCACGACCCGGGCTTCAAAAAGGAATATTTCCGGCCCCGCGACCTCCTCCTGACGTCGCTGAACGAGGCCCTGGAAACCGGGGTGGCCTACCTGGCGAGCATCGACGAGATGAACCGCCACACGCCCTTCAAGGAACCCATCCACTCCAGCAACCTGTGCCTGGAAATCAGCGAGCCCAACCGGCCCTACCAGGACATGCGCGACCTGTATTCGGACCACGAGGTGGGCTTCATCACGATCCAGCACGACGATGACGACAGCCTCGCGACCTTCAACTTCAACCAGCCCGTGACCGTGGCGGTCGCCGACTCCACGCTGCCGCGCGTGGTCTTCGCCGGCGAGCTCCGGGCGGGCGACGTCCTCCTGCCCGACGGCGAGGACGAGGGCCGCCTGATCCGGCGCGTGGTCCAGGTCCACGAGGAGCCCGAGATCGCGCTGTGCTCCCTGGGCGCCATCGCCTGCGACGCCATCGACGAGAACGACGACGAGGCCTACCAAGAGGCCATGTACCTGTCGCTCAAGATGATCGACTACTGCATCCTCAATTCGGACTACGTCCTGCCCCACGTGGCCGTCACGGCCAAGGCGCGCATGAACGCGGGCGTGGGACTGATGGGCGTGGCCACCCGCATGGCCCGCAAGGGCCTGCGGTACGACACCGCCGAGGGCCGCGAGGAACTGCACCGCATCGCCGAGCGCCACATGTACCATGCCATCCGGGCGTCGCTGCGGATCAGCCAGGAACGGGGCCTGGCCCGCTGGATACACAAGACGCGCTGGCCCGAGGGATGGCTGCCCATCGACACCTACAACCGCAACGTGGACGAGCTGGGCGACTTCCGCTATCGCTACGACTGGGAGGCCCTGCGCGCCGACATCATCCGCAACGGCGGCATCGGCCACTCGTGCCTGGTCGCCTACATGCCGGGCGAATCGTCCTCCAAGGCGCTGGGCAAGCCCAACTCGATCTATCCGGTGCGCGACGTCACGCTCAACAAGACCGACAACGCCGTCACCATCCGCTGGGCCGCGCCCGACAGCGACGATCCCGCCTGCCGCTACCAGTCGGCCTGGGACATCCCCGAGGCCGACATGATCAAGGCGTACGCCGTGTTCCAGAAATTCACCGACCAGGGCATATCGGCCGACCTCTGGCGCCGGATCAAGGACGACGACAGGGTCGGCAGCAAGGAACTGCTGACCCACTATTTCACGATGGTGAAGTACGGGATGAAGACCCGCTACTACTACAACTCCAACGTGGCATCCGACAAGACGCTGGCCGATGCCGGCAGCATCGGCGACGGCGTGGACGCCGCCGCATGCGAAGGATGCACGATGTAGCGCCAGACCGCCCCCTCACCCCCCAAGGCAACGCCTCGACAGGCTTCATGGACGACCCCTCAAATGACCCTACCCGCCAAGATCTTCAATACCGAAAAAAACGACTACGCCTTTCCGGAAATCATCCTCGGACAGGACCTGGGGCTGTTCGACACGATCAACAAGTTCTATCCGGAAATCTGGAAGCTCTACAAGACGCTCAAGAACCAGGACTGGGACGAGAACGAATTCGACTATTCCACCTGCAACGTACAGTTCAAGACCTGCGACAAACACACCTACGACATGATGGTCAAGACCCTGGCCTGGCAATGGGAGGCCGACAGCGTCGCCTCGCGGTCCATCGCGGCGGTGCTCGCGCCGGTCTGCACCAGCAGCGAGGCCTGGTCGGGCTGGGTGGAAATCACCAAGAACGAGATCGTCCATGCCGCGACGTATTCCGAGATCGTCCGCAACAGCTTCGACGATCCGGACGACATCCTGAACGAAATACTCTCGGTCAAGGAAGCCATCAGCCGATTGCGGGTCGTCAGCGAGGTCTTCAACCAGGCCTTCGAGGTCAGCTACGACTACGCGCGAGGCAGGCGCCCGAACGACCAGGAAACCTACAACGCCATCTATCTGTTCATCGTCGCCGTGCTCTGCATGGAACGCATCCAGTTCCTGGCGTCCTTCGCCGTGACCTTCGGCATCTGCGACGGCACCGGCCTCTTCCAGCCCATCGGAAAGGCCGTCCAGAAGATCGCCCAGGACGAATTCGAGGTCCATGTCCAATACGGCAAGGAGATCCTCCGCGCGATGTACAAGACCGCGCGCGGCCGCACCGCCTTCGAGCAATGCAGGGACAGGATCGTCCGGATCATCGACGAGGTCGATGCCAGCGAAATCGAATGGACGGACTACGCCTTCTCGGAAGGCCGCGAGCTCACGGGCGTCACCTCCCAGATGATGAAGGACTGGGTGCATTTCAGCGCCACGGACGTGGCCAGGTTCTTTGGCCTCGAGGACGAGGTGGCCTTCCCCATCATCGAGGAAAACCCGCTGAAATACATGGAGAACTGGCTCGACATGAGCAGGGTCCAGGCTTCCAACCAGGAGGAGGACACCGCCCAGTACAAGGTCGGCGTCATGCGGCGCGACGACGAGGGCGAAATCTTCGACGTGGATTTCTGAAATCCGCCAAACCCATTCAACAAGCAAAGGAACCCGACATGCCGGTCACCGTCTACTCGAAACCCAACTGCCCGCAATGCGACCTCACCAAGCGCGACATGGACATCCTGGGCATCGAATACGAAATCATCGACATCACCCAGCACCAGGACCAGCTCGAGCGCCTGGTCGGCCTGGGCCACCGCAGCGCCCCGGTGGTGGAAACCGACCAGGGCACCTGGTCCGGCTACGACCAGGACCGGATCAAGGGCCTGGTGTCCTATACCTGCTGATCCTCGATCCCGGCACGCCGGGCGGCCCTCCGGCACGCCGGGCGACCCGAACGCCGGGGGCCCGCCACAGGCGTGCCGATGCGGCGCCGCAATTGAAAAACGCACGGCCATGCCGTGCGTTCTACATTTGGGCTCTCGTTCTGGAGAGCCACGTGTCTGATGCGTGCCCATCCCCCGTTCATGGGGTAGAGCCCCCTTTATGGGGCAGAGCCAAAAAGAATGGTCGGGGTGACATGATTCGAACATGCGACTCCTGCGTCCCGAACGCAGTACTCTACCAGGCTG
>JBIQHJ010000016.1:0-25068 GCA_044508625.1 Alcaligenaceae bacterium
AAACGCGACGCGAAGGACGGCAATGCGTGAGACGATGGGGGGAGGCGATGGGCGCGGCGTGGCGTGGGAGGCTCGCCGGGGCGCAGCGTGGGGGACTCGCCTCGGGGGCCCAGCCGGAGCGGGGGCTTGAGACTCGGAACGACGCGGGGGCCTAGTAGGACAGCGGCGAGCGCTCGTCCTGCAGGTACATGGGGTCGGGCCCGGGGTGGAACCCGGTCACTCGCGCGCCGTCCTGGCCAAAGAACACGAACATCAGCGAATTCCAGACGCCGTCCTGGCGGTAGCGGTAGTTCCAGACGATCTGGCGCACCGAGGGCAGGCCCACGGTGTCGATTTGCGCCGGCGGGCCGAACTCGCAGCGCACCTGCTCGGGCGTCCACTCGCCCTCGGCCAGCACCTTGAAATGCGCATCGGTCAGCACCGGCTCGATCCGCTCGACGCGGCCATCGGCGCTCAGATTCGAGCCCCAGGCGAATTGCCCGAAGGGCTGCTGCGACCAGATGGCGCGCGGCTTGCCCGCGCGCGAGGTGCAGGTGAGGGTGGGGGCGCCGAACTGCGCCTGGACCTGGTCCAGGGGCGTGTCCGGAGGCGTGGCCGCGATGTTGGCGCAGGCGCCCAGGGCCAGGCCCAATCCGGCGATCAGGGCGATGCGGATCGTGGAGCCGGGTCGAAACGAAAGGGTGGCCATGGCGGGACCTCACTGTGTGGCGGCCGCGGCCGCCCTGGTGCCCGGGCGCGCCGCCGGCCTGCTGCATGCGTCCATCGGGCTGCGCCCATCCGCGCACCCATCGCATGCGTTCATCTGCATGGCTTCATCTTAGCGCACCTCGAGCCCTTCCGTTTTGACGAGCGAGCCGCCCTTCTCGGCGCGCAGGCCCCTCCTGTTTGGGGCGGCAAGCCCCCTTTGGGCTGGGATCTCCTACAATCGGCGCAGGCCCGGCGGCGGCGCTGGGCAATGGCGGCGAGGCGCGCGTCGGCTCCGCGCCCTTCGCGGCGGCATCCGCCGTGTCCCACGGTACAGGAGGGAATCCATGGATTCGACGTTCATGCGCGCCGTGCGAGCGCGCACCGACGCCGCGATCGCCTCGGGCGATCTGCAGCCCATCGTCGCCGACCAAGTCGTGATTCACGACGCCGGCCTGCCGTTCACCGTGCGCTGGGTCGCGGGGCTGGCGGCCAAGGACGCCGCCAAGGCCGGCGGCGCATCCGGTGTCGCGTCTGGCGCCACATCCGGGTCTGCGTCCGGCAGCGCATCGGGCACATCATCCGGTGCCGCGTCTGGCTCCGCGTCCGATGCCTCGACCGGTGCCGCGTCCGGCACCGTATCCACCACATCCACCGCCGCGTCGACCGCATCCGGATCCAACGCCGCCCCCGCCACGATCCTGCCCGGCGGGCCGCGCAATCCGAACTTCAATCCCTTTCTCCCGCCCGATCCGGCCCTGACCGTGGGGCCGCTGGGCGAGCATCACAACGTCGTCCTCAACAAGTTTCCGGTGTGCCTCCATCACCTGGTGCTGGCGCGCCGCGAGTTCGCCGAGCAGCTCAGCCCGCTCGAGCACATCGATTTCCTCGTCCTGGCGGCGGTGATCTCCGATGCGGGCGGCCTGGGCTTCTACAACGGCGGCGCGGCGGCGGGCGCCAGCCAGCGGCACAAGCACGTGCAATGGATCCCGCAGGCCGAGGGCAACGCCTCCTTGCGGCATCTCGCCGCGGGCCTGCCGGCGGCCACCGCGCCAGGCGGCCTTGCGCGCCATCCGGGCCTGCCGATGCGCCATCGCTTCGTCCGCGTCGAGGCGGGACGGGGCTGCGATGCGGAGGCCGCCGCGCGATCCATGCACGAGGCCTTCGGCCGCGCCTGTGACGCGCTGGACCTGGCGCCGGACGGGGACGGCCTGCTGCCGCCGTGCAACATGCTGGTGGGCGATGGCTGGATGCTGGTGCTGCCGCGCAGCCGCGAGCATTTCGAGGGGGTCTCGCTCAACGCGCTGTCCTACGGCGGCACGGTCTACGTGCGCGATCCCGCCCAGATCGACGCCATCCGCGCCGCCGGGCCGCTCGAGGCCCTGGCGCGCGTGGGCGTTCCCGAACCGGCGACCGCGGGCGCCTGAGCCCCGTGGGGCGCTAGCCAAAAAACCAATAGCACACGCCGATCGAGGCCAGCACGCCGGCCAGGTCGGCCAGCAGCGCGCAGCCCACGGCGTGGCGCACGCGCTGCACGCCGACGGCTCCGAAATACACGGCCAGCACGTAGAAGGTGGTCTCGGTGCTGCCCTGCACGGTGGCGGCGAGCAGGGCGGGAAAGCTGTCCGGGCCGTAGTGCTGCATGGTCTCGATCATCAAGGCGCGCGCGGCGCTGCCCGAAAAGGGCTTGACCAGGGCCGTGGGCAGCGCGTCCACGAACCGCGCATCCAGCCCCGCCGCATGCACCAGCCAGCGGATGCCGTCCAGCAGCACGTCCAGCGCGCCCGAGGCGCGCAGCACGCCGATGGCGCACAGCATGGCCACCAGGTAGGGCAGCAGGCTTTTGCAGACCTCGAAGCCCTCCTTGGCGCCCTCGATGAACTGCTCGTAGACGGGAATGCGTTTCCAGGCGCCGGCCAGCAGGAAGGCGATGATCACGCCGAACAGCGTGAGATTGCCCAGCAGCGACGACAGGGCCGCCACCGCCGCGGCGCTCAGCGAAGCCAGCAGGGCCATGAAGCCCCCCAGCACCAGCACCGTCGCCCCCAGCCACGCCAGCACCACCGGATCGCGCAGCCGCAGGCGCTGCATGAGGGCCACCGACAGGAAGCCCACCAGGGTGGAGGCCGAGGTGGCCAGCAGGATGGGCAGGAACACCAGCGTCGGATCGGGCGCGCCCTGCTGGGCCCGATACATGAAGATCGTCACCGGCAGCAGGGTCAGCGAGGAAGAATTCAGCACCAGGAACAGGATCTGCGCGTCGGTCGCGGTCCTGGGCTCGGGGTTGAGCGCCTGGAGCGCATGCATGGCGCGCAGGCCGATCGGCGTGGCGGCATTGTCCAGGCCCAGGCCGTTGGCGGCGAAGTTCAGCGTGATCAGGCCCAGCGCGGGATGCCCCGCGGGCACGCCGGGCATGAGGCGGCGAAACAGTGGCGCGAGCAGGCGGCCCAGCCGCTCCACCAGGCCGGCCGCCTCGGCGATCCGCAGAAAGCCCAGCCACAGCGTCAGCGTCCCGAACAGGAGCAGCATGAGCTTGACGGACAGTTCCGCCATATCGAACAGGCTGGCGATCAGCCGCGAGAACACCGCGGCATCGCCCAGCGCGAGCCATTGGAACAGCCCGGCAAGGGCCGCCACCAGAAAGAATCCAAGCCACAGAACGTTCAGCATGCGGCAGTGTAGCGCGGCCTTTCCGTGCCGCGTGTGAATTGCGGATGGCGGGGCGGCTCCAGCTTCTGTCCCTGACCTCCATCCCCTCCATTCCTGCCCGGGCGCCGAGATCCGGCCCAGGCCGCAAGCCCCATCAATCGAACACCCCCGGGTTCAGCAGGATCGTCCGGTCCACGTCCTGGATCCGGGTGCGGCCGCAGAAGGCCATGGAGACGTCCAGCTCGTTGGCGATCAGCTCGAGGCAGCGCGTCACGCCGGCCTCGCCCATGGCGGCCAGCGCGTAGAGGAAGGCGCGGCCGATCATGACGCCGCGCGCGCCCAGGGCCAGCGCGCGGAGCACGTCCTGGCCGCCGCGCACGCCGCCGTCCATCAGCACCTCGATGTCCCCGCCCACCGCGTCGGCGATGGCGGGCAGGGCCGAGATCGAGGACGGCGCCCCGTCGAGCTGCCGGCCGCCGTGGTTCGAGACGACCAGCGCGTCGGCGCCGGCCGCCACCGCCAGGCGCGCGTCCTGCGCATCCATGATGCCCTTGACGATGAGCTTGCCGCCCCAGCGGTCCTTGATCCACGCGAGATCCCGCCAGTTGAGCGAGGCGTCGAATTGCTGCGCCGTCCAGGCGGCCAGCGAGCCCATGTCGGTCACGCCCTGGACGTGCCCGACGATGTTGCCGAAGGCGCGCCGCCGCGTGCCCAGCATGCCCAGGCACCAGCGCGGCCTGAGCGCCAGGTCGAGCAGGGTGGCCAGCGTGGGCTTGGGCGGCGCGGACAGGCCATTTTTGATGTCCTTGTGGCGCTGGCCCATCACCTGCAGGTCCAGGGTCACGACCAGGGCCGAGCAGCCCGCGGCCCGGGCGCGGTCGATCAGGCGGCCGATGAAGTCGCGGTCGCGCATCACGTAGAGCTGGAACCAGAAGGGCCGGCGGGCATGCGCGGCGACGTCCTCGATCGAGCAGATGCTCATGGTCGAGAGCGTGAAGGGGACGCCGAAGCGCTCGGCGGCGCGCGCGGCCAGGATCTCGCCGTCAGCATGCAGCATGCCCGTCAGCCCCGTGGGCGCGAGGGCCACCGGCATGGCCGCGTCCTCGCCCAGCAGGGCCGCGCGCAGGCTGCGCTGGCCGATGTCCACGGCGACCCGCTGGCGGAACTTGAGCCTGCGGAGGTCGGCCTCGTTGGACCGGTAGGTGTCCTCGGTCCACGAGCCCGAATCCACATAGTCGTAGAACATGCGCGGCAGGCGGCGGCGCGCCGATGCGCGGAAGTCGGCGACGCAGGTCGTCTTGGCGAGGGCGGGCAAGAGGTTCTCCTGGATGTGCCGCGGGGGCGGGGCAGGGGGGCATGGCCGAGCGGGCGCCGGCGAGCGATAATGATACGGCGCGATGGCATGCCAAGGGCGTGCGCCGGTTTCCGCGGCGGGGCTTTTCCGCTTTTCCGCCGCGACCCGGCGTCCAAGGGTAATCCCTAGTATGCGAAAATCGGCCCGGCGGGATTGTGGTTCAAACGCAACGACTGGGGCGGAAACTCGCGGATTTACATGGCTCGCCGTGGCGTTTGGACGGGATTTTTGATGCAATACCTACAACTTCCCATCGCGGAGTTAGAAGGAGCAGCAGCACAGGTAGTTGTTGGGCTGCTCTGATTTACTCAATCTACGGAGATTTCTTACATGAAAAAGACTCTGCTCGCTGCTGCTCTGATCGTCGGTTTCGCCGGCGTTGCTCAAGCAGAAACGTCCGTCACGATGTACGGTATCCTCGATACCGGCTACGGCTACTCGAACTTCAAGTACAGCAAGGACGGTATCAATGCCAAGCGCACGAGCTCCGGCCTGACCTCCGGCATCTTCAACGGCAACCGCTGGGGCGTTCGCGGCTCCGAGGACCTGGGCGACGGCCTGCGCGCCATCTTCACCCTCGAGGCTGGTTTCGACATCAACACCGGTGCTCACCAGCAAGGTGACCGCTTCTTCGGCCGCCAAGCCTTCGTCGGTCTGGCCAGTGACAACTGGGGCAGCCTGACCATGGGCCGCCAGTACAACGTGGCCACGGGCTTCACCTACAACAACAACATGTCCGTCAGCATGGGCGATATGGACAAGGCCTTCGGCGGCCAGGGTCTGGGCAGCCGCATGGACAACTCGTTCAAGTACGTGACCCCGAGCTTCTCCGGCTTCCAAGCCGGCGTGGCCTATGGCAACCCCAAGACCTCCGTCACCCGCGTTGATGGCACCGACGTCGGTTCCAGCGACCGCACCAACTGGGTGTCGACCGGCCTAAAGTACGCCAACGGCCCCCTGTCCGTCGGCGCCAGCTATGACCGCGCCACCGTGAACGGCGCCAACGCGCGCAACGTCGACGACGCGATCACCAACTGGGCCATCAGCGGCGCCTACGACTTCGAAGTCGTCAAGCTGGCCCTGGCCTACGGCCAAGACCGTCATGGCAAGCTGGGCTGGGGTGAACTCGGCGGCGACACCGGCCTGGACAACGGCCTGTCCTCCGACGCCTACTTCCAGGACTTCAAGTCGAACAACTACTACGTCGGCCTGTCGGCTCCGGTCGGTACCGGCACGCTGGTCGCGTCGTGGTCCCGTTCGGACTCCAACCTGGACGACGCCGACAAGCTGGGCGACGATGCCAAGGCTCAGAACATCTACCACCTGAACTACAGCTACCCGCTGTCCAAGCGCACCAAGGTGTACGCCTATGGTTCGTACGGTACGGGCATCGCCTACATCGACGGCCTGAAGGGTCGCGAAGCCGGTATCGGCCTGAACCACCAGTTCTGATCGCCACGCATGGGTCATCCCATGCCGCGAGGCCCGGCTCGCCGGGCCGCATGAACCAGGTTCGGGAACTCCGGTTCCGGAATGCAAGAAACCACCCCTCGGGGTGGTTTTTTGCGTCTGGGCCCGCCGCAGGCCCGCTGCAGCGAGGGCCGCGCGCCCCGGGGCATGGCGCATGCGGGGCCGCGGCGCGTGGGACGGGGCAATCGCCCCGATGGGACGAAGGGAACCGCAGCCCGTGGGACGAAGGGCGCCCCGGCCCATGGGGCGATGCATTCAGGTCCATGCAAGGCGGTGCCGGTATGCTCGGAAAACCTTGATCCGGAATATGTTTCCGCACAGGGTTTTCCCGCTGAAAGGCCTTGTCGGAATGATACAATCCCATAGTTTAATTTTTGCGAACAGGGGCCTTGCGCATGAATCTGCAACAGTACTTTCCCGTGCTGCTTTTCATCATCGTGGCGACCTTGATCGGCATGGCCCTGCTGGGGGCGGGGCGCCTGCTCGGGCCCCATAAGCCCGATGCCGAGAAGCTGTCCGTCTACGAGTGCGGCTTCGAGGCCTTCGGCGATTCGCGCATGAAATTCGACGTGCGCTACTACCTGGTCGCCATCCTGTTCATCATGTTCGACCTGGAAATCGCGTTCCTGTTTCCCTGGGCCATGGCCAACGGGGCGGTGGGAATGGTCGGTTTCTGGGCGGTAATGGTATTCCTGGCCGTGCTGACGGTGGGCTTCATCTACGAGTGGCGCCGCGGCGCGCTGGACTGGGAATAACCCGGGAGATCAATCATGGCAATCGACGGCGTACTCAACGAAGGTTTCATCACCACCAGCGCGGACAAGTTCCTCAACTGGGCCAAGACCGGCTCGCTGTGGCCCATGACCTTCGGCCTGGCCTGTTGCGCGGTGGAAATGATGCACGCGGGCGCGGCCCGCTACGACCTGGACCAGTTCGGCATCATTTTCCGCCCCAGCCCGCGCCAGTCCGACCTGATGATCGTGGCCGGCACCCTGTGCAACAAGATGGCCCCGGCCCTGCGCAAGGTCTACGACCAGATGCCCGAGCCCCGCTGGGTCGTGTCCATGGGCTCGTGCGCCAATGGCGGCGGCTACTATCACTACTCCTATTCCGTGGTGCGCGGCTGCGACCGCATCGTCCCGGTCGACGTCTACGTGCCGGGCTGTCCGCCCACCGCCGAGGCCCTGGTCTACGGCTTGCTGCAGATGCAGAACAAGATCCGCCTGACCAACACCATCGCCCGCTAGGCCGGCGCCCGGCGCATCGCTGAACCCCTTTCCGACGACCTGCATATGACACGGCTACAGACTCTACACGACAACTTGCGCGAGGTCTTCGGCGCGGCGGCCGACCTGGTCGAGGCGCGCGGCGAATTGACGCTGCAGGTGCCCGCCAGCGCCTGGATCGACACCTGTCGCACGCTGCGCGACCACGCGCGGCTGCGCTTCGAAACCTGTGTCGACCTGTGTGGCATGGACTATTCGGCCTGGAAGGCCCCGACCCGCGCATCCGGCGCCGCCGAGCACCCGCGGCGCTTCGCGGTCGTGGTGCACCTGCTGTCGGTGAGCCACAACTGGCGGCTGCGCGTGCGCGTGTACGTGCCCGACGACGAGTTCCCGGTGCTGCGCTCGCTGGTCGACGTCTGGCCCGCGGTCAACTGGTACGAGCGCGAGGCCTTCGACCTGTTCGGCATCGTGTTCGAGGGCCATCCCGACCTGCGCCGCATCCTCACGGACTACGGCTTCATCGGCCACCCGTTCCGCAAGGATTTCCCGATCTCCGGCCACGTCGAGATGCGCTACGACGCCGAGCAAAAGCGCGTCATTTACCAACCGGTCACCATCGAGCCGCGCGAGATCACCCCGCGCGTGGTGCGCGAGGATCACTTCGGAATAGAGCGGTACTGACATGGCAGAGATCCAGAACTACAACCTGAACTTCGGCCCCCAGCATCCGGCGGCCCACGGGGTGCTGCGCCTGGTGCTCGAGCTCGACGGCGAGGTCGTGCAGCGCGCCGACCCGCACATCGGCCTGCTGCATCGCGCCACCGAAAAGCTCGCCGAGCATCGCACCTACCTGCAGGCGCTGCCCTACATGGACCGCCTCGACTACGTGTCGATGATGAGCAACGAGCATGCCTACTGCATGGCCGCCGAGCGCCTGCTGGGCATCGAGGTGCCCTTGCGCGCCCAGTACATCCGCGTGATGTTCGACGAGATCACGCGCATCCTCAACCACCTCATGTCGCTGGGCTCGCACGCGCTGGACGTGGGCGCCATGGCCGTGTTCCTGTACGCCTTCCGCGAGCGCGAGGACTTGATGGACTGCTACGAGGCGGTGTCGGGCGCGCGCATGCACGCGGCCTACTACCGTCCCGGCGGCGTCTACCGCGACCTGCCCGACACCATGCCGCAGTACGCGCCCAGCAAGTACCGCAGCGACAAGGAAATGCGCGCCATGAACGACGCGCGCTCGGGCTCGCTGCTGGACTTCATCGAGGACTTCACCAACCGCTTCCCGAACTGCGTGGACGAGTACGAGGTCCTGCTGACCGACAACCGCATCTGGAAGCAGCGCCTCGTCGACGTCGGCGTGGTCTCGCCGGAACGCGCGCTGGCGCTGGGCTTCACCGGCCCCATGCTGCGCGGCTCGGGCATCGAGTGGGACCTGCGCAAGCACCAGCCCTACGATGTCTACGATCGCCTCGAGTTCGACATCCCGGTGGGCGTCAACGGCGACTGCTACGACCGCTACCTGGTGCGGATCGCCGAGATGCGCGAGTCCAACCGCATCATCCGCCAGTGCGTGGAATGGCTGCGCAACAATCCCGGCCCGGTCATCATCGACAACCACAAGGTCGCCCCGCCCAGGCGCGAGCGCATGAAGACCGGCATGGAGGACATGATCCACCACTTCAAGCTCTTTACCGAGGGCATGCACGTGCCCGAGGGCGAGGCCTACGCGGCGGTCGAGCATCCCAAGGGCGAGTTCGGCATCTACATGGTGTCCGACGGGGCCAACAAGCCCTACCGGGTCAAGATCCGCGCGCCCGGCTTCGCCCACCTGCAATCGCTCGAGGAAATGTCCCGCGGCCACATGATCTCCGACGTGGTGACCATCATCGGCACCCAGGACATCGTGTTCGGCGAGATCGACCGCTAGCCGGCCGCGCCGACCGCCCCCAGGACGCCAACCAGGGATTCATATGCTGCTTTCCGAACAAGCCTACCGCAAGATCGACAAGGAACTCACCAAGTTCCCGCCTGAACAAAAGCGCTCCGCCGTGATGGCGGCGCTCACCATCGCCCAGGACGAGCGGGGCTGGGTGTCGCCCGAGATCATCCGCGACATCGCGCAGTACCTCGGCCAGCCGCCCATCGCGGTCCAGGAGGTCGCGACCTTCTACAACATGTTCAACACCAAGCCGGTCGGGCGCTACACGCTGACGATCTGCACCAACCTGCCCTGTGCCCTGCAGGACGGCGTCAAGTCCGCCGAGTACCTCAAGGAAAAGCTCGGGATCGATTTCCACGAGACCACCCCCGACGGCCTGTTCACCCTGATCGAGGGCGAGTGCATGGGCGCCTGCGGCGACGCGCCCGTGGTCATCGTCAACGGCAAGCACATGTGCTGCCGCATGCAGCCGGAAAAAATCGACGCCCTGATCGGCGAACTCAAACAGCAGGAGTCGGCATGAGCGGTCTGGACGTACTGCAGAAATTCTCCACGGACGCGCTGTCTCCGGACCTGGGCGGGGATCCCTCGCGCAGCATGATCTTCCATGGCCGCCACATCGAGCCGCAGATCCTCGCGGGCCTGGACGGCAACAACTGGGGCCTCCAGGACTACGTCGCGCGCGGCGGCTACGAGGGCCTGCGCCGCATCCTCTCCACGGGCATGAAGCCCGAGGAGGTGGTCGCCGAGGTCAAGGCCGCCAGCCTGCGCGGCCGCGGGGGCGCGGGCTTTCCCACCGGGCTCAAATGGAGTTTCATGCCGCGCAACATCCCGGGCCAGAAATACCTGGTCTGCAATTCCGACGAGGGCGAGCCCGGAACCTTCAAGGACCGCGACATCCTGCGCTACAACCCGCATTCCGTGATCGAGGGCATGATCATCGGCGGCTACGCCATGGGCATCAGCGTCGGCTACAACTACATCCACGGCGAGATCTTCCAGATCTACGAGCGCTTCGAGGAGGCCCTCGAGCAGGCCCGCGAGGCGGGATTCCTCGGCAAGGACATCCTGGGCTCGGGCTTCGATTTCGAGCTGCACGCCTTCCATGGCTTCGGCGCCTACATCTGCGGCGAGGAAACGGCCCTGCTGGAATCGATCGAGGGCAAGAAAGGCCAGCCGCGCTTCAAGCCGCCATTCCCGGCGAGCTTCGGCCTGTACGGCAAGCCCACCACGGTCAACAACACCGAGACCTTCGCCGCGGTGCCCTGGATCTTTCGCCACAGTGCCCGGGAATACCTCGAGACCGGCGTTCCCAACGCGGGCGGGACCAAGATCTTTTCCATCTCGGGCGACGTCGAGCTCCCCGGCAACTACGAGATCCCGCTGGGCACGCCCTTCGCGACGCTGCTGGACCTCGCCGGCGGGATGCGCGGCGGGCGCAAGCTCAAGGCGGTGATCCCGGGGGGCTCCAGCGCCCCGGTGCTGCCCGCCGACATCATGATGCAGACCAACATGGACTACGACTCGATCGCCAAGGCCGGGTCCATGCTGGGCTCGGGCGCGGTGATCGTCATGGACGAGACCCGCTGCATGGTCAAGTCCCTGATGCGCCTGTCGTACTTCTACTTCGAGGAATCCTGCGGCCAGTGCACGCCGTGCCGCGAAGGCACCGGCTGGCTCTATCGCATGATGAACCGCGTCGAGCACGGACGCGGCACGTACGAGGACATCGAGACCCTGGACTCCGCGGCGCACAACATGATGGGCCGCACCATCTGCGCCCTGGCCGACGCCGCCGCCATGCCGGTACGCAGCTTCATCAAGCACTTCCGCGACGAATTCGTACACCACATCGAGCACAAGGATTGTGTGGTGTCCAAATATCTGTAGGATCAGGACACGCTCATGGTAGAACTCACCATAGACGGCCTCAAGGTCGAAGCCGCCGAGGGCAGCATGGTCATCCAGGCCGCGCATGCGGCCGGCCTTTACATCCCCCATTTCTGCTATCACAAGAAACTGAGCATCGCGGCCAACTGCCGCATGTGCCTGGTCGAGGTCGAAAAGGCGCCCAAGGCGCTGCCGGCCTGCGCCACCCCCGTCACCAACGGCATGGTGGTGCACACGCGCTCGGAAAAGGCCGTGGCCGCCCAGCGCGCCGTCATGGAGTTCCTGCTGATCAACCACCCGCTGGACTGCCCGGTGTGCGACCAGGGCGGCGAGTGCCAGCTCCAGGACCTGGCGATGGGCTACGGCGAGTCCGCCTCGCGCTACAAGGAACCCAAGCGCGTGGTCTTCCACAAGCCCATGGGGCCCCTGATCTCGGCCGAGCAGATGCAGCGCTGCATCCATTGCACGCGCTGCATCCGCGTCGGCGAGGAGATCGGCGGCATCATGGAGATCGGGATGCTCAACCGCGGCGAGTTCGCCGAGATCACGACCTTCGTGGGCGAGGCCGTCGAGTCCGAGCTCTCGGGCAACATGATCGACGTGTGCCCGGTGGGCGCGCTGCTGTCCAAGCCCTTCATGATGTCGGCCCGCACCTGGGAGCTCGCCCGCCGCCGCTCGGTCAGCCCGCACGACAGCGTGGGCGCCAACCTCGTGGTCCAGACCAAGATGGACCGCGTGATGCGCGTCGTCCCCTTCGAGAACGAGGACGTCAACGAGTGCTGGATCAGCGACCGCGACCGCTTTTCCTACTGCGGGCTGTATACCGAGGATCGCCTGCAGCATCCCATGGTCAAGGGCTGCGACGGCCAGTGGCACGAGGCCTCCTGGTCCGACGCCCTGCGGGTCGTCGTCGACGGGATCAACCAGGTGCGCGAGGAATCCGGCCCGGGCCAGATCGGCGCCATCGGCACCGAGACCTCCACGCTCGAGGAGCTGGCCCTGCTGGCGCGCCTGACGCGCGCCCTGGGTTCCGACAATATCGACTTTCGCCTGCGCGGCGACGGCGCCGCGCTGGACGCCGCGCTCTCGGGCGCGCCGTGGCTCGGCCTGCCGATCGCGCGGCTCAACGAGCTCGACCGCGTGCTGGTGGTGGGCTCGTTCCTGCGCAAGGACCATCCGCTGCTCGCGCAGCGCCTGCGCCAGGCGGCCAAGCGCGGCATGCAGCTCTCCCTGATCGAGTCCGTGGCGGCCGATCCGCTGGTGCCGGTGACCGCGCGCATGACGGTGGCGCCCTCGGCCTGTGCCAACGCCCTGGCCGAGGTGGCCGCGGCGCTCGCGCTGCAGGCGGGCCAGCCGGTGCCCGAGGCCTTCGCGGGCGCGCAGCCTGGCGAGGCCGCCCGGGCCATCGCCGCGAGCCTCGCCTCGGGCGAGCGCGTCGCCGTGCTGCTGGGCAATATGGCGGTCGCCTCGGGGCAGGCCGCCCTGCTGGCGGCCAATGCCAGCGCCGTGGCGCGGGCCGCGGGCGGCACCTTCGGCTTCCTCACGGCGGGCGGCAACACGGTCGGCGGCTACCTGGCCGGCGCCGTGCCGTCGCAAGGCGGCCTGGACGCCGCGCGCATGCTGGCCGAGCCGCTCAAGGCCTACATCGTGCTGCATGCCGAGCCGCGTCTGGACAGCGACCTGGGCGAGCGCGCGGTGCGCGCCCTGCAAGGGTCGGCGCTGGCGGTGGCCCTGACCTCGTACCGCTCGGCGGCCGAGGACTGGGCCGACGTCATGCTGCCGGTGGCGCCGTTCACCGAGACCTCGGGCACCTTCGTCAACGCCGAGGGCAGGGCCCAGAGCTTCAAGGGCGTGGCCGCCCCGGTGGGCGACACCCGCCCCGCCTGGAAGGTCCTGCGCGTGCTGGGCAATCTGTTCGAGCTCCAGGGCTTCGACGACGAGACCTCCGAGTCGGTGCGCGACACCGTGATGGTGGGCGGGCTCGAGGGCCGCCTGTCGAACGCCATCCGCACGGCCCCGGGCCTGCACGCGCCCGTCCAGGGCCTCGAGCGCATCCCCGAGGTGCCCATCTATCGCAGCGACGCCCTGGTGCGCCGCTCGCAGCCCCTGCAGGAGCACGTCGCCTCGGCGCCGCCGCGGGCCGCCATGAACGCGGCCACGCTGCAGTCCCTGGGCGTACGAGAGGGCGACGCCCTGAGGATCTCCAGCGCCCATGGCGCGATCGAGCTGCCCGCCGCCCTGGATCCCGCCGTGGCCGACGGCGGCGTGCGCATCGCCGCCGCGTTCGAGCAGACCGCCGCCCTGGGCTGCTGCCAGGGCCAAATCACCGTGGAGCGAATCTAATGGACTGGTTGAACGCCCTCGATGCCTTCGGCACCGGCCTGATCGGCGAGACGCCCTGGCTGGTGGTCTGGACGCTCATCAAGATCGTCGTCATCGCGGTGCCCATCATCCTGTGCGTGGCCTACCTGACCTACTGGGAACGCAAGATGATCGGCGCCATGCACGTGCGCCTGGGCCCCACGCGCGTGGGCTACCGCGGCCTGCTGCAGCCCTTCGCCGACGTGTTCAAGCTTCTCACCAAGGAGCTCATCGTCCCGACCAAGGCCAACCCGGTGCTCTACATCCTGGCGCCCGTGGTCACCCTGATGCCGGCCCTCGCGGCCTGGGCGGTGATCCCGTTCCAGCCCGAGGTCGTGCTGGCCGACATCAACGCCGGCCTGCTGTTCGTCATGGCCATCACCTCGCTGGGCGTCTACGGCGTGATCGTGGCGGGCTGGGCCTCCAACTCCAAGTACGCCCTGCTGGGCGCGCTGCGGGCGGCGGCCCAGATGGTGTCCTACGAGCTCGCCATCGGCTTCGTCCTGGTGACGGTGCTGCTGGTCTCGGGCACCCTCAACCTCAGCGGCATCGTCGAGGGCCAGGGCGCGGGCCGGTTCGCGGCCATGGGCCTGAGCTTCCTGTCGTGGAACTGGCTGCCGCTGCTGCCGCTGTTCGTCATCTACGTGGTCTCGTCGGTGGCCGAGACCAACCGTCACCCCTTCGACGTGGTCGAAGGCGAATCCGAGATCGTGGCCGGGCACATGGTGGAATACTCGGGGATGGGCTTCGCCCTGTTCTTCCTCGGCGAGTACGCCAACATGATCCTGCTCTCGGCCATGGCCTCGATCATGTTCCTGGGCGGCTGGCTGCCGCCGCTGGATTTCGCGCCCTTCACCTGGATCCCGGGCTGGATCTGGCTGGGCATCAAGACCTTCGTCGTGGTGTCCATGTTCATCTGGTTCCGCGCCACCTTCCCGCGCTATCGCTACGACCAGATCATGCGCCTGGGCTGGAAGGTCTTCATCCCGCTGACCGGCATCTGGCTGGTGGTGGTGGCGATCTGGATGCAGACGCCCTGGAACATCTGGCAATAAGGGGTACGACATGGAAGCGATCAAGGATTTCTTCGGCAGCCTGATGTTGAAGGAAATGCTCGAGGGCATGCGCCTGACGGGCAAGTATTTCTTCAAGCGCAAGGTCACCCTGCGCTATCCGATGGAAAAGACGCCGGCCTCGCCGCGGTTTCGCGGCCTGCACGCGCTGCGCCGCTATCCCAACGGCGAGGAGCGCTGCATCGCCTGCAAGCTCTGCGAGGCGGTCTGTCCGGCGCTGGCCATCACCATCGAGTCCGAGCAGCGCGAGGACGGCACGCGCCGCACCACGCGCTACGACATCGACCTGGCCAAGTGCATATTTTGCGGCTTCTGCGAGGAAAGCTGCCCGACGGACTCGATCGTCGAGACCCACCTGTACGAATACCACGGGGAAAAGCGCGGCGACCTGTACTACACCAAGGACATGCTGCTGGCGATCGGCGACCGCTACGAACCCGGGATCGCTTCGCGCCGGGCGGCCGACGCGCCCTACCGTTGAAGTAGGAACACAGACCATGACGTTCGATACCGTACTGTTTTACATCCTCGCGCTGGTGCTGGTGATCGCCGCCTTCCGGGTGATCACCGCCTCCAGCCCCGTCACCGGCGTGCTGCACCTGATCCTGACCTTCTTCACCGCCTCCATGATGTGGATGCTGATCCAGGCCGAGTTCCTCGCGCTGGCCCTGGTGATCGTCTACGTCGGCGCGGTGATGGTGCTGTTCCTGTTCGTGGTGATGATGCTCGACATGCGCACCGAGGGCCTCAAGGAGGGCCTGCGCGTGTACCTGCCCCTGGGCCTGGGCATCGGCCTGATCATGGTGCTCGAGATGGCGTTCGTGGTGCTGCGCTCGTGGGGCGACGCGCCGCCGCCGGCGCCGGTGGCCGACGATTTCGACAACACCCTGGCGCTGGGCACGCTCATGTACACCGATTACGTCTACGCGGTCGAGATCGGCGGGCTGGTCCTGCTGGTGGGGATGATCGCGGCGATCGCGCTGACGATGCGCAAGCGCGCGGACTACAAGCGCACCAACCCGTCCCGCCAGGTGCGCGTGCGCGCCGCCGACCGGGTGCGGCTGGTGAGCATGCCCGCGCAGGTCGAAGCCAAGGAAGGAGAAAACGAATGACACTGGGCCTGACGCATTACCTCATCGTGGGCGCCATCCTGTTTTCCATGGGGGTGTTCGGATTCTTCCTCAACCGGCGCAACCTGATCGTGCTGCTGATGTCGATCGAGCTGATCCTGCTCGCGGCCAACATGAATTTCGTGGCGTTCTCGACCTGGTCGGGCGATGCGGCCGGGCAGGTGTTCGTGTTCTTCGTGCTGACGGTCGCGGCCGCCGAGGCCGCCATCGGGCTGGCCATCCTGGTGCTGCTGTTCCGCAACCTCTCCACGATCAACGTCGACAAGCTCGACCATCTCAAGGGATGACAGGCGCCATGAACGCACAGAGTCTTTATCTACTGATCGCCCTGGCGCCGCTGGCGACCGCCATCGTGGCGGGGTTCTTCGGCACCGGCTTCATGGGCGACTGGATCGGGCGGCGCGCCTCGCACATGATCACCATCCTCGGGGTGGCGGTGTCCTTCGCCGGCTCGCTGCTCGTGCTGCAGCAGGTGCTGGGCGGGCAGGTCTACGACGGCACCGTCTACACCTGGTCGCTCATCGGCGCGGCCAGGTTCGAGATCGGCTTCCTCATCGATCCGCTGTCGGCGCTGATGATGGTGGTGGTGACCTCGGTGTCCCTCATGGTGCACATCTACACCATCGGCTACATGGCCGACGATCCGGGCTACCAGCGCTTCTTCTCGTACATATCGCTGTTTACGTTCTCGATGCTGATGCTGGTCATGTCCAACAACATGCTCCAGCTCTTCTTCGGCTGGGAGGCGGTCGGCCTGGTGTCCTACCTGCTGATCGGCTTCTACTACACGCGGCCGTCGGCGGTCTTCGCCAACCTCAAGGCCTTCCTGGTCAACCGCGTGGGCGACTTCGGCTTCGTGCTGGGCATCGGCCTGCTGTTCGCCTACACCGGCAGCCTGCACTACGGCGAGGTGTTCGCCCAGGCCGACCGCCTGGCGGCCATCGCCTTCCCGGGCACCGACTGGCAGTTGCTGACCGTGGCCTGCCTGGCGCTGTTCGTGGGCGCCATGGGCAAGTCGGCGCAGGCGCCGCTGCACGTGTGGCTGCCCGACTCGATGGAGGGCCCGACCCCGATCTCGGCGCTGATCCACGCCGCGACCATGGTGACGGCGGGGATCTTCATGGTGGCGCGCTTTTCGCCGGTGTTCGAGCATTCCGACACGGCGCTGGCGGTGATCATCGTGATCGGCGCCTTCGGCGCGCTGTTCCTGGGCATCCTGGGCGTGGTCCAGAACGACATCAAGCGCGTGGTGGCCTATTCCACGCTGTCCCAGCTCGGCTACATGACGGTGGCCCTGGGCGCCTCGGCCTACTCGGTGGCGATCTTCCACCTGATGACGCACGCGTTCTTCAAGGCGCTGCTGTTCCTGGGCGCGGGCTCGGTCATCATCGGCATGCACCACGACCAGGACATGCGCAACATGGGCGGCCTGCGCAAGTACATGCCCATCACCTGGATCACCATGCTGATCGGCACGCTGGCCCTGGTGGGCACGCCGTTCTTCTCGGGCTTCTACTCCAAGGAACACATCATCGAGGCGGCGGGCGCGGCCGGGGTCTGGGGCGCGAATTTCGCCTACTACGCCACCCTGTGCGGCGTGTTCGTGACTTCGCTGTATTCCTTCCGCCTGTACTTCATGGTGTTCCACGGCAAAGAGCGCTTCGGCGCCGCATCGGATGCGCATGCGCACGGCGGCGAGGCGCGGGGCCATGACGAGGACCACGGGCACCACGGCGGCACGCCCCACGAGTCGCCGTGGGTGGTGACGCTGCCGCTGACGCTGCTCGCGATCATGTCGGTGATCGCCGGCGTCTGGTTCATCGATCCGCTGCTGTTCGAGGGGTATTTCGGCCGCTCGATCACCGTGCTGGCGCAGCATCCGGCGATGGCCGAGCTGGCCCACGAATGGCACGGCTGGGTGGCCTTCGCCCTGCACGGCTTCACCGCGCTGCCGTTCTGGCTGCTGGTCGCCGGATTCCTCGTCGCCTGGTATTGCTACCTGATCAACCCGCGCGTGCCCGCGGCGCTCGCCACCTCGTTCTCGGGCCTCTACCGCCTGCTGGACAACAAGTACTACTTCGACTGGGTCAACGAGCAGATCATCGCGCGCGCGACGCGCGCGCTGGGCCGCGGCCTCTGGCAGGGCGGCGACCGCGGCTTCATCGACGGGCTGATCATCAACGGCAGCGCGCGGGTGGTCGGCATGGTGGCCGCCGCGGGACGCCTCGTGCAGTCGGGCTACATCTACCATTACGCCTTCGCCATGATCATCGGCATCATGGTGTTTCTCACATTCTTCGTCTTGATGGTTCACTGATGGCTAGCGAAATGGCGTCCTCTACACTCCCCTGGCTGACACTCTCGATCTTCGTGCCGATCGTCTTCGGGCTGCTGGTGCTGCTGATCGGGCGCGACGACAATCCCGGCCCGGCGCGCGTCCTGTCGCTGGTCGGGGCGATTGCCGGGCTGCTGGTGACCCTGCCGCTGTACACGGGCTTCAACCCCGGCACGGCCGACATGCAGTTCGTCGAGAACACGCCGTGGATAGAGACCTTCGCCATGAACTACCACCTGGGGATCGACGGGATCTCGGTGTGGTTCGTGCTGCTGACCGCCTTCATCACCGTCATCGTGATCCTGGCCGGCTGGGAGGTCATCAAGTCGCGCGTGGCGCAGTACATGGCGTCCTTCCTCATCCTCTCGGGGCTGATGATCGGCGTGTTCTGCGCCCTGGACGGCATGCTGTTCTACGTGTTCTTCGAGGCCACCCTGATCCCGATGTACATCATCATCGGCGCCTGGGGCGGCCCCAACCGCGTGTACGCCGCCTTCAAGTTCTTTCTCTACACGCTGCTGGGCTCGCTGCTGACCCTGATCGCCTTCATCTATCTGTGGCACGCGGCGGGCGGGTCCTTCGACGTCCAGGCCTGGCACGACGTCCGCCTGAGCTACACCGAGCAGGTGTTCGTCTTCGTGGCCCTGCTGGCGGCCTTCGCGGTCAAGGTCCCGATGTGGCCGGTGCACACCTGGCTGCCCGACGCCCACGTCGAGGCGCCCACGGGCGGCTCGATCGTGCTGGCGGCCATCATGCTGAAACTCGGCGCCTACGGCTTCCTGCGCTTTTCCCTGCCCATCGCCCCCGACGCCTCGCACAGCCTCGCCGGGCTGATGATCGCGCTGTCGCTGATCGCGGTCATCTACATCGGCCTGGTGGCGATCGTCCAGGACGACATGAAAAAGCTCGTCGCCTATTCGTCGGTGGCCCACATGGGCTTCGTCACGCTGGGCTTCTTCATCTTCAACGTCACCGGCCTCGAGGGCGCGATCGTCCAGATGATCTCGCACGGCTTCGTCTCGGGGGCGATGTTCATGTGCATCGGCGTCATGTACGACCGGCTGCACACGCGGCGCATCGACGCCTACGGCGGCGTGATCAACCGCATGCCGCGCTTCGTCACGTTCTTCGTGCTGTTCTCGATGGCCAATGCGGGCCTGCCGGGCACCAGCGGCTTCATCGGCGAGTTCACGGTGATCCTGGGCGCGGTCGAGTACAACTTCTGGATCGGCCTGCTGGCGGCGACCGCCCTGATCTGGGGGGCGGGCTATTCGCTGTGGATGGTCAAGCGCGTGGCCTTCGGCCCGGTGGCCAACGAGCACGTGGACGGGATGTCCGACCTGTGCAGCCGCGAGTTCCTGATCCTGGGGCTGCTGGCGATCCTGACGCTGTTCATGGGGATCTATCCCAAGCCCTTCACGGACCTGATGCACCCCTCGGTGCAGGCTCTGCTGCAACACGTGTCCATCTCGAAACTGTAGGCCTGAATCACTATGCAAAACCCATTCGACTTCGCCCTGGCTACGCCCGAGATCGTGCTGCTGGTCCTGACCGGCGCGGTGCTGCTGATCGACGCCTTCGGCCGCGAGCCGCAGCGCCGCATGACCTTCATGCTGACCATGGCCTCGCTGCTGGTGCTGGTCCTGGTGTCCTGGGGGCAGTGGGGCGAGGACGTCCAGGGACGCACCTTCAGCGGCCTGTACGTCGCCGATTCCTTCGGGCATTTCCTCAAGATCCTGTCCTGCATCGCGGTGGCGGTGACGCTGGTCTACGGCCGCGCCTACGCTGAAAAGCGCGACATGGTCGTCCACGGCGGCGAGCTCTATTCCCTGGCGCTGCTGGCGCTGCTGGGCGAGTTCATCATGATCTCGGCGGGCAGCATGCTGACGGTGTACCTGGGCGTCGAGCTCATGTCCTTTGCGCTCTACGCCCTGGTGGCCCTGCGCCGCGAGCACCTGCCTGCCACCGAGGCGGCCATGAAATACTACGTGCTGGGCTGTCTCGCCTCGGGCATCCTGCTCTACGGCATGTCGATGATCTACGGCGCGACGGGGCATCTCGGCCTCGAGCAGATCGCCCAGGTCATCCGCGACGGCGGCGCCGACCGCCTGCCGCTGGTGTTCGGCGTGGTGTTCATCGTCTCGGGCCTGGCCTTCAAGCTCACCGCGGCGCCGTTCCACATGTGGACGCCCGACGTCTACCAGGGCTCGCCCACGACGGTGACGCTGCTGGTGGGAGCGGCCCCCAAGTTCGCGGCCTTCGCCATCACCCTGCGCCTGCTGATCGAGGCCCTGCACGGCATCGCCGTGGACTGGCAGCCCATGCTGCTGATCATGGCGGTCCTGTCGCTGGCGGTCGGCAACCTGGTCGCCATCGCCCAGACCAACTTCAAGCGCATGCTGGCCTATTCGACCATCTCGCAGATGGGCTTCGTCTTCCTCGGGCTGCTCTCGGGCGTCCACGAGGGGCAGCCGGGCGCCAGCGCCCAGGCCTATGGCGCCTCGCTGTTCTACGTCGTGATCTACGTGCTCACCACGCTCAGCACCTTCGGCCTGATCCTGCTGCTCAGCCGCCAGGGCTTCGAGTGCGAGGAGATCTCCGACCTCAAGGGCCTCAACCGGCGCAACCCGCTGCTGGCGGGCGTGATGATGCTGTCGATGTTCTCGCTGGCGGGCATCCCGCCGCTCTCGGGCTTCTATGCAAAGCTCGCCGTGCTGCAGGCCCTGGTCGGCGCGGGCCACGTGACGGTGGCGGTGATCGCCGTGATGTTCTCGCTGATCGGCGCGTTCTACTACCTGCGCGTGGTCAAGGTCGCGTATTTCGACGAGCCCGAGGACGGCGTCACCCTCGGCGCCGGCACCCTGGCGACCCGGGGCGTCATGTCGCTGAACGGCCTGCTCGTCATCGGCCTGGGGATCCTGCCGGGCGGTCTGATGACGCTGTGCGTGCAGGTCATCCAGCACTCGCTGAAGTTCTGAGATGGATCTCTCGGCCGCCGCCTGGACGGTCATCGTGCTGGCCCTGGTCGCGGCCAACCTGCCTTTCGTGATCGAGCGCCCCCTGGTGGCGCTGCCCTGGCCGCGGCCGGGCGCGGCGGCGCCGGGGACGGCCGCGCGGTGGCTGCGCAGCCTGGTCTTTTTCGCCCTGGCCGCCGCCTGGGTCCGGGGTACCCTGGCCCTCGTGGGAGGCGCCTTCGCCGGCGGCGGGGACACCGTGCTGCCGTTCCTGCTGAAACTCCTCCTGGTCTGCGCGCTGGCGGCCGCCCTGATGGCCCTGCCGGGCTGGCGCGCCGATCCGGGGCGTGGGCCCAAGCCGTTCCTCGACCGGCTGGTGGAAGTCCTCGTGTGCTACGTCTTGGTCGGCACCCTGGGCTTCGCCCTCGAGCTGAACCTCGGCAACGCCTTCGCCCGGACGTGGGAGTTCTACGCCGTCACCCTCAGCCTGTTCCTGGTGCTGGGGTATCCGGGATTCGTGTTCCGCTACATGCTCAAGCGCCGCCGGGGCGCGGGCCGGACGTCCACATAGTGCCCTGTGGCCGGCCGGGCGGGGCCATGGCGGTCCTGCGCCTCGCGTGAATGAGCTCAGGCGGGCTCCGCGCGCAGCCGCAGGCCCAGTGCCGACATGACCTTGAGGACGGTGGCGAAATCCGGCGCTCGTTCGCCGGACAGCGATTTGTACAGGCTCTCGCGTGAAAGTCCGGCTTTGCGGGCGACCTTCGTCATGCCCTGCGCACGGGCGATGTCGCCCAGGGCCTTGGCGATGAAGGCCGCGTCGCCCTGCCTTTCGCCGATGCGGGCGTCGAGGTAGAGCGCCATTTCCTGCGACGAACGCAGATGAGCGGCGACGTCGTAGGGGTGCACCGTGGAGAGTCGTTTTCCAACTATGGGCTGGCCGCTCGTATCGTATGCGGGCTGGACATTGGAATGACCATTCGTAAGGATACGCAGCCGCCGCACGCCCGGGCCGATGTCGGCGAAGGGCCTGTTGCCGCGGGGGCTCATGCCTTCCAGATCACGTCTGGTCCGATGTCCTCGAGGGTCTTGCAGCCGGTCAGCGCCATGGCGACTTCGAGTTCGCCGCGCAGGATCTGGATCAGGTGGGCGAGGGCGGGGGCGCCGCCGGTGGCCAGCGCGTACAGTGCGGGCCGGCCGATCAGCACGGCCTGCGCGCCCAGGGCCAGGGCCTTGAGGATGTCGGTGCCCCGGCGGATGCCGCCGTCCAGCAGCAGCGGCACGCGGCCCTCGACGGCGCGGGCGATGGCGGGCAGGGCCTCGAGGGTGGCGGGCAGGGTGTCCAGGCAGCGCCCGCCGTGGTTGGAGACGATGATCCCGTCGATGCCGAGGGCGATCGCCTGGCGCGCGTCGTCGGGGTCCAGGATGCCCTTGAGCCAGAGCGGCGTTCCCGCGAACTGCGCGCGCAGCCAGGCGACGTCCGCCCAGGTCGGCGCCGCGTCCAGCAGGCCGCTGTCGAACAGGGGGCTGCCGCCCGGCGGGGCGGGCCGCGCCGTCGCCGGGGACAGGCCCTCGAGGTGGACCGAGCGGATGTGGTGCGGCACGCGGAAGCCGCTGCGCTGCTCGGCGTTGCGCACGCCGTTGGCGGGGGCGTCCACGGTCAGGACCAGCGCCCGGGCGCCCGCCCGCAGGGCGCGGCCGGCCAGGGCCAGGGTGTCCTCGCGCCGGGCCTGGGCATAGAGCTGGAACCACAGGACCGGCGCGGGGGACATCGCGGCGAGGTCCTCGATGGCCGTGCCCGACTGGGCGCTGAGGACCAGCGGCGTGCCGGTCGCCGCGGCCGCCAGCGCGGTGGCGCGCTCGCCCTCGGGGTGGACCAGGCCGTGCCAGGCCGAGGGCGCGATCAGGAGCGGATGGGCGAGGGCCTGGCCGCCGAGCGCCAGCCGGGTGTGCGCGCCCTCGAGCGGCCGCAGCACCCGGCCGCGCAGGCTGAGCGCCTCGAAGGCGGCGTGGTTGCGCCGGGCGGTGATCTCGTCGGCGCCGCCCGATTCCACCCAGGCCCAGACGGCGGGATCGAGGCGCGCCCGCGCGAGTTCGGCGTAGTCCTGGACGCAGAGCGGCTGGGTCATGAGGGGGTCTCCATGGCTGGGGCGCGGCCGGGCCCATGCCCGCGGGTCAAGCCCAGTCCTCGAGCGCCAGATGCGGCACCCGGTGGAACTCGCGGGTGTTGTTGGTGATGAGCACGCAGCCGGTGGCCAGGGCGTGTCCCGCGATGGCGGCGTCGTTGTTGCCGATGGGGATCCCCCGGGCGGCGAGCCCGGCGCGCAGCCGCGCGGTTTCGTCGACCGCCGCCGCATCCCAGGGCAGGATGGCGTCCAGGCGCTGGACGAAGGCATCCACCATGGCGGCGACCCTGGGCGACGCCCTCGGACTGATGGCGCCAAAGCGCATTTCGGAATACGTGATGGCCGATACGACGATGCGATGCTGGCGGGCGACGGCGCCTTCCAGGCGGGCCAGCACCGCCGGCGGCCGTTCACGCATGATGAACGAGCAGATGTTCGTATCGAGCATGTAGGTCTTGCGGCTCACTCGAGGTCGTCCGGGTAGCGGTTTTCCTCGATCATATCCGGACGTTCGGCCAGGAAGCCGGCGTTCGCGGCCGGAATGTCACACAGCGATCCCCACGAGGGACGGGCGGGCCGCAGGATCAGGGTTTCGCCCTGGCGGGTGATCTCGAGTTCCGACACGCCGTGGAATTCCATGTCGCGAGGAATGCGGATCGCCTGGTTCCGGTTGTTTCTGAAGATGGACACGGTGCGCATGGCGGCCTCCCGAGAGGGCGATGCCCGGCGCGCCCGAGTCGAGCCGGCGTGGCGGGGCATCCGTCAGGAATCCATCATAGCATATGCTGGGCATATGCCAAGGTTCGTCCTGGCCCCGGCACGGAGAGCCACGCAGGGCCGTCCCGGCACGAGCCGGGCATCGCGCCGCTCGATTCCGGTCGGGCTCGGATGGCGGGATCGGGGCGCGCCCCGCGGTCCTGGACGCAGGGCGGCTGGATCATGGTTCGGACCCGCCATCAGGCAAGCGCCCAATTGGGCCGATTCCGTGTCCTGGACGCCGAGCGGCCGGATCACAGTTCGGACCACATGCGCAGGAGGTTGTGGTAGACGCCGGTGAGCTGCGCGACCACCTCGGGGTCGGCCTGGGCCTGGATCAGGCGCTGGATGGCGACGTCCTGCTCGAGGAGCAGGGCGCGGCGGCCGTCGTCGCGCACCAGGCTCTGGGTCCAGAAGAACGAGCCGTAGCGCACCCCCCGCGTCACGGGCGTGACGCGGTGCAGGCTGGTGCCCGGGTAGACGACGGCGTGGCCGGCCGGCAGCTTGACGCGGTGTTCGCCGTAGGTGTCCTGGATGATGAGCTCGCCGCCCTCGTACTCGTCGGGATCGCTGAAGAACACCGTGGTCGAGATGTCGCTGCGCACGCGCACGGTGGAATTCGGCGCCTGGAAAATGGCGTTGTCGATGTGGAAGCCGTATTCCTCCCCGCCCTCGTAGCGGTTGAAGCGCGGCGGCAGGATGCGCTGGGGCAGGGCGGCCGACATGAAGGTCGGGTTCGTGGACAGGGCCTGGACGATGGCCTGGCCCCACTGCTGGGCGACCGGATGGTCCAGCGCCAACTGCCGGTTGGCCTTGACGCGGACGGCGACGTGGCCTGCGGTCTCGCGGCCGTCGATCCAGGGCGCCTGCTCGAGCGCGGCGCGGCACTGGCGGGTCTGTTCATGGGTCAGCAGATCGGGGATGGACAGCAGCATGGGATGGAATTCCGGTCGAAAATGGGGAACCCCGGGGGCAAGGCCCTCGGGGGCCGGACAAACGGGCCCGGGGACGCCGCGCGACGGGGTCGACGCGCGATCATCCGGCGCGAGGCCCCGGGGCAAAACAGCACAAGCATAGCAAGCCGGCAGGGCGCCGCAAGGCGCCCCGCCTCCTTG
>JBIQHJ010000016.1:25168-45436 GCA_044508625.1 Alcaligenaceae bacterium
AGGCGCCCCGCCTCCTTGTCCGCGCGAGGCGCCTAGAAGCTGGCCTCCGCGCTCAGGATGACGCTGCGGCCCGCGCCCGGCACGCCGAACAACTGGAAGCCGTCGGAACTGCTGGACACCTGCTGATAATAGAACGTGTCGAACAGATTGTTCACGTTCAGGCGCAGGTTCAGGTGCTTGTGCGCCTGGTAGGCCAGCGCCGCGTTGGCGATCCAGTACGAGGGGGCGTCGACGTCGGCGGAATGCCCGCCCTTGGCCGCCACCGTATTGCCTTCGCGGAATCGACGCTTGCCGACGTACTGGCCGCCCAGGCTGCCGGAGAATTCCGGGGTGAAGGCATAGGTCGTCCACAGGTTGGCGGTCATGTCGGGCACGTTCTTCATCTTGCCGCCCTCTTGCAGCGGATCGGCCGCGTCCTCCAGGATCTTGCTGCGCATGAAGGCCATGCCGGCGTAGGCGGACCAGCGCGGCGTGAAGGATCCGGCCAGCCCCAGCTCGAGGCCGCGCACCCGCTCCCTGGCGGCGCGCTGGGTCGGGTTGCCCAGGTCGTCCGTGTCGGAGGGATTGCTGCGCTCGACCTGGAACAGGGCCGCCGTGGCCAGCAACCGCTGGTCGAACAGCTCCCATTTGGTGCCCAGTTCCCAGGTGCTGGCCACGCCCGGCGAGTAGGACGACACGCTGGCGTCGCCGCCGCCCCCGCTGCGCGAAGCCGCGGCCGAGGCCGAGGGCTGCGAGGCGCGGCTGTAGGACAGGTAGACGCTGCCGTTCTCGGCGGGCTTGTGGACCAGGCCCAGGCGGCCGCTCCAGATGCCGTCGCTCTGGCTGTAGGGCTGGACCTGGCCGTTGGCGTCGTACCATTTCACCTTGTAGTGGTCATGGCGCAGGCCGGCGGCGAGCTCCCATTTCGGGGCCAGGATGATCTGGTCGTAGGCGTAGACGCCCCAGTTGGTGACCTCGGTCCCGCCGCTGTCCGTGCCGGTCTTCATGGCCCACGGGCCGTCGTATTGGGTGAGGGGATCGCGCGCGTCGATGGCCCAGCGCCGGTTGCTGGCGAGGTCGGGCAGCCAGCGGGTGTAGGGATCCTTGCGGTAGCTTTCCTGGTAGTACTCCAGGCCGGTCACCATCTGGTGGCGGATCGCGCCGGTCTGGAAGTCCAGGTTCAGGTCGGTCTGGTTGGCGAAGATCTTGCCCCGGTAGGAATTGACGTTGCCAAAGAGGCGCGCCGCGGCCCAGTGGCCGCTCGGGTAGACTTCGTTGCCGTCGTTGTCGTAGCCCCAGTAGTTGCTGTTCCCGGGATTGGGGATGATCTGGCCCTGATGGGTGACGCCGGGCGCATTGAGCAGCCGGCCGCCGGTGGTCAGGTGGGTGAAGCGCTTGGTCTGCGACCAGCGGGAGTGGTTGCGCACGGACACCTTGTCGTTGAAGTCGTGCTCCAGATTCAGGTCGAAGGCGTCGACCTCGGTTTCCTCGGTGTCGGCGTTCTTCAGGCCGCCCCAGTAGTCCCGCGAGATGTATTGCATGCGCTCGCCGTCGCGGCCGACCGGGACGCCGAAATCGGGGATGTTCGTGTCCTTTTGGTGGAAATAGGACAGGGTGGCGCGCGTGTCGGTGCCCAGGCCGAAGCTCAGCGAGGGCGCGAAGCCCCAGCGCTCGAACTCGGCGGGACCGCGGCCCGCCACGCGGTTGTGGTGCTGCATGGCGTTGAGGCGGAAAGCCGCGGTGTCGCTGAGCTGGTGGTTGATGTCCACCGTCGCCCGGCGGTACTGATCGGTGCCGATGCCGCCGTTGACGCGATAGAAGCTGCCCAGCCGGGGCGCCTTGCTGACCAGATTGACCGAGCCGCCGACGGCGGCGACGCCCGATTCGATCGAGCCCGTGCCCTTGTAGACCTCGGCCTGCTCCATGTTGAAGATGTCCGTGCGGGTCGAGAGCTGGCTGTCGCGCACCCCGTCCACCGTGATGCTTTGCTCGGCCGAAAACCCCCGGATGGTGAACATGTCGCCCCAGCCCGCGCCGCCCTCGCCGGACGAGAAGGTGATGCCGGGCACGTTGCGCAGCACGTCTTGCAGGCTTTGCGCGCCCTGTTGCTCCAGGACTTCCGCCGGCACGACGCTGATGGTCTGCGGCGTATCGACCATGGGAGCCTGGAATTTGACGGACTGGACATGATCGGCCTTGAATGCCGGTGCGCTGCCGGTGACCTGGACGGGGGACAGCTCGGCGACGCCACTCGATTCCTGGGCCATGCCCAGGCCCGGCGCGAGCAGCGCGCCGCAGAGGGCGGCGCGCAGGGGGCCTGTGCGATTTGCGGGACGTTTCGTGGATTTGTCTGCGTGATGCACGTCGGTTTTCTCCATTTGCTGACGGGATGTTTAATTTGTTAATGAGAGCGCTCATGATAACCGTTCTCATTTAAAATTCAGGAAAATGTCAGAAATAGGGAAATCGATGACCGCATCGACCGCATGGTTTGTTGCCTGGCGGCAACAAACGGCTGGGTCCGGTGGTAAAAAGGGCAACGGGGCGGTCTGGAGGGCGCGGCACCGCGGGGAGGCGAGGCTGGTGATCCGGAGGCGTGGTGCCGAGGGCAAGGCCGGAGGTCCAGAGGGCACGGTGCCGGGGGCGAGGCCGAGGAGCCGGAGGGCGTGGCGCCGCGAGCAGACGAGGCGGTGATCCGGGGGCCTGGGGCCGCGGGGAGGCACGGCCGGTGATCCGGAGGCTGCGGCGCCGTTTCGCGGGAGGCGCGCAAAAAAACGCCCCCGCGGCGGCGAGCCATCGCGGAGGCGCGTCCGGGGCGGCGCCCCGGGGGAGGGATCAATATTTCAGGTTGGCGCTCAGGATGAACTGGCGGCCCGGTCCGAAGTCGGCGTGGTGCACGCCGTTGGTGTGGGTGTAGTAGTCCTTGTCGGTCAGGTTCAGCGCGTTCAACTGGAGGCTGAGCGCCTTGTTGACCTGGTAGGCGGCCATGGCGTCGAAGCGCCAGTAGGCCGGCATGTAGACGCCGTTGGCGCCGCCGCCGGCCCCGCCCTGGTTGCCGCCGAAGGTCTTGCCCACGTAGTAGGCGCCCGCGCCCACGGTCAGCGGCGGCAGGACCTTGTAGGTCGACCACAGGCTGAAGCTGTGCTTGGGCGTGTTGGCCAGGGGATCGCCGACGTTGACGTTGTCGTAGGCGCCCTCGACCAGCTTGCTGTCCATGTAGGTGTAGCCGCCGTAGACCGCCCATTTCGGCGTGATCCGGCCGGCCGCGCCGAGCTCCAGCCCTCGCACGCGGGTCTTGCCCGCCTGGGCGACGACGCCCGGATCGACCTCGATCTGCGCATTGCGCCTTTCGGTGTCGAAAAGCGCGGCGGTCAGGCTCAGGCGCTGGTCCAGGACGTCCCATTTCGTGCCCAGCTCGATCGTGCGGCTCTTTTCGGGCTCGAGTTCATCGATGGTCGGGCTGATCCCCTCCTGGTCGCCGCCGGACATGGTGGGCGGGGTGGACGCGGTGGCGTAGCTCAGGTAGATGCTGCCGTTGCGCACGGGCTTGTAGACCAGGCCGATCTGGTAGTTGAACATGTTCCACGAGCCCTCGCCGGGCACCAGGGTGGTCGAGCCGCGCCCCACGGTCGATTCGCCGGAAATCCGGTAGCGGTCGTAGCGGATGCCGGCGTCGACCCGGAACTGTTCCGACAGCGCGATGCTGTCGAACAGGTAGGCGGCCTGGGTGGTGGACTTGGCGTCCAGGCTCAGGGGGCCGCGCGCGATCGAGCCGGTCCAGGGATCGTTCGGGTTCGGGCTGTAGAGCGGAGTGCAGTCGAACTTGCCGGCGCCGATCACGGCCGGGCAGGCCGAGCCGCCGGTGGTGGTGACGTTGTAGCTGGCGTTCTTCGTGGTTTCGCGCGAGAGCTCGATGCCGGCGTTGAAGCTGTGCTTGAGGCTGCCGGTGTCGAATTTTCCGCTCAGCTCGGTGACGTTCGCCAGGATGGTGCTCTTTTGCCAGCGCGACTTCAGGCCGCGCTGCATCCACCATTGATTGCTGACGGGATCGAATGCTTTGGTCCCGTCGCCCGGGTTGGTCAGCACATAGTCGTTGAGGGTCTCGCCGTAGCGGGTGGCGTTGCGCACGGTCAGCCGGTCGGTGAGGTCGTGTTCCAGTTCGATCGTGCCGATGTCCGCCTTGGTCTTGCGGTAGTCGCGCTTGTGCAGGCCGTAGAAGGTGTCGCGGTCCACGTCGAGGATGCCGGTGTCGGTCTCGATGGTGGTGCCGCGGGTCAGCGGCACCCCGTAGTCGGGCATGCCGTCGGTCTGGTAGTGGTAGTAGCTGATCGAGGCGCGCGTGGGGGTGCCCAGGCCGAAGGAGATCGTGGGGGCCACGCCCCAGTTCTTGTAGTCCACGTCGCTGCGGCCGGCCATGTCGCCCTGGGTTCCCATGATGTTCAGGCGGAAGGCGCCGGTGTCGCTGAACTGCCAGTTGCCGTCGATGGCGGCGCGCAGGTAGCGGTCCGTGCCCACGCCCAGGCTGGCGCCGGCGGCGTTGCCCAGGTGCGCGTGCTTGCTCGACAGGTTGATGCTGCCGCCGCCCGTGCCGCGGCCACCCAGGGCGGAGTCCGCGCCGCGCACGATCTCGACGCTCTCGAGGTTGAAGATCTCGCGCGTCTGGCCGCCCGGATCGCGGATGCCGTCCACGTAGATGTTGCTGCCGGAGGAGGCGCCGCGGATGAAGGGACGGTCGGCCAGCGGCTGGCCGCCTTCGCCCGCGCCGAAGGTGATGCCCGGTGCGTTGCGCAGCACGTCCTCCAGCGAGGTCGCGTTGGTGTCCTGGATGACGGCCTGTGGGATGACCTGCACCGATTTCGGGGTGTCCAGCAGCGGCGCCGTGAATTTGGCCTGCGAGGCGTCGTCGACTTTGTATTCCTCGGTCCGCTCGCCCCGGACCCTGACGGGACTCAGGGTGGCGGTGGAACCCGGGGCCTGGGCGTACAGGGCGGGCGCGGGCTGGGCTTGCGCGGAGGTCGGGGTGATCGGGGACCGGGCCGGCGCGGCGGGGACGTTCGAGGCGGGGACGTTCGAGGCGGGGACGTTCGAGGCGGGGACGTTCGAGGCGGGAGTCTGTGCGGCGGCGGGAGTCTGTGCGGCGGCGGGGAGGAAGGCGCCCGGCGCGGCAAGCGCGAGCGCGAGCGAGGAGCCCAGCAGGGCGTGGGACGGCGAGGGTCGTGATGTCAAGAGCTTCTCCGTTAAAAGTTATAAGAATCAAAATAAGAATCAATATTATTTTAATCATAAAATGACAAATGTGAAGAAAATGAGGACGAAAGATGGAGGAAAGGTGAGGGAGGGGATTGCGCATTCCCGCGTCCGTGGGCCGGAGGCGGGCTCCGTCTCCGCCCGGTATGAGTACAATCACGGGCGTCCTGGCGGGATTCCCACGAGGTGCTCCGCCAGGTGTCGTCAGGTGCTACACAAGGTTCCCGTGGGGCAACCTGTCACGCCTTCGCGAGCTTCACACGACGTTTCCGCGGCTCGTCCGCCGCATTTCCGCCCGTTTCTGTCCTCCGCTCCATGCCTCACCTGATCCTGCAAGCCCCGAATCTCCTGCCGGCCGACATCGAACGCATCGCCGCCCTGGCCAACGCCGGCGGGGTGCAGGAGGTGGGGCCGACCCACGTGCGCATCCTGGACATCGACCCCGCCGGGCTGGAGGAGGCGCTGGCGATCTGCCGCCAGCGGCGCATCGACGCGGCCTGCCTGGACCGGCTGGTGCCGCTGCGCAGTTGCAAGCTGCTGGCGATGGACATGGATTCGACGCTGGTCAACATCGAGTGCATCGACGAGATCGCCGACATGGCCGGGCGCAAGGCGGAGGTGGCGGCGATCACCGAGGCGGCCATGCGCGGCGAGATCGCCGATTTCAGCGAGAGCCTGCGCCGCCGGGTGGCCCTGCTGCGCGGGGTGCCCGAATCCGCGCTGCAAAAGGTGTTCGACGAGCGCCTCGCCCTCAATCCGGGGGCCGAGCGTCTGATCGAGGTGGCGCGGGCCTCGGGGCTGCACACGCTGCTGGTGTCGGGCGGGTTCACGTATTTCACCGAGCGCCTGCGCCGCGGCCTGGGCCTGGCCGAGGCGCATTCCAACACGCTCGAGATCGTCGATGGGGTGATCACGGGGCGGGTGCTGGGCGATATCGTGGACGGGCAGGCCAAGGCCGACTACGTGGCGCAGGCGGCGGCGCGGCTGGGCGCCTCGCGCGAGCAGATCATCGTCGTGGGCGACGGCGCCAACGATTTGCGCATGATGGCGCACGCGGAGTATTCGGTGGCCTACCGGGCCAAGCCGGCGGTGCGGGCCCAGGCGCGCTTCACCCTGGACTACAGCCCGCTGGATGCCATCCTCAACTGGTTCAGGCTGCCGTCCCTGCGGGAGCCCTGAGGCCCGCGCGATTCCGGTCGCGTCGGCCAGCCGCGCACCGTGGGCCGGTCTGTGCCGCCGACTTCACGGTGCCGTCACGATGAATGGTAGGTATCGGCGATCCGGCGCAGCGTCTCGTGGGGCTGCCGGCGCAGCCAGGCCGCGGCCTTGTCCAGAAAGGCCGGGGTGGCGGTCTCGGGGACGGCGCGCAGCCAGGGGATGGCCTCGTCCAGCCGATCGCGCGCGATGAGGAGGCGGGCGGCATTGAATCGTCCGCGGAAATCCCCGCCTTCGGCCGCCCGCAGATAGCAGGCCAGGGCGGCGTCCTCGTCCCTGGGCACCACCCAGCCGTCCTCGTGGAAGCTGCCGACCATATTGATGGATTTCGCGTGGCCGAGCGCCGCGGCCTTGCGGAACCAGTCCAGGGCGGCGGGGCGGTCCTGTTCGACCCCCTGGCCCAGCGCCAGGGCGGTCGCGTAGTTGTACATGCCCCAGTCCAGGCCGCCCAGCGCGGCCAGGCGGTACCAGTAGGCGGCCATCAGGGGATTGGGCGCGACGCCCCAGCCGTGGGCGTGGCATTGGCCCAGCATGTTCAGCGCCATGGGCTCGCCCTGGCGGGCGGCATGCTGGAACCATTGCACGGCCTGGGCGGGGTCGCGGGCCACGCCCCGGCCGTCCAGCAGCCACTGGCCGTAGACGAGCTGCGCCTGGACGACGCCGCCCTCGGCGGCGGCGCGCAGGGTGGCCGCCGCCTGTTCGGGCGGGCCGTCCAGGATGCGCTGCAGCTCGGCGGCCAGCGCCCGCGGCTCGGTCCGATTGATGGCGTGGCCGTCCAGCGCCCGCGGCTCGGTCCGATTGATGGCGTGGCCGTCCAGCGCCCGCGGACGAGCCCGGTTGGCACCATGGCCGTCCGGCCCCGCAAACGCCGCCGGGGCGTGGAGGCTTGCGCCTCCCGCCCCGGACGCTGCCTGCGGCGCCCCGCCTGTGTCCATCAGAAGTGCAGGTTCAGCGTCGCGACGGCCGAGCGTCCCGGCGCGATCGAGGCGTAGTGCGACGGGTAGGCCTTGTCGTAGTAGGTCTTGTTGGTCAGGTTGTTGACGTTGACCTGCAGGTCGACGGTCTTGCTGAACCGGTAGCCCGCCATGGCGTCGAAGCGCCAGTAGGACGGGATGCTGATGGTGTTGGCCTCGTTGCCGTACTGCTTGGCGACGTAGTAGGCGCCGACGCCGGCGGTCAGGTCCGGGGTGAAGTCATAGGTGTTCCACAGGCTGAAGCTGTGTTCCGGGGTGTTCGGGAAGGCGTTGCCCTCGTAGTTGCTGTTCTTGCCGCTGTCGCCGATGCGGCTCTTGAGGTAGGTATAGCCGCCGTAGACCTGCCATTGCGGCGTGACGCTGCCCGAGAGGCCCAGCTCGAAGCCGTCCACGCGCTTGTCGCCCGCCATGGCGTAGGTGTTGTCGGGCATCGTGATGCGGGCGTTGGTGGTCTCGACGCGGAACACCGCCGCCGTCAGGCCGAGCCGCTGGTCGAGCAGGTCCCACTTGGTGCCCAGCTCGAGGGTGCGGTTCTTTTCCGGGGCCATGTCATCGGCGTTGGGGCCGACGCCGCCGCGGCCCGGGGTCAGGCTCTGGGTTTCGCTGCCTTCGCCCAGGGTGGCGCCCGCGGGGGTGGACGAGGTGCCGTATGACACGTAGACGCTGCCGTTGGGCGCGGGCTTGTAGACCAGGCCGAGCTGGTAGTTGAACAGCGTGTCGTGGCGGCTGACGCGGTCCTGGTTGTATTGGTCCAGGCGGGTGTCGTAGTCGTCCACGCGCAGGCCGACGGTGGCCTGCCACTGCTCGGTGAACTCGATCGTGTCGAAGCCGTAGATCGATTTCGTCAGGGTGCGGGTGTAGCTGGGCTCGCCCTTGGGGCCGCCGTTCAGGGGATTGACCCAGGGGTCGCCGGGGTTGGGGCTGTACAGGCTGGTGCAGGTGTAGTTGCCGGCGGCGCCGATGCCGTCGGGGCACTTGCTGTTGCCGCGATCGATGTTCAGGCTGTCCTTGCGCCCGTCCTCCGAGGACAGCTCGATGCCGGTCAGGAAGCGGTTCTTGAAGCCGCCGGCGACGAATTCGCCCTGCAGCTCGGTCTGGTTGGCCCAGGTGCTGACCCGGCTGTCGCGGTTGTTGTTGCGGCGCCAGACCATGCCCTTGTTGACGTTGCCCTGGCTGTCGTCGGGCTGGGTCCAGACGTAGCGCTGGGTGCCCCGCGTGTAGCGGGTCTGGTTGCGCAGGGTGAGGCGCTCGCTGAAGTCGTGCTCGACCAGCAGGGTGCCCATGTCGCTGCGCGTGCGGCGGTAGTCGCTCTCCAGGCCGTAGAAATTGTCGCGGTCGACCGTGTCGATCGGCGTGCGATGGAAATCGGGGTCGTTGGAACCCTTGGGGGAAATCGTGTAGGGGATCCCGCTGTCGGGCGTGTCGTCGGTCTCCATGTGGTAGTAGCTCAGGGTCACGCGCGTGGGGGTGCCCAGGCCGAAGGAGATCGTCGGCGCCACGCCCCAGCGCTTGTAGTCCACGGCGTCGCGGCCGTCGACGTCCTGGCTGTGGTTCATCGCGTTCAGGCGGAAGGCCGTGGTGTCGCCCAGTTGCCAGTTGCTGTCCACGGTCTGGCGGAAATACTTGGCCGTGCCGAAGCCCAGCGACACGTCGGTGAAGTCGCGCAGCTTGGCGGTCTTGCTGACCAGGTCGATGCTGCCGCCCGCGCCGCCGCGCCCGGCATAGGCGCCGTCCGCGCCCTTGATGACCTCGACCTGCTCGAGGTTGAAGACTTCGCGCGAGGTGGCGCCGATGTCGCGCATGCCGTCGATGAAGGTGCTGGCCTGGGCGTCGTAGCCGCGGATGAAGGGCCGGTCGCCCAGGGGATTGCCGCCCTCGCCGGCCCCGAAGGTGATGCCCGGCGAATTGCGCAGCACGTCGGTCAGCGTGGTGGCGGCCTGGCTCTGGATCAGTTCCTTGGGGATGATCTGCACGGACTTCGCCGTGTCGAGCACGAGGGCGGTGAACTTGGGCGACGCCGACTCGGTGACCAGGAAGGGCGCGGGTTTCTCGCCCTGCACCTTGACCGGGCTGAGCTCGGTCGGGCTCGTATTTTGCGCCTGTCCGGCCTGGGGCAGCAGGAATAGCGTCGGGGTGGCGAGCGCAGTCGCCAGCCCGCCGGTCAGTTTGCCAAACCGCGGCTCAAAATGCGATTCCAATTTTTTCCCTCTCCATAAATGATAAAAATCATGAAAATCATTCTCATTAGGTGTGCGATTCTAAACGAGAATCGTTCGCCGCTCAATTGCGGGAGGGAGGAAAAAGGGGAGCGGCGCGGGCGTGGGTTGGCATGGCCGCGGCTCGACCTGCCGCCGGGACAGGCCGGCAGGATCGCGCTGCCTTGCGGGGGATGGGCCCGCCGCCGTGGCCGCCGCGGGTCGCGCGCGGCTACCGCGCCGCGCCGCCCAGGCGCTGGAGGACGCCGCGCACGGCCTGGATGCGGCCGGGCACGTCCACCGTGCCGCCGTAGGTGAGCTTCAGCCGGTCGGGGCCATTGAGGCGGACGCTGCGGTCCTGCTGCACCAGCTCGATGATGCGCAGGGGCTCGATGTTGGGCTTGGCCGAGAACTGCACCGAGGCCTGGATTTCGCCGGCGTCGATCTTGATCACGCCCAGGGGCTCGGCCAGCAGGCGCAGGCGGTGCAGGGCCAGCAGGGTCTGGCCCGCCTCGGGCAGCTTGCCGTAGCGGTCGATCAGTTCCTCCTGGATGAGCGTGATCTCGTCGCCGTCGGCGGCGTGCGACAGCCGCTTGTACAGGCCCAGGCGGGCATGGACGTCGGGACAGTAGTCGGCGGGCAGCAGGGCCGAGGCGTGCAGGTTGACCTCGCACTGCTGGTCGAAGGGCGAATCCAGGTCGGGCTCCTCGCCGGACTTGAGGGCGCGCACGGCCGCGCCCAGCATGTCGTTGTACATGGAAAAGCCGATTTCCTGGATGTTGCCCGACTGCGATTCGCCCAGGACCTCGCCGCTGCCGCGGATCTCGAGGTCGTGCATCGCGAGGAAGAATCCGGCGCCCAGTTCCTCCATGGACTGGATCGCCTCGAGGCGCTTCTTGGCGTTGCCGGTGATGGCATCCTCGCCGGGGGTGAGCAGGTAGGCGTAGGCCTGGTGGTGCGAGCGGCCCACGCGGCCGCGCAATTGGTGGAGCTGGGCCAGGCCCAGCTTGTCGGCGCGGTGGATGACGATGGTGTTGGCCGTGGGCACGTCGATCCCGGTCTCGATGATGGTGGTGCACAGCAGCACGTTGCTGCGCTGCTGGTAAAAGCCCTTCATCACCTCCTCGAGCTCGCGTTCGCCCATCTGGCCGTGGGCCACCGCGATGCGGGCCTCGGGCACCAGTTCCTCGAGGCGCGCGCGGCGGTTCTGGATGGTCTCGACCTCGTTGTGCAGGAAATAGACCTGGCCGCCGCGCTTGAGCTCGCGCAGGATGGCCTCGCGGATGGTGCTGCCGTCCTCGCGCCGCACGAAAGTCTTGATGGCCAGCCGCTTTTGCGGCGCGGTGGCGATGACCGAGAAATCGCGGATGCCCTCCAGCGACATGCCCAGGGTGCGGGGGATGGGGGTGGCGGTCAGCGTCAGCACGTCGACCTCGGCGCGCAGGGCCTTCAGGGCCTCTTTCTGGCGCACGCCGAAGCGGTGCTCCTCGTCGATGATCACCAGCCCGAGCTGCTTGAAGCGCACCTCCTTGGACAGGATCTTGTGGGTGCCGATGACGATGTCCACGCTGCCGTCGGCCAGGCCCGCGATGGCGCGGGCGGTTTCCTTGCCGGTGCGAAAGCGCGAGAGCTCGGCGATGCGCACGGGCCAGTTGGCGAAGCGCGTGCCGAAGTTCTGCGCGTGCTGCTCGGCGAGCAGGGTCGTCGGGCACAGCAGCGCGACCTGGCGGCCGTTCATGACGGCGAGGAAGGCGGCGCGCAGGGCGACCTCGGTCTTGCCGAAGCCCACGTCGCCGCAGACCAGGCGGTCCATCGGGCGCCCCGAGGTCATGTCGCCGATCACGGCGGCGATGGCCGCGGCCTGGTCCGGGGTCTCCTCGAAGCCGAAGCCCTCGGCGAAGGCCTCGTAGTCGCGCACGGGCAGCTTGAAATGGAAGCCCTCGCGCGCGGCCCGCCGGGCGTACAGGGCGAGCAGCTCGGCCGCGGTGTCGCGCGCCTGGCGCGCGGCGCGCCGCCGGGCCTTGTCCCACTGGCCCGAGCCCAGCGGATGCAGCGGGGCGTTCTCGGGATCGGCGCCGCTGTAGCGGGCGATCAGGCGCAGTTGCGACACCGGCACGTACAGGGTCGCGCCCTGGGCGTATTCGAGGTGCAGCAGCTCGATCGGGCCTTCGCCCAGGTCCATTTCGACCAGGCCGCGGTAGCGCCCGATGCCGTGCTGGACGTGGACCACCGGATCGCCGATGCGCAGTTCGGCGAGGTCGCGCACCATGGCGTCGACGTCGCTGGCCCGCTCCTGGCGCCGCCGGGTGCGCGCGCCGCGTCCGGCCTGGCCGGGGTAGAGATCGTTTTCGGTGAGCAGCGCCAGGTCGGCGGAGGCGAGCTGGAAGCCGCTGGACAGGGGGGCGACGACCAGCGCGAAGCGCGCCTCGCCCTGGAGGAAATCCTGCAGGGTGTCGTGGACGGCCTGGGGCGGCAGGCGGTGCTCGGCGAGCATCTCGGCGATGGTTTCGCGCCGCCCCGGGGTGTCCACGCACAGGGCGGTGCGCCGGCCGTCCGCGAGGTGCCGGCGCAGGCCGGCCAGGGGATCCTCGGCCCGGCGGTTCACGGCGACGTTCGGGCTGGGCTCGAAGTCGGGATGCGGCTCGCCCTCGGCGAACGCCAGGCGCGGAAAGGCCTTCAGCCCGGCGTGGAACTCGTCCTCGCCGAGGAACAGGGCCTCGGGAGGCAGCACGGGCCGCTCGCGGTCCGACTTCAGGAACTGCCAGCGGTTGCGCGTGTCCTGGCCGAACTGGGCGATGGCCCCCGGCGCGTCGCCCAGCGTGACGGCCAGCGTGTCCGCGGGCAGGTAGTCGAACAGCGTCGCGGTGCGCTCGAAGAACAGCGGCAGGTAGTATTCGACGCCCGCGAAGGCGATGCCGTTGCCGATGTCCCTGTAGGGCAGGGCCCGGGACGGATCCCCCTCGAAGACCTCCCGGAAACGCGAGCGGAAGCGCGCCCGGGACTCCTCGTCCATGGGGAATTCGCGCCCCGGCAGCAGCTCGATCTCGCGCACGGGATAGAGGCTGCGCTGGGTGTCGATGTCGAAACTTCGGATAGACTCGATCTCGCGGTCGAACAGATCGATGCGGTAGGGGAGGGCCGAGCCCATGGGGAACAGGTCGATCAGGCCGCCGCGGATGCAGAATTCGCCCGGCGCGGTCACCTGGGTGACGTGGCTGTAGCTGGCGAGCGTGAGCTGTTCGCGCAGCCGGCCCTCGTCGAGGGTGTCCCCCTGGCGGAAGCTGAAGGTGTAGGCCGCGAGAAAGGCGGTCGGCGCCAGGCGGTACAGGGCGGTGGTGACCGGCACGATGAGGACGTCCACGGCCCCCTGCGCCAGAGCGTGCAGCGTGCGCAGGCGCTCCGAGATCAGGTCCTGGTGCGGCGAGAATCCGTCGTAGGGCAGGGTCTCCCAATCCGGCAGGAATCGCACCCGCAGGTCGGGATCGAACAGCGGGATCTCGTCGGCCAGGCGGCGCGCCGCCAGCGGATCGGCGCACAGCGCGGCCAGCGGCCGGCCCGCCGCGCGCGCCAGCCCGGCGAGCAGGCAGGCGTCGCCCGAGCCCGGGGGCCGCGGCTGCGCGTAGCGCCGGCCGGGCCGCAGGGCCGCCAGGGTGGGTGCGATCGAGGGGATGTCGAGGAGGTGGGCGGGGCGATTCATCAGGCTGTGGATTATACCGTCGCGCCCCTCGCGGCCATGGTTCGGCGCCGCATCGGAGAGGCGGAATGCTTGCCGGATCGACCTTGGATGCCTGTAGCAATTGGCTTCAATATTCAGTAACATCTTGCCGGACCGCCGGACCGCCGGACCGCCGGACCGCCGGACCGCCGAGCCGCGGCAAGCCGCCGCGGGCCGCCGCGGCACTGCGCCCCCTCGATCAATGTTGACCCTGGTGATATCGGATGACGCTGAAAACGACGATACGGTTCTGCCTGCCGCCCCTGATGGCGGCGATGCTCGCGGCTTGCGATGGAGGGAGCGGCGATGGGCGGCCCATGGCCTCCTCCTGCCTCGAGGACGGCCCCCATGCCTGCAAGACGGGCGAGACCGAGCCCCTGTACACCTTCCAGTGGGCCCTGAATTACGAGGACAGCTTTTTCAAGGACTATCCGGACACTTTCGGCGGCGGGCTGGACCTGAACGTCGAGCCCGTGCATCGGCGGGGCATCAAGGGACAGGGGGTCAACGTGCTGGTGCTCGATACCGGCACCGACCTGCGCAACGAGGACCTCGCGCCCAACGCGGACTATGGCATGTCGTGGAATTTCGTCACCCAGCAGAGCGACCCCTATCCGGATCCGCCCACGGGGGTCGATCCTCCGCATGGCACCGCCGTGGCGGGCATGATCGGGGCCGCGCAGAACGGCAAGGGGGTCATGGGCATCGCGCCGCGGGTCACGCTGGGTGCCGCCAATTACCTGCAGAGCGACTTCTCGGCGCTCACCCAGGCGCTGGCGCTGGGCGGCGCGCCCTGGTCGAGCAAGGCCCATGTCATCAATGCGTCCTATACCGCCATCGAGTCGGCGATGTCCTACGATGATGGCAGGGACGCCACGACCCCCATCCTGCGCGGCCTGAAGCAATTGCGCGGCGGCCGCGGCGTGATCTACGTGAAGGGCGCCGGCAACTCTTTCAGCGACAACGAGAACGAGTGCGGTCTTGGCTACCATTACTACGACTGCACCAATCCGATCAATGATCCAGAGTCGCTCGAGCCGCAAACCATCACCGTCGCCGCGCTCAACGCCTTCGGCCAGGCCAGCAGCTACAGCAGCGCCGGCTCCGTCATCTGGATCACCGGCATGGGCGGCGAGTACGGCGAGGGCGGCGACTACGGCGAGGGCATGACCACCCCATACAGCGGCCCCACCATATTCACCACCGACATGCGGGGCTGCGTCCATGGATACAGCAATTCCGGGGCGGAGACGCCCTTCCTGCGGGGCCAGACCGTGCGCAACGGTGTGCCGGACAACCCCGACTGCGATTATTCCTACATGAACGGCACCTCGGCGGCCACGCCGACGATCTCGGGGGTGGTCGCCCTGATGCTCAGCGCCAATCCCGAATTGAGCTGGCGCGACGTGCGCGACATCCTGCGCCTGTCGGCCCGCCAGGTGGACCCCGATTACATCCACAGCTCGCCCGGCGGCGGCATCCCGTACGGGGCGCGGATGGATTTGACGACCAATGAGCTGTCCACCACGATCCGCGGCCCCGCCGACATCGTTGCGGGCTCGCCGGTGGTCCCGCTCGACCTGGGCTGGCAGGAGCACGCCGCCGGCAACGTGCATTCCAACTGGTATGGCTTCGGCGTGCCCGATGCGGAAAAGGCGGTGGCCCTGGCGCTGGATTACGCGCGGGACCCCTCGCTGGGCCGCGACACCGATATCAAGATGAGCGGATTCGATGAGATCGCCAAGTGGGACCTGGCCAAATCAGGGGCCTTCCCTTATGGGAAGGTCAGCCTGCTGGGCACCTTTTCGGGCCCCGACCTGACCGTCGACCTGTTCCAGTTGCGCCTGACCGGGGAAAAGGTCTGCCTGGGCTCGGTGGGCATTGCCGTGCGCTCGCCCTCGGGCACGGTCTCGCTGCTCAAGCTGCCCAACGACCATTTCCGCAAGAAGGGGACGGCCGCCTTCAGGACCTACGGCCTGAGCTCCGTCGCCTTCTACGGCGAGCCGGCTCGGGGAGACTGGGAGGTCTTCCTGCTGGCGTCCGATCCCGACCATGATCTCCCGGCGGGCTGGACGCCTTGTTCCGCCCTCGAAGCCGGCAATCCGGTCGCCTTCGAGCTGGAGGCCGAGGCGCGTATCATCGCGCAATGAGCCGCCATGTCCGGATCGCTGCCCTGTACGCCCGGCGGACCGCGCGCGGGCCTTTCCACATCAGCAGGAACGCCTTATGAACGCTATCGCACGACTGGCCCTGGGATTGACGGGATGCGCACTGGCGCTGGCCTGCCAGGCGGCGCCGCTCGTCCCCGGACAGCGCCTGTCCCAGGAAGAAATCCTCCGCCTCGGAAGCCTGCCCGTCTACGACACGGGCACGGACCGCTACCGGCTGCTGCCGCAAAAGACCGGGGACGGCCAGGGCAGCCTGCTGCTCGATGAACAGGGCGTGGTGGCCGCCAGCCGCCACGAGGTGATCGTCACCCAGGCCGCCGAGGACCAGGTGCTGGCGGCGGCCGGCAAGGGGCCCCGGCCCGAGTCCGTGCGGTATTTCGCGCCGACCGGCATCATCGTCCTGCGGTATGGGGACTTCGGGCAGGCGATCGAGGGCCTGAAGGCGCTGCGGGCCGGCCTGCCCGGGGCGATGGTGCGCCTGTCCGTCCAGCAGAACGTGAAGCGCCCCTCCTGAAGGCCGCGGGACGGCGGCCTCGGCTAAAATCGGCCGCTATGACCATGAACGAGGAAACCGTGATCGCCATCGTGCCGGCCGCCGGCGTGGGATCGCGGGCGGCGGCCGGCGGCCCGCCCAAGCAGTATCGCCGCCTGGCCGGCGAGCCGATGCTGCGCCGCACGGTGCGCGCCCTGCTGGCAGAGCCGCGCGTGGCCCAGGTCCGGGTGGCGGTGGCGGCCGGGGATGCCTGGGCCGAGGCCGCGCTCGCGGGCCTGCCGCGCACGGTGTGGCGGGCTTGCGGCGGTCCCACGCGCGCCGATACGGTGCGCGCGGCCCTGCGCGAGGCCGCGCTGCCGCGCGAGGCCTGGGTCATGGTCCATGACGCGGCGCGCCCCGGCCTGCCGCGCGAGGCCCTGTCCCGCCTGATCGACACGTGCCTGCGACACGGGCGCGGCGGGCTGCTGGCCCTGCCGGTGGCCGACACGGTGAAATGCGCCTTCGAGCCCGATCCGGCGGACGGCGGTCCCGTGTCGGTGGCGCGCACGCTGCCGCGCCGGGGCCTGTGGCTCGCGCAGACGCCCCAGATGTTCCGCGCGGGCGTGCTGCAGGACGCCCTGGATGCGGGCGCGGGCGATGCGCGCGTGACCGATGAGGCCTCGGCCATCGAGCTGGCGGGGGCCGCCGGCGCCCCGCTGCTGGTGCGCGGGGCGCGCGCGAACGAGAAACTGACCTGGCCCGAGGATTTCGAATGGTTCGAGCGGGCCCTGTGCGATGATCTGCCGTCCGGCGCGGGAACGGATCCGCGGGAAGCGGACCCGTGGCATCGAACGAGTCCGCGGCAAACGGATCCGCAGCATCGAATGGACCCACAGCATCGAACGGACCCGCGGCATGGGGAGGACGGCGGATCATGAGCACGAGCCAGGGCGCGGCGCGGGGCGTTCCTTTCCGGGTGGGGCAGGGGTATGACGTCCATGCCCTGGCTCCGGGCCTGCCCCTCATCATCGGCGGGGTGCGCATCCCCCATGATCATGGGCTGGTGGGCCACTCGGATGCGGACGTGCTGCTGCACGCGGTCACCGACGCGGTGCTGGGCGCGGCGGGGCTGGGCGACATCGGGCGGCATTTCTCGGACCGCGACCCGCGCTGGGCCGGCGCCGACAGCCGGATGTTCCTGCGCGAGGCCGCGCGCATGGCGCGCGAGGCGGGCTGGGTGGTGGTCAACGTGGATGCCACCGTGCATGCGCAGGCGCCGCGCATCGGGCCGCACGCCGCGGCCATGGCCGCGCACATCGCCGAGGACCTGGGGATCGCCGTCGCCGAGGTGAACGTCAAGGCCAAGACCAACGAGGGCCTGGGCCACCTGGGCCGCCGCGAGGGGATCGCCGCGAGCGCCGTGGCCTTGCTGGCGCGCCCCTGAGGCTAGAGCGTGGCCCCGCCGATGGGGCGGTTGCAGGGGCACAGGCCGTCGGTCTGCAGGGCGTCGAGGATGCGCAGGGTTTCCTCGGGATTGCGGCCGACGTTGAAGTTGTTGACCGACACGTGCTGGATGATGTTGTCGGGATTGACGATGAAGGTGGCGCGCAGGGCCACGCCCTCGGATTTCTCGCGGATCCCGAGCTGGTCGATGAGCGAGCCCGTCGTGTCGCCGAACTGGTAGTGATTGAGCTTGCTGAGCTCGGGGTGTTCGCGCCGCCAGGCGAGCTTGACGTACTCGTTGTCGGTCGAGCCGCCCATCAGTACGGCGCCGCGTTCGTCGAAGGCGTCCGCGAGCTGGTTGAAGCCCACGATCTCGGTCGGGCACACCAGCGTGAAGTCCTTGGGATAGAAATAGATGACCTTCCATTTGCCCGGGAAGGAGCTTTCGGTGATGTCCTCGAAAGCCGAGACGCCGTTTTCCTCGGGGTGGTTGAAGCCTGGCTTCACGCCGGTCACCCGGAACGCGTCCAGTCTGTCGCCTATGGTTTTCATCGGGGCTCCTGTGGGTTGAGTCGCGGCTGCCGGAGTCCGCCTCGTCATTCTACGCCAAGGCCTTGTCGCCCGGCCTCGCCCGCGTCTTGGGGATTTCGATACGTGCCAGCAGGCCGCCGGGCGGCCGTGAAATCAGCTCGAACTTGCCGCCCACCTGGCGCAGCAGGCGCTCGACGATGGCCAGGCCCAGGCCCGCGCCGCTGACGCCGGTGCGGGCCGATTCGCCGCGCGCGAAGGGCCGCAGCAGGCGCTGGATGTCGGCCTGGGGGATGCCCGTGCCCTGGTCCTGCACGTCGATGCGCAGCATGTTGCCCGACTGGTAGGCGTGCAGCACGATGTGGGCGCGGTCGTCGCTCGGGCTGCGCCCGTAGCGGCGGGCGTTCTCGATCAGGTTGCTGACGATGCGCTTGAGGTCGTTGGCGCTGATGCGCGCCTGCATGTTGGGCTCGATGCGGGCGGACAGCTCGCCGCCCAGCGACTCGGTGTGGCTGCGCTCGCGCTCGAACAGGTCCTGCAGGACACGCGAGACGTCGATGCCGGCCTCGGGCACGGCGCCGGCCGGGCGCGCGTACTCCATGAGCTGGCCGATGCTGTGGTTGATCTGGGCCAGGTCCTCGTCGATCGCCTGGCGGGTCTCGTCGCTGACCTGGCTCATCTCGATCTCGAGGCGCATGCGCGCCAGGGGCGTGCGCAGGTCGTGCGAAATACCGGCCAGCATGATCTCGCGGTCGGCCTCGTTCTGGCGCAGGTCGCGCGCCATGCGGTTGAAGGCGATGTTCATGTCGCGGATCTCGACGGGGCCCTTTTCCGGCAGGGGTGTCGGGGTCTCGCCGCGCGCGAGCTGCTGGGCGACCTTGGCGAGCTGGGCCAGGGGCTGGTTCACGAAACGCACGCTGATGGCCGCGCCCACCAGGGCCAGCAGCAGGGTCGCGGCGACCCAGCCCACCCATTCGCGCCCCGTGGTCAGCCGCAGCTGCTCGCGATCGAACACCAGCCAGTACTGGTCCTCGTCGATGTGGAAACTGATCCAGATGCCGGGGACATTGTTGACCGACCACATCATCGCCGTCTGGCTGCCCAGGCGGTTGCGGATCTCTTTGCTGACGTGGTCCCAGTAGCTGGTGTGCGGCAGGGGCTCGAGCACGTCGGTGTGCTCGCGCGGCTGTACCCGCAGGCTTTCCTTGGTGGCCAGGTCCAGCAGGAGGGCGGGGCGCACCTGCGGCGGGGCGTAGATCAGGGCCGAGCGCGTGATGCTCACGGTGGTGGCCACGCGCTGCGCCATCTGGGCGGCGCGCGGTCCTTCCTCGATGTTGAAGACGACCTGCAGCCACGCCCCCAGGCTGACCAGCATCAGGGTGGCGAGCAGCAGGAAGGAGCGGCTGAACAGGCCCAGCCGGAGACGGGGCAGTTTCGAGGGTTGCGTCTTGAAGGGCATATCGGGTGCGTATGGCCTCGCCGCGCGTCAGGGCCGCCAGCCTTGGCCGCCTGGCGCCGCGCGCCGCGCCCGGCCGCCGTCCGGCATGCCGCCGGGCCGGCCGGGCGGGCACCGGGCCCTATTGGCCGCCGTCCGGAACGAAGACGTAGCCCAGGCCCCAGACGGTCTGGATGAAGACGGGCTTGGACGGGTTGGGTTCGATCAGCTTGCGCAGCCGCGAGATCTGGACGTCGAGACTGCGGTCGAAGGCCTCGTATTCGCGCCCGCGAGCCAGTTCCATGAGCTTGTCGCGCGACAGCGGAACCTTGGGATGGCGGGCGAAGACCTTGAGGACCGAGAACTCGCCCGTGGTGATGGGCACGACCTCGTGGTTGCGCGTCAGGGTGCGGGTGGACAGGTTGAGGACGTAGGGACCGAACTCGACCGACTCGTTTTCCTGGCTGGGCGCGCCCGGGTGTTCCTCGGTGCCGCGGCGGCGCAGGATGGCGTTCACGCGGGCGAGGAGCTCGCGCGGATTGAACGGCTTGGTCAGGTAGTCGTCGGCGCCCATCTCGAGGCCCACGATGCGGTCGATCTCCTCGGCCTTGGCCGTGAGCATGATGATCGGGGTGTTGTCGTGGTTGCCTCGCAGGCGCCGGCAGATGGACAGGCCGTCCTCGCCGGGCAGCATGAGGTCCAGCACCAGCAGGTCGAAGTGCTCGCGCTGCCAGAGCTTGGCCATTTCCTTGGCGTCCTCGGCCACGTAGACGTTGAAGCCCTGCTCGGTCAGGTAGCGCCGCAGCAGGTCGCGCAGTCTGGGATCGTCGTCGACGATGAGGATCTTGCGGGTAAGGGTCTGATTTTGCGTGTTCATGGCGAAAATGTAACAGGCTC
>JBIQHJ010000016.1:45536-63092 GCA_044508625.1 Alcaligenaceae bacterium
CAACGGAAAACTGGGACGACATGAGCGATTTTCACATCCTGGCGTTTGAAACATCAAGTGATTTGTGCGGCGTGGCCCTGCTTTCGCGCGTCGGCGGGCGGCAGCGGCTGCGCAGCGGCCAGCACGAGGGCCGCGGCGAGCACGCCGGGCGCATCCTGCCCCTGGCGGAGGGCCTGCTGGCCGAGGCCGGGTTGCGGCGCGGGGACTTGTCGGCCGTCGCCTTCGGCCAGGGGCCGGGCGGCTTCACCGGCCTGCGGATCGCCTGCGGCGTGGCCCAGGGCCTGGCCGTCGCCCTGGGGCTGCCGGTGCTCCCGGTGGATTCGATGCGGGCCATCGCCTTGCAGGGCGGGGACGGGATCGCCGGGGTGCACGTGGTCCTGCAGGACGCGCGCATGCAGGAGGTGTACGCGGCCGCCTACCGCCATGACGCCGGCCGTGGATGGCAGACCTTGCAGGCGCCCGCCCTGCTGGGGCTGGCCGACGTGGCCGCCTGGCTCGAGCGCGAATCCCCGGGGTGGGGCGGGGGGGCCCGCCACGTCCACGGCGACGCGCTGGCGGCCTTCGAGGGCCTGGAGGCGGCGCTGCGCGGCCTGGGATTCGCGGCCGGCGGGCCGGCGGCGGCCGCAGGCGCCCGGGCCCAGGCCGCGACCATCGCGCGCCTGGCCGCCCAGGACTGGGACGCAGGGCGGACGGTGCCGCCGGAGGCCGCGGCGCCCGCCTACGTCCGCGACAAGGTGGCCTACACCACGCGCGAGCGCGCCGCGGGCCTCGGCGGCAATCCCCAGGCCGACGGCGGCGCCTGGACCTTGCACCGCATGGCCGAGGGGGACCTGGACGAGGTCGCCGCGATCGAGCGGCGGGTGCAGTCCTTTCCCTGGACGCGGGGCAATTTCGCCGACGGGCTGGCCGCCGGCTACCATGGCTGGGTGCTGCGGCGAATGGGCGGGATGCGGGGTTTCGCCCTGCTGATGGACACGCCGGACATGGCGCACCTGCTGGTGATCGGCGTGCGCCCGGGCGACCAGCGCCAGGGCGCGGGCTCGCGGCTGCTGCGAGCCTGCCTGGACCATTGCCGGGCGGCGGGCCTGGGCGCCCTGACCCTCGAGGTCCGGCCCAGCAACCGGCAGGCGATCGCCTTCTATCGCAAGTTCGGCTTCCGCCACGTCGGGACGCGCAAGGACTACTATCCCGCCTCCCACGGCGCCCGCGAGGACGGCTGGATCATGACGCTCGAACTGGAGGCGGCATGAACGCATCGGGCGCAGCGCCAAGGGGGGCATCATGAGTTATCGGATCGGGCCGCTGCAGGCCGCCTGGCTGGCCGAGATCGGCGTCGACCCCCATTGGCTCGGCCTGCTGGGCGCCGCGGCGCCCGCGCCGCGCCCGCCCGCCACCGAGGCGCCGCGCCCCGCCGCTGAGCCGCGCCCCGCCGTGGTGCCGGGAACGGCCCGCCCGCAATCGCGCGTGCCCGCGGCCCCGGCCGCCGCGGTGCCGGCCGTTCCGCCCGAGCAGGCAGGGGCCGCCACTGGGCCGGGAACGGCCCGGCCGGCCGAGGAAAGCCCGCCTGGGCAAGTGGAGGAACGCTTTCCCGGGCAAACGGAGGAAAACCTGCCCCCGGCCACCGCCGGCGCGGACGGCGCGCCGTCCGGCCTGCAAGCCCTGGACCAGGCGATCCTGGCCTGCACGGCCTGCGGGCTGCATGCCGGGCGCACGCGGGCGGTGCCGGGCGATGGGCAGGCGCGTTCGCCGGAATACCTGATCGTGGGCGAGATGCCGGGGATCGCCGACGATGCGGCGGGCCGGCCTTTCGAGGGCCAGGCGGGGGACCTGCTGCGCGCGATGCTGGCGGGCGCGCGCCTGCCGCGCGCGGAATCGGCCTACCTGACCAATGTGCTGAAGTGCCGCCCGCCGGGCGGTCGGGCGGCCCAGGCGGCCGAGGTCGCGGCCTGCCTGCCCCACCTGCGCCGCCAGATCGAAATCCTGCGGCCCCGGCACATCCTGGTGCTGGGGCGGCTCGCCGCCAATGCGCTGCTCGGGACGCGCGCCGCCCTGGAGGACCTGCGCGGGCGCGAGCACGCCTACGGGCTGTCCGATGGTTCCACCATCCCGGTGTGGGTGACGCATCATCCCGCGTCCCTGCTGCTGCGGCCCGCGCACAAGGCGCAGGCCTGGGCCGACCTGCTGGCCCTGGCGCGCGCCGCGCGCGATCCGGCGCCGCCGGCCTGACGCGCCATCCATGATCGGGGGTCTGGGGGGCCCGGCGCGCCGCCCGCAATCCAGGCAGCGGCGCCCGGCCCCCGCGGCTCAGCGCAGGGCGGTGCCGTGGCCGGGCTGGCCGATGAGCTTGGCCAGGCCGGGATCGGCCCGGTGGTTGAGCGCGTTCCAGCGGATGAAGACCAGCATGAGGCCCGACACCAGCAGGCCGAAGATCATGATCACCACGTTGATGGGCAGCCCCAGCCAGAGCATCAGGCTGTAGAGGGCGAGCATCAGCAGGATGTTGAGCTGCTCGTTGAAGTTCTGGACCGCGATCGAATGCCCGGCCGACAGCAGCACGTGGCCCCGGTGCTGCAGCAGGGCGTTCATGGGGACGACGAAGAATCCCGACAGCGCGCCGATCAGCAGCAGCAGGCCGTAGACCGCCCAGGTCGCCTGCACGGCCGGCATCAGCAGCACCACCAGGCCCATCACCACCCCCACGGGCAGCACCGACAGGGCCTTGCGCAGCGGCACGCGCCCGGCGCATATCGAGCCCGCCACGGTGCCCAGCGCCGCCACGCCCATCAGGATGGACGCCTGGTCCAGGCGGTAGCCCAGGTGCTGCGCGCCCCATTCGATGACGATGAATTGCAGGGTCGCCCCCGCGCCCCAGAACAGCGTGGTGACCGCCAGCGAGATCTGGCCGAGCTTGTCGCCCCAGAGGATGCGCACGTAGGCGCCGAAGCTGCGGATCAGGCGGATGGGATGGGTCTGCTGCTTGGGGTAGAAGGCGTGGGTGTCGGGGATCAGCAGGTTGCAGATGGCCGCGGCGATGTAGACCAGGCCGATCACCAGGATGGCGCCCTGCGCCGCGTTGCCCGCGATGTTATGCACCCAGGGATGGGCCATGATGTGCGCCGAGGCCAGCGGGCTGATCAGCACCCCGCCCAGCACGGTGCCCACGATCACCGACAGCACGGTCAGGCCCTCGATCCAGCTATTGCCCTTGACCAGCAGCTCGGGCGGCAGCATCTCGGTGACGATGCCGTATTTCGCGGGGGAATAGGCCGCCGCGCCGATGCCCACGATGGTGTAGGACACGAAGACCAGAAAGAGCTGGTGCTCGGGAGAGCTCAGCAGGTAGTTGTAGCCGAACATCAGCGCGCAGCCCAGGGTCTTGAGCGCGTTGGTCGAGAACATCACCCGGCCCTTGGGAAAGGAATCGGCGAAGGCGCCGACGAAGGCGGCGAGCACCACGTAGGCCAGCGCGAACCACCATTTCATCATGGGCGCCATCCATTCCGGGCCGCTGAGCTGGGCAATCAGGGCGATGGCCGCGATCAGCAGCGCATTGTCCGCTACGGAGGACAATGCCTGCGCGGCCATCACCAGATAGAAGCCTCTATTCAAAACGGAATCCCGATGGTGGGTGGGGGTGTGGGTTGCGGATCGGTCACAAAATGTGTTTCTGGAACGTCAGGCAGTATAGCCGCTGACGGCCGGGGGATCGGAAAAGAATGATCGTTTTTTCGGGCCGCCGGGGTTCGGGGAGGGGCCCGCGGTACGCTATCATCACGGAATGCATGACTTTCCAGACCCCGGTCCGCTCCCGGACGATTCCGCAACGTGCGCCTGACCCAGATCAAACTCGCCGGCTTCAAGTCCTTCGTTGATCCGACGGTGATCCCCACGCCCAGCGAGCTGGTCGGCGTGGTGGGGCCCAACGGCTGCGGCAAATCCAACATCATCGACGCGGTGCGCTGGGTGCTGGGCGAGACCCGGGCCTCCGAGCTGCGCGGCGCCTCCATGCAGGACGTGATCTTCAACGGATCCGGACAGCGCAAGCCCGCCGCGCGCGCATCGGTCGAGCTGGTCTTCGACAACAGCGAGGGCCGGGCCGCCGGGCAGTGGTCGAGCTTCTCCGAGATCGCGGTGCGCCGCGTCCTGACCCGCGACGGGGCGAGCAGCTACTTCGTCAACAACCAGCAGGTGCGGCGGCGCGACATCCACGACATTTTCCTCGGCACCGGCCTGGGCTCGCGCGGCTACGCCATCATCGGCCAGGGGATGATCAACCGCCTGATCGAGGCCAAGCCCGAGGAGCTGCGGGTCTACCTCGAGGAGGCCGCCGGCGTCTCGCGCTACAAAGAGCGCCGGCGCGAGACCGAGAATCGCCTCTCGGACACGCGCGAGAACCTCACCCGCCTGGAGGACATCCTGCGCGAGCTCTCGGGCCAGCTCGAAAAGCTCGAGTCCCAGGCCGAGGTGGCCGGGACCTACCGCGGCCTGCAGGAGGAAGGCGAGCTCAAGCAGCAGGCGCTGTGGCTGCTGCGCGAGGAATCGGCGCTCGCCTCGCGGCAGGACCTCGCGGTCCAGATCGAGCAGGCCCAGGCGCGCTTCGAGGAGGCCGTGGCGCGCCTGCGCGCCCTCGAGGCCGATCTCGAGGCGCGCCGCGCCGGCCATTTCGAGGCCAACGACGCGGTTCACCAGGCCCAGGGGCGGGTGTTCGAAGCCGGCGCCCTGGTGAGCCGCCTCGAGGCCGAGATCCGCCACGTCGTCGAGGCCCGCAACCGCCTGCAGGCCCGGCGGACGCAGCTCCAGGCCCAGATGCAGGAGTGGGGCGACCAGCAGGGCCATTGCCAGGGCGCCATCGAGGAGGTCCGGGCGCAGATCGAGGAGGCCGCGGCCCGCGCCGAGACCCTGGCCGCCCAGGCCGAGGAGAGCCAGGCGAGCCTGCCGCGGCTCGATGCGCAACTGCGCGAGACGGCCGAGCGGCGCGACGCCTTGCGCGGGACCCTGTCGCGCATCGAGCAGGACCTGGCGCTGGCCGCCCAGGCGCAGCGCGACGCCGATGGCCAGTGGCGCGCCCTGGAGGACCGGCGCCTGCGGCTCGAGGCGGAACGCGCGGCCCTGGGCGCGCCCGATCCCGCCGAGATCGAGCGCCTCGAGGGCGAATGCGCCGTGGCGCAGGCCAAGCTCGAGGAGGCGCAGGAGGTCCTCGCCGCTCTCGAGGAACGGCTGCCGGGTCTCGAGGATGCGCGCGCCCGGGCCTTGCAGGCCAGCCAGGACGCCCGCCTGGACCTGGAAAAGCTCGATGCGCGGCGCCAGGCCCTCATCGCCCTGCAGGAAAAGATACAGTCCGAGGACGCCCTCGAGCCCTGGCTGCGGCGCCAGGAGCTGGCGGGCATGGGCCGCCTCTGGCAAAAGCTCCAGGTCGAGGCGGGCTGGGAGTCCGCCCTCGAGGCGGTGCTGCACGAGCGCATGAACGCCCTCGGCCTGCGCCACCTGGACATCGCGCGCGCCTTCGCCGCGGATGCGCCGCCCGCGCGCCTGGCCTTCTACCAGGCCCCCGCCACCGCCGTGGCGCCCGAGCCGCCGCCGGGCGCGCGTCCGCTGCTGTCGCTGGTGCGCACCCAGGATCCCGAGGTGCACGCCCTGCTCAGCGTCTGGCTGCGCCACGCCTACGTCAGCGACGAGCTGGAGCAGGCCCTCGCCCGGCGCGGCGAGTTGCCCTGGGGCGGCTGCTGGGTGGTGCGCGCCGGCCATCGGGTCGATGCGCACAGCGTGCGGTTCTACGCGGCGGATTCCGAGCAGTCCGGCATGCTCGCCCGCCAGCAGCAGATCGACAATCTGCTGCGCGAGGTGAGGGCGGCGCAGCTCATCGCCGACGAGGCCCTGGACGCCCACGCGCGCGCCGACGCGGCCTGCCGCCAGGTGGCGCGAGACCTGGGCCCCGCCCGCCAGCGCATCGGCGAGCTGGTGCGCGCCCTGCACGAGGCCGAGATCCAGCACAGCCGCCTGGTGCAGCAGGCGGCGCAATCCGACGAGCATGCGCGGCGCATCGCCCGCGACCTGGACGAGATCGCCGGCCAGCAGGCCGCCGCGGCCCGGCGCCGCGACGAGGCCGAGGAGCGCTTCCAGTCCCTCGACGAGACCCTGGCGCAGCAGCAGGAGCTCCACGCCGAGGTCGAGCTCGAGGCCGAGGACCTGGCCCGCCGCGCCGAGCAGGCGCGCCAGGAGGTCCGCGAGCGCGAGCGCGCCGCCCAGGAGGCCGAATACGCGGCGCGCAGCCTCGGGCATCGCCTCGACGAATTGAACCGCACCTTGCAGCTCGCCGCCGAGCAGGCCCGGCGCTCGGGCGCCGAGCTCGAGTCGCTGCAGGGCGAGCTGTTCGAGCTGGACGAATCCGCCGCCCAGGCGGGCCTGCAGGACGCGCTCGAGGCGCGCGCCGAATGCGAGGAGGCCCTGCGGCTCGCGCGCCTGCGCCAGGACGAGGTCGCCGGCGGCCTGCGCGAGGCCGACGAGGGCCGCCTGACGCTCGAGCGCTCGCTCGAGCCGCTGCGCGCCCGCATCACCGAATTGCAGTTGCAGGAGCAGGCCGCGCGCCTGTCGGTCGAGCAGTACGCCGAGCAGCTCGACGCCCGCGGGGTCGACCGCGCGGCCCTGCGCCGCCACATCGACGGGCAGCCTTCCGAGTGGACGCGCGCCGGCTGGCTGCAGTCGGAGGTGCAGCGCATCTCGCGCCAGGTCGAGGCCCTGGGCCCGGTCAACCTGGCGGCGCTCGACGAGCTGGCCGCCGCGCGCGAGCGCAAGGGCTTCCTGGACGCGCAGCAGGCCGACCTGCTGGCGGCCATCGACACCCTCGAGAATGCGATACGCAAGATCGACCGCGAGACGCGCGAGCTGCTGCGCCAGACCTTCGATACGGTCAACGGCCATTTCGGCGAGCTGTTCCCCCGCCTGTTCGGCGGCGGCGAGGCGCGCCTGACCATGACGGGCGAGGAAATCCTGGATGCGGGGGTGCAGGTCATGGCGCAGCCCCCGGGCAAGCGCAACAGCAGCATCCACCTGCTCTCGGGCGGCGAGAAGGCCCTGACGGCCACGGCGCTCGTGTTCGCCCTGTTCAAGCTCAATCCCGCGCCGTTCTGCCTGCTCGACGAGGTGGACGCTCCCCTGGACGACGCCAATACCGAGCGCTACGCCAATCTGGTGCGCAGCATGAGCGACCAGACGCAATTCCTGTTCATCTCCCACAACAAGATCGCCATGCAGATGGCGCGCCAGCTCGTGGGGGTCACCATGCAGGAGCAAGGGGTTTCGCGTATCGTTGCGGTGGATATGGATTCCGCGCTGCAATGGGCCGAGGAGCCCGCTTGAGCCCACGGGGTGCCACGAGACGAGGTCTTTATGAGTGACTTGCAGATTCTGCTGATTTCGATAGGCGTGGCGCTGATCGCCGCCGTGGTCCTGTACAACTGGTGGCAGGATTGGCGCGTGCGGCGCAGCATGCAATCGCGCTTTCCCGAGACCGAGCGCGATCCCCTGATGCAGGACGCGCCCGCGCGGCGCGAGCCCGGCATATGGTCGAGCGAGCCCGCGCCGCCGGCCGGCGGCGGCGACGACGTGGCCGAGGCCGACGAGGCCTGCGAGGCGGTGATCGACATCGCCTTCGGGCGCCCGGTGCCCGGCGAGACCCTGGGCGGCGCGCTGCAATCGGTGTCCCGGGTGGGGCGCAAGCCCGTGCGCATCTTTGCCGAGACCGACGGGGGCGGGCACCGCGCGCGCCTGCGCGAGGGGGAAAACTACGTCTCCATGCAGCTCGCCGTGGTGCTGGCCAACCGCAGCGGCCCGCTGACGGCCATCGAGTGGTCGCACCTGTGGACCCTGGCGCAAAACCTGGCCGAGCGCTTCGACGGCGTCATCGAGGCGCCCGAGCAGGATGCGGTCCTCGAGCGGGCGCAGGCGCTGGATGCGCGCTGCGCCGAGATGGACGCCCAGGTGGGCCTGATCCTGCAACTGGCGCAGGCCAGCACCCGCCGCGCCATCATCGAGGCGGCCACCGCCGTCGGATTCCTGCCGCACGGCGAGCGCTGGGCCTGGATGGCCGAGAACGGCCTGCCGCGCTTCGTCATGCAGTTCGAGGAAGGCGTGCCCGAGACGCCCGAGCACGCGCACCACCGCGTGGACCTGGTCCTGGACGTGCCCAACAGCGTGCCCGACGACCAGGCGTTCAGCCGGATGATGGCGGTCGGGCGCGACCTGGCCGCGCGGCTGGGGGCGAGCCTGCTCGACGACCAGGGCCGCACGCTTTCAGACAGCGCCGCGCCGGCCATCGACCGCCAGGTCAGCGGCCTGTACGACCAGCTCGACAAGGCGGGATTCCTCGCCGGGACGGAACGGGCGGCGCGGGTGTTTTCGTGAGTCCCGCCGACGAGGAGGCCAGGCGCAAGCTGTCCGAGCTGCGCGAGCGCATCGCCGAGCACAACCGCCGCTATTATGTCGAGGACTCGCCCACGGTCTCGGACGCCGAGTACGACCGCCTGATGGCCGAGCTCCTCGAGATCGAGGCCGGCCATCCCGACTGGGTGACGCCGGATTCCCCGAGCCAGCGCGTGGGCGCCGCGCCCCTGGGCGCCTTCGGCAGCGTGCGCCATACCGTGCGCATGCTGTCGCTGGGCAATGCCTTCGAGGCGAGCGACATCCAGGCCTTCGACGAGCGCGTCGCCGGCATCCTGCGCGACGCGGGCCTGCTGCCGCGGGGCGTCGTGGAGTACGTGGCGGAATACAAGTTCGACGGCGTGGCGGTGAGCCTGCGCTACGAGGGCGGGCGGCTCGCCCTGGCGGCGACGCGCGGCGACGGCCAGGTGGGCGAGGACATCACGGCCAACATCCGCACCCTGCGCTCGGTGCCGCTGCGCCTGCGCGGGGCGGACGTGCCCGCCGTGCTCGAGGTGCGCGGCGAGGTGCTGATGACCCGCGCCGATTTCGACCGCATGAACCTGGCCCAGGCCGACCACGGCGAAAAGACCTTCGTCAATCCCCGCAACGCCGCGGCGGGCAGCCTGCGCCAGCTCGATCCACGGGTCACCGCGACGCGCCCCTTGCGGTTCTTCGCCTACGGCTGGGGGCAGATCCTGGACGAGGCCGGCCGCGAGGTCCTGCCCCGCGGCCGCCATGGCGAGATGCTCGACTGGCTGGGCGGGCTCGGCCTGCCGGTCAGCCCGGGGCGCCGGCCGTGCCTGGGGGCGGAGGGGCTGCTCGCCTTCTACGCCGAGATCGGCGCGGCGCGCGCCGGGCTGCCCTACGAGATCGACGGCGTGGTGTACAAGGTCGACGACCTCAAGGCCCAGGAGGTCCTCGGCTTCGTCGCGCGCGCGCCGCGGTTCGCCATCGCCCACAAGTTCCCGGCGCAGGAGGAGACCACGCTGCTCGAGGGCATCGACGTGCAGGTGGGCCGCACCGGCGCCCTGACGCCCGTCGGCCGCCTGCGCCCGGTCTTCGTGGGCGGGGTGACCGTCACCAACGCCACCCTGCACAATGAGGACGAGATCCGGCGCAAGGACGTGCGCATCGGCGATACGGTGGTGGTGCGGCGCGCGGGCGACGTGATCCCCGAGATCGTCGGGCCCGTGGCCGAGCTGCGCACCGGCAAGGAAATCCCCTTCGACATGCGGGCGATGTGCCCGGTCTGTCCGGTCTGCGGCTCGGCCGTCGAGCGTCCCGAGGGCGAGGCGATCACGCGCTGCACGGCCGGCCTGTTCTGTCCGGCCCAGCGCAAGCAGACCCTGTGGCACGCGGCCAGCCGCAAGGCGCTGGACATCGACGGCCTGGGCGACAAGCTGATCGAGCAGCTCGTCGACAGCGGCCGGGTGCGCACGCTGGCCGACCTGTATTCCCTGGGCGAGCTCGAGCTGTCCACCTATCCCCGCATGGGCCGCAAATCGGCGGCCAACCTCGTCGAGGCGATCGACAAGAGCCGCCATCCGCCGCTCTCGCGCCTGCTCTACGCCCTGGGCATCCGCCACGTGGGCGAGACCACGGCGCGCGACGTCGCCCGGCATTTCGGCTCGATCGACGCCGTGATGGCGGCCACGGAGGACGATCTGCTGGCGGTGCCCGACGTCGGGCCCGTGGTCGCGGCCTCCATCCAGCGCTTCTTTTCAGAGGCGCACAATCGCGAGGTGATCGCCGCCTTGCGGGAGGCGGGCGTGGAGCCGGTAACCGAGGCGGCGCCGGCGGGGGAAAAGCCCCTGGCGGGCAAGACCCTGGTGCTGACCGGCACGCTGCCCAGCCTGTCGCGCGACGAGGCGACCCGCATGATCCTCGCCGCGGGCGGCAAGGTCAGCGGCTCGGTCTCGCGCAAGACGGCCTGGGTCGTGGCGGGCGAGGAGGCCGGCAGCAAGCTCGCCAAGGCCGCCGAGCTCGGCGTGCCCGTCCTCGACGAGGACGGCCTCAAGGCGCTGCTGGCGGGCTGAGGGCCGCGAGCCCCGGGAATGGGGCGGCGCCCGATTCCGGTGGCGCCGCGGCGCGGCCCGCGAACGGGGCCGCGGCGGGCCGCGCGGAGGCGGCCGGGCCGGGGATCAGTCGGCCGATTCCTCGATCTTGGCGTTCTTGACCAGCTCGGCCTGGTACTGGGCCAGGGCCTGCTGGCGCAGCATTTCCTCGAGTTGCGGCTTGACCTCGTCGAAGGGCGGGAAGGTGACCGGGCGCACGTCCTCGACCTGGATGACGTGCCAGCCGAACTGCGTCTGGACGGGTTTTTCGCTGAGCTGGCCTTTCTTCATGGACTCGACCGCCTGGGCGAACTCGGGGACATAGTTGCTGGCGGGGCCCCAGCCCAGCTCGCCGCCGTTCTTGCCGCTGCCGGTGTCGATGGAATCCTTCTTGGCGGCCGCCTCGAAGCTGGTCTTGCCCGACTTGATGGCCTTGGTCAGCGCCACGGCCTGCGCCTCGTCCTTGACCAGGATGTGCCGCAGCTTGTATTCCTGCCGCTGGCCCTGCTCGGCCTTGATGGCGTCGTATTCCTTGCGCAGGGTCTCGTCGGTGACGGGGTTGTCCTTGAGGTGCTTGGACATCAGGGCGCGCACCAGGATCCCCTGGGTGGCGAGCTCGGTCTCCTGGCGCACCGTCGGATCCTTTTCGAGGCCGGCCTTCTTGGCGGCCTGGACGGCCACCAGGCGGTTGATCATTTCCTTTTTCACCTGGGCGCGCAGTTGCGGGGTGTCCTGGGCGCCTTGCGCGATCAGCAGGCTGACGAACTGGTCGAAGTTTTCCTGCGTGATGGCCTGGCCGTTGACCTTGGCGATGTCCTTGGCGTGGACCGGCAGGGTCAGGGTGCAGGCAATGGCCAGAGCGGCGATTCGTTTCATGAATGTCCTTCGGTTTGAATGGTGCCGGCCGTGATGGCCAGCGCATGGATGGGGTGGGGCATCAGGTCGCGCACGCAATCATACACAAGGCGATGGCGAGCCAGCGTCCCGAGGCCCTCGAAGCGGTTCGACACGATCCGCACGCGAAAGTGCCGCCCGCCGTCCCGGGCGCCGGCGTGGCCCGCGTGCAGGTGGGATTCGTCCTGGATGTCGAGCGCGACCGGCTCGAGCGCGGCGAGGCGCTCGGCCAGGAGGGCCTGCAGGGCGTCGGGGCTCATGCGTCGTCGCGCCCGGGAGCCTCGGGACGCATGTGGCGGCCGAGCCAGATGGACTGGCCCACGGCGAAGACCAGCAGCAGGGCCATGAGGCCGAAGACCTTGAAGTTCACCCATTGCGCCTCGGTGAAGCGGCCCGAAAAGGCGACGTACAGGTTGAGCGCGCCCGAGGCGATGAAGAACAGCGCCCAACTGTCGTTGACGCGGTTCCAGACGGGGTCGGGCAGGTCGATCTTTTCGCCCATGAGCTTGCGCATCAGGTTGCGCCGGAAAGCCAGGCGCGCGCCCAGCAGGATCGCGCCGAACAGCCAATACAGCACGGTGGGCTTCCATTTGATGAAGGTGTCGTCGTGCAGCAGCAGGGTCGCGCCGCCGAACACGACGATGACGGTGAGGTTGATCCAGTGGGTGGCCTCGATGGCCCGCCCCGTCGCCTTCAGCCAGGCGATCTGCGCGACGGCGGCGATCATCGCCACCGCCGTGGCCGTGAAGATGTCCGCGAACTTGAACGCCAGGAAGAACAGGATCAGCGGAAACAGGTCGAACAGGAATTTTTTCATTCGGTCGGCGTGAAGCGCAGGGACAGGGAATTGATGCAGTAGCGCAGGCCCGTCGGCGGCGGCCCGTCGGGAAAGACGTGGCCGAGGTGGGCGTCGCAGACGTTGCAGAGGATCTCGGTGCGCACCATGCCGTGGCTGGTGTCGCGCTCCTCGCGCACGTGGGCCGGGTCCAGCGGCCGGAAATAGCTGGGCCAGCCGCAGCCCGCGTCGAACTTGGTGTCCGAGGCGAACAGCGGGGTGCCGCAGCACACGCAATGGTAGATGCCGGCCTGGCGGGTGTCCCAATAGCGTCCGGTGAAGGGGCGTTCGGTGTGCTTGAGCCGGGTGACCGCGAATTCCTCGGGGCTGAGCTGGGCGCGCCATTGCGCCTCGGTGCGGGAGACTTTGTCCACGTCCATACTCCCATGTCGTGCGATGAACAGTCTATCTTAATCGACTTTGCCGGGGGATGCAGGGCGTCCGGCGGCTGCGCAAAGGGCAGCGGATTGCGCCGGCCTGGGTTAATATGACGCCCGGCCGTATCTTCATGCCGTGACCGCGGCGATTTCCTGGCCTGGATTGCTCAAACCGGGCCGATCGGACGGAGACATAAATGGATTTCATCAAAACGATCAGGCTCACCCTGTGCGCCGGCGCCCTGCTGGCCGCCGTGCCACTGGCCGCCTCGGCGCAGATCAAGGTCGGCGTCACGGTCTCGGCGACCGGCCCCGCCGCCTCGCTGGGCATCCCCGAACGCGACACCGTGGCCCTGCTGCCGGCGCAGATCGGCGGGCAGCCGGTGCAATACATCGTCCTGGACGATGCGACCGACACCACGCAGGCGGTCAAGAACATCCGCAAGTTCACCGCCGACGACGGGGTGGACGTGGTGCTGGGCACCTCGGTGACGCCCGCCTCGCTGGCCATGTCCGACGTGGCGGCCGAGACGGGCACGCCCATGATCAGCGTGGCCGCCAACGCCAAGCTGGTCGAGCCGGTCGACGGCCCGCGCAAGTGGGTCTTCAAGACGCCGCAGAACGATGCGCTGATGGCGCGCGCGCTGGCCGACGCGATGGTCAAGCAGGGCGTCAAGTCGCTGGGCTTCATCGGGTTCAGCGACGCCTACGGCGACGGCTGGTTCCAGGAAATGTCCGCGGCGGCCAAGGCCAAGGGCATCCAGGTCCTCGGCGACGAGCGCTTCGCGCGCGCCGACACCAGCGTCACCGGCCAGATCCTCAAGCTGCTCTCGGCCAAGCCCGACGGCATCCTGATCGCCGCTTCGGGCACGCCCGTGGCCCTGCCGCAGCGCGAGCTGGTGAGCCGGGGCTACAAGGGCATCATCTACCAGACCCACGGCGCGGCCAACAACGACGTGCTGCGCGTGTGCGGCAAGGATTGCGAGGGGATGATCCTGCCGGCCGGGCCGCTGCTGGTGGCCGACCAGCTCCCCGACAGCCATCCGGCCAAGCAGAGCGCGCTGGTCTACAAGAAGGCCTACGAGGACAAGTACGGCGCGGGGACCATCAACACCTTCGGCGGCCACATGTGGGACGCCGGCCAGTTGATCCAGCGCGCGATCCCCGAGGCCCTGAAAACCGGCGCCAAGCCGGGCACGCCCGAGTTCCGCGCCGCCCTGCGCGCCGCCCTCGAGCAGGTCCGCGAGCTGCCCGCCTCGCAAGGGGTGTTCAACATGAGCCCCACCGACCACGCGGGCCTGGACGAGCGCGGCCGCGTGATGGTCAAGGTCGTGGGCGGCAAGTGGGTCTACCAGCCGGACCTGTAGACCCGACAGCCGGCGCCGCGAGTCCCCGATGGACCTCACCATCGCACTGATCCTGCTGCAGGACGGCGTCATGAACGGCGCCATCTACGCCTTGCTGGGCCTGGCCCTGGTGCTGGTGTTCGTGGTGACCCGGGTGATCTTCATCCCGCAGGGCGAGTTCGTCACCTTCGGCGCGCTCACCCTGGCGTTCCTGTCCAATGGCCGGATACCGGGCACGGTCTACCTGCTGATGCTGCTGGGCGCGCTGGTGTTCGCCGTCGAGGTGGCGGCGGCCTGGCGCGGCCGCGACCGCAGCGGCCTCGCGCGCGCCGCCGCCTGGTCGCTGGCGCTGCCGGCCGCGCTCTACGGCCTGGCCCCTTTCGCCGCCGCCCCGGGCGCGCCCCTGTGGCTGCGGGTGCTGTTCTCGCTGGCGCTGGTCATTCCCCTGGGGCCGATGATCTATCGCCTGGTGTACCAGCCCGTCGAGCAGGCCAGCGTGCTGGTGCTGCTGATCGTCTCGATCGCCGTCCATTTCGCGTTCAGCGGCCTGGGGCTGGTGTTCTTCGGGGCCGAGGGCTGGCGCACGCCGCCCCTGGTCGAGGGCAGCGTGCAGATGGGCCCGGTCGCCTGGACGGCCCAGACCTTCGCGGTGCTGGCCACCTGTGCGATCCTCATCGTCGGCCTGTGGCTGTTCTTTGGGCGCACCCTGTATGGCCGCGCCCTGCGCGCCACGGCGGTCAACCGCCGCGGGGCGCGCCTGGTGGGCATCAGCACCAGCATCGCCGGCAAGCTGACCTTCACCCTGGCGGCGGCGATCGGGGCGCTCTCGGGCATGTTGATCGCGGCCATCACCACGATCTACTACGACACGGGATTCCTGATCGGCCTCAAGGGCTTCGTGGCCGCGATCTTCGGCGGCCTGGTGAGCTATCCTGTCGCCGCCTCCGGCGCCTTGTTCGTCGGCATCCTCGAGGCGTTTTCCTCCTTCTGGGCCAGCCCCTTCAAGGAGGCCATCGTCTTCACCCTCATCATCCCCGTGCTGCTGTGGCGCTCGCTGGGCGCGACGCACGTGGACGAGGAAGACTAGCGCCGAACGGCCCCCGACCGACCATGCGCCCTCGCCACCTGCTCGCCTGCGTCCTCGTCCTGCTGGCCGTGTTCCCGCTGCTGCCGGGGCTGCCGGTATTCTGGATCACCCAGATGAACTACATCGGGCTCTACAGCCTGGTGGTGCTGGGGCTGGTGCTGCTGACCGGGGTGGCCGGGCTGACCTCCTTCGGGCAGTCGGCCTTCGTGGGCCTGGGCGCCTACGCCACCGCCTGGATGACCACCGCCGCGGGCCTGTCGCCCTGGCTGGGCCTGGCCGCCGGCCTGGCGCTCACGGTGCTGGTGGCGTACATCCTCGGGGCTGTCACCCTGCGCCTGTCGGGGCATTTCCTGCCCCTGTGCACGCTGGCCTGGTGCCTGGCCCTCTATTACCTGTACGGCAACCTGGATTTCCTCGGGCGCTACGACGGCATCGCCGGCATCCCCCCGATCTCCGTGCTGGGCTGGTCGCTGGGGCCGGGCGAGCGCATGTACTACCTGATCTGGATCCTGCTGCTGCTGGCGCTGTGGGCGACACACAACCTGCTGCACTCGCGCTCGGGCCGCGCCATCCGCTCCCTGCGCAGCGGCTCGATGGCCGAGTCCTTCGGCGTGGACCTGGCGCGCTACAAGGTCATCGTGTTCGTCTACGCGGCGCTGCTGGGCGGGCTCTCGGGATGGCTGTACGCCCACATGCAGCGCGCCGTCAGCCCCAGCCCCTTCGGCCTGGGCTACGGCATCGAGTACCTGTTCATGGCGGTGGTCGGCGGCATGGGCAGCGTCTGGGGCGCGGTCGTGGGCACCGGGGTGGTGCTGATCGTCAAGGACCAGTTGCAGAACGTGCTGCCGGGGCTGGTCGGCACCTCGGTCAACGTCGAATTGCTGGTGTTCGGCGCGCTGATGGTGCTGGTGCTGCAGCATGCGCGCGAGGGCATCTGGCCGGTGCTGGCGGGCGCCTGGAGGCGCCTGGGCGGGCGCGGCGAGTCGCGGGTCGTCGCCCCCGCGATCCTCGAGGCCGCGCGGCCGCTGCCGCGGCGCGAGCGGCCCGCGGCGGGCGAGCCCGTGCTGCGGGTGGCGGGCATCCGCAAGGCCTTCGGCGGGCTGGTCGCCGTCAACGACATCAGCTTCGAGCTGCGCGCCGGCGAGATCATGGGCCTGATCGGGCCCAACGGCGCGGGCAAGAGCACGACCTTCAACCTGATCAGCGGCGTCACGCCGCTCTCGGGCGGCGAGGTGCGTTTTATGGACCGCCGCATCGACGGCCGCCCGGCGCACGAGATCGCCCGCATGGGCATTGCCCGCAGCTTCCAGCACGTGCAGCTCATGCCCGACATGACGGTGCTCGAGAACGTGGCCCTGGGCGCGCACCTGCGCAGCCACGCCGGAGTGATCGCCGCCGCCCTGCACGCCGAGCGCGCGAGCGAGGCCTCGCTGCTGCGCGAGGCGGCCGAGCAATTGCGCCGGGTCGGGCTGGGCGAGCACATGCACGAGCTGGCGGGCAACCTCCCCCTGGGCCGCCAGCGCATCGTCGAGATCGCCCGGGCGCTCGCCTGCGACCCGGTGCTGCTGATGCTCGACGAGCCGGCGGCCGGCCTGCGCTACAAGGAAAAGCAGGATCTCGCCGAGGTGCTCGACCGCCTGCGCGGCGAGGGCATGAGCATCCTGCTGGTCGAACACGACATGGATTTCGTGATGAACCTGACCGACCACCTGCTGGTGATGGATTTCGGCACCCGGCTTGCCGAGGGGCGGCCCGAGGACGTCCAGCGCAATCCTGCCGTGCTCGAGGCCTACCTGGGCGACTGGGACGACGAGCCGGCGGCGGAGGCGGGCGCATGAACGCCCCCGCTGCGGCCCCCACGCCCATGCCCGCGGCGCAGGATCCGGCGGACGTGCTGACGGTGCGCGGCCTGTCCGCCCACTACGGCAAGGTCGCGGCCCTGAGCGGCCTGTCCGTCCGCGTCGGGGCCGGCCGGATCGTCACCGTCATCGGCGGCAACGGGGCGGGGAAATCCACCTTGCTGAATGCCATCATGGGCGCCCTGCCGACGGGCGGCCACAGCCGCGGCTCGATCGATTTCCTCGGACACGCCATCCACGACTGGCCCATCGAGCGCAAGGTCGCCCACGGCATGTCGCTGGTGCCCGAGCGCCGGGAATTGTTCGGCAGCATGTCGGTCGAGGACAACCTGCTGCTGGGCGGCTTCAGGCTCTACCGGGCCGGGGTGCGCGGCTGGCGCGAGACCCTGGAGCAGGTGTATGAGCTGTTTCCCCGCCTACGCGAGCGCGCGCGCCAGCAGGCGGGCACGCTCTCGGGCGGCGAGCGCCAGATGCTGGCCGTGGGCCGCGCCCTGATGGCGCAGCCGCGCCTGCTGATGCTCGACGAGCCCAGCCTGGGCCTGGCGCCGCGCATCGTGCGCGAGATCTTCCAGACCATCTCACGCCTGCGCAGCACCGGGGTGTCGATCCTGCTGGTCGAGCAGAACGCCCGGGCGGCGCTGCGCGTGGCCGACTACGGCTACGTGCTCGAGACGGGGGAACTGGTC
>JBIQHJ010000017.1:0-62768 GCA_044508625.1 Alcaligenaceae bacterium
GCCGCTCGTCGCCGTACTGCTTGGCGTCGGCCTCGATCTCGCGGATCATCAGGCGGCGCATGGCCTCGGGCTTGTCCAGCAATTCCTGCAGGGCGGCCTGCTCCTCGCGCTTTTGCGCCAGTTCCTGCTCGATGCGGATCCCCTCCAGGCGCGCGAGCTGGCGCAGGCGCATGTCGAGGATGTCGTCGGCCTGCCGCTCGGTCAGGCTGAAGCGATCCATCAGCGCGGGGCGCGGCTCCTCGGCCTCGCGGATGGTGCGGATCACCTCGTCCACGTTCAGGTAGACGATGCTGCGCCCCTCGAGGATGTGGATGCGGTCGAGCACCTTGTCCAGGCGGTGCCGGGTGCGCCGCGTGACCGTGTCCGAGCGGAAGGCGAGCCAGGACTCCAGGATCTGGCGCAGGCTGCGCTGGCCCGGTCGGCCATCGGTGTCGATGCACACCAGGTTCATCGGCACGTTGCCCTCGAGGCCCGTGCGCACCAGCAGCATGTTGACGAATTCGTCGCGGTCGATCCGGCTGGTCTTGGGCTCGAACACCAGGCGCACGGCGGCCTGCTTGCCGGACTCGTCGCGCACGGTGTCGAGCATGCCCAGGACCAGGGCCCGCACCTGCTGCTGCTCGGCGCTGAGGCTCTTTTTACCGGCGCGCGGCTTGGGATTGGTGAGGTCCTCGATGGTCTCGAGGATTTTCTGCGCCGAGGCGCCCGGCGGCAGCTCGGTGACCACGAGCTGCCACTGCCCCCGGGCCAGGTCCTCGAAATGCCAGCGCGCCCGCGCCTTGATCGTCCCACGCCCCGTGGCGTAGACCTGGGCGATGTCCTCTGGCGCCGAGATGATCTGGCCGCCGCCCGGAAAATCGGGCCCCGGCACCAGCTCGCAGAGCGCCTCGTCGCTCAGGGAGGGTTTGCGCAGCAGCGCCACGCAGGCCTGCGCGATCTCGCGCAGATTGTGCGAGGGGATCTCGGTCGCCATGCCCACGGCGATCCCCGAGGCGCCGTTGAGCAGCATCACCGGCAGGCGCGCGGGCAGGCACACGGGCTCTTGCTGGCTGCCGTCGTAGTTGGGGACGAAATCCACCGTCCCCTCGTCGAGCTCGTCGAGCAGCAGCCGCGAGAAGGGGGTCAGCCGCGCCTCGGTGTAGCGCATGGCGGCGGGGTTGTCGCCGTCGCGCGAGCCGAAATTCCCCTGCCCGTCGATGAGGGGATAGCGCAGGCTGAAGTCCTGGGCCATGCGCACCATGGCGTCGTAGGCCGCCTGGTCGCCGTGCGGATGGTACTTGCCCAGCACGTCGCCGACCACCCGCGCCGACTTGACCGGGCGCGACTGAGCGCCCAGGCCCATCGCGTCCATGGCGTACAGGATGCGGCGCTGGACGGGCTTCTGGCCGTCCGAGACCTCGGGCAGCGCCCGTCCCCGCACCACCGAGACCGCGTAGTCGAGATAGGCCTGCTCGGCATAGCGGGCGAGGACCAGGCCCTCGTCCTCGTCCCGGTCCGGCGGAAAGTCTTGTGTCGAGTCCATCCTCATGCCTCAGATGTCGATGTCGGCCAGATTGCCCTTTTCCTCGAGCCAGGCGCGCCGCTGCGCGGCCTCGCCCTTGCCCATGAGCATGTCGAACATGCGGCGCGAGGAGCCGGTGCCCTCGCCGCCATGCCGCACCTGGACCAGGCGCCGGGTGTCGGGATTCATGGTGGTGTCCCAGAGCTGCTCGGCGCTCATCTCGCCCAGGCCCTTGAAGCGGCTGATGCGCCAGGCGCTCTCGCGCAGGCCCTCGCCGCGCAGCTTGTCCAGCACGGAATCGAGCTCGCCCTGGTCCAGGCAGTAGATCTTGCGCGCCGGGCGCTTGCCGGCGGCCGGCACGTCGACGCGAAACAGCGGCGGACGGGCGATGTAGACGTGGCCCTCCTCGATCAGGCGCGGGAAATGGCGCAGGAACAGGGTCAGCAGCAGCACCTGGATGTGCGCGCCGTCCACGTCCGCGTCCGAGAGGATGCAGATGCGCCCGTAGCGCAGCCCCGACAGGTCGACCGCCTGGTCCGGCCCGTGGGGATCCACCCCGATGGCCACCGAGATGTCGTGGATCTCGTTGTTGGCGAACAGGCGGTCGCGCTCGACCTCCCAGGCGTTGAGGATCTTGCCGCGCAGCGGCAGGATCGCCTGGAATTCCTTGTCGCGCCCCATCTTGGCCGAGCCGCCGGCGGAATCGCCCTCGACCAGGAACACCTCGGTGCGCGAGGGGTCCGAGGATTCGCAGTCGGTGAGCTTGCCCGGCAGCACCGCCACGCCCGAACCCTTGCGCTTTTCCACCTTGCGCGCGGCGCGGCTGCGCGCCTGCGCCTGGCCGATGGCGAGCTCGGCGACGCGCTTGCCGTACTCGACGTTGGCATGCAGCCACAGCTCGACCGCGTTGCGCACGAAGCCGCCCACCAGGCGCACCGCGTCGCGGCTGTTGAGGCGCTCTTTGATCTGGCCCTGGAACTGGGGATCGAGGACCTTGGCCGACAGGATGAAGCTCGCGCGGGCATAGACGTCGTCGGGCAGCAGCCGGATGCCCTTGGGCACCAGGTTGTGCAGCTCGGCAAAGGATTTCACCGCGCCGAACAGCCCCTCGCGCAGGCCCGCCTCGTGGGTGCCGCCCGCCGTCGTCGCGATCAGGTTCACGTAGGATTCGCGCACCACCGGCCCGTCCGCGGTCCAGGTCACGACCCACTGGGCGCCCTCGCCCTCGGCGTATTGCTCGTCGTCGTCGGCCGCGTACTGGGCGCCCTCGAACAGCGGCACGACGGTCTCGGCGCCGCCCAGGGCCTCGGCCAGGTAGCCGCGCAGGCCGCCCTCGTAGCACCATTCGCGGCTCTGGCCCGAACGCTCGTTCAGCAGGCGGACGCGGATCCCGCTCAGCAGCACCGCCTTGCTGCGCAAGGCGTGCTCGAGATCGCCCAGGGGGATCTGGGCGCTGTCGAAATAGCGGGGATCGGGCCACACGCGCACCCGCGTGCCCGTGCGCCGGCGGGCGGCCGGGCCGGTGCGCGCCAGGGGCTCGGCGACCTCGCCGCCGGCGAAGGCGATGCGATGCTCGGCGCCGTCGCGCCAGATCGTCACCTCCAGCCGCGTGGACAGGGCATTGGTCACCGACACCCCCACGCCGTGCAGGCCGCCCGAGAACGCATAGGCCCCGCCGCCCGCCTTGTCGAACTTGCCGCCCGCGTGCAGGCGGGTGTAGACCAGCTCGACCACGGGCGCGTGCTCCTCGGGGTGGTCGCCCACGGGAATCCCGCGGCCGTCGTCCTCGACGGAGACGCTGCCGTCGGCGTGCAGCGTCACCTCGATCGCCCGGGCGAAGCCGGCCAGCGCCTCGTCGGCGGCATTGTCGATGACCTCCTGCACGATGTGCAGGGGATTGTCGGTGCGCGTGTACATCCCCGGGCGCTGGCGCACGGGTTCTAGCCCTTTCAGGACGCGGATCGAAGACTCGTCGTAGCGTGTGGTGGCCAATGTCGTTCCGTAGTCGGCATGATCGAAGACCGCTATTTTACGGAAAGTTCGGGCGCCGGCCGCGGCCGCGGAGTGGGAACGGCGCGCAACACCGCGCGACAACGCGCCTCGCACAGTGGTATGCTTTACCGCATTGTGCCGGGCCGGCGCGAAACCCGTGCGGCGGCCCTGCCGCGGGCCCCGGGCGCGACCTGCGCTGGCGCACACCCTCCACCCTCTCTGATCCTTGCACAACCATGAGCAATTCCATCAAGCACGTCAGCGACGCGTCCTTCGAGGCCGACGTTCTCAAGTCCGATCTGCCCGTCCTGGTGGACTACTGGGCCGAATGGTGCGGCCCCTGCAAAATGATCGCCCCCCTCCTCGAGGAGGCCGCCGCCAAGTACCAGGGGCGTGTTATCATCGCCAAGGTCAATGTCGACGAAAACCCCGAGAGCGCCGCCAAGTACGGCATCCGAGGCATCCCGACGCTGATGCTGTTCAAGGGCGGCAAGGTGTCGACCACCAAGGTGGGCGCGCTGTCCCGGACGCAGCTCCAGGCGTTCCTCGACGACTCCCTCTGATTCCTTAATAAGAACCTGCATCCGCACGCTCGCGCGAGCCCGTTCCGGGCTCGCCGCCCATCCGACGATCCTTTCTTCCCCCTTCCTCATGCACCTCAACGAACTGAAAGCGCTGCACGTCTCGCAGTTGCTCGAAATGGCCGCCGGCCTCGAGATCGAAAACGCCAACCGCCTGCGCAAGCAAGAGCTCATGTTCGCCATCATGAAGCGGCGCGCCAAGCAAGGCGAGCAGATCTTCGGCGACGGGGTGCTGGAGGTCCTGCCCGACGGCTTCGGCTTCCTGCGCTCGCCCGAGACGTCCTACCTCGCGAGCACGGACGACATCTACATCTCGCCCTCGCAGATCCGGCGGTTCAACCTGCACACCGGGGACTCGATCGAGGGCGAGGTGCGCACGCCCAAGGACGGCGAACGCTATTTCGCGCTGGTCAAGGTCGACAAGGTCAACGGCATGCAGCCCGAGGCGATCAAGCACCGGATCATGTTCGAGAACCTGACGCCGCTGCATCCCGACGAGCCCATGGTGCTCGAGCGCGACATCAAGAGCAAGGAAAACATCACCGGGCGGATCATGGACATCTTTGCCCCGATCGGCAAGGGCCAGCGCGCCCTGATCGTGGCCAGCCCGAAATCGGGCAAGACCGTGATGATGCAGCACATCGCCCACGCGATCACCGACAATTACCCCGACGCGGTGATGATCGTCCTGCTGGTCGACGAGCGGCCCGAGGAGGTCACCGAAATGCAGCGCACCGTGCGCGGCGAGGTCGTCGCCTCGACCTTCGACGAGCCGGCCACGCGCCACGTGCAGGTCGCCGAAATGGTCATCGAAAAGGCCAAGCGCCTGGTCGAGCTCAAAAAGGACGTGGTCATCCTGCTGGACTCCATCACCCGCCTCGCGCGCGCCTACAACACGGTGGTGCCCGCCTCGGGCAAGGTCCTGACCGGCGGCGTCGACGCCAACGCCCTGCAGCGGCCCAAGCGCTTCTTCGGCGCGGCGCGCAACCTCGAGGAAGGCGGCTCGCTGACCATCATCGGCACCGCGCTGATCGAGACCGGCAGCCGCATGGACGAAGTCATCTACGAGGAATTCAAGGGCACCGGGAACTCCGAAGTCCACCTGGAACGCCGCCTGGCCGAGAAACGCATCTATCCGGCCATCAACCTGAACAAATCCGGCACCCGCCGCGAGGAACTCCTGATCAAACCGGAACTTCTACAAAAGATCTGGGTGTTGCGCAAGTTCATACACGATATGGACGAAGTCGAGGCAATGGAATTCATCCTGGACAAAATCCGGGCCACGAAAAACAACGCAGAATTCTTTGACATGATGAAAAAATAAGCGAGCATCCTTGATGACAAACCCCTCCCTCGATCAGTTCCTATCCCGGGTCCAGGCCCGCGACCCGCACCAGCCCGAATTCATGCAGGCGGTGACCGAGGTCATGCACAGCCTGTGGCCCTTCATCGAGAAAAACCCGCGCTACGGCAGCGAGGCGCTGCTCGAGCGCCTCGTCGAACCCGAGCGCGCGATCCAGTTCCGCATCTGCTGGATGGACGACACCGGCCGCACGCAGGTCAACCGCGGCTTCCGCATCCAGCACAACTCGGCGATCGGCCCCTTCAAGGGCGGCATGCGCTTCCACCCCTCGGTGAATCTTTCCATCCTCAAGTTCCTGGCCTTCGAGCAGACCTTCAAGAACGCCCTGACCACCCTGCCCATGGGCGGCGGCAAGGGCGGCTCCGACTTCGATCCCAAGGGCAAGTCCGACGCCGAGGTCATGCGCTTCTGCCAGGCCCTGATGCTCGAGCTGCACCGCCACCTCGGCCCGGACACCGACGTGCCCGCCGGCGACATCGGCGTGGGCGCCCGCGAGGTCGGCTTCATGGCCGGCATGATGAAGAAACTCTCCAACTCCTCGGCCAGCGTCTTCACCGGCAAGGGCCTGCCCTTCGGCGGCAGCCTGATCCGCCCCGAGGCCACCGGCTACGGCACGGTGTACTTCGCCGAGGAAATGCTGCAATACGCCGGCCAGTCCCTCGAGGGCTACACGGTCTCGGTCTCGGGCTCGGGCAACGTCGCCCAGTACGCCATCGAGAAATGCATGCAGCTCGGCGCGCGCGTCATCACGGTGTCCGACTCGCACGGCTGCGTGGTCGACAAGGCGGGCTTCACGCCCGAAAAACTCGCCGCCCTGATCGAGCTCAAGAACCACAAGCGCGGCCGTGTCGAGGAATACGCCCGGCAGTTCAACCTGGCCTACGAGGCCGGCAAGCGCCCCTGGCACGTGCCCGTGGACGTCGCCCTGCCCTGCGCCACCCAGAACGAACTCGAGATCGAGGACGCCCGCACCCTGATCGCCAACGGCGTGCGCTGCGTGGCCGAAGGCGCCAACATGCCGACCTCCTTCGATGCCGCCGAGGCCTTCATCGAGGCGGGCGTGCTGTATGCCCCGGGCAAGGCCAGCAATGCCGGCGGCGTGGCCGTGTCGGGACTCGAGATGAGCCAGAACTCCCAGCGCCTGCACTGGACGCGCGACGAGGTCGACTCGCGCCTGCACGCCATCATGCGCAACATCCACGAGAACTGCGTGCACCACGGCGGCGACGGCAAGTCGGTCAACTACCTGAACGGCGCCAACATCGCCGGCTTCGTCAAGGTGGCGGACGCGATGATCGCGCAAGGTGTGTATTGATGGCCCCCGCGCCGGGCCCCGGCCCCTCAGAAAAGGCTCCCTTCCGGGAGCCTTTTTTTCGACCGCCGAGAGTGGTTCAGCGCGCCTGCCGTAGCGGCAGGCCCGTCAGTGCTCGCAGGCTTTCGAGCGTGGCGTCGCCATACAGATCGATCACCGAGACCTCGCCGCCGCGCAGATCGAATACGGCCTGATCGGTGTAGAGCCGCGACACGCAGCGCATTCCCGTCAACGGATAGCCGCACGCCTCGACCAGCTTGCTGTGGCCCTCGCGCGTGGTCAGCTCCATCATCACGAATACTTCCTTGGCGCCGATGGCCAAGTCCATGGCGCCGCCCACCGCCGGAATGGCATCGGGCGCGCCAGTATGCCAATTGGCCAGGTCGCCATGGCGTGAGACCTGGAACGCCCCCAGCACACAGATGTCGAGATGGCCGCCGCGCATCATGGCGAACGAATCGGCATGGTGAAAAAATGCGCAGCCCGGCAGCTCGGTCACCGGCTGCTTGCCGGCGTTGATCAGGTCGGGGTCTGCATGGCCCTCGGCTGGCGCCGGCCCCATGCCCAGCATGCCATTCTCGGTGTGCAGGATGACCTCGCGGCCGGCCGGCAGATGATTGGCCACCAGGGTGGGCAGGCCGATGCCCAGGTTGACGTAGGCGCCCTCGGGGATGTCTTGCGCGACACGGGCGGCGATTTGGTCGCGGGTCAGCCGTTTGCTCATGATCGTTCCTTGGGCACCTGGGGGGCGTGGATCTGCACGATGCGCTGGACAAAGATGCCGGGGGTGATCACGTGTTCGGGATCGATCTCGCCCAGTTCCACGGCCTGCCGCACTTGGGCCACGGCGATGCGCGCGGCGCCGGCCATGATGGGACCGAAATTGCGTGCGGTCTTGCGGTAGGTCAGGTTACCCCAGCGGTCGCCTCGATCGGCCTTGATCAATGCGTAGTCGGCATGCAGCGGGTACTCGAGCACATATTGGCGGCCGTCGATCTCGCGCGTTTCCTTGCCTTGGGCCAGCGGCGTGCCGTAGCTCGTAGGGGTATAGAAGGCGCCGATGCCCGCGCCCGCCGCGCGAATACGCTCGGCCAGGTTGCCCTGCGGCACCAGCTCGAGTTCGATCCTGCCGCTGCGGTACAGGCTGTCGAAGACCTGCGAATCGGCCTGCCGCGGAAACGAGCAGATGATCTTGCGCACACGGCGGGCGTCCAGCAAGGCGGCCAGGCCGGTGGTGCCATTGCCGGCGTTGTTGTTGACGATGACCAAGTCTTTCGCGCCCTGCTCGAGCAGCGCGCCGATCAGTTCCATGGGTTGGCCCGCGGTACCGAACCCGCCGATCATGACGGTGGCGCCATCGGGTACGTCCGCGAGGGCCGCAGCGGCACTGGGCACGAGCTTGGAGATCATGGATGCTGGCGTAGAAACAGAAAAATTCGAGAATGATGTTCGATATTCGAACATATGTTCTTATAATGAACATGATTCCATGCCAGGTCCGATGTGTCAAGGCGGGGGCACCGCCCGCCGATGATGCCGCCCGCAATTCGCCACCGGAGAATCCATGATCGATGACACAAGCCCCGGCCTCGAGGCGCCATCCGGCGACGCGCCGCCGCCCAGCGACAGCTATGTGCAATCGTTCGCGCGCGGCCTGTCCGTGATCCGCGCCTTTGGCCCGCAACGGCCGCACATGACGCTGTCCGAAGTAGCCGCCGCCACCGGGCTGACGCGCGCCGGCGCCCGCCGCATCCTGCTGACGCTGGAACACCTGGGCTACGTCGAAGCCAGCGACCGCCGCTTCGCCCTGACTCCGCGGATTCTCGAACTGGGCTATGCCTACCTCTCGGCCACGCCGCTATGGAACCTGGCACAGCCCTACATGGAAAGCGTGGCCGAGGCCACGCGCGAATCGTGTTCGGTGTCGGTGCTCGATGGCGCGGATATCGTCTATATCCTGCGCATCTCCACACGCAAGATCATGACCGTCAACCTCGCCGTGGGCAGCCGGCTGCCGGCCTGGGTCACCTCGATGGGCCGCGTGCTGCTGGCAGGGCTGCCGCAGGCCCAGCAGGACAGCCTGCTCGAGGCCAGCGAGATCCGCGCATATACACCCGCCACCGTCACCAGCCTGCCCGAGCTCAAACGCATCCTGGCCGGCGTACGCGCCGACGGCTATGCATGCGTGGCGCAGGAACTCGAGCCAGGGCTGCAATCCGTGGCCGTGCCCATCATCGACCGCGGCGGGCGTGTGATCGGTGCGATGAACGTCAGCAGCCACACCAGCCGCCATTCGCGCGAGGCCATGGTGCAGACCCTCCTGCCGCCCCTGCGCAAGGCGGCCGGGCAGATCAACGAGGCACTGCGAAGGCGCTGAGGCGCACGCCCCGCCTTCATCCTGCGGAAAGCAAGCCCGGAAAGGCCGATCGCCCGGCCTGCCCGGGCTTTTCGCTTTGTCCTATTGGGGTAAATTCTAGGTCGAAATCGTATTTCATAGAAATACTTTGTTCTTTATCATTTGACTGAAGAATTTCTGTGTGTCATCTTTACTTCGAATTTCAGGGAGAATGCACATGGAATCCAAGCTACCCCGCGTCACCTACTCGAACATCACGGCCGATTTTTCGGGCGTCCACGCAATGCTGGACCAGCGGATCGAGGCGGTGACGCAAGCGCTGGGCAAGTTTCATCCGAACGACATCGGTGGGCGTGCCTGTGACGAAGGGCAGCGCTACGAGGCCCACAGTCCAATCGACCACCGCCTGGCGCTCGGCTCGTTCATTCGCACCGGCCGCAGCGGCGTCGACGCCGCGGTCCAGGCCGCCCGCCTGGCCGCCGCAACCTGGGCCAAAACGCCATGGCAGGGCCGCGTCGCCACACTGCGCACCGTGGCCAAGGAAGTGGAGCGCGAGAAATACGACCTGGCCGCGGCCTGCCTGCTGGAAGTCGGAAAGTCCCGCATGGAGGCCATGGGAGAGGTCGAGGAGGCCATAGATCTGATCGGCTACTACTGCGACGAAATGGAGGCCAACGCGGGCTACGTGCGCCCGCTGCGGCGCGCCTTCGAGAAGGAATCGACACTCGACGTACTGCGGCCGATCGGCGTATTCGGGGTGATCGTTCCGTTCAATTTTCCCGTGGCGCTCGCCATCGGCATGCTGACGGGCGCATTGCTCGGCGGCAATACGATCGTGTTCAAGCCAAGCCCCCTCGCCGGGCTGACGGGCAGTTGGATCGCCAGGCTGTTCCGCCAGGGCGGCATCCCGGACGGCGTCCTGAACCTGGTATGCGGGGACGCGGACACGGGACAGGACATGCTGGATCATCCCGGCATCGACGGATTCGCCTTCATCGGCTCGCACTCGGTGGGCATGCATATCCTCCGCAGCGTCGCGGCGGGGCGCTACAACCGGCCGGTGATCGCCGAGATGGGAGGCAAGAATCCCACGTACGTCACCCATCACGCCGACCTGGGCGTCGCGGCCGAAGGGGTGATGCGCTCCGCGTTCGGCTTGCAAGGCCAGAAGTGCTCCTCCGGATCCAAGGCGTACGTGCAGCGCGATGCCTTCGATGAATTCATGCAATTGCTGTGCGACAAATCGAGGTCGCTGCGCATCGGCGACCCGGGCGATCGGCAAGTATTCATGGGACCGCTCATCAATGACGCGGCCGGCACGCGCTTTGCCCGCGCGTGCGAAGACGCCCGTCGGGACGGCGCCATCGTCCTGGGCGGGGAACGGCTGGCCGGCGAAGTCTTCGACCGGGGCGTCTACGTCCAGCCCACCATCGCAGCCGGCCTGCCGGCTTCCCACTGGCTCAACAAGGAGGAACTCTTCCTGCCCTTCCTGAGCGTTCAAGCCTTCGATGGCCTGGACGCCGCCATCCGCGACGGCAATGACATCGACTATGGCCTGACCGCGGGCATCTACACAAGGGACGCAAAGGAACTGGACTATTTCCTGAGCCATGCCCAGGCGGGCGCCCTGTACGCCAACCGCGCCAGCGGCGCCACGACCGGCGCATGGCCCGGCGTGCAGACGTTCTGCGGCTGGAAAGGGTCGGGCACCACGGGCAAGGGGGGACTGGGTCCCTACTACGTTCCGCAGTTCATGCGGGAGCAAAGCCACACCCTGATGAATGCCTGATCGGTTCGGCATGAATTCGAGAAACGGACACGATATGACGAACTCTCCCATCCTGACGCGCAACGAAGCCGGCGTCTGTGTGATCACCCTGAACAAACCAGAGAAACTGAACGCCTGGGACAAGCCCATGCGGGCCGAATTGCTTGCCGCGCTCCGGCATTGCGAAGCCGATGCCGCGACGAGAGCGATCGTATTGACGGGCGCGGGCGATCGCGCGTTTTGCGCCGGCCAGGATCTCGCCGAGACGAAGGCGTTCGACGGCAACGACGGCGCGGCCTGGATCGGGGAATGGGACCGGCTCTATTCCTGCGTCCGCTCGCTGACCAAGCCATTCGTCGCCGCCTTGAACGGCGTGGCGGCCGGGTCGGCCTTCCAGCTTTCGCTGCTGACCGACATTCGTGTCGCGCACCCCGGGGTGCGCATGGGCCAGCCGGAAATCAACTCCGGCATCGCGAGCACCCTCGGCCCATGGATCATGCGCGAGATGCTCGGATTGAGCCGGACGATAGAGCTGACGCTGACCGGACGCATGATGGAGGCGGACGAATGCCATCGCATCGGCCTGATCCATTACCTGGTCGATGCCGATGAGGTGTTGCCCGCCGCCATCGCGACGGCGAGACAGTTGGCCGACAAGCCGCCGATCGCCATGCGCCTGAACAAGCAGCGGTTCCGAGACGTCACGGAGCCGGGCTTTCGAGATGCCCTGGAAGCCGGAGTCCGCATGCAGCAGGAATCGTACGCCTCCGGGGAACCCGCCCGCATGATGGAAGAATTCTTCCGCGTCCGTCGTGCGCGAAACACCGGTGGCAAAAGCGGAAACACATGAATACCCACAACGATCCTTTTTACGGAAGGAGACAGCCATGACATTTTCCCAATCTCGCCGCAATCTCCTGCGAACGGGCGCGAGCCTCGCGCTGGCGGGCACATTGCCGGCGGCCATGACGGCCCGTGCCCAATCGGCCAAGCAGATCACGGTCGCGGACCCGGGCGGAGCCTATCAAGCGGCTTTCCGCAAGGCCTTCTACGACCCCTTCGAAAAAGAAACGGGAATCCGCGTCATCAGCGCGGCGCGAGAGGCGGAGCCGACGGCACAGATCAAGTCGATGATCGCGACACGCTCATACATCTGGGATGCCTCGATTCTCACCCAGTCCGCGCGCGACATCCTGCTCGCGCAAGATCTGCTGGAGCCCCTCGACCTGCCGGCCGGCGCGACGGCGGATTTCCTGCCGGACGCGCACACCCCCATGTGGATGGGCACGGACGCCTATGCGACGGTATTCGCATACCGAACCGACACGTACAAGGACACGCCTCCGCGGACATGGAAGGATTTCTGGGACGTCGAGAAATTTCCCGGACGGCGCGGCATGAGCAAGAGCCCCATCGATACGCTCGAGCAGGCGCTACTCGCGGACGGCGTACCCTCCGACAAGCTGTATCCGCTCGACATGGAGCGCGCATTCAAGAGCCTGGACCGCATCAAGCCGCACGTCGCGGTGTGGTGGGCCGGCGGCGCCCAGTCCGCACAGATCATCGAGAGCGGCGAAGTCGACATGGTCGCCATCTGGAATGGCCGGGCGCAGGCCGTCATCGACGCTGGCGCGCCCGTCTCGATAGTATGGAACCAGGGCCTGTATGCCATCGAAGGATGGGGCATCCTCAAGGGCGGCCCGCACGTGGACACGGTCCGGCAGTTCATCGCATTTTGCGCGGACGCGAAGCGCCAAGCGGACTACACCCGGCATTTGTCCTATGGGCCGACCAACAAGGCCGCCTATCAATACATCCCGAAGGAGCGGGCCGCGATCCTGCCTTCGAGCGAACAGAACATCAGGAACATGATCGCCGCGGACGCCTCGTGGTGGGCATCGAACCGCGCCAAGGCAGTGGAACGGTTCAATGCCTGGCTGCTCGGTTGATTGCGGCGCGGCGGCTGGCGAGGGAAGGAATCAACGGCGGCGCGCCCCGTTGCCGGGCACGCCGTGGCCCGATTGCGAAATGGCACGGGCCGCGGCGATGACCTGGGGCGCGAACCGCTCACGAGCCTCGTGAGGCGCATAGCGAGACCGCGAAACCGACAAGGTGAGGGCGGCGCGAGGGTTGAGCCTGGCATCGAACAAGGGCGCGGAAATGGATAGATCGTCATGGTAGTACTCTTCGAACGCGGTCGCATAGCCGCGGGCACGTGTCTCGTCGAGCTTCTTCTCGAGGTCTTCCAGGCGCCAGGTGGTGTGCGGCGTAATCGGACGGCGATCGCAGCGGCGCAGTATGTCGAGCGCCTCGGGACGCGGCATGTGGGCGAGCATGGCGATGCCCGGCGCGGTGCAGTACACCGGCATGCGGGTCCCCACCATGACATCCGTGTTGAACAGGTGCCGGCTCATGAATCGCGAGACGAACACGATCTCGATGTCGTCCCGGACCGTGATGTTGATGGTTTCCTCGGTTTCCCGGCTCAGGTGTATCAGATAGGGCATGGCCCGCGTGAGCAGTTCGTGCGTGCGCAGGTAGCCGTAGCTGAAGTTCAACGCCTTGACCGTGAGGCTGAGGCGCCGGGTCTCCGGATCTTTGCTCAGATAGCCCAGCCGTTCCAGCGTATAGGTGAAACGCTGCGTGGTGCTCTTGTCCATCCCCAGCATGGATCCGAGGTCTCGCAGGCTCATGGGAGAAGGCGAAGAACCGAACGCTTCGAGCACGCTGAGCGCCTTTTCGACAGACCGGACCATGAGCGCGTCCGCCGACGAGCGCTTCTTCGGGGTTTCGGACGGTGCCGTCTCAGGGTGAGTCTTCAATGGGTCCCTCCGGAAAATAGTGTGCGAGGCGCATTGGAAACGGGCTCGCGGCTTCGTGCAGAGCGTATCGGAATAACGAAAAGCATATTTTATAACAATGATCAGTATTTCTATAAAATGTTTTAAAGGGATTTCCATGGCGCTCCAATCAGCTTCGAGGGGAAAGCGCACACCGGCCGAGGAGGCCGCGACCGCCAGGGGCACGGCCTCCCGCGAAGAAAAAGCGCCGGCCGGCGAGGACGCCCGGCCTCTCAAATTGTCCGCGAGAGGATTGTCGAAACGCTACGGCGACGTCCTGGCGCTCGACACCACCGACTTGATGGTCGAGGAAGGAGAATTCCTCACGCTGCTCGGACCCTCCGGTTCGGGCAAGACGACACTGCTGCAGATGATTTGCGGCCTGGTCGCTCCGACCAGCGGCCGGATCGTGATCGACGGTGTCGACCATACGCATACGCGAGTGCATGAGCGCGACATCGGCCTGGTGTTCCAGCACTACGCCCTGTTTCCCCACATGACCGTCGAGGAGAACGTCGCGTTTCCGCTGCGCATGCGGGGAATGGGCGCCAGGGAGGTTCAACAAAAAGTGCGCGCCGCGCTCGACATGGTCCAGTTGAGCCTATTGGCGCACCGGCTTCCCCGAGAGCTGTCGGGCGGACAGCAGCAGCGCGTGGCGCTCGCGCGGTGTTTCATCTACGAGCCGTCCATCATCCTGATGGACGAACCGCTGGGCGCGCTCGACAAAAAGCTGCGCGAACATCTGCAGATGGAAATTCGCCAACTGCACCAGCAGACGCGCGCAACCATCATCTACGTCACGCACGACCAGGAAGAAGCGCTGGCCCTGTCGGACCGCATCTGTTTGATGAACCAGGCGCGCATCGAGCAGATCGGCACTCCCCGTGAAATCTATGCGCATCCGGTGTCGGCATTCGCCGCCGATTTCATCGGCACATCGAATATCTTCTTCGGCAAGGTGAGCGGCGATCGGCAGTCGGTATGCTGCGACACCCTGGACGCACCGATCACGGCGCCGCCGCATGCCTTTCCAAGCGGCAAGGAGGTCGCGGTGGTCGTGCGCCCCGAACAGATGCGGCTGGACGGAAGCGGGACGAACCGGCTCGAAGGCATGGTCGCCGATTGCGTCTACGCTGGTTCGGAATCCCGCGTGATCATCAATGTGGGCCGCGCCGGCCGGATTACCGTGCGAGCCGGCCTGGACACGCCCGAGCCGGGCTCCCGGGTGACGGCCTCATGGGACGCGGAGCAATCCGTCGTGGTGCGCCCATGAGCGCGCTGGCGCACGTTGCGGCGCTGGGCGGAAGACTGCGCCTGCTCGGGACCGCGCGCAGCACCTGGCTGTTGGTTCCCGCCTTGGTCCTGCTCGCCGTTTTCTTCGCCGTGCCGGTGCTGCGGCTGCTGGCCTTGAGTTTCCAGGACGAGGCGGGCGGGGTCCTGACGCTGCACAATTTCACCCGCATGCTCTCCCAGGACGTCTACACGCGGGTCCTGCTGACGACGCTACGAATCTCCGCCTTCACGGCCCTGCTGTCGATCCTGTTCGGCTATCCCTTGGCGTATTGGCTGGCGAAGATGCCGGCCAGGCGGCGAAACCTGGTCCTTTTGCTCGTCATGCTGCCCTTCTGGACCAGCTATCTCGTCAAGACCTTTGCCTGGGTCATCGTGCTCGGCCGCAATGGGGTGATCAACCAGTTGCTGATGGGCGCCGGCATTCCGCGCCTCTCCATGCTGCAAACCGAATTCGCCGTGTTGCTCGGAATGGTGCAGGGCCTGCTGCCCATCGCGGTCCTGAGCATGCTGCCCGTCATGCTTTCCATCGACCGCCGGCTGATGCAGGCCGCCGAGACTCTCGGCGCCCACCCTGCCCGCGCCTTCTGGCTGATCTATTTCAAGCTGTCATTGCCCGGCGTCGCGGCGGGCGGCTTGATGACCTTCCTCACCGCATTGGGATTTTTCATCGTGCCGGCGCTGATGGGCAGCCCGCGGGAGACCCTGCTTGCGCAATTGATCATCGTACAGGTCCAGCAGGTCCTCGATTGGGGCTTCGCCGGTGCCCTGTCCGTATTCCTCCTGATCGCCACGGTGGTCGCGTGCGTGGCGTACGACCGGATGTTCGGCCTGTCGTCGCTGTCGGGAGAGATCGAACGAGTGGCGACCCATGGCTACCTGAGCCGGTTCGGCTCGGTGCTCCTGTCATGGATCGCACGGACGGCGCAAAAGATCGATGTCCTGTGCCACCGTCTGCTGCCATCGGCGATCACCTCCAGGCTGCTCGGTTGTCACAGCGCGCTCGTGCTGTTCGTGCTGGCCGCCCCGACGCTGGTCGTGATTCCCATCGCATTCACCAACTCGAGTTCGCTCGATTTCCCGCCCAAGGGCTTCAGCACGAGATGGATGGAGCAGTACTTCACTTCCGGAATCTGGCTGGAAGCAACGCTGCGGTCCTTCGGCGTGGCGTTCGCGACGGCGCTTGCCGCCACTGTGATCGGCGGCATGGCGGCGCTCGCCCTCACGCGCGGCAAGACACGCTTCAGCGGCGCCCTGTTCAATGCCTTTCTCGCGCCGATGATCGTGCCCCGCATCATCCTCGCATCCGGGCTCATGTATCTATTCGGCCAGATCGGCCTGATAGGAACCAACCTGGGCCTCATCGTCGGGCATACGGTGATCGCGCTGCCGTTTGCAATCGTGACGCTGATCGCGGTGCTGAAAGGGTATGACATCCGCCTGGATCATGCCGCGGCCACCCTGGGGGCCACACCCTTCAAAACCTTGCGCAAAGTGACCATCCCCTTGCTCAAAGAGGGGCTGATCGCCGCTTTCCTGTTCGCCTTCAACACCTCGTTCGATGAACTGACGATCGCGCTGTTCGTCACGGGCGGAACGACCGCCACCCTGCCCAAGCAGATGTGGGACGAAATGTTCCTCCAGCTCAGTCCCATGATTGCGGCCGCTTCGGTGGTCGTCCTAGTCGTTGCCGTCTTGTTGCTGACTCTGTCGGAAAAGCTGCAGACGAATCGTTAATTCCCCATCAACACTGACACCCACACCATGCATTCGAATTTCGAAGGATTCGTCCCGCTGTTCCTCAAGCGTACCCGCCTCCGTCCATCCGCCGTTTTTGCCACCCACGGATCAAAGACCATCACTTTCGCCGAGATGGAGCGCCGTTCCCGCTCATTCGCCGCGAACGCGAAAAGGTTCGGGCTGGCCGCGGGAGACCGGGTTGCGATCATGCTGCCCAACTCCCCATCCGTCATGGCCTGCCTGTACGGCATCGCCCGCGCCGGACTGGCATGGATCCCCATCAACCCGGAGCAACGGGGCTCCAACCTGGCCTATTTGCTTGAGCACAGCGATCCGGCGATGATCATCGGCTCGCGCCGCGACATCGACGAGCTGAAGAATTCCGGTGGCTTGCCAGGCGCCGCACGCCTGGTGGCGGTGAGCGAGAACGGGCGAGAACTGGAGGCCTTGCTGGATGGCGACGAGGAATACGATGCGCCGATCCCCTCCCCGGACGAGATTTTTTCCATCATGTACACCTCCGGGACGACGGGCCGGCCAAAGGGAGTGCTGGTCACCCACCAGATGATGCGCCATGCCTCCGAGGCCGCCATCATGCTTGCCGACGCGCGCGACGGCGACGTGCTGTTCATGTGGGAACCGCTCTACCACATAGGAGGCGCACAGGTTTTGCTCATGCCGCTATTGCGTGAGGTCCGCCTGGCGCTCGTCCCGCGGTTCAGCGCGTCCTGTTTCTGGAAACAGGTACGGGAATGCGGGGCCACGCATATCCATTACCTGGGCGGGGTGCTGCAGATACTGATGAAGCAGGCGGCGAGCGCCATGGACAAGGAACACAATGTCCGCGTTGCCTGGGGGGCGGGGTGTCAACCCGAGATCTGGGATGCCTTTCGCGACCGCTTCGGGGTCGAACTGCGCGAAGCATACGGAATGACCGAAACCGCCAGCATCGCGACGATCAATGGAGAAGGCGTGGCGGGATCGATGGGCTATCCCGTTCCTTGGTTCGACATCGACATCATCGATCATCGCGGGCTGTCGGTCCCGCACGGCGTGCGCGGCGAGATCGTGGTGCGGCCCAAACAGGACAATTGCGTCTTTCCCGGCTATTTCAAGGATCCCGATGCCAGCGCCAGAGTATTGCGCGGCGGAGCGGTCCATACGCAAGATATCGGTGCCATCGATGCCCAGGGCGCGCTGGTGTTCCATGGCCGCATGACCGACAGCATCCGGTGCCGTGGCGAAAACGTGTCCGCCTGGGAGGTGGAGCACGTGGCGAGAACCCATGAAGCCGTCGAGGACTGCGCCGCGATCGGCGTCAAGGCCGAAATCGGAGAGCAGGAAATCAAGCTGTTCGTCCAGTTGAAGCCCGGCTGCCCGGCCGAGCCGGCCAAGCTGTCCTCCTGGCTGGCCGCGCGCCTGGCGCCATTCCAGAATCCACGCTACATCGCATTCGTGGATGCATTCGCTCGTACCCCCAGCCAGCGCATCATCAAACATGTCTTGCCCGCCGATGTCGGGCATTGCTGGGACCGGATGGAAAACGCCACGCATCACAGGAATCCAAATCGTGAGCAACTGCTTGACCGATGATTTCTCCACCGAACCGTTCTGGGTGACCGGCCTGCCTCCGTTCGAGGCGCCACGCACCTGGTCCGGAGGACGCGCCGACGTCCTGGTGGTCGGCGCGGGCTATGCCGGGCTTTCCGCCGCCCTGACCCTCGCGGGCGGCGGCCGGCGCGTGCTGGTCTGCGACGCGGGCCGGGTGGGAACCGGGGCATCATCGAGTTCCGCCGGCTCGCTGGGCAACGTCCCCAAGGCCAAGTACGACGATCTCCTCGCGCTCTACGGCGAAATCGTGGCACGGCGCGTGTATCAGGAAGCCCGGCACGCCCGGGAATATGTCGAGCATCTCGTGCGGCACCTGGGAATCGATTGCGACCTGCGGTGCGAAGGCCGCTTCATTGCGGCGCACAGCGGCAAGGCGTTTGCGAGGCTAAGCAACACCCTGCCCGCATTGCGCGCGGCATGGGGGGACGTGGCACTGGTGGACCAGTCGGAGCAGCGTGCGTACATCGGATCCGACGAGTTTTTCGGCGGGGTGCGCCTTGCCGATTCCTCGACGCTGCAGCCCGCCCGCCTGCACCTGGGATTGGCGAGGGCCGCCGATGCGGCGGGTGCCACGATTCTTCAGGATACCCGGGTGACCGCGATCTGGCGGGCGGCGCGAGGATACACCGTGAGGGCCGGAGGGCGCGTCGTCGAGGCCGACCATGTCGTGCTGGCCACGAATGCCGAGACAGGACGCGACACGCCACATACTCGCCGCCTGCGCCGGGGGCTGACCATCGTCCCCGCCTTCGCCCTGGCCACCGAACCGCTGCCCGACGCGCTGTTGTCGGAGGTCCTGCCACGCCGCGGTTCGTTCAGCGACACGTGCAAGATCATCCATTACATGGCAGTCGCGGGGGATTCGAGACGGCTGGTGATGAGCGGACGGGCCGGACGCAGCGACGGAGGGCTGGTCCGCAAGGCGGAACGCATCCTCGGCTACTTTCGGCGGCGGTTTCCCGCTCTGTCCGATGTGCGGGCGTCGCACTGCTGGTCCGGCCGCTTTGCGATCACGGGAGACTGGCTGCCCCATATCGGCCAGGAGGACGGCGTGCACTACGTCCTCGGATGCTGCGGGGTCGGAATTCCCATGTCGACCTATCTGGGCCATAAGGTGGCGCTGCGCATCCTGGGATCCGTGGAGGGCGAGACGGTGTTCGATCGGCCCCTGAAGTCGATTCCCTACTGGCCGGCCAACAATTTCTTCCTGCCCGCGGCTGTCCGCGCCTTCGAGTGGCGCGATCGCTGGCTTCACTGATCTGGAGGTTTCCCTGCCATGCAATGCATTTCGGATGCTCAAATCGATGGCCTCGGCATCGGCATTCCACAGATAGCCGACGCCCTGGCCGCCGCCTTTCGCGCCAGTGCGGAAGGCGACATCCGCTGGAAGCCGAAATCCATGGTTGCCCAGGACGACGGATCTTTTCTCATGTCCACCTTCGCTTCCTGGCCCGCCGCTGGATATGGCATCTTCCACATGCTGGCCGGCGCCGCGACGAGCCACGCCAGCGCGGGCAACCCGGCATACCGCAGCATGCAGTTGCTGACGGACGCGATTTCCGGTGATCCCCTCGCCATGTTCACCTCGCCTTTCACGTCGACGATGCTGCCGGCGGGAATCACCCGTCTGATGGCGCCGCGGCTGGCTCGTTCCCGTACCGGCGTGGCGGCCATCATCGGCGCCGGCACGCAGGCCAGGGTCAACCTCGAAGCGCTCGAAGGGGTGCTGCCGGTCCACGAGGTGCGCATCGCCAGCCGTTCGCGCACATCGGCGGATAAATTCGCCGATCACGTGCGCGCGCGCGGCCAACGCGCGCGCGTCATGCAAGCAGGAGCGGAAATGTTCGCGGATGCGGACATCATCATCACGACCGTGCCCGCCGGCCCGGGCCTGGTCCCCATGCTGGATCCGGCCTGGGTGTCGCCCGGCACCTTTGTCAATGCCGTGGATCTCGGCCGCAGTTGGATGCAGGGCTTCGAACGGTTCGACCGCCGCGTGGTGGACGACAAGCGGCAGGCGGAGCAGCAATACCGGGAGGGACGCCTGCCTCACGCGGGACCATTCGACAGCGAACTGGCGGAAGTCCTGGTGGAAGCCAAGCCTGGCCGACGCACCGATGACGAGCGAATCGTTCTGGTGCATCCAGGCAATGTGGTGGGCATCCTGGCCATTACCTCCCTGCTATACCGGAGCCTGAAACCGGCATGAGCCGCGCCGCCCGATTTCATGGAAACCAAACAGGAGACACAGGAATGCGGTACCCGGATGAACATTCGCGCTCCAGATCGTTATTCGCGAGCGCCCAGCAATACCTGCCGGGCGGCAATACCCGCACGACGGTCTATATGCGCCCCTATCCCATTTATGCGGCCCGGGGGTCCGGATGCCGGGTATGGGATGTCGATGGCGTGCCGCGCATCGACTGCATCAACAATTTCACGTCTCAAATCCACGGCTATGCCCATCCGGTCATTACCGCGGCGATACGGGAACAAGCGGAATGCGGGACGGCATTCGGCCTGCCGACAGCCTCGGAGATCGACCTGGCGCGATTGATTTGCGAGCGCACGGAATCCATCGAGACGATTCGTTTCACGAACTCCGGCACCGAGGCCGTCATGATGGCGCTGAAGGCCGCGCGGGCCTATACCGGACGGCCCAAGATCGCCAAGGTGGAAGGCGCCTATCACGGTTCATACGATTACTCGGAAGTCAGCCTGGATTCCACGCCGGCCAATTGGGGCGACCGGCAACCCGTGTCGGTCGCCTATGCCGCCGGAACGCCGCGAGGCATCACGGACGATGTCATCGTTCTCCCATTCAACGATCCGGAGACGGCGCGTGCGATGATCGAAGCGCACGGACGGGATCTGGCGGGCGTCCTGGTCGACCCCATGCCGAACCGCGCAGGGCTGGTGCCCGCGACGACCGAATACATGGCGGCATTGCGGGACGCATGCACCGCGGTCGGGGCGCTGCTGATCGTCGACGAGATCATCGTCTTCCGATTGGGCATGAAGGGCGCGCAACCGTGCTGGGGCATCCGGGCGGACCTCACGACGCTGGGAAAGATCATAGGCGGCGGTTTCCCCGTCGGAGCGGTCGGCGGCCGGCGGGACGTCATGCAGGTGTTCGATCCGAGCCGAGGCAAACCCGCGCTCCCGCACGGCGGTACGTTTTCCGCAAACCCCATGTCGATGCGCGCGGGACTGGCGGCCATGCAATTGCTCGATCCGCCCGCGTTCGACAAGCTCGAGCGCATCGGCACCGCGGTGCGGAACGGCATCGGGGCCTCGCTCGAACGCCATGGAGTGGCGGGAACCGTGGTCGGCCGCGGCTCCTTGCTGAAGGTGCATTTCACGAGCAGGCCGGTGCGCGATTACCGCAGCGCGTTCCCGACCGCGGACGAGGCGCGTCGCCTGGCTCTTTTCAACCGGGGGCTGCTGAATCGCGGCATCCTGGCGGCCGGTTATGGCCTGATGGCCTTGTCGACGCCGATGACCGATGCGGACGTCGAGGAGATCCTGCGCGCCGCCGACGGTGCCGTCGCGGACGTGGCAGCGGTTTCCTCCTGAGCGGATCGGAGACCCAACGCGAGGCCTCGTTCACCTCCCCGTCAGCCTCGTAAGAGCTTGCGTCGCGCCCCGCGCGGGCGGTACGCCACGGCCCCGCGCCGGCGCTCGCGCGGCGCGCCTCCGGCCATGCCTGGCGTGTTGCATGTCCTTACATAGTCCGTCCGCCCCATCCCTTCCGGAGGCGAACCAAACGCCGCAGCGGCGTTCTGAGCCACAGGCGGGCCGAATGGCCGCCGGCCCGGCGGCCACCGAGGCTCCGGGTTTCCTTCTTCCTATCGGAGTCGAAAAAATGACCAAGCGTTCCCGTATCGCCATTGCCACGGCCTGCTCGGCAGCCGTCCTGAGCCTGCTGGCGGCCCCCGGAGCCTTCGCGGCAAACGCGGCGCCCGCGGGGAATACCGCGACCATGGCCCACAAGTCCGCCCCCAGGCACGCCAAGGCCCACCAGGCCAAGGCGCATCCCTCCGCAAGCAAGGCCCCCGCAACCGGCGCCAAGAAATAATCCGACGGTCCCCGGCAACGATCCACCCGCCCCCGGCCATCCGGGGGCGTTTTTTCGCGTGCCGCGCGCATGTCACTTTTTCGGGTGCGGGGCGTATTCTTTCGATACACTGGATCGTTTCCCATCGCCACCGGCCTTCGATCCGCATGCACCTGCAACGCAACGCCCTGCACAACGAGCTCCATGCGCGCCCCTCCATGTATTTCGAGGCGCCCGCGCAGGTCTTTCACCTGGCATTCCTGGACGAGGACGACGCGGCCGGCAGGATCGTGCGCACGCTGTGCGACCGGCACGTGGCCATGGCCGATCCCCGGCAGCCGCTGGGCGAGATTCCCGTGGGCGACGGCAGCCTGCGCTGGGAGCGCCACACCGAGTTCCTCACCCTGACCCTGCTGATGCCGGGCCGCCACCCCAGCGCCTGGCCCGAGCTGCCGCCCGTGCTGGCCGAGGTCGCCGGGGCCCACGCCCACCTGCTCATCAACGCGGACCAGGTGCGCGTCGAGTCCGAGGCCGACTGGGCGGGCGACGTCGCCGCCTATGGCTTCGACGACCCGCTGGGCTCGAACCTGGACCAGGACAAGGCCACCGTCTGGAGCGACCTGCGCCTCAACGGCTCGGGCCTGAACCGCATGCTGGTGGTCAACCGGCGGCTCGACGGCCGCAGGCTGGGGCGGATGGTGCGCCGGCTGCTCGAGGTCGAGACCTACCGCCTGATGGCCTCCCTCACGCTGCCGCTGGCCCGCACGCTGGGCGCCGAGCTGCGGCAGTACGAGGCCGAGCTGTTGGCGCTTTCGGACGACAATGCGCGCGCCGGCGCGCGCGAGGCCAAGGCGCTGCTCGAGCGGATCACCAGCCTTTCGGCCCGCGTGACCCAGAGCCGCGCGCGCACGCGCCTGCGCTTCAGCGCCACCGAGGCCTATTCCCAGCTCGTGTTCGAGCGCATCGCCGAGCTGCACGAGAGCCGCACGGGCGATTGCCAGCAACTGGGCACCTTCATCGCCCAGCGCTTCCGCCCCACGGTGCGCTATTGCGCCTCCACCGACCAGCGCCTCGCGCGCGTCGGCGAGGCCGTCGCCCACCTGGGCGAGCTGCTGCAGGCCCGGGTCCAGGTCGAGATGGAAGAACAGAACGCCCAGATCCTGCAAAGCCTCGGCGCGCGCGCCGACACCCAGATCAAGATCCAGAAGGCGGTCGAGGGCTTGTCCATCATCGCGATCAGCTATTATCTGTTCAGCCTGTTCAAGCTGCTGTACGAGGGCCTGCTGGTGCTGGGCGTCGACCTCTCGCCGCGCGCCGCCCTGATGGCCGGGACGCCGCTGGGCCTCCTGGTGATCGGCGCGGTGGCCCATCGCATCCGCGACACCAGGCGGCACTGAACGCACCCGGACCATCCCGAAAACCATGCAAACGTCCACCCTCCATTTCCGCAGCTTCCTGCTCCTGCTCACCGCCGTATCGATCGCCTTCCTCAGCATCCTGCTGCCCTTCTATCCGGCGATCTTCTGGGGCGGCGTGCTGGCCGTGCTCTTTGGCCCGCTGCACCGGCGCCTGCGCTCGGCGCTCGGGGGGCGCCGCAACCTCGCGGCCTTCCTCACGGTGCTGGTCATCATCCTGATCGTCATCCTGCCGATGATCTTCATCGCGGGCTCGCTCGCGAACGAGGCCGCGGGCCTGTACAACCGCATCAACAGCGGCCAGCTCAACCTGGGCGCCTACTACGAGCAGGTCGTCGCCGCCCTGCCGCCCTCCGTCCACGGCTGGCTGGATTCCTGGGGGGTCGGCGACCTGCTGAGCATCCGCGAGAAACTGTCCGCCGGCGCCCTGCAGGGCAGCCAGTTCCTGGCCAAGCAGGCGGTGAGCGTCGGCCAGAACACCTTCCAGTTCGTGATCGGCCTGGGCGTGATGATGTACCTGCTGTTCTTCCTGCTGCGCGACGGCCATGCCCTGGTCCCGCGGGTCAAGAGCCTGATCCCACTGTCCGACGACCATCGCCGCCACCTGTTCCAGAAATTCACGACCGTGGTGCGCGCCACCGTCAAGGGCAACATCGTCATCGCCATCACCCAGGGCATCCTGGGCGGCCTGATGTTCGCCTTCCTGGGGATCCAGGGGTCCCTGTTCTGGGGGGTGCTGATGGCCTTCCTGTCGCTGCTGCCGGCCGTGGGGGCCTCGCTGATCTGGGCGCCCGTGGCGGTCTATTTCCTGGTGACCGGCGCGTACGCCGAGGGCATCACCCTGATCCTGTTCGGAGTGCTGGTCATCGGCCTGATCGACAACCTGCTGCGCCCCGTGCTGGTGGGCAAGGACACCAAGATGCCCGATTTCGTCGTGCTGATCTCGACCCTGGGCGGGCTGGCGGTGTTCGGCTTGAATGGCTTCGTGATCGGGCCCTTGTTCGCCGCCCTGTTCATCGCCTGCTGGGATCTTTTTCCGGACGCGGTGTCGCTGAACGCCCAGGCCACGCGGGACGAGGCCTCGACGCCCTCCCTCGTCAAGCCAGCAGGATCGCCAGATTCACCAGCAGGGCCACCCCCCAGATGATCGAGCGCACCGTGCCGCGCCCCAGGATGTAGGCCAGCACGTAGAGCAGGCGCAGCAGCACCCAGGCGAGCATCAGGACCGCGACGCGGCCCTCGTCCGCGCCCGCGTACAGGGCGTACAGCACGGCGGCGTAAAAGAACGGCAGGCCCTCGAACAGATTCGCCTGGGCGGCGTCGGCGCGGGCCCGCCATCCCTCCTGGGCGGCGAGCCAGGCCCGCGGCGCGTCGTTGTCGAATGCGCGGCCCCCCGCCTTGGCCGCGATGGCGGCGCCATACGGCAGGACGGCGGCGGCGAGCAGCAGCCAGGCGATGGGCGACATGGCCGTCTCCTACAAATTCTCGATCCATGTATAATAGCTGGCTTTGGTAGGCAGCAGGCAGTTTGCCTTTTGCCCGCCGATTTGCCGGTGTAGCTCAGTTGGTAGAGCAGCTCATTCGTAATGAGAAGGTCGAGGGTTCGACTCCTTTCACCGGCACCAGTCTTGCAACCCCGTTGCAACCCCGTTGCAACCTCGGGCTCATCGCACCCCGCCGCACCCCTGCCGCAGCCGCGACTCCGTCGCAACCGCATCCCCGCCGCATCCTCCCCGCCCGCACCCTCGCCGCCGCAGCGCCGCCCGGTTCATCCGAAAAACACATAGATGTTAATCGCCGGAAAACCACAGGGCCCCGTGCCCACGAGGTGGGCGCGTTTACATTCATCCAGGTTTGATGATAAATTGACATGGGGCCTGCTGTTGGTCCCCGTCAAAATGCCGTTGTCGCCTGCAATGGGCGCCTTTGGGTCCGTCGGAGCGTCGTACCCAATGTTTGAATGTCCGCGTGTGCCACCGCGCCCACAGCGACATCCAGCCTGCGGCATTGTCAATCACCTCCAATATCGAGGCCATTCCCGGCGCGCAAGGCCGCTTGCGGCGCGCACGGGCGCGAGTGCCTCCCCGTCCGTTTCCCCCGGAAGCGTTCAAATCTGGAGATGCAGCAAAATGAAAATCAAACATTTCGCCCTGTATTGCGCAGCAGCCCTCGGCGCATCGGCCGCGTCCCTCCCCGCGCTGGCGGATACGGCGACCGGATCGATGGACGTCCAGATCATCATCACGGCCAATTGCACGGTGTCCGGCTCCACCAACACCCTGGACTTCGGCAGCAACCCCTCGACCAGCACCGATGCCTCGGCCAACAACGGCGGCTTTTCCGTCACCTGCTCGAACATGACGCCGTACAGCATCGGCCTGAAATCGACCGCGACGGGGGCTCTCGACGACGGCGCCGGCGTGATGAGCACCACCGCGCCCGGCGTCACCCAGACGATCGGCTACCAGCTCTACCAGGATGCCGGCTTCGGGACGGCCTGGGGCAACAGCACCACCGGCACCGTGAACACCAAGGCCGGCACGGGCACGGGCGCCGCCCAGCCCTACACGGTCTACGGCAAGACCACGACCTCGCTGAACGTGCCGGCGGCCACGTACAAAGACACCGTCGCCATCAACGTCTACTACTGAGCGTCCCCACGCCAAGGCCCGATCGATGCGGATAGCCCGTCTCACCCGCTGGGCGGCCGGTGCCGCCCTCGTCGTCCTGTACACGGTCCAGGCGGGGGCCCTGGCCGCGGGCTTGCAGATATCCCCCATCAGCATCACCATGCCGGCGGACCGCAAGGCCGACGAGGTCTGGCTGCGCAATTCGGGCACCGAGGTGGTGCACGCCCAGGTCCGGGTATATCAATGGACCCAGGAGGGCGGCGAGGACGTCCTCGTGCCCGATCAGCACATGATCGCCAGCCCCCCCATGGTGCAGATCGCGCCCGGCGGGCAGCAACTGGTCCGCCTGGTGCGCACCGGCCCCCTGCTCGGTCCCGCCCCCGACGAGCGATCCTACCGCCTGCTGATCGATGAGCTGCCCATCCAGAGGACGACCGCCAAGGCCGGCCTGGATTTCGTCTTCCGCTACTCGGTGCCGGTCTTCGTCGCCGGCACCGCGCCCGCGAAGCCGGTCCTCGAGTGGACGGTCCACCAGTCGGGGCAGCGGGTCTGGCTGCGGGTGGCCAATACCGGCACCAGCCACGCGCAACTGGCCAACATCGAATACACGCCGCCCGGGGGCAAGACGGTGATGGCGCTCAACGGCCTGGCGGGATACGCGCTGCCCGGCCATTACCGTGACCTTCCGCTGAATCTGCCGGCCAGCGTGTTCGCGCAAGGCGGCGTTTTCTCCAGCCTCACCAATGCGGTCAAGGTCGAAACGCGCGTTGCGCCGATTGTCAAGACTCCTTAGCCAGAGCGTGATCGCCGGGCTGATTTCGGGAGGCACCATGGCGATTTCCGCTCAAGCAGCCAGCGATGTGCCCGTCAAGACCGATACCACCGCGGGGACGGGCGCGGATCCCGTCCACGAGGTGGGCGCCGGCACGGTCTTTCTTTCCGTGAAGGTCAACGGCAACCCCGACGAGGACCTGGTCCCCTTCGTCGAGCGCGGCGGGCAGCTATACCTGTCGCGGGAAAGCGCCCTGCAGTTGAAATTCAGCCCGGAGTTCCTGCTGGACGTGTCCCCGGATACGCCGCTCACGGACTATCCGGGCGTGAAGTACGAATACCGGCGCGAGCTGCAAAGCATCAGCATCACGGCGCCGCTCTCGAGCCTGGCGCTGGACACGGTGGTCCTCGGCGGGCCCGAGGGCACGCGCACGGCCGCGTCCGCCTCGCCGGGCGTGCTGCTGAACTATGACCTGTATTCCTCGTACACCAGCAAGTCGGACGCGGGCCTGAGCGGCTTCACCGAGCTGCGGGGCTTCAACGATTTCGGCACCGTGAGCAGCTCGCACCTGTTCCAGGCCGCGCGCGCCGGCGACCAGCGCCGCTGGGAGTACACCGCCGTGCGCATGGACACCGTCATGGAGCATTCCATGCAGGACCGGCAGATCACGTTCCGGCTGGGAGACACGCTGACCAACGGCCTGACATGGAGCCGCAGGACGCGCATCGGCGGATTCCAGGTCGCGCGCAATTTTGCGTTGCAGCCCTACCAGACGACGGCGCCGCTGCCGGCGTATTTCGGCTCGGCGGCGCTGCCCTCGGCCGTGGAACTCTATATCAACGGCATCCAGCAATACACCGGCCAGGTGCCGGCGGGCCCCTTCGAGCTCAACGCCATGCCCAGCGTCAGCGGCGCCGGCCAGGCCCAGGTGGTGCTGACCGACGCCCTGGGCAGGCGCACCTCGATCGACTTCCCCTTCTACAATTCCAGCCGGCTGCTGCGCAAGGGGCTGACCGACTGGTCCTTCGAGACCGGCTACGCGCGCACCGACTACGGCTACCGATCGTTCGGCTACGCGAGCGAGCCCATGGCATCGGCCACCGTGCGGCACGGGATCACGAATTTCCTCACCCTCGAGAGCCATGCGGAAGGCAGCCGCGAGGTGGCCTCGGGCGGTGCCGGCGCCATCGTGAAGCTCGGAAACGCGGGCATCGTGTCCGGCTCGTGGGCGCAAAGCCTCGCCCAGGGCAAACGCGGGACCCAGTACACGGCGGGCTACGACCTGCAGCGCGGGCCCTTCAACCTGGGCGCGAACGTGCAGAGGGCCGACGACGGCTACCGCGACGTGGCGAGCGGTTACGGCGGCACGCCCATTCTGCGCAGCGACAGCGCCTACGTCGGGCTGGACGCGGGCAGCTTCGGCAGTGTCTCGCTGAACTACGCCTACCTCCAGCAGGCCGAGCAGCCCCGCTACCGTTTCGGCGGCATGGCCTGGTCGCGCAGCTTTGGCCGCGGGGTCACGCTCAGCGTCAGCGCGAACCAGAACCTCGACGACCGCGGCGACCGCTCCGTCTACCTGAACCTGATCGTCAACCTGGACAAGGGCCTGTCCGCCTACGGATCCGCCACGCAATCGAAGGGCGCGACCACGTACTCCGCCGGCGTGCGCCACGCGGCCCGCGCCGCGGACGAGTGGAGCTGGAACGTCCAGGCGCAGAGCGCCGACGGCCGGCCCGTCACCGCCAGCGCGCAGGCGAGCCGGAGCCTGCGGACCGTGGACCTGAACTTCGGGGCCGATGGCTCCGGCACCGGCCAGAACGTGTACGCGGGCGCCTCCGGCTCCGTCGTCGCCATGGGCGGAGGCGTGTTCGCGTCGCGCAGGCTGTACGACGGGTTCGCCGTGGTCTCGACCAGCGGGGTGCCCGCCGTGCCGGTCCGCAGCCAGAACCGGCCGGTGGGCGAGACCGACGGCCAGGGCCGGCTGCTGGTGCCCCTGCTGCAGTCCTACCAGCGCAACAAGATCTCGATCGACCCCGCCAGCCTGCCGGTCGACATGCGCATCGAGCGCGTCAACATGGACGTGGTGCCGCGCCACGGCTCGGGCCTGAACGTGAACTTCGAGATGGAACGCGTGCGGGCGGCGACCTTGATACTGCACGACGCCGGCGGGCGGGTCCTGCCCATGGGCGCCCAGGCGTACCTGAACGACGATCCGCAACCGGCCGGCTGGGTGGGATACGACGGCCGCCTCTACCTCGAGGGCCTGCGCGACGAGAACCAACTGGTCGTGCGCGACGGCGACATGCGCTGCTCGCTGCGGTTTCCCTACGCTTCCAAGGCCGATACCCTGCCCGAGATCGGCCCCCTGAGGTGCGCGCCATGACGATGCGCACCCTGGCCTCCCTGCTGCGCGCGGGCCTGCTGGCCCTGCTGCTGGCCGCCGCGGCCCCGCCGGCCGCCGCGGCGAGCTGCCACGCCTATTCCACCAACCTGGTCTTCGGCACGATCAACCTGCTCGCCGGCGGCATCACGGACAGCAGCTCCACGATCAGCTACGGGTGCAGCGCGAACCCCGGGGAACGGGTCCTGCTGTGCTTCAGCATGGGCCCCGATCCGCAAACAGGCCTCTACAGCCCGCGCAATCTGCGCAGCCAGAACAACGCCATGGCGTTCAATCTGTACACGGACGCCAGCCGCTCGACGATCTGGGGCAGCGCCGACTCGGGCGGCGCATATGCGCCCGTGCCGGTGGTCATGGATTTTGGCGCCGGCGAATACTACAAGACCGGGACGCAGACGCTGTACGGCCGCATCAACGCGGCCGGCCAGGCGGGGCTGCCCGCCGGCTACTACGACACGAACACGATCGGAGGCTGGCCCATGTCGCTGGGCTACAAGCTGATCCCGGGCGCCGCCCCCATCGATTGCTTCTCGGGCGGGCTGGCCAAGAACAGCTCCACGTTCTACATCCAGGCGATCGTCAAGAGCGAATGCCGCATCGACACCTCGACGACCATGGATTTCGGCACCGTGTTCATGGACCTGAACCAGAACATCGACAGCACCGCCACCATCACGGTCACCTGCAACGGCGGCCAGTCGGGCAACGGCTACCACGTGCGCCTGGGCAACGGCCTGTACGCCAGCGGCCAGCAGCGGCGCATGCGCGGGGCACCGGGCTACATCCGCTACGAGCTCTACCGCGATCCCCAGCGGACCAGCCGCTGGGGCAACACCGACTACGAGGGCGTCGCGGGCACCGGCACGGGACAGCCCCAGACACTGACCGTCTATGGGCGGGTCCCGGCGCAGACGCCGCCGGGGGCCGACCGGTATTCCGACACCGTCGTCATCACGCTCAGTTATTGAGACTGGCCCCGCCAACGATGCTATAGTGGACATGCACGCACTTGAAGGTTAAAAAAATGTCGATGCTCCGGAGGCTTTCGCCGATCGTCCCGCTGCTGGCCAGCCTCGTGCTGGCGGGCCCGGCGGCGGCCAGCGCCTTCTTCGACGCGCGCATCACCATCCGCTCGCAATGCAGCGTGCAAAAGGCGCTTTTCGGGCCGGCGGCGCAGGGCGCGGCCACGGTGATCTGCAATCCCGGCACCGTGCCCTACCAGTCGCGCGCGGTGGTGCTCGGCGAGTCCGACGAGGCGCCCGCGCCGGCATCGGACGCCGGCGGCCAGCCGCTCGCGGACGGCTCCTATGCGCCGGCCCAGTTCCGTCCCAACAAGCACGAGATCCTGCCGCCGCCCTCGAGCAGGTCCGCCTCGGCGAGCCGGCTGATCTACGTCATCTTCTGACACCGCCATGAGCCCCCGCACCTCGCTGTCCCAGCGCGTCCAGGGCGCCTTGATGGGCGCGTTCGTGGGCGATGCGCTGGCCCTCGGTCCGCACTGGTACTACGATCTCGACGCCCTGCGCGCCGACTACGGCGCCTGGATCACCGACTACACCGACCCGCGGCCCGGGCGCTATCACGCCGGCCTTCAGGCGGGCCAGTCCTCCCAGGCCGGATACCTGCTCGAGCTCACCCTGCGCTCGCTCGTCGAGCGCGGCGGCTACGACGAGACCGATTTCTGCCACCGGATGGACGAGGACCTGTTCCCCCGGCTCGACGGCACGCCGCAATCCGGCCCGGGCGGCTACACCAGCCAGTCCATCCGCGAGGCCTGGCGGCTGCGCACGCGTCAGGGCCTGCCCTGGGGCCGGGTGGGCGGCCTGGCCGACAATACCGAGGCCGCCGAGCGCACCCTGGCGATCGCCGCGCGCTACGCCTTGCAGCCCGGCGCGCTGGCCGCCCACGTGGGCGCCAACACCGCCCTGACGCAGGTCGACCCCACGGTCGCCGCGATGACCGTCGCCTACGGCTGCGTCCTGGGCCTGCTGGTGCGCGGCGACACCCTGGACGAACAGACCTCGGGAAAACTGCTGGACATGGTCCGCGCGGGCACCCTGCCCTTCCACACGGTGACCTCGGCGGGCGAAGGCGTCCCGCCCGCGGGCCCCGAGGCGCCCCGCCAGGCCGGCCAGTTCGCCTCGCCCGACGCCCTGCTCACCGCATCGAACATTGCGCGCGCCGCCCGCGATCCCGACGTGCGCATCGAGCCGGCGTGGAAGGTCTCGCTGGTGTACGGCATGCCCTGCGCGGTCTATCATCAGTTCCCCGCCGCCTACTACCTGGCGGCGCGCTTCCAGGGCGATTTCGAGTCCGCCGTGCTGCACGCGGTCAACGGCGGCGGCCAGAACCAGGCGCGCGCCATGCTGGCCGGCGCGCTCTGCGGCGCGATCGGCGGCCTGCAGGCGATCCCCGACCGGTTCATCGAGGGGCTCGAGGCGGGCGCCGAGCGCCTGGCGCTCGCCCGCCGCCTGGCGCAGCAGATGGACGAGGCCAGCGGCGGCGCCGATCCGGCGCACGCTAGCGCACCGGCAGGAAATTGAAGAACAACAGCCCCTGCAGATAATTGATGCCCACGCGGCGCAGGTTTTCGTCCAGCAGCTCGGCCACCAGGTCGAGGCGGCCGATGAGCCGGCCGAACTCGCGCTCGAAACTCAGGTTCGCCACACCCTCGCCGAGCGCATTGGACAGCAGCAGCGGCCGGCCGTCCGCGTCGCGCCGGCTGGCGAGCATCCAGGCGGCGATCTCGACGTTGCGCGCGGCATTGAAGATCCTCTGCCCATCGAGCGCATCGGCGACGTAGAAGCGCACCTTGCCGCCGTGCGCGGCGATCAGCATGTCTGCCAGCCCCAGCACGTAGGCCGCGACGCGGTCGCCCCCGTAGCCGGGATCCATCGCGACCGAGAGCACCTCGATGTCCCGCAAGCCGTGGAGGTCCACGGGCACCGCGCCGTTGCGGATCCCCCGCCGCCCCTGCTCGAGGGCCGCCTGCAGGTCGGTGAACCCGCCCTTGCGCCACTCGGCGGGATTGCGGCGGTAGAGCTTTTCCAGGAGGCGCTCCAGGCTGTCCAGGTTGTCGCGCATCGCCATGGTGACGGTACGGTTGAAGTCGGTCTGCCCGAGCTGGTCGAACGACATGGCCTCGCCCTGCGGGGCGCCGCGCGGCCCCGGCGCGCTCGCGCAGGCCGACAGGCCCAGGGCGAGGGCGAGGGCGAGCGCGAGGCCCCGCATCAATATTGCAGCTCCGGATCGATGATCCCGGAAATGGGCTCGCCGCGCCGGAAGGCCTGGATCTTGGCCGCGACCTGGCGCACGGTCTGCCCCAGCAGGCTGACACCGGCGATGTGGGGCGTGACCTGCACGCGCGGATGCGTCCAGAAGGGGTGCCCGACGGGCAGCGGCTCGTCGACGAAGACGTCCAGCGCGGCCCCCCGCAGCAGCCCCTCGTCCAGCGCGGCGAGCAGGTCCTCCTCGACCAGGTGGCGCCCGCGCGCGATGTTGATCACGTACCCATCGGGCCGCATCCGCTCGAACGTGCGGCGGCAGAGGATGCCCTCGGTGCGCGCCGTGAGGGGCAGGACGTTGACCAGCACGCGGCTGCGCGCGAGGAACGCGGGCAGGCCCTCGTCACCGCCGTACGCCTCGATCCCCTCGGGCCCGCGCCCCGAGCGCGACCAGGCTGCGACCGGGTATTCGAGGGCCGCGACCGCCCGGGCCACGCGCGTGCCCATCACCCCCGCGCCCATGATCCCCACCGGCCAGTCCTCGCGCGCGATGTCCTCCAGCCGCTGCCAGCGGCGCGCCGCCTGGAGCTGCGCGTACCGGTCGAAGCCGCGCGAGACCCGCAGCAGGAAATGCAGGACGTACTCGGCCATCTGCACCGCCATGCCGCCATCCTCGACGCGCACGATCGGCACGCCGGCGGGCCGCCCCGGCATGCGCAGCAAGGCGTCCACGCCGGCGCCCAGGTTGAACACCATCCTCAGGCGCGGCTCGCGCTCGAACAGGTCCGCGGGCGGATTCCAGACCACCGCGACCTCGGCGCCGCCCGCGGCCGACCCATCCCCCCAGGCCCGCACCCGCAGGTCGGGCAGCGCCTCGCGCAAAGCCCGCACCCAATCCTCGGGCCGGCTTTCCTTGCGGGATGCGAAGACCACCTCCATCGAACGCTCCTTTTCCGGCGAAACAGCTCGCCATGTTTGCTCACCTCGGCACATCCCCAAAGCGAATGCGCGGTGCTAATATGAATCGCAAAAATTGCCCCCACGCTGCGCCTTCGGCTTGCTGCCCCCCAAAGGGGCCGTTTTTGCCTCGGGGCGGCCCAGCGGCAAAAATTGCCCCCACGCTGCGCCTTCGGCTTGCCATCCACCTCGCGGCCTGCATGCCGCTCGGATTCGTCAGGCGCGGGATGGATCCATCCCGCGTCCGGGTTCATGCCCGAGGGGGCCGTTTTTGCCTTGGGGCGGCGCGGCGGCAAAAAAAACCCCGCGAAACAGCACCAATATTACCCGACCGCCCCGGGAGGCTCGCATGATCTGGCTTGACCACACGATGCTCGTCCGGCGGCTGGCCGGGCTCACGCGCCGCATCGCCGCGCGCACCCTCCCCTGGACCGAACGCCATCCCGGCCGCCATCTCGGCCGGCTGGGGAACGTCGTCCTGTTCGCGGGCGAATGGCTGCGCGGGCCCGCGGCCGTCGGCGCCATATGCTCGAGCTCGCGCTGGCTCGCGGGCGAAATCGCCCGCCGCGTCCCGGCCGGCGAGGGCCTGGTGGTCGAGCTCGGGGCGGGCACGGGAATGGTCACCGAGGCCCTGCTCGCGCGGGGCGTCTCGCGCAATCGCCTGATCGTGGTCGAGCGCTCCGAGGCCTTCGTCGGCCACCTGCGGCGCCGCTTTCCCGGCGTCACCGTCATCTGCGGGGATGCCGCCCAACTGGGCAGCCTGGTCCCCGAGGCCCTGCGCATCGACGCCCTGGTCTCGAGCCTGCCCCTGCGCTCGCTGCCGCTGGCCGAGCGGCGCCTCATCATCGAGCAGTGGGAACGCGCGCTCGATCCCGGCGGGGTGCTGATCCAGTTCACCTACGACCTCCGGCCACAGGCCCGCACCTGTTCCTGCGACCACGCCTTCGAGGTCTACGACAGCCGCATCGTCTGGGCCAACCTGCCGCCCGCCCGCGTGCTGCTGGCGCGGCGGCGCGCGCCGGTGGCGGCGCTGGCGGGCGCCGCCCCGCCCTGACGCGCCCGGCACCCGCGCGGATTCAGCGGATCAGGCCCGCCGACCTGGGCAGCCAGAGCGACATCTCGGGCAGGAAGGTCACCAGGGCCAGCACCACCACCATCGCCGCGATGGGCCATCCCGACTTGCGCCATACCCGGATGGGAGGCCGCTCGGCCACGCTCGCGGCGACCAGCAGGCAGATCCCGTAGGGAGGCGTCACCGTCCCGATCGCGCAATTGAACACGATCACCAGGGCGAAATGGATGGGATCGATCCCGAAGCCGGCCGCGATCGGCATGAGCACGGGGGCGACGATCAGGATCGCGGCGATCGTCTCCATGAACATCCCGATCAGCAGGAACAAACCGTTGACGAACAGCAGGAACACCAGCGGACTGTCCGATACGCTGCGCAGCCACGCGGCCAGCATGTCGGGCACATTGGCATTGGCCACCAGCCACGAGAACACCGTGGCCGTCCCGATGATCAGCATCACCGCGGCCGACAGCGAGGCCGAGCGCAGCACGAGCTGCGGCAGGTCGGCCAGGCGCAGTTCCCGGTAGAGGAACAGGCTGATCAGCACGCCATAGAAGCCGGCGACGGCCGCGGCCTCGGTGGGCGTGAAGATCCCGCCGATGATGCCGCCGACGATCACCACCGGCATGCCGAAGGCCGGCAGCGCGGCATAGGTGCTGCGCAGCAGCTCCCGCAGCGAGAACGGCCTGGATTCCCGGTACTGCGGCCCGCCGTTGCGGGCGTACACGTAGGAGACGAGCAGCAGCAGGGCGATGCACAGGAGGCCGGGCGCCACGCCGGACAGGAACAGCGCGCCGATCGACATATTGCCGATGATGGCGATGACCACCATGGTCAGGCTGGGCGGGATGATCTGCGCCATGGAGCCCGCGCAGGCGATGACGGCCGCCGAAAAATCCACGTTGTAGCCACGCTGCTTGAGCTGCGGCTGCATGATGGACGAGACCGCCGCCACATCCGCCGAACCCGAGCCCGAGATCGCCGCCAGGCCCGCCGAGGTCACGCAGGCCACGTGCAGCAGGCTGCCCGTCACCCAGCCGATCAGGGCCGAGGAAAACGCCACGATCCGGCGCGATATGCCGCCCGCGTCCATGATGACGCCGGCGAAGATGAAGAACGGGATGGCCATCAGGGTGAACGAATTCAGCCCCGCGAACACCCGCTGGCTGACCAGGGTGACCGGCACGTTGGTGGTGACCAGCAGGGTCAGCAGCGCCGAGGCGCCGAGCACGAACACCAGCGGCACGCCCAGCGCCAGGAACAGCAGGAAGCAGGCGAAGATCACGCTCATGATGCGTCCCCCGCCTGCGCCTGCACGTCGAGCTGCGCGAATGGCTCGTCCCAGCGCCGCGCCACCGACACCACCAGCTCGAGCGCGATGTAGAACGCGCCCAGCGGCAGGCAGCCATAGACGGCCCACAGCGGCAGGCCCATGGCCGGCGAGACCTGGTGCACGCCCAGGCGGATCAGGGGGATGCTGCCGTAGGCCATGGCCGCGAGGAACCCCATCGTCACGCAGGCGATCAGCACGCTCGCGAGCCGCGCGTACCGCAGGGGCAGCATGGCGGGCAGGAGGTCGATGGCCATGTGCTGGTGGCGCGCCATCGCCACCCCCGCCCCCAGCAGGACCAGCCAGACCTGGCAATAGGTGGACAGCTCGGTCGCCCAGGCCGTGGTGTAGCTCAGCAAGTAGCGGCTGCCCACCTGCAGCAGCACCGCGCCCATCATGACGCAGAACAATACGATCACGACGCCCGACATCGAGCGCCTGAGCCCGTCGATGCAACGCCAGCAAATTCCCGAATACTGTCGCATGGTGTCTTCCTGCCTGGGTGAGCCCGGACGGACGGACATGCGGCCCGTCCGGGCCACGGATTGAAGGATCGGATCAGTCGGTCCCGCGGATGATCCGCAGCAACTCCTTTTGCTCGTCGGATTTCACGTGCCTGCCGTAGATTTTTTCGGACGCCGCCCGGAAGGGCGCCGTGTCCGGATGCGTGATGTTCACGGGCAGCTTCTTGAGTTCCTCGAAACGGCGCTGGTCGCTTTCGCGGTACGCCTTGCGCTGCGCGGCGGCCGCCTCGGTGCCGGCCGCCAGCAGGGCGTCCTGCACGTCCTTGGGCAGCGCCTCGAAGCGCGCCTTGCCCATCACCACCGGCGCCACCAGCTCGATCCAGCCCACCAGCGCCCAATTGGGCGCCACCTCGTAGAACTTGCGCGAATGGTAATTGGTGTTGGCCGCCTCCGCGCCATCCACGACGCCGGTCTCGAGGGCGCCGTAGAGCTCGGTATAGGCCATGGGCGTCGGATTGGCGCCGAAGCTCTTGAAGGCATCGATGTGGATGGGATTGTTGAGGGTGCGGATCTTCATGCCTTGCAGATCGCCGATCGCATCGATGGGCTGCTTGGACATGATGTGCCGGGTGCCCGCGAAAAACAGGCCCACCAGCCGATAGCCCTTCTTGGCCAGGACCTCGTTGAGATACTCGTGGACCTGGGGCGAATTGGCCACGCGGTCCATGTGCTGCGGATCCTTGAACAGATAGGGCAGGCTGAACACGTTCATGTCGGGCACGAAGTTGGCCATCACCTCGTTGGCGGTCACGGCGATGTCGACGATGCCGAGCTGGGTGCCCTGGATGCTCTCGGCCTCGTCGCCGAGCTGGGCGTTGGAAAACACCTGGATCTCGGCCTTGCCGCCGGTCTTTTCCTTGAGCAGCTCGCTCATGCGCAGCATGCCGGTGTGATAGGGCTCGTCCTGGTTGGCGTTGTGGCTGGCCTTGAGCACGATGTCGGCGGCGCGCGCGGGCAATGCCGACGCGGCCACCAGGGCGAGAGCGGCAAGGATCACGGCTGGCAGCCGCGGGGTCTTGATGTTCATGTCCGATTCTCCTTTGGGGTCGATACTGCTTGGATGTGCTGCTGCTTGGGTGTGCTGCTGCTTGGCCCGGTCCGATGCCGTGCCCGCGACGGGATTTTCAGCCCGCCAGGAGGCCCAGCCCGTCCAGGACCGAGCGCAGAGGCCCGAGCCTTTGCGCCGGCAGGGGCAGGCGCGGCGCGCGCGGATCGCCCACCGGCCGGCCGATCAGCGCCAGGGCGGCCTTGGTCGCCGATACGTACAGGTCGCCGGCCAGTGCATCGAGCAGGGGAGCGACCCGATCGTAGATGCGCCGCCCGCCCTCGCCATCGCCCTGCCCGACCGTCACGGAGAACATCTGCGCGGACAGCGCGGGCGCGATGTTGGCGAATACCGATACGTATCCCTGGGCGCCCACCCTGTAGCCTTCCCACGGGTGATAGCCCGCGAACACCGTCATCCGTCCCCTGGACAGCCGGAGGATCTCGTTGATCCGGGCCACGCTGCCGCTCGATTCCTTGATATACGAAATATTGTCGATCTCTGAGAGCCGGGCCACCAGCGGCGCGCGCAAATCGACGTTGGACGTGTTGGGATTGTTGTAGACCATCACGGGAATGCCGATGGCCTCGGCGATCCGGCGGTAATGATGGAATATCTCGTCCTCCGTGGGCGAGGAATAGTACGGCGGAACGACCATGACGCCGTCGGCGCCCAGGCGCTCCGCCTCGCGCGAGAGCTCGACGGCCTCATCGGTCCATTCGGCCGCCGTGCCGACCAGCACCGGCACGCGGCCGGCCGCCTGGCCGATCACGATCGAGGCTGTCCGCGCCCGTTCCTCGCGGGTCATGGACAGGAACTCGCCGGTGCTGCCCAGGGGGATCAGCCCATGCGTCCCCTGCTCGATCTGCCAATCGACGAAGCTGCGCAAGGCATCCTCGTCGAGGCAGCCCTCCGGGTCGAAGGGCGTCACCATCACCGTATAGCTGCCGCGAAAGCCGGCCATTTGTCACCTCCATCGGTCCATCTGCGTTATTTGATCAATTTCTCATTATTATAATTGACATTTGATCATCTTATTGATTATGCTGTCAACCAATAAAACGCCCGGGAGGCGCCATGCCCTTCATTGAAGTCTTCGATTTCGACGCGACGCCCGCGCAACGCGAAACGGCGACGCGCGCCCTGACCGACGGCCTGTGCGAGGCCTACGGGATCTCCCCCTCGATCGTGTCGGCCTATTTCTTCGACGTGGGCGGCAACGGCTACGGCCACGGCGGCGAATTCGGCCCCAAGGCGGAAACGCGGCGCATCTTCATCAAGATCCACGCCTTCGGCAGGTCCCCCGACCACCGCGGCCGGGCGGCCGACCGGATGACCCGGGCGGCGATGCGGGCCTACGGCGTCCCGGCCAAGCACGTCGTCATCTATTTCCTCGATCGCCACCCCAGCCAGGTCTCCCACGGCGGACTGCTGGAATCGGCCGCTTGAGGCGACACGCCGGTGCGCGGCCTGCGTGGCGCATCGTTTATTGATCAAAAACGGCCGTATGGCTACTTTCTGGATGAGACATGGAACGCTTCTACACCGACGAGCAGCGGCAATTGCGTGAAACCGTGAGGCGCTACGCCGAGCAGGCGGTGATGCCCGCCGCCGCCGGCATCGACCGCGACAATCGATTTCCACGGGAACTCTACGAGGGGCTGGCCGGGCTGGGGCTGTTCGGCATCGGCCTGCCCGAGGCCGCCGGCGGCAGCGGCCTGGGCACCGTCAGCACCTGCATCGCCATGGAAGAGATCGCGCGCGCCTCGGGCACCCTGGGCAACGCCTATGCCCTGCCCGTCGAGGCGGCGCTGTTCCTCCATGCCCATGGCGACGATTTCCACAAGGGCTTCATCCCGGGCATTCTGGATGGCTCGGTGCTGCCGGCCGCGGCGGCCACCGAGCCCGACCACGGCTCGGACGTGGCCTCCATGCGCACCACCGCCGTGCGCGACGGCGGGGACTACGTCATCGAGGGCACCAAGGCCTGGGTCACCTTCGGGCGCATCGCCGACATCATCATGGTCTTTGCCAAGACCGACCGCGACGCGGGCCACCGGGGCATCAGTTGCATCCTGGTCGAGACCGACCGCCCGGGCGTGATCCGCGGCAAATCCGAGGAGCTCCTGGGCATGCACGGGCTGGAGGAATGCCAGGTGACCTTCGACGGCGTGCGCGTGCCGGCGACCAATCGCATCGGGCCCGAGCACCAGGCCTTCAAGATGGCCATGGGCAATTTCAATTTCTCGCGCCTGATGATGTCGTCGATGGCCCTGGGCATGGCGCAGGCCGCGATGGAGGACGCCCTTTCCTACGCCAGGACGCGCAGGCAGTTCGGCGAGGAGATCATCCGCTTCCAGGCGGTGCAGTTCATGCTCGCCGACATGTCCACGGACATCGCGGCCGCCCGCCTGCTCATCCACCATGCCGCGCGCCTGCACGACGCCGGCCACCCGATCGCCAAGGAGGCCGCGCATGCCAAGCTCTTTACCACCGACATGGCGATGAAGCACGCCTCCAACGCCTTGCAGATCCACGGCGGCAACGGCTATTCGCGCGAATACCGGATCGAACGGATATTCCGCGACCTGCGCCTGGCGCAGATCTACGAGGGCACGAATCAGATCCAGCGCCTGATCATCGCCCGCCAGCTCGAGAAAGAATCCACCTGAAGGAGTCGACATGATCAGCCTGATCACCGCACGGGAAGCGGCCGCCCTGGTCAAGGACGCAGACGTCCTGGCCGTCGGCGGCAACGGCGGCACCGGCGCCCCCGAATCCCTGCTCGCGGCGCTCGAATCCCGCTTCCTGGAGACGGCCGGCCCCCAAGGCCTGACCCTGTTCCACGTGACGGGCATCGGCGCCGTGACCGAGGGCGGCCTGTGCCGCCTGGCCCATCCGGGCCTGATCTCGTGCGTCTACGGCGGCAACTTCGGCCTGCAGCTTCCTTTCATGAGGCTCATCCGGGAGGAACTGATCGAAGGCTACAACTTCCCGCAGGGCGTCATGGCGCAGATGTGCCGCGCCATGGCCGGCAAGCAGCCGGGCGTGATCACGCACGTCGGCCTGCACACGTACATGGATCCGCGCCAGGAGGGCGGGCGGATGAATGCGCGCACCCGGGGCGAACGGATCAAGCTGATCGAGCTGGACGGGCGGGAATACCTGTTCTACCAGGCCCCCACGCCCAGCATCGCGTTCCTGCGCGGCACCAGTGCCGACGAGGACGGCTACGTGTCCATGGAGCACGAGGCCACCACCCGCGAGGACCTGTCGCTCGCCCAGGCCGTGCACAATGCCGGCGGCATCGTCGTCTGCCAGGTCAAGCGCCTCGTGCGCCGCGCCACCCAGCATCCCCAGATGGTCAAGATCCCCGGTTTCCTGATCGACCATGTCGTGCTCGAGCCCGAGCAGAAGCAGACCTACGCGACCCAGTACGATCCGAGCCGCTGCGGCGAGACGCGCGTGCCCATCTCGACCCTGCGCCCCGATCCCCTGTCCGAGCGGCGCGTGATCGCACGGCGGGCCGCGCTCGAGCTGCGCAGCGGCGACGTCGTCAACCTGGGCGTGGGGATCTCGGCCATGATCCCCAACGTCGCCGCCGAGGAAGGCATCGACGAGCACATCACCTTGACGGTGGAATCGGGCGTCATCGGCGGCGTACCGGGATACGCCCGGGAATTCGGCACCGCCTACAATCCCCGGGCCATCATCGACCAGCCCTACCAGTTCGATTTCTACGACGGCGGCGGCTTGAATTGCGCATTCCTGTCCTTCGCCGAAGTCGACGCGCACGGCAACGTCAACGTCACGCGCTTCGGCGACCGCTACGACGGGTCCGGCGGTTTCATCAACATCACGCAGGGGGCCCGGCGGCTGGTGTTCAGCGGCACGCTGACCGGTGGCGGGCTGGACGTCGCCGTCGGGGACGGCCGGCTGTCGATCCGGCGCGAAGGCCGCCTGCGGAAGTTCGTGCCCGAGGTCGGCCAGATCAGCTTCAACGGCCGCCTGGCGCGCGAGCGGGGACAGGACGTCACCTTCATTTCCGAGCGCGCCGTCTTCAAGCTGGACGCCGAGGGGCTGGTGCTGGTCGAGATCGCCCCCGGCGTGGACCTGCGAAAGGACGTGCTGGACCAGGTCGGATTCCCCTTGCGGGTATCGCCCGGCCTCAGGCCCATGGACGCGCGGCTGTTCCGGGACGGGCCCATGGGCCTGGACATCCGGCGGACCCCGGCCGCGGCCGCCACTCACGAGGAGCCCATCGATGCCTAGGCACATTCCGCTCGGCGGCGTGACCGTCGCCACCGTCCTCCCCTTCAGGCCGGACCTGTCGATCGACTGGGCGAGCTACGACCGCCTGCTGGCCTATTGCGCCACGCCGCCGGGCATCGCCGCCGTATTCGTCAACGGCCACGCCGGCGAAGGCGCGACGCTCGATGCGCACGAGCGCGTCGAGGTGATCCGGCGCACGCGCGCCTTCATCGGCGACGGCAAGCCCCTGCTGGCTGGCGTCATCCCCTATTCGACGGCCGACGCCATCGCGCAGGCCCGGGACGCCGAGCAGGCGGGCGCGGACGTGGCCGTGCTGTTTCCCATGCCGCAGTTCGCGGCGGGCGCCTCGGCGGATCCGCGCTATGCGCTGCACTACGTCGAATCCATCCTCGACGCGACTTCGCTGCCGGTCTCGATATTCCAGCAGGACGTGCGCGCGGGCACCGGGTTCAGCACCGCGGTGCTGGGCGAACTGGTCAAGTACGACCGCGTCATCGCGATCAAGGAGGGCAGCGGCGACATCCAGCTCTACGAGGACAATCTGCGTGCCCTCAAGGCGCGGGCGCCCGGCGTCGCCATCCTCCCGTCGAACTATCACTGGCTGTTCGCCCAGGTCGCCCTGGGCGCGGACGGCATCCTGTCGGGCATGGCCAGCATGATCCCCCATCTGCTGTGCGATCTGTGGTCGGCGACGCAGGCCGGCGACCTCCAGGCCATGCGCGCCGTCAACGACCGGCTCCATCCGATCGTGCGCACCATCTACGGGCCGCCTCCCCTGATCGACATGCACACGCGGCTCAAGGCGGGCCTCGCGCACATGGGCGTCATCGACGACGCGATCCCGCGCCCGCCCCTGCTGCCCGTCCCGGCGGAGACCGCGCGGCAGGTGGCCCTGATCGTGGACCGCGCCGGCCTGAAGGCGGCGCCCGCCTGAGCGCGCCGGCGCGCATCTCTCTTTCCATCGAAACGCCGCATCCGGAGACCCCTTCCATGCAGACCAAACCGCGAGAAGCCTTCATCGACCTGTACTACGAGGACGTCGTCGTCGGCGACGAGGTCCTGACCGACGGCCACACCATGACCACCCAGGGCATCCTGCAATTCGCCGACGCCACCCGCGACCACCATCCCCTGCACACCGACGAGGAATACTGCCGCCGCACGGAATTCGGCAAGCCGATCGCCCACGGCCTGTACGGCCTCTCGCTGATCGAGGGCCTGAAGTCCGAGCTCAGGCTCTACCAGAACACTTCCGTCGCCTCGCTGGGCTGGGACAAGGTGCGTTTCCGCCGCCCGATATTCGCCGGCGACACGGTGCACGTGCGAGTCGTCTTCATCGACAAGCGCGAGAGCCGCAGCGGGCCGCACGGCATCGTCATCGAGCGCACCGAGATGATCAACCAGGACGGCGACGTGGTGATCGAGGCCGAGCACGCCACTCTGCTGTTTCGCCGGGCGGCGGCCGGCGCGGCCGCCGCGGCGCCCGCCCAGGCCCGGTCCTGAAGCCCGCAATGGATACCGACGCCATGGACAATGCCGCCGCCCGGCCCGATGACGCCGCCTCCAGCGACGTCCTGCTGTCCCGCCCCGGCGAGGGGGTGCTGCTGATCCGCCTGAACCGCCCGACGGCGCGCAACGCGCTCAGCATCCGCCTGCTCGCCGGCATCGCCGCCGCCCTGCGGGCCGCGCAGACCGACCAGGACGTGCGGGCCGTGGTGCTAGCCGGCGACGACAAGGCCTTCTCGGCCGGCGCCGACATCAAGGAGATGCCCGACGGCGGCATCCCGATGTGGGGCCAGAAGGAACGGCTGCTGGCCTGGAAGGCGATCGAGCGCTTTCCCAAGCCCCTGCTGGCCGCGGTCGAAGGCTACGCGCTGGGCGGCGGCTGCGAGCTCGCGATGCTGTGCGACATCGTCATCGCCGGCGAGGCCGCGCGCTTCGGCGTGCCGGAGGTCAGGATCGGCGCCTTTCCCGGGGACGGAGGCACGCAGCGCCTGCCGCGCGCCATCGGCAAGTCGCGCGCCATGTGGATGATCATGACCGGCAATGCCATCGACGGACGCAAGGCCTGCGAATGGGGGCTGGCCACCGAGGCCGTCGCACCCGGCGAGGCGCTCGCGCGCGCGTGCGAGATCGCGCGGGAAATCGCGGGCATGTCGCCGATCGCGATCGAGATGATCAAGCAGGAAGTCCTCATGACGGATTCCAGGCCGCTTGACGAGAGCCTCAGCCTTGAACGTAAATTGCTGCTGTGGCAGACCGAGGACCACGACGAGGGGATCGCCGCCTTCATGGAAAAGCGCAAGCCCGTCTTCAAGGGGCGATAGACTTCGGGATCCAACAGCACATCTCGAGAAGAAGCACATGGCCACGCGCAAGAAAGCCCCCAGCCCGCTGGCACCCGCCGCGGACGATGCCGCAAAGACGGAGGACGCCTCCTGCACCCTGGTCGACCTGGTCACCGAGGTCATCCGCGAGGCCATCCTCTCGGGCCGCTATTCGCCCCGGGAACGCCTCAAGGTCGCGGACCTGTCGCGGCAATTCAATTTCAGCGCCATGCCGGTGCGCGAGGCGCTGCGCACGCTCGAGGGCGAGGGCCTCGTCGAGATCACGCCCAACCGGGGCGCCACCGTCCGCCAGCTCGACCGGCAGTTCATCGAGGACCTGTTCGAGCTCAACACCGAGCTGCGCATCTTCGCCATACGCCGCGGCCTCAAGTTCATGACGACGGCCAAGCTCGACATGCTCGCGGAGATCGCCGCGGAATACGCCGATGCCGTCGAGCGCGGCGACTTCGACAACTCACTGAGGCTGAACCGAAAATTCCACGGAAAGCTGATGGAGATCGGCGGCAACCTGGAGGCCCTGCGCGTCTTCCAGCGCGGCTGGGAACTCATCGGCGCCTTCCGCCGCCACTATGGCTACGGCCCCACCCGGCAGCAAGGCCTCGCCCGCGAAAAGAAGATGCTGATCGAGGCCTTGCGCCGCCTGGACCTGCAGCAGGCGGAGGCCATCCTGCGCATGCAGCACGCCGCCGCCGTCGAGGACCTGATCCAGCGGTTCGACGCCATGGGCGGTGGCTAGGAATTTATGCGGGCCGCCGCCATCCAGGGGTTTGCCATCCAAGGGTTTTGCGCAGGTCCCATGAATTGGTGTATCATTCTTTTCTTCGCAAAAAACGCGATGGGCTGTTAGCTCAGTTGGTAGAGCAGCGGACTCTTAATCCGTCGGTCGAGTGTTCGAGCCACTCACAGCCCACCAGGAATCCATGCAAAACGCCAGTCTTTCGGGACTGGCGTCTTGCTTTGCCGACGCCCGGCCGGGGCCGCCGGCGGCCGGCCGGGTTCGCGGTCGTGGCCGCTCGGATCGGATTCGCGGCCCCTCGGATCAGGGCCGCGTCCAGGCCCGCTCAGATCCTCGCCGCGAGATCCGCCGCCAGGCCGATGTAGCTGCGCGGCGTGAGGGCGAGCAGGCGGGCCTTGGGCTCGGGGGGCAGGTCCAGGCCGCGGATGAACTCGCGCAGGGCCTCCTCGGTGATGCCCTTGCCTCGCGTCAGGGCCTTCAACTGCTCGTAGGGCTGCGGCAGGCCGTAGCGGCGCATCACCGTCTGCACCGGCTCGGCGAGGATCTCCCAGCACTGGTCGATGTCGGCGTCGATGGCGGCGGCATTCAATTCGAGCTTGCCCAGGCCGCGCAGGCAGGCGTCGTAGGCCACGAGGCAATACCCCAGCGCGACGCCGAGGTTGCGCAGCACGGTGGAATCCGTGAGGTCGCGCTGCCAGCGCGAGACCGGCAGTTTCTCGGACAGGTGGCGCAGCACGGCGTTGGCCAGGCCCAGGTTGCCTTCGGAGTTCTCGAAGTCGATGGGATTGACCTTGTGCGGCATCGTCGAGGATCCCACCTCGCCTTCCTTGAGGCGCTGCTTGAAGTAGCCCAGGGCGATGTAGCCCCAGACGTCGCGATCGAGGTCGAGCAGGATGGTGTTGGCGCGGCCGATGGCGTCGAACAGGGCCGCCATCCAGTCGTGCGGCTCGATCTGGATCGAATAGGGATTCTGCCTCAAGCCCAGGCCGCGGAGCACGCCCGCGCTGAAGGCCGGCCAGTCGAGGTCGGGATAGGCCGCGAGGTGCGCGTTGTAGTTGCCCGTGGCGCCGTTCATCTTGGCCAGGGGCTCGACGGCGCGCACCGCGGCGATCGCGCGCTCGAGCCGCGCGGCGACGTTGGCGAATTCCTTGCCCATGGTGCTGGGCGTGGCCGGCTGCCCGTGCGTGCGCGACAGCAGGGGCTGCGCGGCGTGCGCGCGCGCGAGCTCGCGCAGGCGCGCGAGCACGGCCTCGAGCTGCGGCACGATGGCGCGATCCCGCGCGCGGCCCAGCATCAGCGCGTGCGAGACGTTGTTGATGTCCTCGGAGGTGCAGGCAAAGTGGATGAATTCCGCCGCGCGCGAGAGCTCCTCGTCATCGGCCACGCGTTCCTTCAGCCAGTATTCCACGGCCTTGACGTCGTGGTTGGTCGTGCGCTCGATCGCCTTGATGCGGGCGGCGTCCGCCTCGGAGAAATCCCGCGTCAGCGCCGCCAGGCGCGCGCGCGCGCCGGCGCCGAACGCCGGCAGCTCGGGCAGCCCCGCGTCCGACAGGCCGATCAGCCACGCGATCTCGACCTCGACGCGATGCGCCATGAAGCCCGCCTCGGACAGCAGCGGCCGGAGGGCGTCGGCCTTGGCGGCGTAGCGGCCGTCCAGGGGCGACAGGGCATTGAGCGGGCTGAGCGAGGAATCGATCTGCATGGGGGAAATCACCAGTGGAAAACGCAGGCTGAATTCTAGCATTCGTACCCGCCCGGCCCGCTCTGGCGCGGATATACCACAAAATCCCCACCGCGATGGCGGGAACCGCGTCAAACACGGTCAAACCGCCCCAGGCGCCGGCCGCCTCCCCCCGGTCCTGCTATACTTTTCAGGCCTGTGACTCCCTCGTTTCGCCATGAAATTGATCGGTACCCTGACCAGTCCGTACGTCCGCAAGGTGCGCATCGTACTGGCAGAGAAAAAGCTGGATTACGAGCTGGTCCTCGACGACGTGTGGGGTCCCGGCACCCAGGTTCCCCCGCACAATCCCCTGGGCAAGGTACCCTGTCTGATCATGGACGAGAACGGCGCGCTGTTCGATTCGCGCGTCATCGTCGAATACCTGGATACGCTCTCGCCGGTCGGCCGGCTGATTCCCCCGCCGGGCCGCGAGCGCACGCTCACCAAGCTCTGGGAGGCCCTCGCCGACGGCGTGATGGACGCGGCCGTGGCCGCCCGCATCGAGCAGACCCAGAGGCCGCCCGCGCAGCGCAGCCAGGAATGGATCGATCGCCAACTGGGCAAGATCACCGCCGCCGTCGACCACATGGACGGGCTGCTGGGCGAGCAGGCCTTCTGCATGGGCGTCAACCTGTGCCTCGCCGACATCGCCGTGGGCGCGGCGCTGGGCTACCTGGACTTCCGTTTTCCCGACATGGACTGGCGCGCCGGCCATGACAACCTCGCCCGCCTGATGCAAAAGCTCATGACGCGCCCATCGTTCGCCGGCACCCAGTACGCGTCACCCGCCTGAATTCCCGAGGCCCTCGGGCCCCTCCCATTTTCCCGTCCGACCAGGCGTCGACGACGCCGCCACCCAGGCACATCTCGCCGTCGTACAGCATACCCGCCCGATCAGGCGTCGATGACGCCGCCGCCCAGGCACACCTCGCCGTCGTACAGCACGGCCGACTGGCCCGGGGTCACGGCCCACTGGTACTCGTCGAAGGCCAGGCTGAATCCGCCGCCGTCCTCGGGACGCAGCACGCACAGCGCGTCGGACTGCCGATAGCGCGTCTTGGCGCCATAGCGCCCGGGCGCCGGCGCCTCGCCGTCGATCCAGCTCGCATCGCCCGCCCGCAGGGTCCGCGTCATGAGCCAGGGATGATCGTGGCCCTGCACCACGTACAGCACGTTTTCCTTGAGGTCCTTGCGCGCGACGTACCAGGCGTCGGCGGTGCCGTCCTCGCGCTGCCGGCCGCGCACGCCGCCGATGCCCAGGCCCTTGCGCTGGCCCAGGGTGTAGAACGCCAGGCCCTGGTGGCGGCCCAGCTCGCGCCCGTCGACCGTCCGGATCGGCCCCGGACGGGTCGGCAGGTAGCGATTCAGGAATTCGCGAAACGGCCGCTCGCCGATGAAGCAGATCCCGGTGGAGTCTTTCTTGGCCGCGTTGGGCAGGCCCAGCTCGCGGGCGATGCGGCGCACCTCGGTCTTGTGGATGCCGCCCAGCGGGAACAGCGTGCGGGCCAACTGGTCCTGATTGAGCCGGTGCAGGAAATAGCTCTGGTCCTTGCCGGCATCGACCGCCTTGAGCAACTGGCTGCGGAGGCCGGCGGGCGATTCGATGCGCCGCACGCGGGCGTAGTGGCCGGTCGCGATGTAGTCCGCCCCCAGCGCCATGGCATGGTCCAGGAAGGCCTTGAACTTGATCTCGGCATTGCAGAGCACGTCCGGATTGGGCGTGCGGCCCGCGGAATACTCGCGCAGGAATTCGGCGAACACGCGGTCCTTGTACTCGGCGGCGAAATTGACGGCCTCGATGTCGACGCCCACCACGTCGGCCACGCTGGCCGCATCCAGCCAGTCCTGGCGCGCCGAGCAGTATTCCGTATCGTCGTCGTCCTCCCAGTTCTTCATGAACAGGCCGACGACCTCGAAGCCCTGCTGCTTCAGCAGCCAGGCCGAGACCGAGGAGTCCACGCCGCCGGACATGCCGACGACGACGCGCGCGCCCGGCGCGATGCGCTCATCCATGGGCGATGGCCTCGTCGACGACCTCGATCCAGTGGCGCACCGGCGCCGGCGTCCCGCTTTGCAGGTGCGTGATGCAGCCGATATTGGCCGAGACGATGCGCTCGGGCAGGGTCTCGGCGATGGCCGCCAGCTTGCGGTCGCGCAGGGTCTTGGACAGCGCCGGCTGGGTGATCGAATACGTGCCCGCCGAGCCGCAGCACAGGTGCGAATCGGCGAACACCTGCAGGTCGAAGCCCAGGTCCTCCAGCAGGCGCTCGGTCACCGGGCGCAAGCCCTGCCAATGCTGCAGCGTGCACGGCGGATGGAAGGCGGTGCGCCCCGGCGCGGCGCGCATGCGGGCGCGCACCTCGGCGGCCATGGGCGCGAGGAACTCGGCCACGTCCTTGACGTGCTCGACCACGCGGGCGGCCTTGTCGGCGTACGCCGGATCATGGCGCAGGTGGTGCGCATACTCGCGCACCATGCCGCCGCAGCCCGAGGCGTTGATGACCACCGCCTCGACCTCGCCGGACTCGAGCAGCGGCAGCCAGGCGTCCACGTTGCGGCGCATCTGCTCGCGCGCCGCCTCCTGGTCGTCCAGGTGGAAATTGATGGCGCCGCAGCAGCCCGAGCCGGCGGCGAACCGGGTCCCCACGCCCACCGCGTCGAGCACCCGCATGGTCGCCGCGTCGATCGAGGGCATCATGGCCGGCTGCACGCAATTGGACAGCATCAGGACCTGGCGCGCATGGCGGCGGGGATCGGCGGGCAAGGCGCCGGCGGGGCGCGCCTGCGGGATCTTGGACTGCAGCACGGCCGGCAGCAGCGGCCGCGCCAGCCGCCCGGCGCGGTACAGCGGCCCGAACCACGGCGAACCGAGCAGGCGGCGCAGCGTCGCGCGCAGCAGCCGGTCGCCCAGCGGCCGGCGCACGCGCTCGCTCACGATCTGGCGGCCGATGTCCACGAGCTCGCCGTACTTGACCCCCGAGGGACAGGTCGTCTCGCAATTGCGGCAGGTCAGGCAGCGGTCCAGGTGCTGCTGGGTGACGTAGCTCGGCTCGGCCCCCTCGAGGACCTGCTTCATCTGGTAGATGCGGCCGCGCGGGCTGTCGAGCTCGTCGCCCAGGATCTGGTAGGTCGGACAGGTCGCCAGGCAAAAGCCGCAATGCACGCAGCGGCGCAGGATTTCGTCGGCCTCGCGGCCGAAATCGGTGTCACGTGCCCAATCCGCGAGATTGGTTTGCATAATCTGGCCTCAGAATTCCGGATACAAGCGATGGGGGTTGAACAAGCCCGCGGGGTCGAATTCGTGCTTCAGGCGGCGATGGATCTGCAGCACGCCGGCCGCCAGGGGATGAAAGACCGTATGCCCCCCCGTCTCGCCGTCGTGACGGTACAGGCAGGCCGAGCCGCCGGCGGCCTGGACGCGCGCGCGCACGTCCGCCCCCGCCTCCAGGGGCGCCGCGATCCAGCGCAGGCCACCCTGCCACTCGACGAGGGTTTCCCCGAGGCCCAGCGGCGGCGTCGCGGGCGGCACCGACAGCCGCCACAGGGGCCGCCGTCCAAAGAACGCGTGCTGCTGGTCGCGCAGCGCCTGCCAGAACCGCGCATCGGCCGGCGCCTCCAGCGCCTCGCCTCCGATCGAGGCGGCCGCCTGCGCCACCGCGGACTCGTTGCCCGAGAGGCGCACATACAGCCGCCCCCCCGCCGCGCCGCCCTCGTCCAGCCAGGCGGTGGCGGAAACCGGCACGGGCCGCCCGCGCCAGCGGGCGCACAGGGCCAGCGCCCGCGCCTCGTCGGCCTCGAGCACCCGCGTCGTCTCGCGCCGGGGCACCGGCATCACCTTGAGGGACACCTCCACGATCGCCCCCAGCACCCCCAGCGATCCCGCCAGCAGGCGCGAGACGTCGTAGCCCGCGACGTTCTTCATCACTTCGCCGCCGAAGCGCAGCACATTGCCGTTGGCGTCCAGCAGGCGCGCGCCCAGCACGAAATCGGACAGGGGGCCGGCCGCCATCCGCCGCGGTCCCGACAGCCCCGTCGCCACGCAGCCGCCCAGCGTGCCGGCGAGGCCGAAGCGCGGCGGCTCGAAGGCCAGCATCTGGCCGCGCTCGGCGAGCGCCCCCTCGATCTCGGCGAGCGGCGTCCCCGCCCGCGCGGTGATCACCAGTTCCGAGGGCTCGTAGCCGATGATGCCGTGGTAGGGAGAGACGTCCAGCCAGACGCGCTCGGGCCCGCCCTCGCCCGCCAGCGGCTCGCCGTAGAACGCGCGGGTGCCGCCGCCGCGGATGTGCACCGGCCGCTGGGCGGCGCGCGCGGTGGCGACCCGGTCGCAAAATTCAGAAAGCACGAAATCCATCATGAAAGCCCTGGTGCGCACACTAAAAACGGGGGATGTCCGGAAAGCGCAACTCGCCGTTGTGGACATGCATCTTGCCGTACTCGGCGCAGCGCACCAGCGTGGGGATCAGCTTGCTGGGATTGAGCAGGCCATAGGGATCGAAGGCGCGCTTCAGGGCCGAGAACGCGTCGAGCTCCTCGCGCGAGAACTGGCTGCACATCTGGTTGATCTTTTCCAGCCCCACGCCGTGCTCGCCGGTGATGGTGCCGCCGACCTCGACGCACAGCTCGAGGATGGCGGCGCCGAACGCCTCGGCGCGCTCGACCTCGTCGGGCTGGTTGGCGTCGAACAGGATCAGCGGGTGCAGGTTGCCGTCGCCCGCGTGGAAGACATTGGCGCAGCGCAGGCCGAAGCGCCCCTCCATGGCAGCGATCGCCGACAGGACCCGGCCGAGGTGGCGCCGCGGGATCGTGCCGTCCATGCAGTAGTAGTCCGGCGAGATGCGGCCGGCGGCCGGAAAGGCGTTCTTGCGGCCGGCCCAGAACCGCAGGCGCTCGGCCTCCGAGCCCGAGGCCTGCAGCCGCGTGGCCCCGGCCGCGCGAAACAGCGATTCGACCCGCGCGACCTCCTCGGCGACCTCCTCGGGCGTGCCGTCGGACTCGCACAGCAGGATCGCCTCGGCCTCGAGATCGTAGCCGGCGTTCACGAAGGGCTCGACCATGTGGACCGAGCGCTTGTCCATCAGTTCCAGGCCGGCCGGGATGACCCCGTCGGCGATCACGCGCGTGACGGCCTCGCCGGCCGCCTCCACGCTGGGAAAGCTCGCCATCACGACCTGGGCGTGCTGAGGCTTGGGGATCAGCCTGACGGTGACCTCGGTGACCAGCCCCAGCATGCCCTCGGAGCCGATGAAGGCCGACAGGAGGTTCAGGCCCGGCGCGTCGGGCGCCTCGCCGCCGAGTTCGATGATGTCGCCCTCGATGGTCGCGATCCGCACCCGCAGGACGTTGTGCACGGTCAGCCCGTATTTCAGGCAATGCACGCCGCCGGAGTTCTCGGCGACGTTGCCGCCGATCGAGCAGGCGATCTGGCTGGAGGGATCGGGCGCGTAGTACAGGCCGTGGGCCGCGGCGGCCTCGGAGATCGCGAGGTTGCGCACCCCGGGCCCCACCACCGCCACGCAGGCCTCGGGATCGAGCCGGTGGATGCGGTTGAGCTTGGCCAGCCCCACCAGCACTCCTTGCGCATGCGGGGTGGCGCCGCCCGAGAGCCCCGTGCCCGCGCCGCGCGGCACCAGCGGGACGTTGAACGCCCGGCAGGCCCTCAGCACGGCGAGCACCTGCTGCTCGGTCTCGGGCAGGATCACCACCGGCGGACGCTCGCGGTACAGGGCCAGGCCATCGCATTCGTAGGCGGTGGTCTGGTCGACCCGGGTCAGGATACAGTGCGCCGGAACCTCGCGCGAAATGCTCGCCAGCAATCCCGGGAAGTCCGGCACGTAGGCCGGCGCCTGTTCCCGACTGGAAATATCCATGGTCATTGACTACCCGTTCATGGGGCCGGCGGCAGCACCTTCCCCGGATTGAGAATGTCGTGGGGGTCGAGGGCGGCCTTGAGGGCCGCCATCACATCCAATGCGTCCTGGCCGTGTTCGGCTCGCATGAACGCCTGCTTGTGCAGGCCCACGCCATGCTCGCCGGTGCAGGTCCCCTGCATGGCGATGGCGCGCTCGACGAGCCGCTGGTTCAATTCCTCGGATTCGGCCCACTCGGCGGGATTGTCCGGATCCAGGAGCATCAGGACGTGGAAATTCCCGTCCCCGACGTGTCCCACGATTGTATAAGGAAAACTCGCCCGATCCAGTTCGGCGGCCGTCTGCCCGACGCACTCGGCCAGGCGCGAGATCGGCACGCACACGTCGGTCGTGCTGGAGCGGCAGCCCGGGCGCAATTGCAGCCCGGCGAAATACGCGTTGTGCCGGGCCGTCCACAGGCGATTGCGGTCCTCGGGACGCTCGGCCCATTCGAAGTCCAGGCCGCCGTTGCCGCGCGTGACCTCCTGGACCTGGGCCGCCTGCTCGCGCACCGAGGCGGGGCTGCCGTGGAACTCGAACAGCAGCAGCGGCGTCTCGCGCAGGCTCAGGTGGCTGTAGCGGTTGGTGGCGCGCACCGCGCCCGCGTCCATGAACTCGACGCGCGCCACCGGCACGCCGAGCTGGATGACCTCGATGACGCTGCGCACGGCCGCGTCCAGGTCGGGGAAATTGCAGATGGCCGCCGACACGGCCTCGGGCTGGGGATAGAGCCGCACCGTGACCTCGACGATGATGCCCAGCGTCCCTTCGCTGCCCACGAACAGGCGCGTCAGGTCGTAGCCCGCGGACGACTTGCGCGCCCGGTTGGCGGTCTGGATGATGCGGCCGTCGGCGGTGACGACCTTGAGCGACATGACGTTCTCGCGCATCGTGCCGTAGCGCACCGCGTTGGTGCCCGAGGCCCGCGTGGCCGCCATGCCCCCGAGGCTCGCGTCGGCGCCCGGATCGATCGGAAAGAACAGGCCGGTGTCGCGCAGGGCCTCGTTGAGCTGCTTGCGCGTCACGCCCGCCTGCACCGTCGCGGTGAAATCCTCGGCGTGCACGTCGAGGATGCGGTCCATGCCGGACAGATCGAGGCTGATGCCGCCCTGCACCGCCAGCAGGTGGCCTTCGAGGGAAGATCCCGCGCCGTAGGGGATCAGGGGCACGCGATGCGCATGGCAGTGCCGGGCGGTCCAGGCCACGTCCTCGACCGTCCGGGCGAACACCACGGCCTCGGGCGGCATCGGCGGATACGGCGATTCGTCGCGGCCATGGTGCTCGCGCACCGGCAGGGCGAGCGAGCAGCGCTCGCCGAAACGCGCCTGCAGGGCGGCGAGAAAGCCCTCCGGCATGGGCCGGGGCCGCTGTTCGAGAATCGGAGTATCCATGTGCGTGTCCTATGGGCATCGGCCCGGGTGTGGAGGGTTCAGGCGGCGTCGCTCACCGGCGCGGAGGCCGCGGGGGCCGCGGCCGCCGGGGCGGCGCGCCGGCCCACCACCGCGGCGGCCAGGCGCTCGAGCACCGTCACCGAGGTGTCCCAGTCGATGCAGCCGTCGGTGATGCTCTGGCCGTAGACCAGCGGCCGTCCCGGGACCAGGTCCTGCCGGCCGCCGACCAGGTGGCTCTCGATCATGACGCCGAAGATCCGCGCGTCGCCCCCCTCGATCTGGCGCGAGACGTCCTCGATCACCAGGGGCTGGCGCGTGTAGTCCTTGTTGCTGTTGGCGTGGCTCGCGTCGATCATCAGGCGCGGCCGCATGCCCGCCTTTTCCATGGCCTGCGAGGCCGCCTCGACGCTCTGGGCGTCGTAGTTGGGGGTCTTGCCGCCGCGCAGGATCACGTGGCAGTCCTCGTTGCCCACGGTGGACACGATGGCGGAATGCCCGCCCTTGGTCACCGAGAGGAAGTAATGCGGCTGCGAGGCCGCCTTGATGGCGTCCAGGGCGATGCGGGTGTTGCCGTCGGTGCCGTTCTTGAAGCCCACCGGGCAGGACAGGCCCGAGGCGAGCTCGCGGTGGACCTGGCTCTCGGTCGTGCGCGCGCCGATGGCCCCCCAGGACACGAGATCGGCGATGTACTGGGGCGTGATCATGTCGAGGAACTCGCAGCCGGCCGGCAGGCCCAGGCTGTTGATGTCGATCAGCAGCTCGCGCGCCGTGCGCAGGCCCTGGTTGATGTTGAAGCTGCCGTCCAGGCCGGGATCGTTGATCAGTCCCTTCCAGCCCACCGTGGTGCGCGGCTTTTCGAAATACACGCGCATGATGATTTCCAGCTCGCCCTTGAAGCGCTCGCGCTGCTCGGCCAGGCGCCGCGCGTATTCGAGCCCGGCGACCGGATTGTGGATCGAACACGGGCCGATCACCACCACCAGCCGGTCGTCGCGACCCTGCAGCACCTCGTGGACGGCCCGGCGCGCCTCGTAGACCCCCTTGGAGACCGCGGGGGTGCACGGGAACTCGCGCATGATGTGGGCCGGAGGGGCGAGTTCCTTGATCTCGCGGATACGTAAATCGTCGGTATTGTGTGACACGGTCATGCTCCATGGAATATGGGATGCCGGCTCTGGCGGCAAAAAAAAGCCGCCTGGCTGCGCCGGCGGCTTTTTCGGGAATTTTGTTCGACTACTTTTTTGTACAGCGATCCCCTTCCTCCACCAGCGGCTTTGGAAACGTAAAAAAGTAAAAAAAATAGGGAGCGGCGTACATGCGGGCATCCTAGCACATCCGCGCCGGGATGCCAAATGGGTGGCCGGCGGCCGCCGGGGAAGAATGCCCATACATGAATGGTTACACCCAAATTGATTCGTACAGAAACCATTCTATAATTCATCATTCGACGATACATTATTTGATGTGAATACAGGAGATCCACCATGACCAACAGCAAACGATTCCTCCTGGGCCTGGCCGGCGCCTGCGCCATGGGCATGGCCGCGGCCCCCGCCGCCGCGGCCGACCTCGCCGCCATTCAAAAGGCCGGGGTCCTGCGCGTGGCGGTCGCCAACGAGATTCCCTACGGGTACATGGACATGAACGGCGAGGCCAAGGGCGTCGGGCCCGACGTCGCCAAGCAGATCGCCCAGGCCCTGGGCATCGGGAAGATCGAATGGACGACCACCAATTTCGGCTCGCTGATCCCGGGGCTCAAGGCCAACCGCTACGACATGGTGGCCGCCGAGATGGCGATCCTGCCGCAGCGCTGCGAGCAGGTGCTGTTCTCCGAGCCCAACAGCTCGTACGGCGAGGGCCTGCTGGTCGCCAAGGGCAATCCCAAGGACATCCACGACTACGAGAGCTTCGCGAGCTCGGGCAACAAGATCGCCATCATGGCGGGCGCCGACCAGCTCGAGATGCTGCAGGCGCTCAAGGTGCCCGACGCGCAGATCGTCACCATCTCGAACAATGCCGACGCCATCTCGACGGTCTCGACCGGACGGGCCGACGGCTATGCCGCCACCAGCCTGACCGTGGGCCAGCTCGCGGCCAAGAGCGACAAGGTCGAGGCGGCCAAGGACTTCAAGGATCCGGTGGTCGATGGCGCGCCGGTGCGTAGCTGGGGCGGCTTCACCTTCGACAAGGACTCGGCCGCCCTGCGCGATGCCGTGAACGCCGAGCTGGCGAAGTTCAAGAAGACCCCCGCCTGGGAAAAGATCCTGAGCGACTACGGCTTCTCGGCCGAGGACGCCAAGGGCTCCTTCGCCAAGACCACCGCCCAGCTCTGCGCGCAGTGATCGCCCCGCTCGCATGGAATGGCTGGACTACGCCCGCCCGCTGCTGCTGGGCGCGCGCGTCACGATCGAACTGACGCTGTATTCCACGCTGCTGGGCGCGGTGTTCTCGTTCGCCTTCGGCATCGGGCGGCTGTCGGGGCACCGCCCGCTGCGCTGGCTCTCGATCGCCCTGATCGAGGTCTTTCGCGGCACTTCCCTGCTGGTGCAGTTGTTCTGGCTGTTTTTCGCGCTGCCGGTGGCGGGCGATCTGCTGGGGGTGGACCTGCGCCTGTCGCCGGTGGTGGCCGGCACCCTCGCGCTCTCGCTCAACATCGGCGCCTACGGGGCCGAGGTGGTGCGCGGCGCCATCCAGGCCGTGCCGGCGACGCAGCACGAGGCGGCCAAGGCGCTGGACTTCACGCCGCGCCAGATCCTCTGGCGCATCGCGGTGCCGCAGGCGGTCCCGGAAATGATGCCGAGTTTCGGCAACCTCGCGATCCAGAACCTGAAGGACACCGCGCTGGTCTCGCTGATCGGCCTGGGCGACCTGGCCTTCCAGGCCGAGCGCATCCGCAATTTCACGCAGGACAGCATCTCGGTCTACACCGTGCTGCTGCTCATGTACTTCGGCATGGCGCTGGTCCTGGCCGCGATCATGCGCCTGCTCGAGCGCCGCGCCGGGCGCTGGCGCGCCAGGGGAACCTGAGCCATGCTGTTCGGAATCGAATGGGACACCGCCGACAACTGGACCTTCGCCTGGTCGATCCTGCCCATCCTGCTGCGCGGGATGGTGGTGACCATCCAGGCGACGCTGCTGGGCTTTCTCGTGGCCGCGGTCCTGGGCCTGGTCCTGGCCGGCCTCAAGAGCGTGCGCCTCCGCTGGATCGCCTGGCCGGCGCGGGCGTTCACCGAGTTCCTGCGCGACACCCCGCTGCTGGTGCAGCTCTTTTTCCTCTACTACGTGCTGCCGGAATACGGCCTGGTCCTGCCGGCCTTCATGACCGGCGCCCTGGCCCTGGGCGTGCAATACAGCGCCTACACCTCCGAGGTCTACCGCGCCGGCCTGGAATCCATCACGCACGGGCAGACCGAGGCGGCCCGCGCCCTGGACCTCTCGCCGCTGCGCACCTTCGGCGTCATCGTCCTGCCCCAGGCGCTGCCGCGCATCATCCCGGCGCTGGGCAACTACCTGGTGTCGATCATGAAGGACGTGCCGGTGCTGTCGGTGGTGTCCATCCTCGAGATGCTCAACGTCGCCCGCATCATCGGGGACCGCAGCTTCAACTACATGGTGCCGCTGACCATGGTCGGCGCGCTCTACCTGGTGCTGACCCTGGTCGCATCGGCCGGCGTGCGCTACCTGGACGAGCGCCTGCCCAAACGAGGAATCCCCCTGCGATGAACGAACCCACGACGAACGGACACGCGGCAAACGGACACGCGGCAAACGGACACGCGGCAAACGGACACCAGGCGGATGCGCCAGCGGCGAACGGACACGCGACAGGCGGGCCCGCGGCGAATGGTTCCGCGACGAACGAGCCCATCATCGTCATGGAAGAAGTCGTCAAGCGCTTCGGCGACGCGCTCGTGCTGGATCACCTGGATTTCGGCGTCCGCAAGGGCGAGAAGGTCACCATCATCGGCCCCTCGGGCTCGGGCAAGTCCACCGTCCTGCGCATCCTGATGACGCTCGAGACCATCGACGGGGGCATGATCCGCGTGGCCGGCAAGCCCCTGTGGCACGAATACCGGGGCGGGCGGCTGGTGCCGGCCGGCGAGCCGCACCTGCGCGCCATGCGCAAGGAAATGGGCATGGTCTTCCAGCAGTTCAACCTCTTTCCCCACATGACGGTGCTGCGCAACATCACCGAGGCGCCGATCCACGTCCTGGGCCTGGGCAGGGCCGAGGCCCGCGACCGGGCCCGCGAATACCTCGAGCTGGTGGGGCTGTCCGAGCACGCGGAAAAATTCCCCAGCCAGCTCTCGGGCGGCCAGCAGCAGCGCGTGGCCATCGCCCGCGCGCTCGCCATGCGGCCCAACATCATGCTGTTCGACGAGCCGACCTCGGCCCTCGATCCGGAACTGGTGGACGAAGTGCTGACGGTCATCCAGCGCCTGTCCGAGGAGCACGACCTGACCATGCTGCTGGTCACCCACGAGATGGAGTTCGCGCGGCGGATCTCGGACCGGGTGTGCTTCTTCGACAAGGGCTCGATCGTCGAGCAGGCGCCGCCGGACGAGATCTTCACCGAGCCGCGCGAGGCGCGCACCCGCGAATTCCTCCGGGGCTTCATGGAGGCGCGCCAGGCCGGCTGAGGGGCCGCTCTGGCGAGGTCCGCCGCCTCCGGCTCTTGCCTGAAGGGCCGCCCCCGCCGAGGCCCAACGCCCCGGCTCGGCCGGTTTCGGTGCCGCCTCCTCAGGCCGCCGAGGACTGGCGCTCGCGCAGTTCCAGCGGCTGGGGGGCGAGCGGCCGGGGCTCGCCGCGGGCGGCGATGTGCAGGGGCCGGGGCTTCATGCCGTGGAAGGGATCGACCAGCGCGTTCTCGACGCTGTTGTAGACCAGGAATACATTGTTGCGCGGCCACGGCGAGATGTTCCCCGCCGAGCCGTGCAGGATGTTGCAGTCGAAGAACACCACCGATCCCGCGGGCGCCACCACCGCGTGGATCCCGCCGCCGTCGGCCAGCAGGCGCAGGCTCACCGGATCGGGCACGCCGACCTCCTGGCGCCGCAGCGATTGGCGATAGTTGTCCTCGGGCGTTTCGCCCACGCAGGACACGAACTGCCGATGCGATCCGGGGATCAGCATCAGGGGCCCGTTGGTCGCCTCGTTGTCGGTGAGCAGGACCGAGCAGCTCAGCGCCCGCATCGCCGGCATGCCGTCCTCGACGTGCCAGGTCTCGAAATCCGAGTGCCAGTAGAATTCGCGGCCTTCGAAGCCGGGCTTCAGGTTGGCGCGCGACTGGTGGATGTAGACCTCGGAACCCAGGATCTGGCGCGCCACGTCCAGCAGGCGCGGATCGCGCGGCAGGCCGGCCAGCAGCCGGCCCGTCTCGTGTATCCGGAAGATCGACCGCAGGGCCTGCCCGCCGGGCTCCAGGATCACTTCCTCGCTGGCCCGCACGGCCGGGTCGCGGCCCAGCGCCTCGATCTCGGCGCTCAGGGCCTGGATTTCACCCGTATCGAACACCCCTGGCAGCACGATGAAACCGTCGCGCTCGTAGGCCTGCAACTGGCCCGCGTCCAGGGCCTGGGCGTAGGCGCCGCCGCCATGCACCACCGGCTCGCGCCGTGCGAGCAGGCCGGCGCCGCGTCCGCGCCGCGATTCGTAGAAATCTCTCATCTCCAGCTCCTCACGCTTGCTCCGTCTCGGCCGGCAGGGGATAGACGCCCTGGGCGTCGTGGACCTCGCGGCCGCTCAGGGGCGGGTTGAAGACGCAGATCACCCGCAGGGGCTCGCGCCCTCCCCTCAGCCAGTGTTCGTCATGGTCGTCCAGCGCATAGACCACCCCCGGCCCCAGGGAATACTTGCGGCCGTCGGCGATGGTCTCGATCTCGCCGTCGCCCTCGATGCACCAGACCGCCTCCAGGTGATTGCGGTAATGGATGTGGGTCTCGGTCCCGGGGAGGATCACCGTCTCGTGGAAGGAAAACCCCATGCCGTCGCGCGCGAGCAGCACGCGGCGGCTGGTCCAGTTGGGGGTGACGATCTCGTCGGCCGTGCCCGCGATGTCATTGACGTTCCGGACAATCATCGCACGCCTCCCGCGACCTTCAGCGAACGGGCGGCGCGACCCTGGCCGGCCAGGACCTCGGCCGTCGCGCGCTCGATGATCTCGAGCCCGTGCTCGAGCTGCTCGCCGGGTATCGTGAGCGCCGGCAGGACCTTGAGCACCTCGTCGTTCCCGCCCGAGGTCTCGATCACCACGCCGAGCTCGAAGGCGCGGCGCGCGATCCGGGCCGCCAGCCCCTCGCTCGCCGGCGTCACCAGGCCCTGGATGAGGCCGCGGCCGCGCACGCTCAGGCCCGCGTCGCGATAGCTGTGGACCAGGTTCTCGAGCCAGTCGCGCACGATCGCCTCCTTGGCGTGGACCTCCGCCTGGAACGCGCCGTCGCTCCAGTAGGTCTCGAGCGCCTGGGCGGCCGTCACGAAGGCCAGGTTGTTGCCGCGGAAGGTGCCGCTGTGGGCGCCCGGCTCCCAGACGTCCAGCTCGGGCTTGAACAGCACCAGCGACATCGGCAGCCCGAAGCCCGAGAGGGACTTGGACAGGGTCACGATGTCGGGCGAGATCCCCGCCGCCTCGAAGCTGAAGAACCCGCCGGTGCGGCCGCAGCCGACCTGGATGTCGTCGACGATCAGCAGCATGTCGTGCTGGCGGCACAGGCGCTCGAGCTCGCGCAGCCAGCGCTGCGAGGCCACGTTGACGCCGCCCTCGCCCTGCACGGTCTCGACGATCACGGCGGCCGGCAGGTCCAGGCCGCTGCTGGGATCGGCCAGCATGCGCTCGAGGTAGGCGATGGTGTTGACGTCCGGGCCGAAATAGCCGTCATAGGGCATGAAGGTGGTGTTGTCCAGCGCCATGCCGGCGGCCTTGCGGAACTTGCGGTTGGCGGTCGCCGCCAGCGAGCCGCCCGAGACGCCGTGGAAGCCGTGCGTGAACGAAATCACGTTGTGCCGGCCCTTGACCTGGCGCGCCAGCTTGAGCGCGGCCTCGACGGCGTTGGTGCCGGTCGGGCCGGTGAATTGCAGCGTGTAGCGCAGGCGGCGCGGCTGCAGGATCAGCCGGTCGATGGTCTGGAGAAAGTATTTTTTCGCGCTGGTGGCCATGTCCAGGCCATGGACCACGCCGTCGGCATTCAGGTACTCGATCATGCGATCCTTCAGGATCGCGTTGTTGTGGCCATAATTGAGCGTGCCCGCGCCGCTGAAGAAATCGATGTAGCGCCTGCCCGATTCGTCGTAGAGCTCCGACCCGCTCGCCTTGCTGAAAATCACCGGGAAAGACCGGACGTAGCCCCTGACCTCGGACTCCATCCGGTCAAAGATTTTCAAGTCCATGTGTACCTCCTTTCGTCTAGCAAACATCGCCCGCCGCCGCCAGGGCCGCGGACCTCTCGAACGGGCCGATGCGCAGCAGAGGCTCCGCATCATGGTCTCCGGCCCCGAACAATCCGGCGTCGAACAACGCCGTCTCCACCACCGATGCGCCCAGGCCCCGCGCGAGCCCGGCGAACATCCGCCGGGACGCCCGATTGCCGGGACCGACGGTGGTTTCTACATAATTGATCCGCGACAACTCGGGGCGCCCGAGCAGCGCGCGCAGCATGCGGCACCCGAGCCCCAGGCCGCGCGCCCGCGCGGCCACCGCCACCTGCCAGACGAACAGCGTGTCCGGCCGGCCGGGCGGCCGGTATCCGGTCACCAGGCCGGCCAGGCCCCCGCCGTCCTCGGCGAGGATGCAGGTGTCGGGGAAATGCTCGGCCAGCAGCAGATAGGCATAGGTGGAATTCACGTCCAGGGGCGGGCATGCCCGCACCAGCCCGAACATGGACGAACCATCGGATCGGCGGGGCTTGCGCAGCCTCAAACCACCAATCCCGATTCGGGCGCCACGCCGCCTTCCACCGGCACGTCGAGCATGGGGGATTGCGGGTCGGCGGGCTGCTGGATGCCGGCGCCCGATTCCATCAGGGCGACGACGCGCTCGAGCGAGAGCGTGATCGTCGCCTGCTCGAGCTCGGGCAGGGCCTTGAGCGACTCGGACAGTTTCTGCTGCAGCGGCGACGGCGTCTCGCGGGCCAGCTTGCGGCCGGCCTCGGTGGCCGTGATGAATACGATCCGCCGGTCCTCGCGGCCGCGCTCGCGCACGATCAGGCCCTTGTCCTCGAGCCGGTCGAGGATGCCGACCACGGTGCTGGCGCTGACGTGGACCTCGCGGCTGATCGCCGTGGCGGTCATCGGGCCGCGCTGGATGACCGTGCGCAGACAGACGAGCTGGGGCCCGGTGATGTGGCTGCACGCGGCCAACTGGCGGGAATGCAGCGCCACCGACCGGGTGATGCGGCGCAAGGCCCGCAAAATGCGCAAATCGTAGTCCTGCTGGGTATCGCCCTCTATGCTCATGTCCTGCTCGCCGAAACGTCCATCGAACGAAATGTCCACCGGCCAAACTGCCGGTCAAATCAATTTCTATTGAAATGATAAGCTTGCGAACTATGTAGGTCAAGCGGGATCGCGCCGCAGCGGGATCACGCCGCTGGCGGACGGGGCCGAACGGCGGGTG
>JBIQHJ010000018.1:0-59435 GCA_044508625.1 Alcaligenaceae bacterium
GCTGGAGCAGCGCCGCTGGATCGAAAAAAAGGGGAACGGCTACGTCGTCGGCATCGGCCTCTACGTGCTCGGATGCGCCTACATCCACCACGACGGGCTGCAGAACACCTTCCGCGCCCTCGCCGTGAATTTCGTCGAACAGCACAACGAGGTGGTGCAGCTCGCCGTCCTGCAGGGGGACGAGGTCGTCTATCTGGCGCGCGAGGACGCGCGCCGCCCCGTCCGGCTGGTCTCCGACATCGGATCCCGGCTGCCGGCCCATACCTGTGCGCTGGGCAAGGCGCTCCTGGCGCAGTTCCCGGACGAGGAGGTCCTGCGGCTGCTGCCGACGCGGCTCGTCGCCATCACCGAGCGCACCATCACCCGGCACGACGTCCTCCTGCGCGAGCTGGCCGAGGTCCGCAAGACCGGCCTGGCCCACGATCTCGAGGAGGTCGCCGCCGGCTTGATATGCTTTGCCGCCTACGCCGGGGAAACCCCCATGGGGCGCCGGATCGCGGTCAGCACCTCGATACCCACCGACCGCCTGGATCGGCAGCGGGAAAAATCCATCGCCCAGGGCATCGTGCAGCTCGCCCGGCAGATCGGCTCGCGGATCGGATCGAGGGGATGAGGCGCGAGGGGATGAGGCGCGCGGGGATGAGGCGCGAGGGGATGAGGCGCGCGGGGATCAGTGCCCGAACACGTCGGAATCCAGCATTCCGGGATCGGGCCGGTCCAGGCGGCCGAGCGCGGCCATTTCCTCGTCGGACAGGGTAAAGCCGAAGACGTCCAGGTTCTGCGCCTGGCGCGCCGGGTCGGCGGATTTCGGGATCGGCACGTATCCCGATTGCACATGCCAGCGCAGCACCACCTGGGCGGGCGTGCGGCCGTGGCGCTCGGCGGCGGCGACGATGGCCGGGTCGTCCGTCATCCCCCGGGCGCGCCCGAGAGGGCTCCAGGCCTCGGTCACGATGCCGCGGGCGCGATGCACCGCCACGATGTCCGAGCGCAGGTGATAGGGATCGAGCTGGATCTGGTTGACGTGGGGGACCAGACCGGCATCAAAGAGGCGCTGGAGGTGCGTGACCTTGAAGTTCGACGTGCCGATGGCGCGCACCAGGCCCGCCTCGAGCAGGCGCGTCATTCCATGGAAGGCCTCGACGTACCGGTCCTGGTCGGGGTTGGGCCAGTGGATCAGCAGCAGGTCGAGATAGTCCACGCCCAGGCGCCGCAGGCTGGCCTCGCAGGCCTGGCGCGCACCGTCCACGCTGTGCCACTGGCGGTTGAACTTGGTGGTGAGGAAGATCTCGCCGCGGGCGACGCCCGACTTGCGGATGCCCTCGCCCACCCCGCGCTCGTTGCCGTAGTTTTCCGCCGTATCGATGAGCCGGTAGCCGACGCCCAGCGCCGAGGCGACCGCGACGGCGGCCTGCGCGTCGTCCATGGGCCAGGTCCCGAGGCCGACCTGCGGCATCGGGACGCCGTTGGACAGCGTGACGGTGGGAGCGGAAATCGTCGACATCGGGGCCTCCTCGTGCATCCACGGAAATGATGTATCGTCGACGCCATTATGCCGCCTGTCCGGCCGGCCTGCATGCCGCGCACCGCGGCCGGGGACTCGAGGTCCCGGCGTTTTCTGGGGTAAGCTATCGGCGCCTGAATAAAAAAGACACATTCGACGGGACACCGCCCATGCAGGCCAAGATCGCCGCCGCCATCCAAGACCACCCGCTGCTGGCCGCTTGCACACCCCAGGAGCACGCACGCCTGCTGGCCGACGCGGAGCTGCGCGAATACCCGGCCGGCGGCGAGATCTTCCGCGCGGGCGAGCTGGCGGAACACTACTACTGGATCCTCGACGGCGAGGCCGAGCTGGCATCGAACGAGCCGGCGCCGGCCGAGCGCCCGCGCGCGCTCGGCCCCGGCGACGGGCTGGGCGCCGAGGCCCTCGCCGACGCGCCGGCGGGGCAGGCGCGCTACCTGGCCGGCGCGCGGGCCGTGACCGGCGTCTCGGCCTTGCGCATCGCGCGCGGCGCCCTGCTCGAGCTGGCGGCCCGCAACCCCCGGATGAAATCCGCCGCGCTGCTCGGGCTGGCGGCGCGGCTGGGCGGGCTGCGCCCCCCGGCGAGCGCGCGGTCGGCGACCAAGGCGCCGGCGCCCCTGCCGCTCAAGCAGCGCATCGGCTGGGTCTCGACCCTGGTCCTGCCGCCCCTGGCATGGCTGGCGGCCAGCCGCCTGGGGCTGCCCCAGCACAGCGCGGTCTATATCGGCCTGTTCACGATGACGGCGCTGATGTGGCTGTTCTCGCTGGTCGACGAATACATCCCGCCGATCATCGCGGTCGTGGCGATGCTGTTCATCGACCTGGTGCCCGCGCAGGTGGCGCTGCACGGCTTCTACTCGCGAACCTTCCTGCTGCTGCTCGGGGTCTACGCGCTGTCGGCCGTGCTGGTCAGTTCGGGCCTGGCCTATCGCGCCATGCTGTGGGTGCTCGCCAGGCTGCCCGACGGGCCCTTCTGGCACCGCACGGCGATGACCGCCTTCGGCTTCGTGCTGTCGATCGTGATGCCGTCCTCGAACGCGCGCCTGGCGCTGCTGCTGCCCCTGTACCGCGAGATGGACGGCAGCCTGCGCGCACCGGCGCAAAGCCGCGAGGCGACCGCGCTGATGATCGCCACGTTCACCGGCGCCACCCTGTTCTCGCCGCTGCTGCTGACCGCCAAATCGTCCAATCTCGCGGCCTTCACGATGCTGCCGGTCCAGGTGCGTCAGGAATTCCAGGGTTTCTGGTGGCTGGCGGCGGCCGGCGTGGTCGCCGCCGGGCTGCTCGCGTTCCACTTGCTGGCGATGCGCTTCCTGTACCGCGCCGAAACGGACCGCCCCCTGCCCGCCGAGCGCATCGCCACCCAGATCGCCCTGCTCGGCCCGCTGCGTCCGCAGGAATGGGCCGCCGCGGCGGCGTTCCTGGTGTTCCTGCTGGGGGCGGCGATGCCGCAGTGGCACCAGTCGCAGCCCGCCTGGCTCGCCGGCTTCGTGCTGGCCAGCCTGCTGGCCCTGGGCCTGTTCGACAAGCAGGGATTCCAGAGCCGGATCGACTGGCCGCTGATCTTCTTCCTGCTGGCCCTCGACGGCTTCACCGACGCCATCGACTATCTCGGCCTGCGCGAGGCCATGATCGGCGCGATCGGCCACCATCTCGACTGGATCGGCGGCGAGCTTGGCTGGTTCATCCTGCTGACGCTGGCGGTGACGATGCTGCTGCGGCTGGCGCTGCCCCTGACGGCCGGCATGATCCTGGCGACGACGCTGCTGCTGCCGATCGGCATGGAGCAGGGCATCCATCCCTGGCTGGTGGTGTTCCTGACCTCGCTGTTTTCCGACATCTGGTTCATGCCGCACCAGAACTCCTCGTTCCAGCAGGCACTGGCGGCCGGCCTGCGGTCGCGCTGCGACGAATCGCTGTTCTTTCGCTACGCCTGGTGGCTGAATCCGGTCCGGGTATTGCTGGCTTACGCCTCGATCCCGTACTGGCAATGGCTGGGGCTGTACTGAGGATGCCATGAAGAACCGCCTGGCCACGGTATTCGCGAGCGTCTTCGTCCTGCTGCTGCTCGCGCTGCTGGTCGCCTTCAACCACCAGAAGCCGCGCGTCCTCATCCTGCACAGCTTCTCCGAGTCGGGGCAATGGGAGACCGCCGTCAACACCGGCATCCAGCGGGAACTCGCGCGCAACCGCGAGCCGATCGCCGTGCGCTGGCGCTACATGGCGCTGTCCCCGCACATGAACGCCAAGCAGTGGGCCGCGGCCGCCCAGCGCAGCCGCGCCACCATCGACTCGTGGCGGCCCGACGTGCTGGTGGCGATCGGCGAGGAGGCCCAGGACTACGTCGGCCGCCACTACGCCGGCCGCCCCGGCCCGCGCCTGGTGTACGCGATGGGCGAGGATCCCGCCAGTTTCGGCTACGCGGGGGCGCCCAACGTCACCGGCGTCCACGAGGCCCTCCCCCTCGCGCAGATCGTCGAGCTGCTGCGCCACCTGGATCGGCCCCCGCCGCGGGAAGGACTCTCGCCGCAGGATGGGGCCTCGCCACAAGACCGGCCTCCGCCGCGGGACCGGCCCTCGCTGCGCATCCGTGCGCTGGGCATCGACGATCCGACCGGCCATGCGGAACGCCAGCAGGTGCAGGACTTCGACTGGGGCCCCCATCGGCTGCTGGGGGTCGAGCTGGTGCCCGATTTCCAGGCCTGGCAGGAGGCGGTGCGCGCGGCGGCGCAGGACGCCGACGTGCTGCTGGTGCTGAGCTTCGGCGGCCTGCCCAAGGCTCCGGGGGACCCGGGCGAGGCCGACGGGCTGCTCGTGGCCGGCTGGACCGAGCACGAGTCCAGGCCCCTCGCGATCGGCGTGCGCGAAAGCTTCGTCGCCGGGGGCGGGGCGCTGGCGGTGGTCCCCTCGCCTTATGGCCTGGGCGAACAGGCGGCGCGCGAGGCGCTGGCCACGCTCGCGGCGATCCGGCACGGCGAGCCGCCGCCCGCGCCCGAGGACAGCCTGGATTTCCAGATCGCCCTGCGGCCCGGCCGCCTGGCGGCGCGCGGGGTCGAGCTGCCGGCGATCTACGTCCAGGCGGCCCGCGCCACGCAATCCCTGTACGGCACCCCCCTGGATGGCAAGCCGCCACATACGCGATGACCGACACCGAGCACACCCCATCCCTCGCGCGCGTGCGCGCAAGCTTCGAGCGGCAGAACGCGATGCGCCTGATACGCGCCACCCTGCCCCTCGTCGAGCACGGGCGCGCGGAAATCCACGTCCCGCACTGGGAGGGCATCGAGCAGCAGCACGGCTTCGTACACGGCGGCGTGGTCGGCATGATCGCCGACTCGGCGGCCGGCTACGCCGCCATGACCCTGGTCCCGGACGGGGCCTCGGTGCTGACCGTCGAGTACAAGATGAACCTGCTGGCCCCCGCCGACGGCGAGCGGCTGATCGCCCGCGGCGAGGTGATCCGCGCCGGCAGGACGCTGATCATCACCCGGGCGGAGGTCCTTGCCGTCAGGGAAGGCCACGAGACCCTGTGCGCCCTCATGCAGCAGACCATCATGGCGCTGCACGGCAAGGCCGAGAAATAGCGGCCGGGGATGGCCGCAAGGCCCGCGGGCGGCCGCGAGCCGCCCGGATCAATGGATGGTGGGCCCCTGCTCGCGCGGCATGGGCGCGGCGAAATGGCGCGACCCCTCCAGCATCGACAGGCCGAACCTGCAAAAATCGGTTTTCTGCGAGGACGTGGAGATGAGGGCCACCATTCCCATGTCCAGGTCCTTGAAGTACATGAAAGTCCCCGTCCGCCGCGGGCCATCGACGACGCCGTGATAAAAGCCGCTATCGCCGTACTGCATGATCGCAGGCAGCCGGAAATCGCCGCGGGGATTGGCGGCCATGATCTTGCAGACCGCATTGACCACGGGCGGCAGGTGATCGAGATGGCTTTGGTGGGATCCGCTGATGAACCCGGGCACCAGGGATAGATCGAAAAACCTGTCCCAGGCGACATTGAGCTGCTGGGTGCTCTGCACGGTGGCCTTGAGCCTGTCGAGCGCGGCCTGAAGCGTCATGGGGATGCTCCTTGAATGAAAGTGGCGGGGATGCAGCGTGCTGCATGCCCGCCAGCTTATCCAGGGCGCGACCGGATTGGGGCCCAGTGCGATCCGGATGTCCATTGGGGTTAGGGCGTAGTCTTTGCCGCGGTTCCTACCGGAGGTACCCGTCGTGGTCCTCGCCGTAGTCCTCGCCGTGGCTCCCGCCGCGGTTCTTGCCGTAGTTTCCGCCATGGTTCCGGCCGCGGTCCCCGCCGTGGTCCCCGCAATCAGGAAACATCGGGCCCGCCGGGCCGCGCTACAGCTTCCTCGGCACGGCCGCCGCCGCGCCCGAACTGCACCGCTCCCAGTCCGCGGTCAGCATGCAGTTGAAGAAACTGGAATCGGCCCTGGGCCGCCAACTGCTGATACGGGGCTCACGCAAGCATCAGCTCACCCCCGAGGGGCAGCGCCTGTTGGGACATGCCCGCCGGATGCTCGACCCGCACGCCGAGACACTCGCCGCCTTCCACGGCCGCGAGCTGAGCGGCCGGATCCGTCTCGGTGTCCCGGACGACTACGCCGCCAAATACCTCACGCCGGCCCTCAAGCGTTTCGCCCCCAATCACGGAGCGGTCGAGATCGAACTGAGCTGCGAACAATCGACCGCCTTGATCCCGCGCACCTGCGGATCCTGGGCGGCGCCCAGCGCCTGGGGCCGCTCAGCCCATGGAGGCCGCCGTGCTCAGGAGCCGGGCGTCGCGGAGATCGGAAGCCGTGGACGGCCTCCACGCGCTGCTGATCAGGACGCTGAGGATGAGAGACGGGGTGTAGGGCGGGGTCCTGCCGCTGGCCCCCCAGGTCGAGTATGCTCCCCCCAGTGGCGCGGAGAGGCCACGCATTCCTGGAGGCTATCGTATGACCCATTTCTCGGCCCGGCACACCGAAGCCGAGGCCGTCCTCTCGGCGATCTTCAAGGATCTCACGACACTGCGCATCTTCGTGCGCACGGTCGAGATCGGAAGCTTTTCCGAGGTCGCGCGGCGCATCGACGTCACGCCGGCCATGGTGAGCAAGCGCATCGCCGCGCTGGAACAGGACATCGGACAGCGGCTGTTCAACCGCGACACCCGGCGGCTGATGGTCACCGAGGCCGGCGAGCGGCTCTACGGCTACTGCATGCGGGCGCTGGTCGAGCTCGACCGGGCCGCCGAGGAGCTCTCCTCCCTGCAGGACGAGCCCAGCGGCTGCCTGCGCATGACGGTGCCGTCGATGCTCGGCCTGAAATACATCGCGCCGCGCCTGCCGCTGCTGCTCAAGACCAATCCGCGACTCACCCTGGACGTCAATTTCTCCATGGCCAAGGTCAACCTCTACGATGCCCGGGTCGACCTGGCCGTGCGCATCGCGGACTCGGTGGATCCCGGCCTGATCGCAGTCAAGCTGGCCCCGTACCGGCGGGTCTTCTGCGCCACGCCCGACTACCTGCGGGAGCACGGCGTCCCCAGGGAGCCCTCCGACTTGATGGAACACAACTGTCTGGTCACCAGCGGCTCCACCCTGGACACGCGCTGGCCCGTCTCCATCAACGGCCAGATCCAGCACATCCGCATCAAGGGCAACTTCGTGGCCGACAACGGCCAGGCCGTGCGCCACGCCTGCCTGGCCGGCATCGGCGTGATGATGGGACCGTACTGGACCGTGGAAAAGGACCTGGAGGAAGGCCGGCTGGAGGAGATCCTGACGGAATACATCCCCGGCAACCGCGCGGTCTACGCGGTGCTGCTCGGCCGCAGCAGCCAGTCGGCCAAGCTGAAGACGGCGATCGCCTTCCTCAAGGACTGCTTCGCCGACATGCACTGAATGCGCCGCGGACTCAGCGCAAGCGCCGCTCCATCCGGATGCTGAACAGATTGCCGGCCAGAATCAGGACGGCGCCGGCGAACACCCAGATCTCGGCGCGCTCGCCGTAGAGCAGCGCGCCCACCACGGCGATCAGCGGCAGGCGCAGGAAATCCAGCGGCACCACGATCGCCGCATCGGCGATCTTCATGGCCCGTGTCATGGCATAGTGCGTGGTCAGGCCCATGCAGCCGATCACGAGGATGAAGGGCCAGGCCTCGGGCACGACCGGACGCCAGTCCAGCAGCGACGGCACCAGCGCGATGGGCATCTGGATCGCGCACATATAGAACAGGATGCACAGCGGCGTATCGGTCCGGGCCAGCTTCTTGGTCATGGTATAGGTCATGGCGAAGCAGACCGCCCCGAACAGCACGGCCAGGGCGGCCGGATGAACCATGGCGAAGCCCGGCCGCACGATCACCAGGGTCCCCGCCAGGCCCAGCACCAGGGCGACCAGGCGCGGGTAGGTGATCTTTTCCTTCAGGATCAGCGCGGCCAGCAGCGTGGTCCAGACCGGGGCGGTGAACTCGATGGCGAAGACCTCGGCCATGGGGATGAACATGATGCCGTAGATCCAGCCGTACTGGGCGGCGAGCTGGCTCAGGTTGCGCACGAAATGGATCGGCAACTGGGGCGTGAGGATCTGGCGCCACCCCGTGCGCCACAGCAGGCAGCCGAGCACCAGCAGCCCGCAGAGGCTGCGGAAGAACAGAATCTGGGAAATCGTCAGGAACGCGGACAGTTCACGGGTGGCCACCGCCATCGCCATCAGCGACAGCAGCGCGCCGGACATCCAGAGCGCGGCTCTGGTGACCGGATGGAGGCTAGCCAGGGCCATGGGTCTCCTTTGACTGCGCCGGCGGGCCACGCGGGTCCGCATGGCGATTCATGCCTCGCATTATGAAGGCCGGTCCGGTCGCCGGCTTAAGCCATCCGGAACAGGTGTTTTTCCGCTGCCGAGCAAGCCGGGCGCGGCGGCGCCCCCTGATCCAAAAGAGAACAGATGCTGTTCCGCGGGCCGCATTGTCTCCCCAGGGGGCAGAACACATACTGCCTCCACGACAACACGTTCCCATCGGACACGCAGCCTGCACACGGGATCGCAGGGGAGAGACACATGAAATTCGCCAGTTTCACGCAGCCCGGCAGCCGGGATGCCGCCCCGCGCTACGGCCTCGTGGCCAACGGCCGGGTGCACGACCTGAGCACCGCCGCCCAGCCCAGCCTGCGCTCGGCTCTCGACAGCGAGGGCCTGGACGGCCTGATGCGCCGCGCCCGCGCCTGCAGCGGCGAGGGAATCCCCCTGGCGTCGGTGACGCTGCTGCCGCCGATCCCGCAGCCGGAAAAGATCCTCTGCGTCGGCCTGAACTTCTACCAGCATGCCGAAGAAGCCGGCATGGCGGTGCCGTCGCGGCCCTCGGTGTTCGTGCGCTTCGCCTCCTCCATGGTCGGCCACGACACGCCGGTGCTGCGCCCACAGGTGTCGGAACAGCTCGACTACGAGGCCGAGCTCGCCGTCGTGATCGGCCGGCGCACCCACCAGGTCGACGAAGCCCGCGCCCTGGAGGCGGTCGCCGGCTACACCTGCCTGGCGGAAAACTCGGTGCGCGACTGGCAGCGCCACTCGAACCAGGCCACGCCGGGCAAGAACTTCGTGCACTCGGGCGCCTGCGGCCCCTGGCTGGTCACGCCCGACGAGGCGGGGCCGGTGGAACGCATGACCATCGCCGGCCGCCTGAACGGCGACACCGTGCAGAGCGACAGCGGTGCCCACATGATCTTCTCCGTGGCGCAGACGATCGCCTACCTGTCCGCTTTCACCGAACTGGCGCCCGGCGACGTGATCGCCATGGGAACGCCCGCCGGCGTGGGCTTCACCCGCAAGCCGCCCCGCTTCCTGCGGCCCGGCGACGTATTCGAGGTCGACATCACGGGCATCGGGGTGTTGCGCAACACCGTGGCCCAAGGCAACTGAAGAGGTCAAATTACATGCAAAAATCCGCCATCTGGCTCAGCGAAGAAGATGTCGCTTCCCTCGTCAGCCTGAATGACACCATCGACGAACTGGAAAAAGGCATGCGCGCCCTCGGACAGGGCAAGGCATTCAACATCCCCAAGGCCCTTGGCTCCGTGGGCAAGGCCGCGTCCATGCATTCGCTGGGCTCCGCCCTGACGGAGGCGGGCTTCTGTGGCTACAAGAACTGGATCAACACCCCGCGCGGCGCCAAGGCCGTCTTCATCCTGTTCGACGCCCACGAAGGCCGCCTGCTCGCCGTCATGGAGGCCAACACCCTGGGCCAGTTGCGCACCTCGGCCATGACCGGCCTGGGCACCAAGTGGCTCGCTCCCGAGCAGGCCGCCGAGATGGCCATCATCGGCACCGGCCGCCAGGCACTGGCGCAGATCGCCGCCGTGAAGGCGGTCCGGCCGCTGCGCCGCCTGCGCGTCTGGAGCCCCACGCCGGAAAAGCGCCAGGCCTTCTGCGAGAAGGCGCGCGAGCACTTCACGATGGAGATCGTCGAGGCGGACACGCTGGAGGCGGCGGTCGAGGGCGCCCCGATCGTCACGACCATCACCCGCGCCAGCCAGCCCTTCCTGCATGGCGCGCTGCTGGCCCGCGGCGCCCACCTGAACGCGGTCGGCGCCATCCTGCCGTCCAACGCCGAGCTGCACCAGGACGTGTTCGAGCGGGTCGGCCTGATCGCCGTGGACGACGTCCCCAATGTGCGCAAGGCGTCGCGCGAATTCATGGACTATTTCGACCAGGATGGCCGCGACTGGAGCCAGGTGCGCGCGCTCGGCGAGCTGATCGCCGACGGCGGCCGCACGCTCACGGGCGGCGACATTACGCTGTTCAAATCGGTCGGCATGGGCATTTCCGACCTGGCGGTGGCCGCCATCGTCTACCAGCGGGCGAGCGCCGCGGCGCTGGGGCGTGAAATCCCCCTCATCCCCAGCGCCGCCCTGCGCTGGCACTGAAGGGGGCGCCGGCTTCCGTTCGACGACAGATTCCACTTATTGGAGAGGAGGACAAGATGCAGCACGAAGCCACATTCATCGACGTCAGCGGCCGCGAACCCCGCGCGCAGACGCTCTGGCCCACGGTCGTGGTCCCCAAGGCCCGCATCGACGCCGAGATCGAGCGCCTGGCGAGTCTCGGCCGCCCGGCCGACGGACGCCGCGCCGCCGCGATCAACCACCCCATGAACACCGGCCCGGTGCCGGCCTTCGCCCCCGGCATCGACGTCCACATCGTCGTCCTCAAGCCAGGCGAGGAAAGCGCGCCCGTGCGGCGCAACTCCAGCCTGGTGGACATGTGCATCGGCGGCACCGGCACCGTCAGCAGCGGCGGCAAGACCTTCCAGGTCGGGCGGTTCGACGTCTGGAACACGCCCTCGATGCAACCGGTGATCTATCGCAACGAGGGCAAGGAGCTGTTCGTCCGCCTGTCCTACAGCAATGCCCCGCTGCTCGAGCGCCTGGAAGTGCACTACCTGGTGCCCGCCGAGACGGCGGATGGCCGGAGGGCCGCGCCCGCGGCCGACCAGGCCACCGGGCAGCACCGCGCGCGCGATGCCGCCAAGCCGATCCCGATCGGCACCGAAGGCGCGCAACTGATGGGCTACGAATGGCTGGTGGACATCGACACCATCGACTCCAGGATGCTGCTCTGGCCCTGGCGCGACGTGGAGCCGCACCTGAGCCTGGTGCAGGGCCTGGACCTGAAGTACACGGGCCGCCACCTGTTCGTGCTCTACAACCCGGCCACCGAACGCCGCATCGGGACGTCCCACTGTTTCTTCGCCACCATCGCCCGGCTGCCGGCGGGCAAGGTGGACAAGCCCCACCGCCATACCTCGGCCGCGATCAACTACATCATGGAAGGCCACGGCAAGAGCGCCGTCAACGGCGAGCGCATCCAGTGGCAGGCCGGCGACTTGCACTTCTCGGCGCCCGGCTGGTCGGTGCACAACCACGCCTCGCGCGAGCAGGGTTTCACGGCCCTGACCATCCAGGACCATCCGCTGCACATCGCCATGGAATCGCTGCTGTGGCAGGAAACGCTCAAGTCGCCGATCCTGAAGCTGGGCTCGGAACTGGGCGTGGAAACCAATCTGGCCGCGATCGGGGAGGCCTGACATGCTGGATCGCATCCCTCCCCTCATGGGCGAGCCGACGCCCGATGCGGAACTGCTGGCGCTGGAACAGCAGATCCGCCGTTTTCACGAAACCGTCGCCGAGCGGCTCGATCGCGACGACGTCGAGGCCTTTCCCTCGTACTTCCTGGACGACTGCACCTACCAGGCCGTCTCGCGCGAGAACTACCTGGAAGGCCTGCCGCAGGCGGCCATCTACTGCGACGGCATCGCCATGGTGCGCGACCGCGTGGTGGCGCTGCGCGAGACGCAGGTCTACACGCCCCGCACCTGGCGCCACTTCATCAGCGGCACCCGGGTCACGGCACTGGACGGCGAGGACATCCATGCGCGGGCGAACTTCATGATCACCGAGGCCATGTCCGACGAGGACCCGACGCTGTTCCTGGTCGGGGAATACCTCGACATCCTCGTGCGCGACGGTGCCTCCTTCAAATTCAGGCAACGCCTGGCGGTGTACGACAACCACCACGTCAAGCGCTCGCTCATCGTTCCTGTCTGAGCCGAGGAGAACACCATGCAACAAGCCATCAATACCGCCGCCGCCGAGCCGGCGCGCGTCTGGCCCAAGGAAGGCTGGACGCGGGTGCCGTACTGGGTCTACACCGACCCCGAGCTGTACCGGCGCGAGCTCGAGACTTTCTTCTATGGGCCGAGCTGGAACTACGTCGCCCTGGCGTGCGAAGTTCCCGAAAAAGGCAGCTACAAGCGCAGTTGGATCGGCGAGCGCCAGGTCGTGGTCGTGCGCGGCGAGGACGACGAGATCTTCGTCTGGGAAAACCGCTGCGCCCACCGCGGCGCCCGCGTCTGCTGGAAGAACAAGGGCCAGGAGGAATCCTTCACCTGTCCCTACCACCAGTGGAACTTCGCCCTCGACGGCAGCCTGCAGGGGGTGCCGCTCAAGCGCGGCGTGCTGCGCAAGGGCGGCATGCCGCCGGACTTCGACAATGCCCAGCACGGCCTGAGGCGGCTGCGAGTGCACAACCACGGCGGTTCCATCTGGGCGAGCTTCGCGGACGATCCGCCGCCCTTCGAGGCCTATTGCGGCCCCGAGGTCATGGCCGGGCTGAACCGCCAGTTCCCCGGCAAGGGGCTGCGGCTGCTGGGCTACAACCGCCAGCGCATCCCGAGCAACTGGAAGCTCTATTTCGAGAACCTGAAGGATCCCTACCACGCCACCCTGCTGCATTCCTTCCTCATCACCTTCGGGCTCTGGCGCGCGGACACGCAATCCGAGAGCATCCCGGCGGAATCGGGACACAGCGTGATGGTGTCGCGCAACGTCGGCAAGCAGAAGACCGAAGCCGCGGCGGAGATCAAGCGCTTCAAGGAAGCCCTCGAATTGAACGACGCCGATACCGTCACGCCGCGGCTCGAGTTCGAGGATGGCAAGGTGGTCGCCATCACGCACTTCCCCAGCGTGATCATCCACCAGCAGGCCAACACCTTCGGCATGCGGCACGTCATCCCCAAGGGCCCCGACGCCTTCGAGCTGGCCTGGACCTTCTACGGCTACGCCGACGACGACGAGGAAATGGCGCGCCTGCGCATCCGCCACGCCAATCTGTATGGTCCGGCCGGCTACGTCGCCATGGAAGACGGCGAGGTGCTGAGCGAGTCGCATCTGGGCTACCACCACTACGAGCATCGCGCCGCGGTGGTCGAGATGGGCGGCCGCGACGTCGAGCGCCAGGACCACATGGTGACCGAGGTGCTGATCCGCGCATTCTACAAGCACTACCGCGAGCTGATGGGAATCTGACATTTTCACGGAACCGGCACAGGAGAAGACAATGGAGAAGACAACGCATTCCTCGAATGGCGGCATGACCCGCCGCAGTTTCATCCGGGCCGCCGGCCTGGCCGGCACGGCCGCCGCCTTCGGCGGCTTCGCGCCGGCCGTGCTGGCCCAGAGCCGCGCGCCGCTGAAGATCGGCGCGCTGAACTCCTACAGCAAGGTGTTCGCCGCGCTGGGCAACGACAACATGAACGGCATGAATCTGTATTTCAGCGCCCTCGGCCACACCATCGCCGGCCGCAAGATCGAGATCATCAAGGAGGACGACGAGATCAATCCCCAGGTCGGCCTGCAGAAGCTGAAGAAACTGGTGGAAAGCGACCAATGCGATATCGTCACCGGCATCCAGGCGAGCAACGTCGCCACGGCCGCCGTGCAATACCTGCGCCAGAGCCAGGCCTTCATGCTCTGCTCGGGCGCTGGCCAGATGGACCTGTCGTACACCGGCCTGCCCTATTTCTTCCGCTGCTCGGTCAATACCCATCCGATCCACTTCGCCATCGGCGAATGGGTCTACGACAACGTGGCCAAGGAGGTGCTGGTCAGCGCCTCGGACTTCGCCGGCGGACGCTCCAGCCTGAAGGACTTCAAGTCGGGCTTCACGAGCCGCGGCGGCAAGATCGTCAAGGAGATCTACCCGCCGCTGGGCAATAACGACTTCAGCCCCTACCTGGCGGACATCCGCAACACCAAGCCGCCCGCGACCTTCCACTTCTACGCCGGCACCGACGCCGTGCGCTTCGTGAAGCAATACGACGAATACGGCTTGAAGGGAAGCATCCCGATCACCTGCTCGGGCTTCATGGTCGAGAGCGACACGCTGCCCGCGCAGGGCGCCTCGGCGCTGGGCATCCGCAACGCCCTGCACTACGCCGACACCCTGGAGAATCCAGCGAACCAGAAGTTCGTCGCCGACTACCGCGCCGCGCACGATACCTTCCCCAGCGTCTACGCCGAATACGGCTACGCCGCCGCCGCCGTGATCCATGCCGCCGTCGAGGCGGCCGACGGCAACACCAAGGACAAGGAAAAGCTGCGCGAAGCCATGCGCGCCATCGAACTGAAACTGCCGCGCGGCCCGTTCAAGTTCAACCCGAAAAGCCAGAACCCGATCCACAACGCCTACATCCGCGAAGTGGTCGAGATCGACGGACGGTTCGCCAACAAGGTCATCCATACCTTCGAAGGCATCACCGACGCCGATACCATGCCCACCTGACCCGCCTGTTCCCGACGCCGGTCCCGCAACCGCGGGCCGGCGCCGTTCCGACCCGAAGGTACTATGGATTTTCTCTTTACTCAGCTCCTGAACAGCCTGGTGTTCGGCATGCTGCTGTTCATGCTGTCGGCGGGCCTGTCGCTGATCTTCGGCCTGATGAACGTGATCAATCTGGCCCACGGTTCATTTTTCATGATCGGCGCGTTCACCGCCTTCACGCTGATCCAGTGGACCGGCAATTTCTGGGTGGCGCTGGCCGCCGGCTGGGTGCCGGCCGTGGCCGCCGCCGTGCTCATGGAGCGCGTCTTCATCCGCCCGATGTATTCCCGCGGCCACCTGGACCAGGTGCTGCTGACCTTCGGCTTCATCTTCGTCTTCGCGGATCTGTGCAAATACCTGTGGGGGCCCGACATCCGCAACATCGCGCCGCCCGAGGCGCTGGACGGCACGATCCGGCTGGCCGGCGCGGTCCTGCCCAAATACCGGCTGTTCCTGGTCGCCTTCGGCGCCACGATCGCGGGCCTGCTGTGGTGGTTCCTGGAGCGCAGCCGCCTGGGCGCCATGGTGCGCGCGGGCGTGGACGACGCCGCCACGGCGGCCGGCATCGGCATCAACGTGCCCTTCCTGTTCAGTTGCATCTTCGCGCTGGGCGCGGCGCTGGCCGCCATCGGCGGCATCGTCGCCGGCCCCATCCTGGGCATCTACCTGGGCATGGACATCGAGATCCTGATCCCGGCATTCATCGTCACCGTGGTCGGCGGCATGGGCAGCCTGCGCGGCGCGCTGGCCGCCGGCCTGCTGGTGGGCGCGATCGACACCTTCGGCAAGGCCTACTTTCCCGACTACGCGCTGTTCCTCATCTATCTGCTCATGGTCGTCGTCCTGCTGACGCGGCCCCAGGGCTTGTTCGGCGTGGCCAAGGGGTAAGTCCCATGAAGACATCCTATCGCGTACCCGGTTTCGTGGCGCTGTGCATCCTGCTGGCGCTCGCGCCCCTGGGCGGCAACTATCTGCTCGGCCTGCTCTCGGAGGTGCTGATCTTCGCCATCTTCGCCATGAGCCTGAACCTCATCATCGGCTATACCGGCCTGCTGTCGTTCGGCCATGCCGCCTTCTTCGGCCTGTCCACCTACGTCGTCATCGGGCTCGGCGTGCACCTGGGCGTCTCGGCCTGGCTGGGCGCGATCGCCGGCATCCTGGCGGCGACCGGCCTGGCGGCGCTGATCGGCCTGTTCTGCATCCGCGTCACCGGGGTGCCGTTCATCATGCTGACCATGGCCTTCTCGCAGCTCTTGTTCGCCGCCGCGCTCAAGTGGCGCTCGGTCACCGGCGGCACCGACGGGCTGATCGGCTTCGTGCCGCCGCATTTGTTCGGCTGGGACCTCGGCACCAACGCCCTGGCGCGCTACGCCCTGATCGCCGTGAGCATGCTGCTGGTGCTGCTGTTCCTCTGGTCGCTGCTGCGCTCGCCGCTGGGTTCCATCTTCATCGGCATCCGCGACAACGAGCAGCGCATGCGCGCCATCGGCTATCCGGTGCAGCGCTTCAAGCTGATCTCCTTCACGATCGCCGGCGGCCTGGCCGGCGTGGGCGGCGCGCTCTACGCCATGTTCAACGGCTACGTGTCGACCGACATCCTCCACTGGCAACTGTCGGGCGACGTCATCCTGATGGTGATCCTCGGCGGCAGCGGGACCGTCTTCGGCCCCGCGGTGGGCGCCGGCCTGTTTCTGCTGCTCAAGAACTTCATCAGCTCCTACAACGAATACTGGGCCTTCTGGCTCGGCACGATCTTCATCCTCATCGTGATGTTCCTGCGCCAGGGCGTCTGGGGCGTCATCATGAACCTGGCGGAACGGCGCGCGCGCAAGCCCGAGCCGGTCCCGCCCGCGTCGCCGGCGGCGTGCAATACCAGCATCGAGAAGGCAGGAGAGCGAGCATGACACTGCTGCGGACCGAGAATCTGTACAAGGCCTTCGGCAGCCTGGAGGTCACGCGCAACGTCAACCTGTCGGTGAGCCCGGGCGAATGCCACGTCATCATCGGTCCCAACGGCGCCGGCAAGACCAGCCTGGTGCACCAACTGACCGGCCAGTTGCGCCCCAGCTCCGGCCGCATCCTGTTCAAGGGCGTGGACATCACCGGGCTGGCGCCCGAGGCGATCTGCCAGATGGGCGTGGGCCGGACCTTCCAGAAGAACACGCTGTTCCACAGTCTGTCGGTGGTGGAAAACGTGCGCCTCGCGGTGCAGGCCAAGCAGGGCCACTGGTACCAGGCGCTGCGCGACATCGATTCCATGGCGTCGCACTGGGAGCGCACCGGCCAGATCCTGGAGCAGGTGCATCTGTCGGAAGTGGCGCGGCGTCCCGTGTCGCAGCTCTCCTACGGCGAACAGCGCCAACTGGAAGTCGCCATCGCGCTGGCCGCCGAGCCCGATCTGCTGCTGCTCGACGAACCGACCTCCGGCATGTCGCCCGCGGAAACCAGCCGCATGATGGACCTGGTGCGCAGCCTGCCGGACTCGCTCGCGATCCTCATGATCGAACACGACATGAAAGTCGTGTTCTCGCTGGCCGACACCATCACCGTGCTCTATTACGGCGAGGTGCTGGCCAGCGGCAAGCCGGCCGACATCCGGGGCAACGAGAAGGTGCGCGAGGTCTATCTCGGAGGAAAACACTAAATGCTCGAGGTCCAGGACATCCACACGTACTACGGCGACAGTCACGTCCTGCGGGGCGTCTCCCTGTCGGTGGCGCCGGGGCGCGTCACCTCCATCCTCGGGCGCAACGGCGCGGGCAAGACCACCACCGTCCTGACGATCATGGGCTACCTCAAGGCGCGCCAGGGCCGCATCACCTACGACGGCGCCCGCATCGACGGCACGCCGGCGCACCGCATCTCGCGCATGGGGCTGGGCTTCGTGCCGCAAGAGCGCGGCGTGTTCCCGAGCCTCACGGTCGAGGAGAACCTGACGGTCGCGGCGCGCCCGGGACGCGACGGCAAATGGACGCTGGAGCGCATCTACACCCTGTTTCCGCGCCTCGAGGAGCGCCGCGGCAACCGCGGCTTCCAGCTCTCGGGCGGCGAACAGCAGATGGTCTCCATCGCCCGCGCCCTGATGCTCAATCCTTCGGTGATCATCCTGGACGAGCCGTCCGAGGGCCTGGCGCCGCTCATCGTCGACGAGATCGTCGATATCCTGGCCCACCTCAAGGCCGAGGGCCTGGCAATCCTGCTGATCGAGCAGAACCTGAAGGTGGCCCTGAGCCTGGGCGACGCGCACTACGTGCTGTCCAAGGGCGAGGTCTGCTTCACCGGCACCAGCGATGCGCTGCGCCACGACGAACGAGTGCTCGGCACCCACCTGAGCGTCTGAGCCCAAAGGAGCCCGCCATGGCCGAACCAGGACTGTTTGTCATCACCGGCGCCAGCCGCGGCATCGGCGCGGCCCTCGCGCGCCGCGCCGCGCGGTCGTACCCGGTGGTCGCCCTCTACCGCTCGGGCACCGCGCAGGCCCGGGCCCTGGCCGACGCCATCCGGGCCGACGGCGGACGCATCCACCTCGTCCAGGCCGACATCGGCGCCGAGGCCGACGTGCTGCGGGCCTTCGGCGAGATCGACGCCCTGGGGCGCATCGAGGTCCTGGTCAACAATGCCGGCATCACCGGCGGCGTCGCGCGCGTGCAGGACCTGCGGGCCGACACCCTGGCCGAAGTCCTGCGCGTGAACGTGGCCGGCCCCTTCCTCGCGGCGCGCGAAGCGGTGCGCCGCATGTCCACCCGGCACGGCGGCCGGGGCGGCCAGGTGATCAACGTCTCCTCAGGCGCCTCGGCCCTGGGCGCGCCCGGCACCTGGGTGCACTACGCCGCGACCAAGGGCGCGATCGACACCTTCACCATCGGCCTGGCCAAGGAAGTCGCCACCGAGGGGATTCGCGTCAACGCCGTGCGGCCCGGCCTGATCGATACCGAGATCCACCAGGCGCGCACCCCTGCCCAGTTGCAGACCATGGCCGCCGCCATCCCGCTCGGGCGCATGGGCCAGGCCGACGAAGTCGCGCAAGCCATTCTGTGGCTGGCCTCTCCAGCCGCCTCCTACGTCACGGGGACGCTGCTCGACGTCCGTGGCGGATTCTGACCCACATCCCATCCCCAGGAGCCCCTTCCCATGACCCCACCGGACACCTCCACCCTGGCCAGCCTCGTGTATGGCTTCTTTCGCGGCCTGGACCTGCGCGACGACGAGAGCGTCGCCCGGATCTTCGCCCGCGAAGGCACCTGGATGCGCCAGGGCACGCCGCTGACCGGCCCGGACGCCATCCGCGCGGCGCTGGCGCAGCGCGACCCGGCGCGCGGTACGGCTCACCTCGTCACCAACCTCTGGGTGGAGCAGGCCACGGCCGAGCGCGCGCGCGTGCGCTTCTACCTGACCGCCTACGAAACCCGCCCGGGCGACGAGGACACCCTGCACCTGCACGGGACCCGGGACTGCCTGGACGAGTTCGTCCTGGAAGACGGGGCATGGCGCATCTGGCGCAAGACCAGCAAACAGTTGCTGCCGAGGGAATGAGGGGACACCGACGTGTTATCCGCAAGCATCATCGAATCGCTGGCCCGGGACTTCTACCAGGCCGAACGTGACCGCACGCAGGTGCGCGCGCCGACGCTGCGCCACCCCGACCTGTCGATGGCCGACGCCTATGCGATCCAGCGCGCCTGGGTGGACATGAAGATCGCCGCCGGCAATGCGCCCAAGGGCTACAAGATCGGCCTCACCTCGCGCGCCATGCAGATGTCCGTGGGCATCGACGAGCCGGACCACGGCGTGCTGCTGGCGGACATGTTCTTCGAGGACGGCGGCACCGTACCCACCGAGCGTTTCATCGCGCCTCGGCTGGAGGTCGAGCTCGCCTTCATCCTCGGACATCGGCTGGAGGGTCCGGACGTGACCCGCTTCGACGTGCTCGACGCCACGCGCTATGTCACCCCGGCGCTGGAGATCATCGATGCGCGCGCCTTCATGTCCGATCCCGAGAACGGCTACAGGCGCACGGTGCTGGACACCATCGCCGACAACGCCGCCAATGCCGGCATCGTCATGGGCGGCCGTCCGGTGCGGCCGAACGCGATCGACCTGCGCTGGGTGGGCGCGATCCTGAACCAGAACGGCACCATCGAGGAGACCGGTATCGCCGCCGGCGTGCTGAACCACCCGGCCAACGGCGTCGCCTGGCTCGCCAACCGCCTGGCCTCGTACGGCATCGCCCTGGAGGCGGACCAGGTGATCCTGAGCGGTTCCTTCACGCGGCCCGTGTTCGTCCACCCCGGCGACACCCTGACGGTCGACTACGGTCCGCTGGGATCGATCAGTTGCCATTTCGGCTGAGCCAAGAGATTTTCTTCATTCCAGGAAACAGCGCCATGAGTCATGACACCGAATGGAAGCCGGTGGCCTTCCTCCACGACATCCCGGCCGAGACCGGTACCCTGCAGGTCATCGTCGACGGCGAAGCCGTCTGTCTGTACCAGTTCGGGGGCCGGGTCTGCGCCACCCAGGACAAATGCCCGCACGGCAACGCCAACCTGTCGGAAGGCTATCTGGAGAACGGCACCATCGAATGTCCGCTGCACCAGGGCGTATTCGACGTCGCCACCGGCAAGCCGCTGTGCCCGCCGGTGACGACCGACATCAAGACCTACGAGGTCCGGGTCGAGGACGGCCAGATCCTGATCCGTCCGGAATAGCCGGCATGCGTACGGCCACCTTCATCGTGATCGGCGCCGGCCAGGCCGGCGGCTGGGCGGCGCAGACCCTGCGCGACGAGGGGTTCGCCGGCCGCATCATCCTGCTTGGCCAAGAACCGCATCCGCCCTACGAGCGTCCGCCGCTCTCCAAGACCGTGCTCACCGGCGCCACGGCGATGCAGGACGCGATCCTGTTCCCGGCCGACCACCTGCGCGCCCTGGACATCGACTTCCGTCCCGGCCAGGCGGCGACCGCCCTGGATCCCGACAGCCGCCGCGTGATCACCGGCACGGGCGAGGTGCTGTCCTACGACCGGCTGCTGCTGTGCACCGGCGGGCGCGCCGGCATTCCCCCCATTCCGGGCGCGCAGTCGCGCGACGTCCACGTCCTGCGCACCTGGGACGATGCCCTGCGCCTGAAAGCCGGCCTGGCGGCGCCCGCGCGCCGGGTGGTGGTCATCGGCGGCGGCTGGATCGGCCTGGAGATCGCCGCCACGGCGCGCTCGCAGGGACACTCGGTGTGCCTGATCGAACAGGCCGGACGCCTCTGCGCGCGCAGCGTCCCGCCCGAGGTCTCGCAGCGCCTGGCCGCGCGCCACGAGCAGCACGGCGTCGAGTTGCGGCTGGCGGCCGGCGTGAGCGCCATCGAGCCCCTGGATACCGGCTCGCGCCTGCGGCTCGCCGACGGCGACAGCCTCCTGGCCGACCTCGTCGTGCTGGGCACCGGCCTGGTGCCCAACGACGCGCTGGCCCGCGCCGCCGGCCTGGCCTGCGAACGCGGCATCCGCGTCGACGGTGCCTGCCGCAGCAGCGACCCGGCGATCTTCGCAGCCGGCGATGCCGCCGTCCTGTACGACGCGCAGCTCGGCTGGCACCGCCTGGAGAGCTGGCAGAACGCCCAGGACCAGGGCATCGCGGCGGCACGCGCCATGCTGGAGCAGGCGGTCGACTATCGTCCCCTGCCCCTGGTCTGGTCGGAGCAATATGGCGCCATGATCCAGATCGCCGGCCATGCGCGGCACGCCGCCCGGACCGTTGCGCGGCCGCTGGCCGGCGCCGGCCGCGAGCTGATCTTCGGACTGGACGCGGATGGACGCATCGCCTGCGTGGTCGGCTTCGATGCCGGCCGCGACTACCGGGTCGCGCGCAAGCTCGTCGAAGGCGCGCTGGCGGCCGATCCGCGGGCGCTCGCCGATCCAGGCCGCCCCCTGAATGCCCTCGCGGCCCAGGCCGGCCAGGCCGCGCCGGCTACCTGATGACGGAAACGGAGCCCCAGATGCCAGACATCGATCCTTTGCACAACCCCTTCAAGACTGCGCTCACCCAGCAGCGCTCCCAGCTCGGACTCTGGCTCGCACTGACCAGCGCCTACAGCGCCGAAGCCGTGGCGCAGGCCGGCTTCGACTGGCTCCTGATCGACGGCGAGCACGCGCCCAACAGCCTGCAGAGCACGCTGGCCCAATTGCAGGCGCTCGCGCCCTATCCGGTGGAACCCGTCGTGCGGCCCGCCTGGAACGATCCCGTGCTGATCAAGCGCCTGATGGACATCGGCGCGCGCTCGCTGCTCATCCCCATGGTGCAGGACGCAGCGCAGGCCGCAGCCGCCGTCGCCGCCACCCGCTACCCCCCGCAAGGCATGCGCGGCGTCGGCAGCGCGCTGGCGCGCGCCTCCCGCTGGAATACCCTGCCCGACTACCTGGCGCGCGCCAACGACCAGGTCTGCGTGCTGGTGCAGGTCGAGACCCCGCAGGCGCTGCGGCAGATCGAAGCCATCTGCGCCGTCGACGGCGTGGACGGCGTCTTCATCGGGCCGGCCGACCTGGCGGGCAACATGGGCCATCTGGGCAACCCCGGGCATCCCGAAGTGCAGGCGGCCATCGGGCACGCGATCGCGCGCATCGCCGCCACCGGCAAGGCACCCGGCATCCTGAGCGCGGACCACGCGCTCGCCCGCCGTTACATCGAGGCGGGCAGCCTGTTCACCGCCGTCGGCACGGACGTGTCCCTGCTCGTCAAGGGCGCACGCGTCCTGCTGTCGGTCTTCCGCGACAGCGGCGCGCCGGCGGGCGGGGGCTCGGTGTCGCCGTCAGGCGGTGGTTCGGTGTATTAGGTGCCTGTATACGTTCTTCCGATAGAAAAAGCCAATGGCGCCCCGGACGGTTTGCCACTATGTTCGGAGACTTCTGCCGCTGTATCCTGAAAACAAGCCTGGCGTTACTCATCAGGGAACAGGATTGCCGCGTAGTCCATGGCACTGTTCAGCACATGCAATACCGTGACTTGTTCGGCGTCGACGCGATAGAAAATCAGGTAGTTGCCGTGTACCCGTCTACGCACGCTATGTTTTTCGTAGCGAGGGACCAGCGGGTACGCCTCGGCTCTCCATCATAAACGAGGGACAAGGGCATTCATTAGACTTGTTTTTGCGAAGAACACGTTTAATGGAAGCAATGCCGATGTCCCCAATCGATTCTATCCTAGGCATCCCGGGCCTGGTGGTTCAAGAGGTCAAGCGCGCCCAAGACATCCACGTCTAGGCCAAGCCGCAGCGGCGCCCCACCTGCCCGCACTGCGCCGGCGAGCAGCTACGCATCAAGGCCACGCACCGCAGAACGCTCAAGCACACACGCCAAGGCAATCAACTCATGGTGCTGCACCTGGCCGTGCCGAAGTACCATTGCTTGCCCTGCAACCGCTATTTCCGCCATCCGCTGCCCGGCATTCGCCCGCGCCTGCGCGCCACCGAGGCCTACCGCCTGGAGGTCTTCGAGGCGCATGAAGGCGGGGTCAGTCAGCGCAAGCTGACCCATACGCATCGGATCGGTAGCGCCACCGTCGAGCGCTGGTATCAGTCCTTCATGCAGCAACGGCTCTCGGAACTCTCGGGCCGGCGCTGCCCGCAGGTGCTCGGGATCGATGAACACTTCTTCAGCCGCAAGAAGGGCTACGCGACCACGCTGGTCGATCTGAAGAATCACAAGGTGTTCGACGTCGTGCTCGGGCGCTCCGAGGCGAGCCTGAGAACCTACCTCAAGCGCCTGCCCGGCCGCGAGCGGGTGCGCGTCATTGTGATGGACCTCTCCGAGACCTATCGCCAGATTGCCCGGCAGTACTTTCCCAACGCCCTGATCGTGGCCGACCGCTTCCACGTCATCCGGCTCGTGAACCAGCACTTCCTGAAGCTGTGGCAACAGTACGACCCCGAAGGCCGCAGGAACCGAGCCCTGTTGAGCCTGATGCGTCGCCACCACTGGAGGCTGTCTGCGGTGCAGAAGGAACGCCTGCATCAGTACCTGGCGCAGGCGCCCGGGCTGCGGGCCCTGTACTTCGCCAAGCAGCAGCTCAACGGCTTTCTGGTGCTCAAGGCCATGAAAGCCAAGCGAGCCAGGAGGATGTTGCCCAAGTTCCTGGCATTGATCCGCCAGTTCGAGCACAGCCCGGCCAGGGCGCTGGCGGCCACGTTAACATCGTGGCTGGAGCCCATCGTGCGGATGTGGCGCTTCTCCAGGTCCAACGGCATCACCGAAGGCTTCCACACTAAAATGGAGATGCTCTCGCGCCGAGCGTACGGCTTCAGGAACTTTGAGAATTACCGCATGCGCGTCTTGGCTCAATGCGGCTGGAACGGTGTCATCAACCGTGTCTGATGTGTGCCCATTCCCCGTTGATGGGGTAGAGCCGCAAAATGTTGCTGCCGATACGCATGGCGCTGCGTCAGTGTACCGAAACTGTACCTAAGCGAACTTTGAGGAAAATCCCCAGTACTGGGGCTATGACTTGAATCGCGCTAAGTGTTTGTAAACACTAGGGATTTTTGAGTGGTGCCCGGGGCCGGAATCGAACCGGCACGCCTTGCGGCGGGGGATTTTGAGTTGGCGATTTACAGTGTTGCTACAGGGAAATGGGGCGAATTCTAGCGTAGGTTGAAATAGGTAAAACCAGTTTCAAATCAGTAGATTAGCGTATTCTGGCTGAATTGATGAAAGCTGATCACTGTACCTGTACTGTCCCGAAATCGTGGCACAGTTCCAGTCGCAAGCAGATTTAGTATTACGACTGATAACCTCCTAAGCGGAGAAACGAATGCCGTTTGCTTTTCTTGCGAAAGCTGCCGTTTATCGCTACGAAGAATGCCGGCGTTTTTAACCCTTGCGTGTCTGTTTTCTGATGAATCAAGCAGCGGTCGAGCGCCTCCCTTTAGGCAGTGACCCATAGCGAATTTCCTCCTGCGTTGTCAGGCGCTGTCTTACACCATCAGGCCGAAATTTCTTCGTTATCGTTCCTAGGCGTGGAGATACATGGACAACTTCAAAGTGCCCTCCTCCGGTCCAGTTCATGGCATCTGTGACGCCATCCGGGTCCTTTCCGTCCACCACCCGTTGTAATCTCGGATATAAAAAATCGAGGACTGTCTGGGTGTTGCGCTCGGCAACAACCCAGCGGCGCCGCATCTTATGTGCGACCGCTGCTGTGGTACCGCTTCCGCCAAATATATCGACTACCAGTTCACCAGGATTGGTAGCAATGTGAATAATCCGTTCCAGAAGTGACTCAGGCTTTGGTGTGTCAAACACTTCAGAGTCGGGGAACAGTGTCATGAGGTGCCGCTTTGCGTCATCATTCGTTCCGGTATCCGCAGATCCCCATACGGTAAACGGCACGAGCCCTCTTAGTTGGTGTGCGAACAGCTTTAAACGAGGCGAACCATCGCCGCCTTTAGGGAACCAGATTCGGTCATCGGCGAGCAAGTCGAAATAGGTTTGTTCTGTGGCATACCAAGACCGGCCACGCGGAGGCCGAAGCACTTGTCCTGTCGGCGTAACGATGTCGTATTGCTGCGCTTTACGATATCCAGGTGCAGTGAAGGGTGCATCGGACCAAGGGCCACGAGGATCATCGTCGCGATTTTGTAATTGCGCTTCGTCTTTGACTAACAGATTCCGCGAAGTTTTCCACCTCTTGGGGCCACTCGGGGCATATACCAGAATGGTATCGTGATTTGACGAAAAGGCTGCACGGGAATCGCGCGTCATTTTTTTTTGCCAGACAACTGAAGCGACAAATGCGGCCTCACCGAAAACCTCGTCCATCACGGCGCGAGCGCGGTGTACTTCACTGTCGTCAAGATGTACCCAAATGCTTGCATTCTCGGCGAGGAGAGGACGTATCGCCGCGAGGCGGTCACGCAACATGCTTAGCCACATTGACCGCTGCATGGTGTCGTTATACTGACGAAAGTTAACCTGAGTGTTAAACGGCGGATCAATGTATACCAAACGAATCCCACCGTTGAGCACCGTAGTGTGAATCGTGAGTGCCTCAAGCACGTCTAGGCCGTCGCCGATCGCAAGAACATTTGTAAGGGGGGTTAGCGGAGCTACAGTAAGCGGCTCGAATCTGAGCGGCTTCAAAAGGCGGGGGTCATCCAAATTTAACCACTCGTAGCCTTCCTCTCCCGAGGCCTTCAATAGCAGATCTTTGTTCGGCCAGATGAGTTGGATGTTAGACATATGAACCCCTAGGCTGGGAAAGTGGCGGACAACGTTGTATTATACACCCTTGCCTGTTGACTGAAAGAGTAAAAAATCATGACGCTGTCCGCTAGGGATTCGCTTGCCGGCGAACAGCTTGCGTTTAGCGCGGACCCGAAGCCTATCAAGCCCTTCATCCGGTGGGTTGGAGGCAAAACTAGGTTGCTTCCCCGCATACTTCCCCACGTACCCTTCAAGATCAAGAACTACTACGAGCCGTTCCTTGGTGGGGGGGCCGTCTTTCTGGCATGTGCTACCCGTGTGTCTGGACGTTCTTATCTCGCAGACCTAAACGAGCACCTTGTTGCGGCGTGGATTGCTATGAGAGATCAGCAGTCCGAACTGCAGCCGTTGTTAGATTGGTACATGAAGAATGACTCTAAAGATTTCTATTATGAAGTGCGCTCAACTCCTGCCCCGTCTAACCTCGTAGAAAAGGCTGCGCGCTTTCTCTATTTAAATGGTGTCTCCTGGAATCATCTGTGGCGGGAGAATTCTCGCACTGGGGCTATGAATGTGCCGTGGGGCGACCGGCGTTTTAAAGGCCTCGACGACAAGACTATGAGATCCGTCGGCGCTCTGCTAGTTAACGCGGAAATAGTTGCAGCGGATTTCCGAGCCGTACTTAATAATGCGAAAAAAGGAGATTTTGTCTATCTAGATCCACCTTATTTGCCTGTATATAGCCGCCCAGACATTGAAAAAGAGCCAACTGCAAAGTTCAACAAATACACGGCTAAGACGTTTGAAATGACAGATCTTATTGAGCTGGCAGATATTTGCGCTGCGTTGTCTCGGCGAGGGGTTCAATGGGTGATGTCCAATCGGGACACGCCGTCAGTACGTTCTCTCTTTCCTGACGCTGACATCGTCCGTTTCACGACGCACCGCGCGCTAGCGGCACAGAGTCGGCGAGAGGTTGAGGCGCATCAGTCACCGGAAGCGATCATAATCGGGAGGGCCTAATGGCTGTTCAGCCTGTCGAATGGGTGCTTGTTATTTATTATGGTCCCTCAGCGCATCGGGCAACCTATGGTCGATTGGGGAACACAAAATACACGAAGGACTACATTCAACTTTCAAGGAAGGCTAGCTTCCTTGAAACCGTGACTCGTCTCTTTCCTGTCACGGTGGGTGAAGAGGGATCTGTTCCACTTACATACAAGTGGCCAAAAGGAACAACGCCTGGCACTTTGGTTTTCAATTCTGCGGATCGCCCGCACTTGAAATGGGAAACTAGCTTAGGTGCTCCAGCAGCGTGGAAGATGTCTCTTTCGCCAAGTGACGCCACGGCAGAGACAATTCCTGGTGATCCAGCACATACTGAGTTTGATGCCGCTGAGAACGAATTGGCAATGCTTGCAGATCGAGGCGCTGGCCAGCCCTACCTGATCGCAATCAAGCTGCACAACGAGCCTACGACGCTGCATTTGCGCGCTTACCTGGCGGGGCCGAGTGATGCATATGCTTGGGCAGACCTGGGCATTCTGCCTGACGCGATTCAGGAATTGGCAAGGAAGACGTCACAGAATTCGGCTCTTGCTTGGCAAACCTTCGCGAGCGGGGGGCTTGTGCCAACTATTGAGATCAAACACGTTTTATCCCAGCTAGAGATTTCCGATATTCGGCTTAATGAACTTGACGGCTTGGATGGAGACTTGGGGCGTGGACTTGCGGCTTATTTACGTCGTCCTGGATACGGATTATTTTTTGATCCGTCGCTGAATCATAAATCCTGGGTGTCGCCAGAACCTCTATCGGAAAAACTGGCAAGCTCAGCCCATGCCTTACTAGAGGTGCTGGACGTACAGTATCCCGCAACGGAGCAAGGGGATGCTGCGGCGGAATCTGCTGACCCAGATCCCAGCGAGGTCGCAGCTTTTCGTGAAAAAATTGAGGAAGGAGACTATAGCGTTCCCGATTCGAGTATTACGAGCAAAACACGCGGCAGCGCGCAGAAGGCGTTCGCTAAGCGGGTAAAATCCAATTATGACTACAGATGCGCAATTACTGGGATTGAGACAAAAGACTTCCTTATCGCTTCGCATATAGTGCCTTGGAGCGAAGATCAGAGCATTCGTTTAGATCCTTGCAATGGGATTTGTCTATCAGTACTTATGGACCGCGCTTTTGAAAAAGGGCACCTGGTGATCGAGGACGACTACACGATCCGAATTGATTGGGCCAAAATCGGTGATGATGTGATGCTTAGAAGTCAGTTAGAGCCGTATGATGGAAAGAAGCTAGCGCTACCCAAAAAGGGGGCCCCTCAACCCCAATATCTTCAGCGGCGTCGGGCGCTGTTCGGCTCTGCTATTTGAGTCGGTGATTTGCAGTGTTTCTACAGAGAGTGAAGTCACTTAGCCGACTGCTGGTCAGCATTTTTCTTCGATTTTTTCTCTAATTTTTTTGCCTCTAATTTTGCTAGATAGGCAGTGGATTCAGGTATGTGCATTAGGCTAACCGTATATCCAAACGCTGCGATTGATTTTCCACAATTTTGCAACGTAACTTTGCTAAAAAATGGAATATCAAGGGAGGCACCACTGGGGCCGTCAACTATTGCGTATACAACTTCGTTTCCGCTCGCCGTGAATTTATCCGGCAAGGTCTTTAGCCCTTGCGTTGTTAGTTGTTTATTGACTTCGTTCACGAAACTTTGCTCCCTTACAAGGAGGGTCGCCGCCACTAAGCCCTGCGAGAACAGGTGACTCAAATTGGCAGAACTGCGGCCGCGTTTTACATGTATGAACTCCCTATTCCTTGAAGCGTTTCCAGTCGAGTCTTTGAAGATGTCACAGACTTCGATTTTGTCATAGGTACCACCAAACTGGATTAGCCGGCGGTCCAGCATTCCGTGAGTGTGGGGACTTGCGGCGCACACTGCCTCGTTGTATGAGCCCTCTCCGGCGTGATCGTATTCCATAAAGGGAGGTGCAAACGGTTTGCGTGGCAAGGTGGAGAAATATGTTTCTACCATGCTCTGAAATGTCCCTTCGACTCTAAACCATGTTCCCACGTGCAAGATGAATAAATCTGAATTTCGCTTTATCTCCGCATAGATGCATTTGAAAGCATTAAAGCGCTGAGCTGGCACTCCAGTGGATAAATGCATAAAAATCTCCCTTCTCTTGACTGTTTCGAGCGTGGCGTCTTTACGCAACGTTCCAAGAAGTCTTGCTAAGTCGAGACTTTCGTCTAGCTGCTCTGTGGTCGATGTTGAGATGTAACTAAAGCCAGTTACTTGGCTCCAGTCAATAATATCTGGGATCGCGAGCCAAATATTATGCAAATCGTCCGAATTCAGACGATCCCATAACGCTCCATTCAGTTCGGCGATGAGTGTTTCGTCCTTAACCGGTAAAAGATTTTCAACCCATGCAAATTGGCTGTTGTTGCCTTGGGAGTCGCGAGCCAAATAATCTTTTGAGTCGGAACGCTCAAGTGCGACCTCGAGAAGTTCCGACAGCTCAGATAGTTTGATAGGTACCGAAGTTTTAAACGAGTCAATGCCGGCGATCAGGCCTCCAAGTGTTTTTTTATATTCCGGCTTGGTAAAGCCTACAAGTCCTCGCAGAAGGTCTTGTTCCGGGCTTATCATGAAGTCAGAGACGGAAGACGCCTTGATCGTTTGAACCCTACTTATTTTGGGCGAAGCGTCAAAGGTCTGGCGATCAATGGATGCAACTTTATCGGGCATGATGCTATTCAAGACTACCCGGATGCCGAAGCGGTCTTCGATCAATCTCGGTTCTATCATGAATCGCCCATGTCCGAACGCAATAGCAAACTGCCGCCCCTTCTGCCCAATCACGAGGAGAGCCGAAATGCTCTTGTTCTTTAGCTTGGCGAGTGGGGAGGCGTCTGCAAGACCCTGTTGAACAAAATCAAGCCACTCAGGCGCTATCTCTGTAATAGGCTTCCTGATATAGAGAGTTCCAAGCTCTCCATTGTCGCCGAGCTGATAGCGGTCAGCTTTTATTGGCACAGGTTTGCCAGTGCGGCCTACAGGGCTAGCTAAGAGCTCCTTTTGTGACCAGATCCCCTTTGAGGTGGGGTCTGGATTTTTCCTGAGCAGATACAAGTTAATTGCGACTCTTTTTGCTCCATTTCCTTTCGCCACACATGCCTCCGTCTCTGTCCGTGGTTCAGCCTTTGTTGAGTGATTTGTTGCCGGTGAAGAAACTAGCCCTGAGCAGACTTAATTTTTCAAAGAGAAGGCTGTTAGATCGATCTGCGGAATCAATTTTGTAATGCAAATCCCGGCGACAGCCTATCCTGCACTAGTCCCCAAATCCTAAGTTTCTTCGTCATGACGAAGACTTTGGGAGTGCTAATGCGTCAGCGCGCGGCTGCACAAACTCTTGCAGGCTTATCTGACCATCGACGAAACGCTGAGCGTGGGCCTCATCTGCTTCACTGAGCGAGAAACCTTCTAGACCGGTGGAGGCCCACGCATAGTTAACTGCCGATTGCCGGCGGCTGCGTTCGGTATCCGATATGGTTTTGTGGGGCTGTTGCCTCCATTTACCCGTGCCTGCCATGGTGCCTCCTTGTCGTAGGTAACTCGATCTTACAAGAAGTATGGGTAATTTGGTTTAGGTACATGTAGCCACAGAGTTGGCGCGCTGAAATTGTCTTGTTTTACCTGCTATGGACGCCAGTATCGGCTGCGTACTAGCCGTAGTTTCCAAAGAGGCTTTGCCTCTCTGGACTCTCCACCCTCGCCGGCGGGAGCCTCGGGAGCAGGGGTTGCGGGCCCTTGGCCCGGAACTCCTGCCCCCGGGCATAGCGTGGGGCGCTCCTGCCGCGTCAAGGGGCCGTGTCCTCGCCCTGTGGGCTGCGGGCCGCACCAACCCCTTGACCCGTCATCCGCTTGATAGCACCGCTACTGACGCCGTTTGGCCGGAAGAGGCGTCAAGGGCGGGACCGGAAGCCGCAGCCCGAAGCGCAGCGCAGGGAACGGGTGAGGATCCCGGGCGAAGCCTTCACCCTTGATGCCTCTGGAAGCCATGCAGCCTGTCGGCGGGGAGAGGAACAAGGCGAAGCCGCTGGGCCTGCCCCCGCGGCCAGTCCGGCAAGAACGGACGCGGGATGCAACCGAAGGGGTTGCCCAAGCGTAGCGCGGAGATATGTGCGGCCATAAATGAAAAGGCCTCGCTGATGGCGAGGCCGATGCGGACGTAACATGCACATCACTTACCGTTGACGGAGCCGCCCGTTGCCGGTCCCCAGTTCGTGCCCATGTTCTGCAAGACGTGTTGCCGATAGGCTGGGTTCCACATGGTGTTGCCTGCAATCATGTGGTTTGTTCGGCCAGCAGTAACCATCATGCCCGACTGCATATCGCGGCGAGTCGTCTTAGGATTCACCACGTTGCCAATACCCTGCGCCATGCTCCTGAATGTCACCGCGTCAAAGGCGATGCCGCCAGCCAATCTTGCTCCTAAGCCGCTCGTTTTTCTCTGCGCGAAGAAGATGATCAAGGCAAGAACGATGATCTGCACAAACGAACTGATGGGATTGTCCGTGGTCGTGCTTATTACCCTGTCGAATAGCGCCTTAAATAACGCCACACCGACAGATACGACAACCATTGTGATGGCAATTTCAAGGATGTAGGCCAGCGCCTGCTCAAACCATTTATCAAACCATTTTGCGGTGACCGGAAACATTAACGCCGCGATAAACAGTGGTCCGAGACCAAGCATTATTCCGAGACCGAGCTTTGCCATGATGATGGTCCCAGTCTTCGGCGTCCCGCTTGGTGCGGAACGTCTTGGCCGTGGCCGGCCAGCCTGTCTTACGAATGAGGGCTTTCCAAGTGCCCGAGGAAGTCTTAACGATCGTAGCCATGAGTACTCCGTATGAGGCTAGCGCCGCATCACTGTACCGAAACTGTACCTGACCATAATTTTAGGAAAATCCCCCGGTGCGGGGCTTGTACTGCGAAATCTTCTAATGGCTTGAATTAGCAGAAGATTTGGGGATGGTGCCCGGGGCCGGAATCGAACCGGCACGCCTTGCGGCGGGGGATTTTGAGTCCCCTGCGTCTACCAATTTCACCACCCGGGCAGGGTCGTCGCGGCTGAACGCCGCGGCGGAAAAGGACCGCCATTATACGGCCTTTTCCCCTGCCCCAGCGTGGCTGCGCCAGGCGCCGGGCGGCATGCCGTGGCGCTTGCGGAACTCGCGGCCCATGTGCGCGGCGTCGGCGAAGCCGCAGTCCGAGGCGATGGCGGCGATGCTCTTGCCGGTGCGCTCGAGCATCCAGGCGGCGAGGCGCAGGCGCAGGTCGCGGGCGTAGGCCTGGGGGGTGGTGCCCATGGATTGCTTGAACAGGCGCTGCAGTTGACGCGGCGAGAGGCCGAGGCGGTCTGCCAGGTCGGTGATCTCGAGGGCGTGACCGGCGTGCTGCTGCATGAGGAGGACGGCGCGGCGCACGGGCGCGGGGACGTCGGGGGGTATGCCGGGCGGCAGGGGCTGGACGGGCTGGCCGTGGTCGGCGTCGTCGACCTGGAGGATGCGCAGGGCCTTGCCGACGTCGGCGGAGTCGAGGTGGCGCTTGAGGATGCGGGCGGCGACGTCGATGGAGGCGGGTCCGCCGGAGCAGGTGATGCGCCGCCGGTCGAAGACGTACAGGCGGTCGGCGACGATGGCGTCGGGATCGAAGGTGGGGAATTGTTGGATGAAGTCCCAGTAGTGGAACCAGCTCACGCAGGCGCGATGGCCGGCGAGGACGCCGGCCTGGGCCAGGGCGAAGACGCCGGTGCACAGGCCGACGATGTGGCGGTCGGCGCGGGCGGCCTCGCGCAGGTAGGCGAGGACGTCGGGGCTCGCGGACTGGCGGCCGCGCCATTGGCCGCCGACGACGATGATGTAGTCGAAGCGCCCCGGATCGCCCAGCAGGTCGGTGGGCACGACCTGGACGCCGCTGCTGGAGCGCACGGGGATGAGGGTCTCGGCGATGACCTCCCAGGTGCAGCGCACCGGCCGGCTGAGGTCGCCCTCGTCGGCCGAGAGGCGCAGGACATCCAGCAGGCCGGCAAAGGCGGTCATGGTGAACCGCGGCAGGAGGATGAAGCCGAAACGGACGGGCTGCGAGGCCATGGGGTATCCCTGGGATTGTGTCGTTCTTATTCTATCAATAGCGGAATAAATGGCGCACCAAATCCCCAACCCATGGAATACACGTGAAGCCCCACGACAATGCATTGAAACGCCCGCCAAGGAAACACATCGAATCCATTCCTAAAGAATGTCGCAATCATTCAATCGAAAAACCATGCAAGTCCTAGAATCGTCGATAGGGACTCCCCGGGACGCGGGAGAGACCCATGGACGAGGTTTCGGAGGCACGTCATGGCTTTATCGGTTTTCGACATTTTCAAGATCGGCATCGGGCCGTCCAGTTCGCACACGGTGGGGCCGATGCGCGCGGCGCGCAATTTCGCGCGCAATCTGCAGGCGCGCGGCCTGCTGGAACGGGTGGCGAGCCTGGCGGTCGAACTGCACGGTTCGCTGGCGGAAACGGGGCGCGGGCACCGCACGGACGTGGGGATCATGCTGGGCCTGATGGGCGAGGCGCCGGACACGGTGGATCCGGCGGCGATCCCGGCGCTGGTGGGCGAGGTGCAGGCGCGCAAGTCGCTGGTCCTGTGGGGCGACCACCGCATCGATTTCGACGCGGCCAAGGTGTTCTCGTACCGGATCAAGCCCATGCCGGAACACCCGAACGGCATGCGCTTCACCGCGCGCGACGCCGCCGGCGAGACGCTGCTGGACGAGCGCTATGTCTCGATCGGCGGCGGGTTCATCCGGGCGCTGGACAGCATCGAGACGGACGAGCGGGTGCCCGAACACGATCCGATTCCCTACCCTTACTCGAACGGCGCCGAGCTGGTGGCGCTCTGCAAGGCGCATGGGCTGACGATCGCGCAATTGATGATGGCCAATGAATCGGCGCTGCGCCCGGCGGCCGAGGTGCGCGAAGGGGTGCTGCGCATCGCCCGGGTGATGGACGATGCGATCGACCGGGGCTGCGGGATGCGCGGTCCCGTCGAGGACGAGGTGCTGCCCGGCGGCCTCAAGGTGCGGCGGCGCGCGCCGGCGCTCTACCGAGAATTGAAGGGCGGGCACAAGCGGGACGACGTGATGTTCGCGATGGACTGGGTGAACCTGTTCGCGATGGCGGTCAACGAAGAGAACGCGGCCAGCGGCCGCGTGGTGACGGCGCCCACCAATGGCGCCTCGGGGCTGCTGCCCTCGGTGCTGCGCTATTACCGGACGTTCATTCCCGGCTGGTCCGAGGACGGGGTGGTGGATTTCCTGCTGACGGCGGCGGCCATCGGCTTCCTGTACAAGGAAAACGCCTCGATCTCTGGCGCCGAGGTGGGTTGCCAGGGCGAGGTCGGGGTGGCCTGTTCGATGGCGGCGGCGGGCCTGACGGCGGTGATGGGCGGCACGGTCGACCAGGTCGAGAACGCCGCCGAGATCGGGATGGAACACAATCTGGGCCTGACCTGCGATCCGGTGGGCGGCCTGGTGCAGATCCCCTGCATCGAACGCAACGCGATGGGCGGCAACAAGGCCATCAACGCCGCGCGGCTGGCGCTGCACGGCGACGGCAAGCACCACGTCTCGCTCGACATGGTGATCGAGACGATGCGCCAGACGGGCGCGGACATGCGCTCGAAATACAAGGAGACCTCGCGCGGCGGCCTGGCGGTGAACGTGGTGGAATGCTAGCGGCCCGTCCTCAGCGGCCCGTCCCTGGTGGCCAGTCCCGCAGCCGCCAACGGCGGCGGGATCCACGGCAGGCGGCAGGATCCGCGCGAGTCGGCGGGATCCGCATGAGGCGGCGCTAGCCGCCGCCCTGGCGCACGGCGCCGACGCTCGCGCACACGACCAGGAAGGTGCCCAGGACCTGCGCGCCCGTCATGGCCTGGCCCAGGATGATCCAGCCCGACAGCGCGCCGACGGCCGGCTCGAGGCTCATCAGCACCCCGAAGGCGGCGGCGGACAGGCGCCGCAGGGCCGTGATCTCGAGCATGTAGGGCACCAGCGGCACGAGCACGGCCAGGCCGGCGGTCCACAGCAACTGGCCATCGGGAAAACGGAGCGTGCCGGCCTCGAGGATCCCGAGCGGCAGGGCGAGGGCCGCCGCCACCAGCAGCGAGACCGACAGGCCCTGCATGCCGCCGAAGGCCGTGCCCACGCGCTTCATCATGACGATGTAGGTGGCCCATCCCGCCGCCGCGAGCAGGGCGAAGGCAATGCCCGCCGGGTCGGCGCCGCTCGCGCCATGCGCATCCCCCCAGAGCAGCAGGACGATGCCCGCGGCGGCCAGCAGCGGCCAGGCGAGCGCCCGCGCGCCGCGCACGCCCGCCACGGCGACGGCGAGCGGGCCGCAGAACTCCAGGGCGACGGCGAGGTGCTGGGGCAGCCGCTCGACGGCCAGGAAGAAGGTCAGCGTCATCACCGCCATGCCGGCGCCCAGCATCAGCGCGGCGCGCCACTGCGCACGGGTATAGCGATGCAGGGGCGGGCGCACGACCAGGGCCAGGACGACCGCGGCCCAGCACAGCCGCAGGCTGGAGGTGGACAGCACGCCGTACTCATGGATCACCGGCACCGACAGGGACACGCCCGACTGCACGCTGGCCATGGCGGCCAGCGACAGGACGACCGCCACGGCGGCGGCGCGGGAAGGACGGCTCAAGGCCGTCCCCGGCAGGCATTCGAGAGAGGCATTACACTGGGCGGGTTGTGTTTTTATGGCGGGGCAAACAGGATTCTGCCACTGTTTGGCGGCGCCCGTCCCCGATCGCGATGATTCCACTTTCCATCCTCGACCTGGCGCCCATCACCCAGGAGGGTTCGGCGGCCGAATCGTTCGCCCGCACGGCCGATCTCGCGCGGCACGCCGAGCGCTGGGGCTATGCGCGCTACTGGCTGGCCGAGCACCACGGCATGCCCGGCATCGCCAGCGCCGCCACCGCGGTGCTCATCGGCCACGTGGCCGGCGCCACCTCGCGCATCCGCGTGGGCGCGGGCGGCATCATGCTGCCCAACCACTCGCCGCTGGTGATCGCCGAGCAGTTCGGCACGCTCGACGCCCTCTATCCCGGGCGCATCGACCTGGGCCTGGGCCGCGCGCCGGGCTCGGACCAGGCGACGGCGCGCGCCCTGCGCCGCAACCTCGGGACGGATCCCGACGAGTTCCCGCGCGACGTGGTCGAGCTGATGGCGTATTTCGAGGGCCGGGCACCGGTGCGCGCCGTCCCCGGCGAGGGCCAGGACATCCCGATCTGGATCCCGGGATCGAGCCTGTTCGGCGCCCAGCTCGCGGCGATGCTGGGCCTGCCCTACGCCTTCGCCTCGCACTTCGCGCCCGCCCAGATGATGGACGCGATCGCCCTGTACCGCGCGCGCTTCAAGCCCTCGGAACGCCTGGACAAGCCCTACGTGATGCTGGGCTTCAACGTATTCGCCGCCGACACCGACAGCGAGGCGCGCTACCTCGCCACGTCCTGGCAGCAGTCCTTCGTCAACCTGCGCACCGGCCGCCCCGGGCGCCTGCCGCCGCCGGTCGAGGGCTACGTCGAGTCGCTGCCCCCGCAAGGCCGCGAGCTGCTGGACCACGTGCTGTCGTGCGCGGCCATCGGGGCGCCCGGCACGGTGGCCGGCCAGATCCGCGCCTTCATCGAGCGCACCGGCGCCGACGAGCTGATGCTGACCTGCAATATGTACGAGCACGCGGCGCGCCTGCGGTCCTACGAGATCGCGGCGGGCCTGCTCGAGGCGCCCGCGCCGGCGGCATGACCCGGATGCCGCGCCGAACCCATGCATGCGGCAGCGGAATTCAGGCGCCCGAGGGACGGACGGCGGTATAAATGAAAGCGGAGGCCGGCCGCGCCGCGAGGCGACTCGGCGGTGCAGGATGCGGTCCCATTCACTGGAAAAGGATTCGACATGCAAGCGAGAATGGATTATTTCAAGGTGGCGCCCGACCTGATGGAGGGGATGCTGCACATGGAAAAGACGGTCAAGGGCGCCGGGCTGGACCCCTTCCTGTACGAGCTGGTCAAGACGCGCGCCTCGCAGATCAACGGCTGCGCCTATTGCCTGCACATGCACACCACGGATGCGCGCAAGATGGGCGAGTCCGAGATGCGCCTGCACCTGCTGGCCGCCTGGCGCGAGTCCAGCCTCTACACGCCCGCCGAGCGCGCCGCCCTGGCCTGGACCGAGGCGCTGACGCTGGTGGCGCAGACCGGCGCGCCGGATGCGGACTACGACGGCCTGCGCGAGCATTTCTCCGACCGCCAGATCGTCGCCCTGACCCTGCTGATCACCACCATCAATGCCTGGAACCGGATCGCGATCGGCTTTCGCTCGCAGCATCCCACGTCCTGAGCGAGGCCCGCGCCCATGAACGACAACCCTGCCCCCGTGAGCCGCGACGAACAGCGGGCCCGCATACAGTCAAGCTTCGAGCGCTCCGGCCTGTTGCGCCACATGGGCGCGCACCTGGGCGAGGTCGCACCGGGCCGCGTGCACATACACCTGCCCTACGGCGCCGAGCTGACCCAGCACCTGGGGTTCTTCCACGCGGGCGCGACCACGGCCATCGCCGACGCGGCGGGCGGCTTCGCCGCCCTGACCGTGATGCCGCCCGGGCACACCGTGCTTTCGGTGGAATTCAAGATCAACTTCATGGCCCCGGCGCAGGGCGAATCGCTCGAGGCCGTGGGCCGGGTGATCCGCTCGGGGCGCACGCTGTCGGTGACGCAGGTGGACGTCTACGCGGTGGAGCTCGGTGAAAAGAAACCGATCGCCCTGATGCAGCAGACGCTGATGGGCATCCCGGAAAAGTGATCCGGGACAGGGCCTCCGGCGGCCCTCAGGGCGCGATCGGCAGCGCGCGCTTGTGGGCCGAGCGCCGGTAGACCGACACGATGATGTCGTAGGCCTCGGCGGGGATATCGCGCCCCTCGAGGAAATCGTCGATCACCTCGTAGCTGACCCCGAAGGCCTGCTCGTCGGGCTTGAGGGGCGTGAGCAGCTCGAGGTCGGCGGTGGGCACCTTGTGGACCAGTTGATCGGGGGCGCCCATGGCGGCGGCCAGGGCGCGCACGCGGCGCTTGTTCAGGCCCGCCAGGGGCATGAGGTCGGCCGCGCCGTCGCCGAACTTGGTAAAGAAGCCCATCAGCGCCTCGGCGGCATGGTCGGTGCCGACCACCAGGCCGCCGCGCGCGCCGGCCACCGCGTACTGGGCGATCATGCGCTGGCGCGCCTTGATGTTGCCGTGCAGGAAGTCCTGCTGCGCCGCGTCCCGGAAGGTCTGGCCGGACCGCAGGATGCTGTCCAGCATGGCGTCGGCGGCCGGTTTGATGTCGACGGTGAGCGATTCGTCGGGCCCGATGACGGTCAGGCCCGCCTGGGCGTCGGACTCGTCGAGCTGCACCCCGTAGGGCAGGCGCATGGCCACGAAGCGGGCCTCGCCGCCCTCGGCGCGGATGCGCTCGGCGGCGCGCTGCGCCAGGCAGCCGGCCGTCAGGGAATCGACGCCGCCGCTGATGCCCAGCACCAGCGCCCGCATCCCCGAGGCGCGCAGGTGCGCCGCGAGGAATTCCACGCGGCGCTCGATCTCGGCCTGGGCATCGAAGGCGTCGGCCACGCCCAGGGCCTGGCGGATCCGCTGCTGGAGGGCGCGTTGCTCGGGCGTCATTCAGCGGTCCTCGAAGCGGTCGAGCACGGCGCCGGTGCTGGCGTCCGAGCAGTTGAAGGCGAACTTGGCCTGCACGCCTCGGAAGCTGCGCGGCCTGGGCGCGCGCCACGCGGCCCGGCGGGCGGCCAGCACGCTGTCCTCGACATTCAATTGCAATAGCTGCCGGTGCGCGTCGATGGTGATGGAGTCGCCCTCCTCGACCAGCGCGATGGTGCCGCCGACGGCGGCCTCGGGGGAAACGTGGCCCACCACCATGCCCCAGGTGCCGCCCGAGAACCGGCCATCGGTGATCAGGCCGACGGAATCGCCCAGGCCCTCGCCGATCAGGGCGCTGGTGGGCGCGAGCATTTCCGGCATGCCGGGGCCGCCCTTGGGCCCGAGATAGCGCAGCACCATGACGTCGCCCGCCTTGATGCGGCCCTGGAGGATGGCGTCCATGGCCGAGGTTTCGTCGTCGAACACGCGCGCCGGCCCGGTGATCACGGGGTTCTTGAGGCCGGTGATCTTGGCGACGGCGCCGTCGGTGGCGAGGTTGCCCTTGAGGATGGCCAGGTGGCCCTCGCGATACAGGGCGCGGTCGAGGGGATGGATCACGTCCTGCCCGGGATCGGGGACGTCGGGCACATCGGCCAGCACCTCGGCGATGGTCTGGCCGGTGATGGTGATGCAGTCGCCATGCAGCAGGCCGGCGTTCAGCAGCAGCTTCATCACCTGCGGGACGCCGCCCGCCTTGTGGAAATCGACCACCAGGTGCTTGCCGCTGGGCTTGAGGTCGCAGATCACCGGCACGCGGCGGCGCACGCGCTCGAAATCGTCGATGGTCCACTCGACGCCGGCGGCGTGGGCGATGGCCAGGATGTGCAGCACGGCGTTGGTCGAGCCGCCGGTGGCCATGATCACGGCGACGGCGTTCTCGATCGAGCGGCGGGTGACGATGTCGCGGGGCTTGAGGTCGAGCTCGACCGCCTTGAGCAGCACGCGCGCGGACTCGGCCGCCGAGTCGAGCTTTTCCTGGTGGACGTTGGCCATGGTCGAGGAGTACGGCAGGCTCATCCCCAGGGCCTCGAAGGACGAGCTCATGGTGTTGGCGGTGTACATGCCGCCGCAGGACCCGCTGCACGGAATGGCGTGGGTCTCGACGGCGTGCAGCTCCTCGTCGCTGAGGCGGCCGGCCGCATGCTCGCCCACGGCCTCGAACACGCTCACGATGTTCAGCTCGCGCCCGTCCAGGCAGCCCGCGAGGATGGTGCCGCCGTAGACGTAGATGGAGGGGACGTTGGCGCGCAGCATGCCCATCATGCCGCCGGGCATGTTCTTGTCGCAGCCGCCGATCACCAGCACGCCGTCCATCCACTGGCCCTGCACGCAGGTCTCGACGCAGTCGGCGATGACCTCGCGCGAGATCAGGGAATATTTCATGCCCTCGGTGCCCATGGCCATGCCGTCCGAGATCGTCGGCGTGCCGAACATCTGGGGATTGCCGCCCGCCGCCTTGATCGCCTCGGCGGCCGCGTCCGCCAGCGGCTGCAGGCCGCTGTTACAGGGCGTGATCGTGCTCTGGCCGTTGGCGATGCCGATCATGGGCTTGTCGAAATCCGCCTCGGTGTAGCCCAGGGCGTAGAACATGGAGCGGTTCGGCGCGCGGGCCACGCCCTGGGTGATGTTGGCGGAACGCAGGCGACGGGTCATGACGGGTCCTCGGTAGTATCTGGGTGGCTGGCGGCCCGCCGGGAGGGCGGGCCGGTTGAACGGCAGCTTTCCAGTTTACGGCCAGATCGCACGATTGCGTAGGGCGCGCACACGGCGCTCGCGGGTTTTGGCGCGCAGCGGGCGGCGGCCGGCGCGGGCCGCCCGCCCCGGAATCCTCAGAACCCCCGCCGCGCGGCCTGCGACAGGTCCTCGAGGAAGGCCATGTCGCGCAGCTCCCAGTCGCGGCGCGCGCCGGCCACGCGCGCCTGCGCCGACCAGTCGGCCAGCAGCCGGCTGAGGGTCTCGGCCCGGATGCCGAGATGGGCGGCGAGCTGGCGCTGGGTCAAGGGCAGGTGGATGCGGTCGCCCATCCGGACGCGCAGGCTCAGCAGATAGGCAGCCAGGCGCTGGGCGGCGGTGCTGTCGCTGAACCACTCCACCTCGTTGACCCGCTGGTAGACGCGGTCGCTCAGGCGCTGGAGCAGGCGCATCGAGAGCTCGGGCCAGGCGCGGCAGGCGGCATGCAGGCCCTCGCGCTTGAGATACAGCACCGCGGCGTCGCCGTGCGCCCGCGCGCACATGGGATAGCGGCCATGGCTCATGAACATGGCGGTCTCGGCCAGCATCTGCCCGGCCTCGAAGATATGAAAGACGCGCTCTTGCCCATCCTGGGTGTGGCGCAGCACCTCGACCTGGCCCTTCTGGACGTAGAGATATTCCACCGCGGGCGCGCCCTCCTCGAACAGCATCTCGTGCGGCTGGGCGTGCAGGGAGGCCGCATCGCGCAGCAGCAGGGCCGCCACCTCGCCGGGCGCCCCCTGGAACAGGCGATGGTCCAGCACCTGGGCCATGGAAACCTCCTCGGAACTTGACAAGAGTCATTGGTATCGATGTGAAACCAATGAGACTATATGCGGCTGATAATAATTCGCATTAGCGATATATGGAAGAGACTTCCTCCATCATACCGCCCCCCCGCGGCCTTCTCGCCCCTTCCTCCTCCGGCGTCGGGCCCGCATCCCATGCTCCGGCTTCCATGAACCCAACGAGGAATCCCATGACTCGCACTTCGTCCTTCAAACCCCTGGCCCTGGCCGCGGCGCTGCTGGCCATCGGCATCGGTCCCCTGCACGCCCAGGAAGTCGGCAGCCTGGCACCCATCACCGTCACTGGCGCCGACGCGGGGACGCCGCTGCAGGCCGGCGTCGCCGCCGAGCGGGCCCGCCTGGAGCAGGTCGCGGGCGGCACCAATCTGATCGAGCCGCAAAAGGAAACCCGGCTGACGACCCTCAACGACGCCCTGAACTACCAGCCCGGCATCGTGGTGCAGGAATTCTTCGGCGGCCTGGACCAGCCGCGGCTGAACATCCGCGGCTCGGGCATCCAGAGCAATCCCGTCAATCGCGGCGTGCTCCTGCTGCAGGACGGCCTGCCGCTGAACGAGGCCGACGGATCCTTCATCGTCGGCTTCCTCGAGCCGCGCAATGCGCGCCTCATCAGCGCCCGGCGCGGCGCCAACGCCCTGTCGGCCGGCGCCACCACCCTGGGCGGCGAGATGGACTTCCAGTCGATGACGGGCACCGAGGGCGACGTGCTGCGCCTGGAGGGCGGCAGCTTCGGGCGCTTCGGCGCCCAGGCCGCCAAGGGCTTCGAATCCGGCAACGTCGACGGCCGCCTGAGCGTCACCCATGACAAATACGACGGCTATCGCCACCATTCGGACTCGGACCGGACCAGCGTGCAGGGCAATTTCGGGTTCCAGGGCAGCAATTTCGAAAACCGTACCTATCTGTCATACGTGGACCTGGACGTCACCATCCCCTTCGTGGTCACCCGCGAGCAGATGGAGCACGATCCGCGCGAGGTCAACGGCGAGGGCGTGAGGGTCAACCCGCCCTTCAACCAGATCGACGTCTACAAGCGCGATCCCCACCGCAAGTCGCGCCAGTTCCGCGCGGCCAACCGCACGTACTGGGGCACCGAGGCCTTCAACAACACCTTCGGCCTCTATGCGCAGAACATCGACGACACCTTCCAGGACCCGATGATCTCCACCGTCACCGACGGCATGACCTACGGCGCGCAATGGCAGCTCGCGGGCAAGGCGCAGGCCCTGGACTATCGCCTGGCCCTGGACTGGTCGCGCAGCGACATGGACCGCGACCTGTACACCGTGAACAAGGACACCGGGGCGCGCAAGGCCCATTACGGCAACTTCGACCTGCAGGCCGAGAACCGCAGCGCGCTGGCGAGCCTCGCCTGGCACGTGCACCCCGGCTGGACGGTGGTCGGCGACCTGAAGTTCACCCAGGCGATCCGCGACGCGCGCGACCGGCTCTCGGGCCAGCGGCTGGACCAGGACTGGGACTACGTCAGCCCGAAACTCGGGCTGGTCTGGCGGCCCGCGCCCGACCAGCGGATCTACGCCAACGTCAGCCGCAGCAACGAGGCCCCCACCTACTGGGAGATCATCAACGGCGGCACCGGCCCCGTCAGCCTGCCCAATCCCATGGTCGACACCATGGGCACCACCGGCCTGAGCAAGCTCGACCTGCAGCGCGCCGACACGGTCGAGCTGGGCGGCGACGGCCTGCTGGGCTCGGGGCGCTACGCGCCGCGCTGGTCCGTGTCCCTCTACCACAGCGACGTCAAGGACGAGCTGATGTCCGTGAGCAACGCCAACGGCACCGCGGCCGGCACCTACAACTACCGGGGCGGGACGCGCCACCGGGGCATCGAGCTGGGCCTGGCCGGCAGCCTGCGCGCCCCCGGCCAGGGCGCGACATTCGACTACCGCGTCGCCTACACCTTCAGCGATTTCCGCTTCAAGGGCGGCGAGTTCGCGGGCAAGCGCATCGCCGGCGTGCCGCGCCACCTGGTCAACGCCGAGGTCCTGTACCACCTCGGGGGCCTGCGCATCGGCCCGAACGTGCGCTGGATGCCGGCCGAGACCGAGACCAACCACGCCAACACGCCCGGCACCCAGCAGGACGCCTACGCCATCCTGGGCTTCAAGGTGGACTATCGGCACGACAAGCACTGGAGCGCCTACGTGCAGGCCGACAACCTGACCGACGAGACCTACGCCAGCGCCTTCGTGATCCGCAACACCGGCACCACCGCCATGCCCACCTTCCTGCCCGGCAACGGCCGCAGCGTCACCGCGGGGATCGCCTACAAGTTCTAGGGACGGCCGCCGGGCCGCAATCTGCCGGGCCGCAATCCCGCGAACCCGCCTCGATAGAGGCATAATGCTCCATGGACCTGGCCGCCGTGAGGCGCGCCGGGTCCGGGCGGCACGACCGCCGCACAGGAGCGACCATGGAAAACCCATCCAGCCGCGGCGCCCCTCCGGGCGCTGTCCTCGTCACCGGGGCCGGCCGGGGCATCGGCGCGGCCACCGCGCTCGCCGTGGCCCGCGCGGGCCACGACATCGTCATCAACTACGCGCACGACGCCGAGGCGGCCCAGGCCATGGCCGGGGAAATCCGCGCCCTGGGGCGCAAGGCCCACGTCATCCAGGCGGACGTCGGCCGGCCCCAGGACGTCCAGCGCCTGTTCGAGCGCGCCGAGGCCGAGGCCGGCGCGCTGTACGGCCTGGTCAACAATGCCGGCATCACCGGGCCCATCGGACCGTTTTCCCGGACGACGGACGACACCATCGAGCAGGTCTTTCGCGTCAACGTGCTGGGCGCGATGCAATGCGCGCGCGAGGCCCTGGCCAACTTCCAGCGCCACGGCACCCGGGGCGTGATCGTGAACGTCTCGTCGTCGGCGGCGCGCACCGGCAGCCCCGGCGAATACGTCCACTACGCGGCCAGCAAGGCGGCGCTGGACGCCTTCACCCTGGGCCTGGCCCGCGAGGTCGCGGCCCAGGGCATCCGCGTCTGCGGCCTGGCGCCGGGCAGCACCCTCACCGGCATCCACGCGGCGGCGGGCGAGCCCGACCGCCCGGCCCGCGTGGCCCCCAGGATCCCCCTGGGCCGCCTGGCCGAGCCCGACGAGATCGCCGACGCCATCGCCTGGCTGCTCTCGCCCCGCGCCTCGTACATCACGGGCACCACCGTGGCCTGCGCCGGCGGCCTGTAGCGGCGCCAGGGGCCCGGCGGCCGGCTCGGCGAGGACGCCGGGATCAGCGGGGGCGCCGCCGGCCTCAGCCGCGCAACTGGCTCACGTCCCGCACCGCGCCGCGGTCGGCCGAGGTCGCCAGGGCGGCGTAGGCGCGCAGGGCCTGCGAGACTTCGCGCTGGCGGTCGACGGGCTGCCAGGCCCGGTCGCCGCGCGCCTGCATGGCGGCGCGCCGCGCGGCCAGTTCCTCCTCCGAAATCGCCAGGTGGATGCGGCGATTGGGGATGTCGATCTCGATCGCGTCGCCGTCCTCGACCAGGGCGATGTTGCCGCCCTCGGCCGCCTCGGGCGAGGCGTGGCCGATCACCAGGCCGGACGAGCCGCCCGAGAAGCGCCCGTCGGTCAGCAGGGCCGAGGACTTGCCCAGGCCCATGGACTTCAGGTAGGAGGTGGGATAGAGCATCTCCTGCATCCCCGGGCCGCCCTTGGGGCCTTCGTAGCGGATGACGACCACGTCGCCCGCCTTGACCTCGCCGCCCAGGATGCCCTGCACGGAATCCTCCTGGCTCTCGTAGACGCGGGCGCGGCCGGTGAAGGTCAGGATGCTCTCGTCGACCCCGGCGGTCTTGACGATGCAGCCCTTGGGGGCCAGGTTGCCGTACAGCACGGCCAGGCCACCGTCCTGCGAATAGGCGTGGGCCTTGTCGCGGATGCAGCCCGACTCGCGATCGAGGTCCAGGTCCTCGTAGTAGCGGTCCTGGCTGAAGGCCACCTGCGAGGGCACGCCGCCGGGCGCCGCCCGGTAGAAATCGGCCACCGAGGCGCCATGATCGCCGAGCACGTCCCAGCGCCGGATGGCCTCGCCCAGGGTCCCCGCGTGCACGTTGCCCACGCCGAGGTCCAGCAGGCCGGCGCGCGCGAGCTCGGCGAGTATGCCCATGATGCCGCCGGCGCGGTGCACGTCCTCGACGTGGTAGTCCGGCGTCGCGGGCGCCACCTTGCACAGGCAGGGCACCCGCCGCGAGATGCGGTCGATGTCGGCCATGGTGAAGGGCACGCCCGCCTCCTGGGCCGCGGCCAGCAGGTGCAGCACCGTGTTGGTGGACCCGCCCATGGCCACGTCCAGGGTCATGGCGTTGGCGAAGGCCTCGAAGGTCGCGATGCTGCGCGGCAGGACCGAGGCATCGTCCTGCTCGTACCAGCGCTTGCACAGTTGCACGGCCAGGCTGCCGGCCAGCTCGAACAGGCCCTTGCGCCGCGCATGCGTCGCGACCACCGTGCCGTTGCCCGGCAGGGCCAGGCCCAGGGCCTCGGTCAGGCAGTTCATGGAGTTGGCGGTGAACATGCCCGAACAGGACCCGCAGGTCGGGCAGGCGCTGCGCTCGACGGTCTCGGCCTGCTCGTCGCTGATGTTGGGGTCGGCCGCCTCGATCATGGCGTCCACCAGGTCGAGCTTGCGCACCACCGTCTTGCCGTCCTTGGCGACGACCTTGCCGGCCTCCATCGGGCCGCCCGAGACGAACACCGTCGGGATGTTCAGGCGCATCGCCGCCATCAGCATGCCCGGGGTGATCTTGTCGCAGTTCGAGATGCACACCATGGCGTCGGCGCAATGCGCGTTGACCATGTACTCGACCGAGTCGGCGATCAGCTCGCGCGAGGGCAATGAATACAGCATCCCGCCATGCCCCATGGCGATGCCGTCGTCCACGGCGATGGTATTGAATTCCTTGGCCACGCCGCCCGCGGCCTCGATCTGGCGCGCGACGAGCTGCCCCATGTCCTTGAGGTGGACGTGGCCGGGCACGAACTGGGTGAAGGAGTTCACCACGGCGATGATGGGCTTTTCGAAATCGCCGTCCTTCATGCCGGTGGCGCGCCACAGGGCGCGCGCGCCCGCCATGTTGCGTCCGGCCGTCGAGGTGCGTGAACGGTATTGCGGCATGGGGTGTCCTGGGATCGGGTTGGGAAAAGCGCTTATCATAAACCCTTCCGTTGTCATACCCTTTCCCAGGACCGGTCCTTCTGGCGGGCACCGCACGCCCGCCGGGGGCCCCTCATCGATGGAGCCATCGTGAAGCCAGCCGCCGCACCGAACGAACCCGCCTCGCCGCTACGCAAGGACATCAGGCTGCTGGGCAGGACATTGGGCGAGGTGGTGCGCGAATGCGAGGGCCGGCCCGTCTACGACGTGATCGAGAAACTGCGTCGCACGGCGGTCAAGTTCCGCCGCGAGGGCGACGCGCGCGACGGCCGCCTGCTCGAGCGCCAGATCCGTCGCCTGGCCGACGGCGAATCCAACCTGGTGGCGCGCGCCTTCAGCTATTTCCTGCATCTCTCGAACATCGCCGAGGACCGCGACCAGACCCGCCGCCAGCGCCAGCAACTGCTGGCCGACGACAAGCCCGCGCCCGGCAGCCTCGAGCACGCGGTCGGCCTGCTGCGCGCCCGCGGCCATACCGGCCCGCGCATCCGCCGCTACCTGGCCTCGGCCTGCATCTCGCCCGTCCTGACGGCGCACCCGACCGAGGTCCAGAGAAAGAGCACGCTCGACCTGCACCAGGCCATCGCGCACTGCCTGCGGCAGATGGACGGGACGCTGACCGCGTCGGAATCGGCGCGCCTGCACCGGCAGCTCTCGGGCCTGGTCGCCGCGCTGTGGCAGACGCGCATGCTGCGCCAGCAGAAGCTCACGGTCCTGGACGAGATCGACAACGCCCTGACCTACTACACCAGCACGTTCTTCAGCACCCTGCCGCAGCTCCACCTCGACATGGCCGCTCTGCTGGCCAAGCCCGCGCGCACCCCGTTCGACGCGGACGACGCGCCGCTGCCGCCTTTCGCCTCCATGGGTAGCTGGATCGGCGGCGACCGCGACGGCAATCCCAACGTCAACGCCGACACCCTCGAGCAGGCCCTGCTGCGCCAGTGCGCGCACGTCCTGCGCCACTATCTCACCGAGGTCCACGCGCTGGGCGCCGAGCTGTCCATGTCGCAATCCCTGGCGCGCATCACGCCCGAGCTCGCCGAGCTGGCCGCGCTCAGCCAGGACCCCTCCCCGCACCGGCTGGACGAGCCCTACCGCCGGGCCTGCATCCACGTCTACGCGCGCCTGGCGGCCACCGCCCAGGCCCTGACCGGCCGCCGGCTCGCGCGGCGCAACACCTACGAGGCCCCGGCCTACGCCTCGGCGGCCGAGTTCGCCGCCGACCTGCGCGCCGTCGCCGGCTCGCTCGACGCGCACCACGGCGCGGCGATCGCCCGGCTGCGCCTGACGCACCTGATCCAGGCGATCGAGATCTTCGGCTTCCACCTGGCGACCGTGGACCTGCGCCAGAGCTCGGACGTGCACGAGCGCGTGCTCGACGAGCTGATGCGCCAGGCGCGGGTCACGCTCGACGGCAAGCCGGTGCGCTATGCCCGCCTGTCCGAGGCCGACCGCGTGCGCGTGCTGCGCCAGGAGCTCCGCGAGCCGCGGCCGATGGTCTCGCCCTGGATCGAATACTCGGCCGAGACCCGCAAAGAGCTCGCCATCCTGCGCACGGCCGCGTCCTGCCGCGCCCGCTTCGGCGAAGGCGCCATCCGCCAGACCATCGTGTCGCACACCGAAACCCTCAGCGACCTGCTGGAGGTCCTCGTGCTGCAGCAGGAAACCGGCCTGATCGCCCCCACCGTGGGCGAGTCCACGCCGCGTGCCGGCCTCATGGTGGTGCCGCTGTTCGAAACCATCCCCGACCTCGAGCGCGGCCCGGACATCATGGACCGATGGCTCGCGCTGCCGGAGGTGGCCGCCCGCGTGCGCCACGCGCAGGACGGCATCCAGGAGGTCATGCTGGGCTATTCCGACAGCAACAAGGACGGCGGCTACCTGACGTCGAACTGGTCCCTCTACCGCGCCGAGCGCCAGCTCGTCGAGGTCTTCAAAAGGCACCGCACCCGCCTGCGCCTGTTCCACGGCCGGGGCGGCTCGGTCGGCCGCGGCGGGGGCTCGAGCTTCGAGGCCATCCTGGCCCAGCCCCCGGGCACGGTCAACGGCCAGATCCGCCTGACCGAGCAGGGCGAGATCATCCAGGGGCGCTACAAGGACGCCGAGGTCGGCCGCTGGCACCTCGAGCTGTTCGTCGCCGCCACGCTCGAGGCCAGCCTCGCGCCGCAGCACCCGGCCTCGCGCACCGAGGACGACAACATGGCGCGCTACGGCCAGGCCATGGAATGGATGTCGCAGGTCGCACAGGAGGCCTACCGCGACCTGGTGTACGGCACCGAGGGCTTCACGGACTATTTCTTCGCCTCCACCCCGATCCGCGAGATCGCCGGCCTGAACATCGGCTCGCGCCCGGCCGCGCGCAAGGCGAGCCAGCGCATCGAGGACCTGCGCGCCATTCCCTGGGGATTCTCGTGGGCGCAATGCCGGCTGCCGCTGCCGGGCTGGTTCGGCATGGGCACGGCCATGGGCCGCTACCTGCGCGAGGGCGGCCCCGACGCCGCGGCCACGCCCGAGCAGCGCCTGGAGACCCTGCGGGCCATGGCGCGCGACTGGCCGTTCTTTCGCACCCTGCTGTCGAACATGGAGCAGGTCCTGGCCAAGACCGACCTCGCCATCGGCCGCGCCTATTCCGAGCTGGTGCCCGACAAGGCGCTGCGCAAGCGGATCTTCGGGCGCATCGAGGCGGAATACCACGCCACGGTCGAGGCATTCCGCGCGGCGACCGGCCACGAACTGCTGGCCCGCGACGAGCAACTGTCCGCCGCCCTCAGCGAGCGCTTCGCCTACATCGACCCCCTCAACCGCCTCCAGGTCGAACTGCTGCGCCGCCACCGCGCCGGCCAGAACAGCCCCCGCCGAGGCGACGAGGAGGAAACCCGCAGCCAGCGCGCCATCCACATGACCATCAACGGCATAGCAGCGGGGTTGAGGAATTCGGGATGAGCTCGGACATGGGTCAGTCCCTGCGGACTGACCCATGCCTAGCGAATCCGAGCGGCATGCAGGCCGCGAGGTGGAGAGATGCCCCACCCCAAGACACTCCCATGGACCTCCGCACGCCAGCCGAACCCAGGCCCGAAGGCTGGAGAAACACCTCACCCCCCATAAACCGCCTCCTCCACCCCCCTGACCCCAGGCCGCAGCGCGAACACCGCGCCGTCCAGGGCGTGGGGCGCGGCGCCGGCCGGCCGGATCGTGGTCACGAACAGCGTGTCCAGCCCCGCGCCGCCGAAGGCGCACATGGCGGGCTTGGGCACCGGCACCCGCAGGCTGCGGTCCAGGCGCCCGTCGGGCGTATAGCGGTGCACCAGGCCGGCATCGTTGCCGCAGATCCAGTAGCAGCCTTCGGCGTCGACCGCCGCCCCGTCGGGCCGGCCGCCCGGCAGGGCTTCGATGAACACGCGCCGCTCGCGTGGCGCGCCGGCCTCGATGTCGTAGTCGAAGGCCCAGACGCGCTGCCGCGCGGGATGGGAATCGGACAGGTACATGGTGCGCCCATCGGGACTGAAAGCGAGGCCGTTGGGGACGATCAGGTCGCCGGCCATGCGCTCCAGGCGCAAGTCCGCCCCCTGCCCCGTCATGCGGTACAGGGCGCCGTCGGCCGCGGCCTGCGACATGTCGGTGACCATCGTTCCCACCCAGAACCGCCCCTGGCGGTCGCAACGCCCGTCGTTGAAGCGCATGGCCGGCCGCGCATGCTCGACGCCCGCGAGCTTTTCGGTTTCCAGGACCTGTTCGGCGCCCGGCGTCAGGCGGTAGACGCCATCCTCCATCGCGCCGATCCAGCCGCCGTCGGGCAACGGCGCGATGCAGGCCAGTTGCTGGCCGGCGCGCCAGCTCGTGTGCTGCTGGTCCCCGAGGCGCCAGCGATGCAGGGTGCCGGCCTGGATGTCGACCCAATACAGGGCCTGCTCGCGCGCGCGCCACACCGGGCTCTCGCCCGTCTGGTTGCGCAGGTGCAGCACCAGCTCGGCCTCGCCGGCCGAGCGGACCGGGCGGCGCACCGGCGACCGGTGATCGAAGGGACCCGCGGCGGTGAAGACGCCCCCCTGGTAGACGACGTCCGGATCATCGGCGGCGGGCGCCGGCTGGGCCTCGACCTCGGCGCGAAAGGGCTCGGAGCTGTCGCGCGGCACATAGCCCAGGATCGCCGCCCCGCGATTGTCCCACCAGACGTCCTCGTTGCCGGAGACGCCATAGGCCACCGTGTGGCCCACGCCCGGCGTGAACAGGCCGCGGCGCACGAGCTCGGTCAGGTCGCGGTAGCTCAGCCAGGTGTGCATCATGCGGCGATTGCGCGGCTGCGGATAGGACGAGCCGATCCGGAGGCTGACGGTCTCGATGCCATAGCGATCGTGGTAGAAGCTGGCGAGGTCCTCGCCGAAGGATTTCGACAGGCCGTAATAGCCATCGGGGCGGCGCGGCGCAGTGTTGTCGATGCGCACGCCCTGCTTGTGAAAGCCGATCACGTGATTGGAGCTGGCAAAGACCACCCGGCGGACGCCATGGCGGCGGGCCGCCTCGTAGACGTGGTACGTCCCCCGGAAATTCGCCTCGATGATTTCCTCGAAAGGCCGTTCGACCGAGATCCCGCCCAGGTGGACGACGGCGTCGACCCCTTCCAGCAGGGCGTCGACCGCGTCCTTGTCCGTCAGGTCGCACACCACGACCTCCTCCTCCGGCCCCCGGGCGGGCGTCATCGGCGCGATGTCGGACAGGCGCAGGATGCGGGCGCAGGGCTTGAGCGACTCGCGCAGGACCTTGCCCAGCCCGCCGGCCGCGCCGGTCAGCAGGATGCGCTCGAAGGGGGGATGGGAATCGGCGGGGTGCGTCATGATGGGGATCGGCCAGTGAAATGGTTACCGTACGAAATGAGGAATGGCCGCCGCAGGAAAACGGACGGCGAATAGTTGTCGTACGACTTGGCGATGATTATTCCCGCCCGATGCCAGACTTGTCAATGGATGCCCGTCTTTACTGGATATTCCGGCGCGGGATGCCCGATGTCATGTCTCTCGAAAATCCCTCCCAAGTCGTCATACAACATACAGGGAAGGAAATGACGTCCGCTTGACGGCGCGCAAGCCCGAGGCCGGGGATGGCGGGCATTTCCGTTCTATACTGGCCCCATGACATCGACGGCCCGATCTCCCGCATTGCGCCCCGGCCGATGGTCGTGGGCCTGGGCGCTGTGCCTCGCCCTGGCGCTGCGCGCCCTGGTGCCGGACGGCTACATGCCCGATCCGAGCGTCCGCGCGCAAGGCATGCTGGCGCTGTCGATCTGCACGGCCCACGATCCCGCGGGGGCCGGCGCCACACCGCCCATTCCCACACGCGGCACGGCCGGCCACGATTGCTCGCTGTGCCTGCTGGCGCACCACGCCTCGGGTTCGCCGCTCGCCGCATCCCCGGTCCTGGCGATCTTCGCGGCCTCTGCGGCCGCGATACCGAGAATCGCAGAAACCCTCCTCGCCCACGTCTTTCGCGAACGTGGCGCCCCCCTGGGGCCACGCGCCCCGCCCTGTCCGAATCCCTGAGTTCGACACGCCGCGCGTTCCCCCCTGAAACGCGCGGCTCATGCCGCGCATCCCTCCCTGGTGCGCGGCTTGCGTTCCACCCTACTTTTCGCAAAGGACAGTCCATGAATTTCTTGAAACCGACGACCGGCATCGGCGCGCTGGCCCTGGGCCTGGCGCTCGCCGCCCCGGCCGGCGCCCACGTCACCCTCGAAACCCCCAGCGCCGCCATCGGCAGCACCTACAAGGCCGTGCTGCGCGTCCCTCACGGCTGCAAGGGATCGGACACGACCCGCATCCGCGTCCGCATTCCCGACGGCGCGGTCGCCGCGAAACCGCAACCCAAGCCCGGCTGGACGCTCGACGTGGTCCAGGGGGACTACGCGCAGCCCGAGAAACTGCACGGTGCCACGATCACCTCGGGCGTGCGCGAGATCAGTTGGAGCGGCGACCTGCCCGACGCCTACTACGACGAGTTCGTGTTCCGCGTCTCGCTGTCCTCCTCCCTGAAGCCCGGCGGCACGCTGTATTTCCCCGTCGTCCAGGAATGCAAGCAAGGCGTCGATCGCTGGATCGACACCTCCGGCAAGGAAGACGCCGAGAGCCCCGCCCCCGGCATCAAGCTGCTGGCGCCCGCCAAGGCCAGCCATTGAGCATCGGACGGACACGGTCATCGGGTCTCGGACGGAAACGGGCCTTGGACCTTGCACGGACATGGCATTGAACCTCGCACGAGCATGGCTATCGAGCCTCGCATGGACACGGCCATCGGGCCTGGGGCGGACACGGCCAACGGGCCTTGGACAGGCGGCAGGGGCCTGGAACCTTGCACGGTCATCGGGCTTCGGACGGACACGGCCATTCAAGATATTGGGCGCCGCCCTGCTGCTGTGCCTGGCCGCCTGGGCGCAGGCCGCCTGGGGGCACGCCGTGCTGATCGTCACCGATCCCCCGGCCGGCGCCGTCCTGGAGCATGCGCCGGCCTCGATCAGCCTGGATTTCAATGAGCCCGTCGGCATCAGTGCGCTCGCCCTCCTCGGCCCGGACGGCAAGTCCCTCGCCCTGGGTCCCGCGCACAGCGAGGGCCCGCGGGTGAGCATCGAGCTGCCGCCGACCACCGCGCGGGGCACCTACCTGCTGACCTGGCGCGTGTCCTCGGCCGACGGCCATCCGGTCGGCGGGACCCTGGATTTCGCGATCGGCGCGCCGACCCCGGCCGCCGCCTCCGCGGTCGCCGCCGCGGCCACCGCCGCGCACCCGTGGCGCGACACCGCGATCTGGGCCGGACGCCTGCTGGCCATCGCCTGCCTGATCGCGGCCTGCGGCGCGGCCCTGTTCCGCGCCACCGCGCCGTGGGCGCGCGAGGACTGGACGCGCCGGGCGATCGGCGTCGGCCTGGCCGCGCTGTTCATCGACCTGGCGCTGCAAGGCCTGGACCTGCTGGACGCGCCCTGGAGCGCCCTGGCCGAGGCCGATACCTGGCGGGCCGCCCTGGCCACCCCGTACGCCGGCACCCTGGGCCTCGCCGCTCTGGCGCTGGCCGCGGCCTATCGCGCGCAGGACACCGGCCGGATACCGGTCCTGCGCCTGTCGGCGGCGGGCAGCCTGATCCTGCTCGGCGCCGCCGTCGCCAACAGCGGCCACGCCGGCACCGCCCCGCCCCAATGGCTGTCGCGCCCCGCCATCGCGCTGCACGTGATGGCGGCCGCCGCATGGCTTGGCGCCCTGGTGCCGCTGGCGCGAGGGCTGCGCCAGCGCCTCGCGCGAACCGCGGCACCCGAGGCGCACGGCCCGTCGGGCGGCCTGGCGAGCGCCTCCGGCGATACGGCGGGCGCCTCGGGCGATACGACAAGCGCCTCGGGCGGCACGGCTGCGGGCGGCACGGCTGCGGGCGGCACGGCTGCGGGCGGCATCCCGGCTGCGGGCGGCAACCAGGCGGCTGGCGGCAACCAGGCAGCGGACGATGCTCCGGCAATGGACGGCGCTCCGGCAGCGGACGGTGCTCGGGCAGCGGACCGTGCTCCGGCAGCGGACCGTGCCCTAACGATTCCAGCGGCCCCTGGCGACCTGCGGGCCCTCGCGCGGTTTTCGCGCTGGATCTCGCCGGTGGTGGCGCTGCTGGTCCTGAGCGGACTGGTCCTCGTCCTCCTCCAGCTCGACCGGCCCGCCGATCTGTGGCGCACGCCCTACGGATGGGTCCTGTCGGCCAAACTGGTCCTGGTCCTGGCCCTGCTGGCCCTGGCGGCCGGCAACCGCTGGCGCCTGACCACTCCCACGCTCGCCGGCGACACGCGGGCCGCGCGCAGCCTCCTGCGGGCGATCAAGGCCGAGATCCTCCTTGCCGTGCTGATCCTGGGGGTCGTGTCGCTGTGGCGTTTCACGCCCCCGCCGCGCAGCCTGGACGCCGCAGCACCGGCGGCGGAGGCATCGGCGCACCATCCGGCGCACCACATGGCCTCCGGTGCCGACAGCCCCCTGGTCCTGGACAATGACCAGGTGCTCGCCTGGATCCGCCGGGCCGCCAATGGGACCGAATGGACCATCGAGCTGGCGACCCTCCAGGGCAAGCCCCTGGCCGCGCAGGCCCTGACCGTGACGCTGGACAATCCCAACGCCGGCCTGGAACCCCTGCACCGCGAGGCCCGGCGCCTGCCGGATGGCGCCTGGCAGGTGCGATTGCCGGTGCTGCCCGACGTGGGATTCTGGCGGCTGAGCCTCGACATCCTGATCGACGATTTCGACCGCATCACGCTGAGCGCCGCCCTGGCGCTCTGACACGGCGCGGTCCGGCGGCGAGCGCCCGAAGCCCCGGTACGCCGCCGGCGCGCATCCCGGGCGGAGCCGCGGCCCCGCAAAAATGCGGCAACGGCGAGGATCCGGCGAAAGCCGGCGCAGGCCCCGCGAGCGTCGGCGAAGACCCTGCGCCGGCACCCGAAGGTGAAAATGGCGGAACAAATCCCGTAATAGGCTGCAATCTCACTTTACATGTCAATCATGGAGGCCGCACAATTCGGGACTCGAACGCAGACGACAGGAGCCCCCCATGCCTACGGACGACACCTCCGCCCCCGCGCCCGCCCATGGCCGGCACATCCCGCAGCGCGGCGCGCGCCGGCGGCGCCCAGACCCGCGCTGGCAGCACGCGATCGTGCTCGCCTCGACACTGTGCCTCGGGGGGCCCGCCTGGGCCGACAACAGCGGCGGCAGCACGGACACGGGTTGCGGTTTCGTGGGCGACAGCTATATCGGCGCGTGCAGCACGGATTCCACGCCGGCCACCGGCGGAGACGTGCGGATCGACACCCCGCCCCCCTCGGACGACGATCCCGACGTTCCCGTCTTTGAAGTCGTCGGCGGGGTGAACGACGGCGACGGGGATGCCACCGGCAACCGCGTCACGGTCACCGGCTCGGCAACCTATGACGGCACGAGGCTCGTCGGCGGATTCGCCGCCTGCGGCGGCAATGCCACGAGCAACACCGTTTCCATCGGCGGCCAGGCGGTCCTCATCAATGGCGCCAACGTGCTCGGCGGCGAGAGCTGCTCCGGCGCCGCCGAGGGCAACACCGTGACCATCCGGGACCAGGCCACCGTCGGGAACGGCAGCTTCATCGTCGGAGGCTATGCGCTGGGCGATGCGACCGGCAACGCCGTCGTCCTCCGCGATCAGGCGGCGGTGGACAGCAGCCTGATCTATGGCGGCTATTCGACCCTGGGCAAGGCCGCGGGCAATACCGCCACCATTGGCGACCACGCCACGGTTCTCAACGGCAGCCTCATATACGGGGGTGCGAGCGCCATCGGCGAAGCCAGCGGCAACACCGTCAGTATCCAGGGCCAGGCCGCCATCAGCGACGCCATGGCCATCGCCGGCGGCAGCACGGCCACCAACGCCTTTGGCAATACGGTCATCATCCGCGATCAGGCGCGCGTCGAGAACAGCCAGATTTCAGGCGGCGAAAGCAATGACACCGGCAATGCCACAGGCAACATCGTCATCATCCGCGACCAGGCGCGCGTCGAGAACAGCCAGGTCTTCGGCGGACTGGCCACGGACGGCGATGCCACCGGCAATCGGATCATCCTGCAGGGAACCCCGAGCCTCGCCGGCACGATGCTCGCGGGCGGCGTCAGCGGAACGGGCGACGACACCACCGGCAACGTCCTCGAAATTCGCGGCACCGGGCTCGTGGCGGGCGCCGTCATGAACTTCGATCACTACCAATACGTCCTGCCCGCCGGGACCGTGCCGGGCGTGCCGGTGCTGACGACCGACGTGACCTGCATGTGCGACGCCACCGTGTCGGTGGACGCCGAACGGGGCGCCGGTCCCTTCCAGCCGGGCACGCGGATCACGCTGATGCATTCGGACGACCTGACGAGCGACCGGTACACTGCGAGCCCCACCTACATCACCGGACGCCAGGGCCTGGCCCTGAGCTACCGATGGGGCCTGACGGCCACGCCCACGGACTTGATCGCCACCGTCGACGAGGTCCGCGTCAACGAGGAAAGCAAGGCGCCCATCGAGGGCCGGATCGCGCCCATGGCCCTCATCAGCCAGGCCGGCGACATGATCGCCGGCGCCGCGATGGACCGGGCCCGCGCGGCGGCGAACGCCGGCGCGTGGACCGGCTTCGGCGCGCTGGGCGGCGGCCGCTCCCGCTACGACTCGGGCTCGCACGTGGACGTCGACGGCCTGTCCTTCGTGCTCGGCGCGGCGCGACGCTTCGACACGGGATACGGCAGCCTGTCCGCCGGGGCCTTCGTCGAGCTCGGCACCGGCAACTACGACAGCTACAACCGGTTCAACAGCGGCACCGCGCGCGGCAGCGGCAAGACCCGCTACTATGGCGCGGGGCTGATGGCGCGCCAGGACTTCGCCGATCCGGCCGCCGCCGACGCGCGCGGCCCCCTCGGTCCCTACGCCGAGGCCTCTCTGCGGGCCGGCCGCGCCAGTTCCGACTGGCGCAGCGCCGACCTCACCCGGATGCTGGGCGCGAACGCCTCGTACGACAGCGCCGCGCCCTACTACGGCGCCCACCTCGGCCTGGGCTACGTCGCCGGCCTGGGCGCGCGCACCAGCCTCGACCTGTACGCCAAGTATTTCTGGAACCACCAGGACGGCGACCGCGTCTCGATCGCCGGCGACGACTTCCGCTTCAGCGACACCGACTCGCACCGCGTGCGGGCCGGCGCGCGGGTGGGCTACGCATTCGGCGAACAGGCCCGCGCCTACGCCGGCGCCGCCTGGGAACACGAATTCGACGGCGACGCCCGCGCCACGGTCTACGGCTTCGAGGCTCCCGGCCCGAGCCTGAAGGGCGACACGGGCGTGTTCGAACTGGGGCTCGAGATCGCGCCCAAGGAGGCCCGCGCGCTCACCGTCAGCCTGGGCGTGCAGGCCTACACCGGCAAGCGCGAAGGCCTGGGCGGCAGCGCGCTGTTGAAGTACGCCTTCTGAGCCAGCGCAGTCCCTGCCATGCGCGCCTCCGGGCGTGCATGGCGTGAAGCGATCGTCCGTCTCGCATGCAGCGCCCGGCGACGGCGGATGTATCGTTCAGAACTCCACGCTGGCGTTCAGGGAAACCGTGCGGCCCACGTCCAGGCGCGTCCAGCCGGGCACCTCCTGCGTGTTTCTCGCATCGGCGTAGCTGGAACCCGTGTAGACCACCCGGCCATCCGCCGTCAGCCCGGCAGCCCACGGCAGGTCCCACTCCACGCCCATATTGGCCTGCAGGCGCGGCACGCCGATGGTGCGCTTGCCATCCGTGGCCGGGTCGCCGGTATCGACCTGCTTCGCGTCGAGCCAGGTCGCGCCGCCCACGGACGAGCCACCGCCGTGCCGCGCGGCATTCAGGCGCACGCCCAGGCGATCCTCGTCGCCGAAGCGGCGCCCGACATCCAGCGCGACCTGCGATTGCCCGCCGCTGCCCCACCCGGCGGACACACGGGTCAGGGGATCGTTCCCCGCCCGCTTGGGCAGCAGGTTCAGGGCTCCGCCCATGCCCAGCAGGGCACGTTCAGCATGGTGGATGCCGACAGCCTGCGCACGATCAAGACCTATGCCCTGCCCCAGATGCCCAACAGCGTCCTGATCGGGCCCGACGGCAAGGCGGTCTACGTGACCATCAAGACCCCACCCAAGAAGGATTGTTCCGCCAGCGGCGCCGGCAGCATCGCGCGCATCGCCCTGCCCTGAAGGGCGCCCGGACGGCCGGCGCAAGCCGCCTACAGGTATTCGACGTTGCCGTCCACGCTGATCGCCTGGCCCGAGATGTTGGCCGCCGCGGGCGTCGACAGGAACAGCGCCATCGCCGCCACGTCCTGCGCCGTGACCATCCGGCGCAGCGAGATCCTGGCCAGGTATTGCTCGCGCATGGCGTCCTCGCCGATGCCCAGCGCCAGGGCGCGGGCCGCGATGACGCGGTCCATGCGCTCGCCCTCCACGAGGCCGGGCAGGATGGCGTTGACGCGCACGCCCTGCGGCCCGAGCTCGGCGGCCATGGATTTCATGAGGCCGACGACCGCCCATTTGGTCGCCGCGTACGGCGCCCGGAAGGGATAGCCCAGCCGCCCCGCGACCGAGGACATGGCCACCACGTGCGGGCTGGCCCGGGACTGCCGCAGGAAGGGGACGGCCTTGCGCAGGCAATAGAACTGGCTGTTGAGGTTGACCGCGACGGTCTGCTCCCAGTCGGCGGGCTCCAGGCCGTCGATGCCGCCCGTGGGGCCGGCGATGCCGGCGTTGTTCACCAGCACGTCCAGCCCGCCCAGCCCGGCCACGGCCTCGTCCATCATGCGGTCCACGTCCTCCCGGACGCCGACGTCCGCGACGCTGGCGCCCATGCCCGGATGCTCGCGCGCCACGCGCCGCACGGCCTCCGCGTCGACGTCGCACACATGCACCCGCGCGCCCGCGGCGAGAAAGCCCTGGGCGATCACCCCGCCGATGCCGGCCGCGCCCGCCGTCACCAGGACCCTCAAGCCGGCCGGGACCAGCAATCTTTCGACGATGTTCATTTTGGACAGCTCCTCCTCCAGGATGATTCCGGACCTCGGGGCGCGCCGGCAGCGGCGTTCCGCCCGGGCCTGGCCCAGGCACGAGCTTAACCAAGTTTTGAAATGGGTGATGAGGGCGCCGACCTACGCCGGAGCATGTCCAGCGGCGGCGACACGCGAGTCGCTCGAACGCTACCGTTTCGGGGGATGAGGCGCGCCAACGCGCGGGGATCCGGGGATGCCCGGACCCCCGCCACGGGGCTCAGTGCGTGATCCGCGTGCCCAGGACCGCCAGGAACTGCGCCATCCAGGCGGGATGCGCGGGCCAGGCCGGGGCGGTGACCAGGTTGCCGTCGGTGTGGGCCTGGTCGATGCCGATCTCGGCATAGGTGCCGCCGGCCAGCCGGACCTCGGGCGCGCATGCCGGATAGGCCGAGCAGGTGCGCCCCTCGAGGTTGCCGGCCGCCGCGAGGAGCTGGGCCCCATGGCTGACCGAGGCCATGGGCTTGCCGGCCCGGTCGTAGTCCCGG
>JBIQHJ010000083.1:0-8574 GCA_044508625.1 Alcaligenaceae bacterium
AGGCCGAGCAGCGCGGCCTGGACCAGCCCGACCATGGCGAGACCCCCTACCAGCACTGAGCCGACCCGCGGCGGGCGTCGCTGCCCGCCTGGGTGGCCGCGAGACGGCCGCGCCAGGCTGCTCAGGACAGTGCCGCCAGGCTGCTCAGGACAGTGCCGCCAAGCTGCTTAGAACAGTGCCGCCAGGCCGCTCAGGACAGCGTCGCCAGGTCGATGCGCTCGGCGCGGTTCAGCGCCGAGGCCACCTTGACGCGCAAGGCGTTCGAGTGGGCCCGGCGGATTTCCTTCTTGACGTCGAGCAGTTGCTGCGGATGCATGGAGAACCCCGTCAGGCCGAGGCCCAGCAGCATGCGCGTGACGCGCGCGTCGCCGGCCATCTCGCCGCACACGGACACGGGCTTGCCGACGCGCTCGCCCACGTTGATGGTGTGGGCGATCAGGCGCAGCACCGCGGGGTGCATGGGATCGTACAGCGCCGCCACGTCCTTGTCGCCGCGATCGATGGCCAGCACGTACTGGATCAGGTCATTGGTGCCGATCGACAGGAAATCCAGCGCCTCGGCGAAGGGCTCGATGGCGATCGCCATCGCGGGGATCTCGACCATGGCGCCGATCCGGATGTCGTCCGCGAAGGGAATGCGCTCGTCGCGCAGTTGCTCGGCGGCGCGCCCGATCGCGCGCTGCGCCGACCTGACCTCGTGCATGTGCGAGATCATGGGCAGCAGGATGCGGATGTCGCCATGCCGGGAAGCCCGCAGCAAGGCCCGCAACTGGGTGTTGAACATGTCCGGGTTCGCCAGGCAGTAGCGGATCGCCCGCAGGCCCAGCGCCGGATTGGTCGCCACCGTCACGTCCCCGTCCAGCGTCTTGTCTGCGCCGATGTCCAGGGTACGGATGGTGACGGGCCGTCCGGCCATGGTGCTCGCGACCGAGGCGTAGGCCTCGTACTGCTCGTCCTCGCTCGGCAAGGTGGCGCGGCCCATGAACAGGAACTCGCTGCGGAAAAGGCCGATGCCCTCGGCGCCCGCCGCCAGCGCATCGACGGCCTCGTCGGGCAGCTCGATGTTGGCCTCCATCCGGATCCGGATGCCGTCCAGCGTGATCGCGGGCGCGTGGCGCAGTTGCTTGAGCTCGTCGCGCTCGCGCAGGAACGCCGCCTGGCGCTCGCGGTATTCCGCCAGGATCCGCTCGGAGGGATTGACCAGCACCACCCCGTTGATGCCGTCGACGATCAGCACGTCGCCGTCGCGCACCAGCGCGCGCACGTGGCCCATGCCCACCACGGCCGGCACGTTCAGGCTGCGCGCCACGATGGCGGTGTGCGAGGTGGCCCCGCCCAGGTCCGTCAGGAAGGCGGCGAAGCGGCCGCCGCGCAGGCGCATCATGTCCGCGGGCGAAATGTCGCGCGCCACCACGATGAAGCTGCCGTCGGCCTGCGTCGTGTCCAGGCCGGGCAGCCAGGAGGTGGAGCCCGACAATACGCGCAGCACCTGTTCGATCACCTGCCGGATGTCGGCGCTGCGTTCGCGCAGGTAGGCGTCCTCCATCATGGAGAACTGCTCGACGAGGATCTGGCCCTGGGTCGCCAGCGCCCATTCCGCGTTGTAGTGGCGCTCGGAGATCAATTGGGACGCCGACTGCGCCAGCATCGGATCCTCGAGCAGCATGCCGTGCACCGACAGCAAGGCGCCCAGCTCGCGCGGCGCGTCCGCCGGCAGCGTCCCCGCCATCTGCCGCAGGTCGGCGGCGGCGGTCTCGACCGCCCGGCGCAGGCGCAGGCTCTCGGCCTCGACGTCGCCGGGATTGACGTGATAGTGCGCGACCTCGAGCGAGGCCGCGCTCATGACCACGGCCCGGCCGATCGTGTAGCCCCGGACCACGCCCTGGCCGTACAGGCACAGGGTCGAGGAAAACGGCGGAGCGATCGGCTCGGCGGGACTCATGGACGAGGATGCGGGGTTGCGCCGGGACCTATTCCTGCTCGCCGAACTTGCCGTCGAACAGCGCGCGGATTTCCTGCAGGGCGCGGTCCTGGTCCTCGCCCTGCGCATCGACCTTGACCGTGACGCCCAGGCCGGCGGCCAGCATCATGACGCCCATGATGCTCTTGGCGTTGACGCGCTGGGCGCCGCGGGAAATGTAGATGTCGCTCTGGTAGCGGCCGGCGAGCTGCGTGAGCTTGGCCGCCGCGCGCGCATGCAATCCGAGCTTGTTCGAGATCACCAGTTCGATCGACGGCATGGGCGGTCTTTCCTGAGAAGGGTTAATCGCAAGAGGGCTGGCAGGCCTGGTCCGCATTGACGATACCTCGCAATGCGCCCTGGCGCACCTTTTCACTGAAGGTGTCGGGGTCTTCCTGCTGGTCGGTCAAGGCCTTGAGCACCATACAGGCGTTGGTTCCCGTGAGAAGGTGGCCATCCACGCCCAGGGCCGCGGCCTGGCGCAGGGCCTCGGTGGCGATGTTGAACGGCGTGGCGCCATACAGGTCGCACAGCACCAGCACCGGGTCGCGCGAATCCCGGTGGCCGCGGATCCACTCGAGCATGCGCGCGGCCTCGGCCCGCGGGTCGGCGTCGGGCGCGATGTCGAACACGGTCAGGTCGGGCTCGGCGCCCAGCACGTGGCGCGCGCAGGCGGCGAAGGCCGCGCCCAGGGGCTCGTGCATGACCAGCGCGATGCGTGTCATCCCCTCACCCTCCCAGCGCCTGCTCGAGCGCGTCCACGAAGCGCCCGGCCACGTCGTAGCCGGTCTGCTCGGTGATCTCGACGAAACAGGTCGGGCTGGTGACGTTGATCTCGGTGATGTAGTCGCCGATCACGTCCAGACCCACCAGCAGCATCCCCCGCTCGCCAAGGCGCGCGCCCACCGTCTCGGCCAGCACGCGGTCGCGTTCGCTCAGGGGCTGCGCCACGCCGCGGCCGCCCGCGGCCAGGTTGCCCCGGGTCTCGCCGCTCAGCGGGATGCGCGCGAGGGCGTAGGGGATGGGCGTGCCGCCGATGATGAGGATGCGCTTGTCGCCCGCGGCGATCTCGGGAATGTAGCGCTGCGCCATGATGGTGCGCGTGCCGAACTCGGTGAGGGTCTCGAGGATCGATCCGAGGTTGTGCTCGCCGGCGCGCATGCGGAAGATGCCGCTGCCGCCCATGCCGTCCAGGGGCTTGACCACCACGTCGCCGTGCCGGGCATGGAAGGCCCGCAGGCGGTCCATGTCGCGCGACACCAGGGTCGGCGCGGTGAACTCGGCGAATTCCGTGATGGCGAGTTTCTCGGGATGGTTGCGGATCCCCAGGCCCGGGTTGAAGACCCGGGCGCCCTGCGCCTGCGCGTAATCGAAGAGGTGCGTCGCGTAGACGTACTCCATGTCGAAGGGCGGATCCTTGCGCATCAGGACGGCGTCGAAATCCGCCAGGTCGCATTCGTTGGCAGCGGCGTCCTGGGCCCACCACTCGTGGCCCCGCAGGTCGGCTTCGGGGCGCAGGCGCATGCCGGTGGCGACGACCCGCACGCGGCCGCGGTCGATGAACAGATCGCCCATCAGGGCAAAGCTGAGCCTGTGGCCGCGCGCCACGAGGCTGCGCATGATGGCCACCGACGAGTCCTTGTAGGCCTTGAGCGAGGGCAGCGGATCGATGACGAACAGGATATGCATCAAAGGCCTCGGTTGGCGGCCGAACCGTCACGGATCGGCCGCGGTGTCGGCTCAGGCCACCTCGCCCTGCTTGCCGGGGGATTTCTTGCGCGGGGCGAGCACCATCACCATCTGCCGGCCCTCGAGCTTGGGCATCGCCTCGACCTGGCAGAGCTCGCTCAGGTCGTCGCGGACGCGCTCGAGGACCCGCATGCCCAATTCCTGGTGCGCCATCTCGCGGCCGCGGAAACGCAGGGTGACCTTGGCCTTGTCGCCGTCCTCGATGAAGCGGCGCAGGTTGCGCAGCTTGACCTGGTAGTCGCCCTCGTCGGTGCCGGGCCGGAACTTGACTTCCTTGACCTGGATGACCTTCTGGCGCGCGCGAGCCTCTTGCTGGCGCTTTTGTTCCTGATACCTGAACTTGCCGTAATCCATGAGGCGGCATACCGGAGGATCGGCGGTCGGCGCGATCTCGACCAGATCGACCTCGTGTTGCTCGGCCATCGCCAGGGCCTCTGAGGTCCGGACGATGCCCAATTGCTCGCCATCCACGCCTATGAGGCGTACTTCGTGGATACGGATTTCACCGTTGGTGCGGTGTTTCTTTTCGGTTGCGATGTCTAAAGCTCCTGTGAAGTTGAATGCTCAGGCCTGCGGGCGATCCACGCCGCGGGACTCGATGTCGGCGCGCAGCCGCTCGGAAAAACCGGAGACGGGCATCGAGCCCAGGTCCTGGTTTCCGCGCCCGCGCACCGATATCGTGCCTGATTCGCGTTCCTTGTCGCCGACGACGAGGATGTAGGGGATCTTTTGCAAGCTGTGCTCCCGGATTTTACGGGTGATTTTTTCACCGCGCAAATCGGAAAATACTCTAAATCCTTGTTTTTTCAGGCCTCGCGCGACCTCGTCCGCATATTGCGCGGAGCCGTCCGAAATACAGCACACCACGGCGTGATGCGGGGCGAGCCAGGCCGGCAGGGCCCCCGCGTGGTTTTCGATCAGCATGCCGATGAAACGCTCGAGGGAGCCCAGGATGGCGCGGTGCAGCATGACCGGCGAGCGGCGCTGGTCCTCGGCGTCGACGTACTCGGCGCCCAGCCGCTGCGGCATGGAAAAATCGACCTGGATGGTGCCGCATTGCCAATGTCGCCCGATCGCGTCCTTGAGCGTGTATTCGATCTTGGGCCCGTAGAAGGCGCCCTCGCCCTCCGAGACCTCGTACTCGCAATGCGAGAGATCCAGGCTGTCCTTGAGGGCCTGCTCGGCCTTGTCCCAGACCTCGTCCGAGCCGATGCGCTTTTCGGGGCGCGTGGCCACCTTGTAGAGGATCTCGGTGAAGCCGAAATCGGCATAGACCTTTTGCAGCAGGCGCGTGAACGCCGCGCACTCGGCCTGCAACTGGTCCTCGGTGCAGAAGATGTGGCCGTCGTCCTGGGTGAAGCCGCGCACGCGCATCATGCCGTGCAGCGAGCCCGAGGGTTCGTTGCGGTGGCACTGGCCGAACTCGCCGTAGCGCAGCGGCAGCTCGCGGTAGGAATGCAGGCCGGCGTTGAAGATCTGGACGTGGCCCGGGCAGTTCATGGGCTTGAGGCCGTAGACGCGGTTCTCGGACTCGGTGGTGAACATGTTTTCCTGGTAGTTGTCCCAGTGGCCGGTCTTTTTCCACAGGGACAGGTCCAGGATCTGCGGCGCCTTGACCTCCTGGTATCCATTGTCGACATAGACCTGGCGCATGTACTGCTCGACCTGCTGCCAGATGGTCCAGCCCTTGGGATGCCAGAAGATCAGCCCCGGCGCCTCGTCCTGGAAGTGGAACAGGTCCAGCTCGCGGCCGATGCGGCGATGGTCGCGGCGCTCGGCCTCCTCGAGCATGTGCAGGTAGGCCGACTGGTCCTCCTTGCGCGCCCAGGCCGTGCCGTAGATGCGCTGGAGCATTTCGTTGTTGCTGTCGCCGCGCCAGTAGGCCCCGGCGACCTTCATGAGCTTGAAGACCTTGAGCCGGCCGGTGGACGGCACGTGCGGGCCGCGGCAGAGGTCGATGAAATCGCCCTCGCGATACAGGCTGATCTTTTCGTTGGTGGGGATCGAGGCGATGATCTCGGCCTTGTAGGCCTCGCCGATGCCGCGAAAGAAGGCCACCGCCTCGTCGCGGTCCCATTCCTCGCGCGTGACGGGCTCGTCCAGCCGCGCAAGCTCGGCCATTTTCTTTTCGATCGCCTCGAGGTCCTCGGGCGTGAAGGGCCGCTTGTAGGAAAAATCGTAGTAGAAGCCGTTCTCGATCACCGGGCCGATCGTCACCTGGGCGTCGGGAAAGAGCGACTTGACCGCGTACGCCAGCAGGTGCGCCGTGGAATGCCGGATGAGGTCCAGGCCCTCGGGGTCCTTGTCGGTGACGATGGCCAGGCGCGCATCCCGATCGATGAGGAAGCTGGTGTCGACCAGGCGGGCGTCCTCGCCGTCGAAGGCCACCTTGCCGGCGAGCGCCGCGCGCCCGAGTCCCGCCCCGATGGCGTGCGCGACGTCGTGCACGGAGACCGGGCGGTCGAACTCGCGCCGCGAACCGTCGGGAAGGCTGATGCAAACCATGGATCCGTCCTGAAAAATAAGCCCCTGCCGGCGGCGTTCCACCCCATGCGGGCCGCCCTCAAAATGCGAAACGCGGCCTGGGCCGCGTCTGGAGAACCTGAAACTGCCAAGCAGGAAAATGTATGGAACCAGTGTAACAATCGAAGTAAAAACAATCAATTTCGACGGCCCCATAATTTGTGACAATCGCGCCCGGGAGGCCGCCACGGGGCGGATTCGTTGCGAAAATGATGCTTTTGACAAGCCCGCCCCGGCATGCTTATAATGCCCGTCTTTGCAGGCGGTTAGCTCAGTTGGTTAGAGCGCTACGTTGACATCGTAGAGGTCGCTGGTTCGAATCCAGTACTGCCTACCAGGATTGCACAAGGGGTGCCGCGACCCCGCCAGGAAAGGCCGCATTCTCGATGAGATGCGGCCTTTTTGCTGGCCAACGGTGCCAAGCGCAGCCAAAGCATCCTGGGGGGCGATCAGGCGTCGGCCGCGCGCACGGCCCGCATGAAGGCGCGGATGCGGGTCGGATCCTTGAGGCCGGGGGATTCCTCCACCCCGCTGCTGACGTCCACCGCGTAGGGGCGCAGCTCGGCGATGCGGGCGCCCACGTTTCCCGCGGACAGGCCGCCGGCCAGCACCAGCGGGCGCGCATGCGGCGCATGGGCCACTTCGCGCAGCAGGGCGGGATCGAGCGAGGTGCCGCTGCCGCCGTAGCCCTGGCTGAAGCTGTCAAAGAGCCAGGCCGCCGCATGGCCATGGGTCGCGCAATGCGCGGCGAGCGTTTCCGCGGTGTCCTGGCCCGGAGCCCCGACGCGGAATCCCTTCAGGTAGCGGACCCCGAACTGGGCGCAGAACTCGGGGGATTCCTCGCCATGGAACTGCAGCAGGTCGGGACCCACGGTCTCGATCACCTCGCGCACCTCGGCGACGGACGGGTTCACGAACAGCGCGACCGCGTCCACGAAGGCCGGCACCAGGTCCCGCAAGGCGGCCGCCGTACCCACGTCGAGGAAGCGGCGGCTGGGCGGATAGAACACCAGGCCGACGGCGTCCGCCCCCGCGTCGACCGCGGCCCGGACGTCATCGCGGCGCGTCAGCCCGCAGACCTTGACGCGGGTGCGGCGCGGGACCTCCGGCCGGTTTTCGTCGTTCGTGCTCATTGGAAGGCGGCTCCGGCATCGTTTCCGTAGGAATCCAGCCCGTAGGCGCTGTCCTGCCCGAAAGTGACGGAGGCGGGATCGATCGTGCTCGCGTCGCTCTTGTAGTGCGTGACCATGCCGGGGAATGCGAGGACCGCCCCGACCATCAGGATCTGGATCACGATGAAGGGGATGGAACCCCAGTAGATCTCGCCCGTGGTGACCTTGGCGATGAGCTTGCCCGTCACGCGGTCGTGATAGTCCTCCTTGGGCGCCACCGAGCGCAGGTAGAACAGCGCGAAGCCGAACGGCGGATGGATGAAGGAGGTCTGCATGTTGACCGCCAGGAGGACCCCGAACCAGATCAGGTCGATGCCCATCTTGTCGGCCACCGGCCCGAGCAGCGGCACGATGATGAAGGCCAGCTCGAAGAAATCCAGGAAGAACGCCAGGAAGAAGGTCATGGCGCTGACCACGACCAGGAAGCCCAGCTCGCCGCCGGGCACGTGCAGCAGGAGCTGCTCGACCCAGATGTCGCCGTTGATGCCGCGAAAGCTCAGGCTGAAGATCGTCGATCCGACCAGGATGAACACCACGAAGCACGACAGGCGCGCCGTGGTCTCCATGGCCTGCCGGAGCTGTCGCATGGAAAAGCGGCCGCGCGACACCGCCATGATGAGGGCGCCCACGGCGCCCATGGCGCCGCCCTCGGTCGGGGTGGCCACTCCGATGAAGATCGTGCCCAGCACCAGGAAGATCAGCGCCAGCGGCGGAATCATCACGAAAGTCACGCGCTCGGCGATCCTGGACAGCAGGCCCAGGCGCAGGGCCTTGTTGGCCAGCGCCATGAACAGCGCCGCCGTGCCCCAGAACAGCAGCACGATCACGACGCGCTCGTCGACCGGGATGTCGGTGTGCGAGCGGAAGTAATAGTTCGAGCCGAAGTACGCGGCCAGGGCGGCGATCAGCGTCAGCACGGCCAGCGAGCGCAGGCCCCGGCGCCCATCGGGCTCGACGTAGACGCGCGCCTCGGGCGGCAGCGCCGGGGCATCGTTGGGACGCACCAGGGACAGCAGCACGATGTACACGACGTAGGCGCCCGCCAGCAGCAGCCCCGGCAGCATGGCCCCCCGGTACATGTCGCCGATCGAGCGGCCGAGCTGGTCGGCCAGGATGATCAGCACCAGCGAGGGCGGGATGATCTGCGACAGCGTGCCCGAGGCCGCGATC